>JAZKBB010000014.1:52325-68028 GCA_040388865.1 Pseudomonadota bacterium | reverse complement strand
GCAAAGCGGGCCGCAGGTATTCGGCCTTGGTGTCAAAGAGTTATGGGATATTCCTCCCGAGAAACATAAGCCAGGGCGGGTGATCCACACGCAAGGTTGGCCACTCAGCGGCGCGTGGGGCGGGGGCTTCCTCTACCACCAGGAGCACAACCAGGTTGCGCTGGGGTTCGTCGTGGCGCTCGATTATTCCAATCCGTATCTTTCGCCGTTCGAGGAAATGCAGCGGTGGAAGACCCATCCGGCGATACGCGCGGAGATCGAAGGCGGGCGCCGTGTCTCCTACGGCGCGCGAGCGATCAACGAGGGCGGCTATCAGTCGATCCCCAGGCTGGTGTTTCCGGGCGGTGCGCTGATCGGCTGTTCCGCGGGCTTCCTGAATGTGCCGAGGATCAAGGGCACGCACACGGCGATGAAGTCGGCGATGCTGGCCGCCGAGGCCGCATTCGAGGCGATTACCGCCGACCGAAGCAGCGACACGCTCGTTGCTTATGAGAAGAACTTGCGCTCGAGCTGGGTGGCGAAGGAGCTGAAGAAGGTCCGGAACGCCCAACCCGCAGTCGCGCATTGGGGCGGGGCGTTCGGCACGCTCTACGCCGGACTCGACCTGTGGCTGAACCAATGGGGCATCGGCGTTCCGTGGACGCTGAAGCACAAGCCCGACCACACGCGCCTCAGGCGCAAGGAGGCCGCCGCTCCGATCAATTACCCCAAGCCGGACGGCGTGCTGACCTTCGACCGGCTGACCTCGGTGTTCATCTCCAACACCAATCATGAGGAGGACCAACCGGTTCATCTGACGCTCAAGGACGCGGACATACCAACGGCGATCAACCTGCCGGTCTACGCCGGGCCCGAGCAGCGCTATTGTCCGGCAGGCGTCTATGAATTTGTCGAGAGCGAAAGCGGTGAACCGAGGCTGCAGATCAACGCCCAGAATTGCGTCCACTGCAAGACATGCGACATCAAGGACCCGACCCAAAACATCAATTGGGTCACTCCCGAAGGTGGTGGAGGACCAAATTACCCGAACATGTAAGATTCTAGTGGGAACGGCGGCGATTGCGCTGGCGATTGGCACGTCATCCGCGGCCGAGGCGCGGCTCAGCATTTCCGATGCCGCGCGCACCTATGTCGAGGCACGGGCCGCGGCGATGAGCGGCGATCACGCGCGCGCGGCGCAGCTGCTCGCCTTGCTGGCCGAAGCCCAGCCGGACCAGGCCGATATTGCGCGCAAGGCGCTCAGCGAAGCGATCGGTGCGGGCGACATGACGCTCGCACTGTCGCTCGCCCGAAACGTACCGGCGGCGAAGCTTCCGGTGGAGGCGCGGCTTCTGCTTGCGACCGAGGAAATTCGCCGGAGGCATCCCGATCAGGCGGGACAATGGCTGGCTCGAGCCGGCGACAGTGGGGACCTCACGTTCCTGTCGCCACTGATCAATGCCTGGACCGCGGCCGACCGTGGCGATCAGCAGCAGGCGTTGGCCGCGTTCGACCAGATTTCCACGGGCAGTCTGCTTGCGCCGCTCGATCCCGAGGAGCGTGCTTTCATCTTGCTCAAGTTCCGGCGAACGGCGGAAGCCGAGCCGTTTGCGCGGCAGGCGGTGGGGCGCGCCGGCATCCGCGACGCGCGGCTGCGCCTCGCCTTTGCCGATGCTTTCCTCGCCGCGGGCGATCAGGCGCGCGCGCTGATGATTGTCCAAGGGATGGGAGCTGGGGAAACTGCCGCCCGGCAGCGCATCACTGCAGGCAAGAACGGCGGGCAGTCGGTCGATAACCTGCCCAAGGCTCTAAGCGAAGTGCTCACCGCTTTCGCTGGCGACCTGATGCGGGTGCAGCCGGGCTCACCGCCGATCGGTCTGGTCCAGGTTGCGCGTTACGCCAATCCCCAGAACAGCGCCGCCACGGTAGTTTTGGCCTTGTTGCTCGCAAAGCAACAGCGCAGCGATGAAGCAATGGCGCTGCTTCGTGCAATACCGGCCAACGATGCGATGATGCCGCAGGTTCGTGACGTCGAGGCGCAGATCCTTCGCGAAGGCAAGAAGTTCAACGAAGCCTACCAGCTAGCGGCCACCGCAGCGGCGAGCCCGACGGCTGACTTTGCCGATTTCTCGCGTCTAGGCGACGTGCTGCAGTCGATGAAGAGGCACAGCGAGGCTGCTGACGCTTATGGCCGCGCCGCTGCGTTGGTGCAGGCGCAGAAGCTCGATGGTGAGCTATGGTCCTTGCTGCTGCTTCGGGCGAGCGCGCTCGAGGACGCGAACCGCTGGCCCGAGGCCCGCGCCAACCTGCAGCAAGCGCTGACGCTCGCTCCGGACCAGCCGCTGCTGCTCAACTTTCTCGGCTACGGCAAGCTCGAGCGAGGTGAAGACCTGGATGCCGCCGAGGCGATGATCCGCAAGGCGAGTGAGTTAGCCCCCGACGAAGCGTCTATCATCGATTCGCTCGGCTGGGCGGAATTCAAGCGCGGCAAAGTCGACGACGCGATCGCGACCCTGCAGCGCGCGGCCGGTAAGGACCCCGCGCAGGCGGAAATCCAGGAACATCTCGGCGATGCCTTGTACCGCTCCGGCCGGCGCTACGAGGCGCGTTTCGCGTGGCGAGCGGCGCTGGTGACGGCGGAGGACGAAGTCGCGACCCGGGTCAATGCGAAACTGGCCAGCGGCCTGACTCCGGCCGACGCGGCGCCTTGACCGCTCCCGCACGCGAAATCGCGCCGGCCAAGCTCAACCTCGCGCTCCACGTACGCGGCAAGTTGCCCGATGGGCGCCATGCGATCGAGACGGTCTTCGCCTTTTGCACTGACGGCGATTGGCTAACGTTCAGACGGCCGTCGCATGGTATATCGACAGTCGAAAACTCTGGTCCGTTCGGTGCTGATGTTGGCCAGGGCAACCTGGTTTCGGCGGCTTGGTGGGCAATGAAGGAGGCTGCTGGGCAGGAAGGCGGCGCAGAGTTCATACTCGAAAAGAATTTGCCCGTTGCGTCAGGACTTGGTGGAGGATCAGCGGACGCCGCAGCTGCATTGCGCCTGATTACCGCGGAATTTTCGATCGATCCCTCAATCGCCGAACGAGTAGCCCAGCAATTGGGCAGCGACGTGCCTGCGTGCCTGCTCAACCTGCCGATGCGCGGCCAAGGGGCAGGCGACGAGCTGTCGCCGATCGACTTGTCCGACCTTTCCGGAACGCCGGTGCTGCTGGTGAACCCTCGCGTGGCGCTGTCGACGGCAGACGTGTTCGAGCGGTGGGACGGGATCGACCGCGGCGCACTTGGCGACTGGCGCGAAGGGCGGAACGACCTCGAAGCACCGGCACTCGCGCTGGTGCCGCAAATCGAGGCGGTGCTGGCATGGCTTGGCACGCGTCCCGGCGCCAACTTTGTCCGCATGTCGGGATCGGGCGCGACCTGCTTCGCGCTTTTTGACAGCGAAGAGGCTCGCGATGCGGCGGCTGATGCCGTCCTGCGCGAATGGTGGCGTCTGGCGACCTTCCTGCGCTAGGTGCGCCGCATGAGTGGCCGCCCTATCCTCACCGCTGAAGCCATGCGCGCGGCCGAGCAAGCCGCGATCGGCGGTGGCACCAACGTCCAGGACTTGATGGAGCGGGCAGGGGCTGAGCTTGCCGAAGCCGCCTATCGGTTCGCCGGACCGATGCAGACGCTGATCCTGTGCGGGCCCGGCAACAATGGTGGCGACGGCTACGTCGCGGCGCGATACCTGGCGGAGGGCGGCGTGACGGTGCGGGTCGCCGCGTTGAGCAAGCCGAAGAGCGAAGCGGCAAAATGGGCGCGCGGGCAGTGGACCGGTGAGGTGGAGCAGCTCTTGCCCGACACCAAAGGCGCACCGCTTCTCATCGACGCCCTGTTCGGGACCGGGCTGACGCGCGGCCTTGAGGAACCCACCAGCCTGCTGCTGTCCGAGCTGGTGCACGAGGCTGCGGTGTCCATCGCCTGCGACCTGCCGAGCGGCGTCGAAACGGATTCAGGCGCGCTCCTCAACCCGCTGCACGACTACGACATGACGGTCGCGTTCGGCGCGCTGAAGCCCGCGCATTTGCTGCACCCGGCGATGCACAAGTGCGGGCGCCTGGTGGTCGCCGACATCGGCATCCACGCCGACCCGACCTGGCATGAGATCGCAGCGCCCGTGCTGCCGCCGCTCGACCCGGGCGGCCATAAGTACGACCGCGGGCTGGTCCATGCGCTCGCCGGGGCCATGCCTGGAGCGATTGCGCTCGCCGCCAAGGCCGCCGCCTATGCGGGCGCCGGGTACGTCCGGGTCAGCACCTCGCGCCCGATCGATGGTCTGCCGTCGTCGATCGTCCAGATCGATCATGCGCCGGTGAATGACGAGCGGATCGGCTGCCTTCTTGTCGGGCCGGGGCTTGGCGACGTGCCGCAGGTCCTGACGTTGGCGCTGACGTCGAAAGCGCCGAAGGTGATCGACGCCGATGCGATCACCCATCTTGGTGAGCCGGGGCGCCTGAAGGGACAGGATGCGATCGTCACGCCGCACGAAGGCGAATTTCGAAAGCTGTTCGGCGATCTTCCGGACACGAAGCCTGAGCGCGCGCTCGAGGCTGCGCGCCAGTCGGGTGCGGTGGTCGTCTATAAGGGCCCGGATACGCTCGTCGCCGCGCCTGACGGCAGGCTCGGCTTCGGTCCGCGCGCGCACCCGTATCTCGCCAGCGCGGGCACCGGAGACGTTCTCGCCGGTCTGATAGCGGCGATGCGGGCGCGAGGGCTGCCCGCATTCGAGGCCGCCTCCGCCGGAGTGTGGCTCCACGGCCGCGCCGCCGAGATCGCGGGCCCGCAGCTGATCGCGGACGATCTTGCGGCGTCGATCCCTCAGGCCATCGCCTCGCTGTGAACGAACTGATCGTCCGCATTGCCGCCCGCGGTGACGGGGTGACGCCAAGCGGCCGGCACGTACCATTCGGGGTGCCTGGCGATGCCGTGCTGGACGATGGGGCGCTGGCATTCGGGCCGCACCACCAGGAGCCGCCATGCCGCCACTTTCCCGAATGCGGCGGCTGTCAGCTCCAGCATGCCGACGATGAGGCCTATCGCGGCTATCTGGTCTCGCGGATCGAGACGGCGCTCGCCCAGCATGAGCTCACGACCGAGATCCGCCAGCCGTATTTGTCGCCGCCGAACAGCCGCCGCCGGGCGACGCTCAAAGCCCTGAACGTGAGTCGGGGCGTCGCGATCGGCTTTAATGCGGAAGCATCGCACCGCATCATCGACATGCGCGAATGCCATATCCTGCGGCCGGAGCTCTTCGCGCTTGTCGCGCCCCTGCGCGAGCTGCTTTCGGGCATGCTCCACCCCAAACGGATCGCCGAGGTTCAGCTAACGCTGATCGATGCCGGCGTCGATGTTCAGCTCAAGGGCGTGCCCGCGGGCCGCCTTGCCGAGATCGAGCAGCTGACCGGCTTCGCGATGGACCATCAGTTGGCACGGCTAAGCGTCGACCGCGGTCTTGGTCCGGAGTCTCTGTACGAACCGCAGCCGGCGAGCGTGACCTTGTCGGGGGTGCGGCTGGCATTCCCGTCTGGCAGTTTCCTCCAGGCAACCGCGGACGGCGAAGCGGAGCTGGTCGCCTCAGTCCAGGAGGCGACCGCGGGCTGCGCGAAGCTCGCCGACCTGTTCTCCGGCCTCGGTGCCTTCGCTCTGGCCACTCATGCGGCTTACGCTGCCGAAGCCTCGCGCGATGTCGTCGCGGCGCTCAAGCGGGCCGCGCCAGCCATGAGCGTCGAGCATCGCGATCTCTATCGGCGGCCGCTGGACGCCAAGGAATTGAAGGCGTTCGACGCGGTAATCCTCGATCCGCCGCGTGCCGGGGCCGCGGAGCAGGTTTCCGCGCTAGCGGGCTCAACCGTGGCGCGGATCGCCTATGTCAGCTGCAATCCCGCGACTTTCGCGCGCGACGGGAAGACGCTCGCCGATGGCGGCTATGCGCTTGAGTGGGTGCAGCCAGTCGGGCAGTTCCGCTGGTCGACGCACGCGGAACTGGCCGCCTGCTTCACCCGTGATGAATGAGGAAGATCGCGGCGTGGGTGGTGAGCCCGATCAGGCACAATGAGCTCAGCGTAAACACGACAAAGCGCGGAATGACGATGTTCACCGTCGCCTGGATCAGGCTGTGGATGACGCGCAAACCAACATAGGCCCAGGCGAGGTAGACGTTTATCGCCGCGTCGAACCCCATCAGGATCAAGGCAATGACGATCGCGTAGAAGATCGTCGGCTGCTCCATCAGATGCCCGTAATTGTGGGCCTTCCAATTCGCTTCATCGGGGATGATCCCGTCGAGACCGCGCGTCCCGCGCATGCCCCTGGCGCTGATACCCGCCCGACGCATGGCGCCGAGCCGCGCCACGTACAACCAGATATACATGACGAGCGACCAGGCAACGAGCGCCACGATCGGCGCGAGCAGCGGACTTGGATGCATGAAAGAACCTCCCCCGATTGGCTCGCCCGAGGGTGCGTCAGTTCGTTACGCTTGGCAATCGAAAGCGCATCCGCTCTACGGCGGGAGTGACGCAATTGTCAGGCGACCGGCTGAAGCTCAGCGCCGCGCAGATTGGCGCGGTTGCGGCGGGCAATGCGCTCGAATTCTACGACTTCGTCACGTACGCCTTCTTCGCGACGCAGATCGGCCGCGCGCTGTTTCCGGGCGATGCCTCTCATTCCCTGCTCTTTTCGCTAGCGACATTCGGCGTCGGCTTTCTGACGCGCCCGCTCGGCGGCCTATTGATTGGCAGGATGGCGGACAGGAAAGGGCGAAAGCCCGCGATGATCCTGTCGTTTACGATGATGGGCGTCGCGATGACCGGCCTTGCGCTGACGCCATCTTATGCGACCATCGGAATGGCCGCGCCGGTGCTCGCGATTTGCTTTCGCCTGCTGCAGGGCTTCGCTCTGGGCGGGGAGGTCGGCCCCAACATCGCCTATTTGCTGGAAGCGGCTCCGCCTAATCGTCGTGGGCTCTACATCTCGCTGAATTTTGCGTCAGCAGATTTTGCGGTGCTTGTCGCGGGGCTCGTCGGATTTGGCCTCTCGTCAACACTCACTAATGGTCAGCTCGAAGGCTGGGGGTGGCGCGCCGCCTTCCTCCTCGGTGCGGCGATCGTTCCGCTGGGTCTTCGGTTGCGCAGGACCCTGGTCGAGACCCTTACGGAGCAGCCGGAGGAGGCCGGGGCAATTCGCCCGGGGCGCCCGCTGCTTCTCATCGCGGCGGCCGGTCTATTCATAATAGCCGGTGCGACGATCAGCAATTACACGCTCGATTATCTGACGACCTACGCCCAATCGACGCTGCACATGCCGGTGCCGACGGCATTCGCAGCAACGGTGATCCTCGGCATCATCGGCGTCGCGGGGGACCTGGCTGGCGGGTGGATGGCGGACAGGTTCGGGCCGAAGCGGGTGCTGGTAGTGCCCTGGCTCGTGCTCATTATCGCCGTGGTCCCGGTCTTTCATGTCCTGAACCAGCTTCGGACGGCATCCGCCTTGCTCACGGCGACGGCGGTCCTCACATTGTTCCACATCCTGGGGTCGTCCCCGGCCGTCCTGCTGTTCGTGCAGGCGCTTCCAGCACGGGTTCGCGCAGGCGCGACCGGGATCGTCTATGCGCTCGCCATCGCGATCTTTGGCGGGACGACGCAGCTCTTCGAGACGCTGCTGATCCGCTGGACGGACAATCCCGTCGCGCCGGCATGGTACATGATGGGCGCAGTGATCGTCGCGCTCACCGGAGCTTTGCTCATTCCCGAGCCGCCCCGAAGCCGCGCTTAGCCAGCCCTAGTCGAACAGCTTGGCGAAGCGGCGCTGCTCGCGGTTGCGCCAGGCGCCGCGGTGCCACGCATCGCTGGCCAGCAGCGGCAGGACCGAAGTCGCTTCGGCGAAGACCATCTGCTCCATCGCCGTCGAGACCTTGCCCCAGCTAGCCGCCTCCTGGAGGGTTGAGGACGAGCAGGCGCCGTCGCGCACGTCGGCGACGGTGATCTGCACCGCATATTTGTGGACCTCGACGTCGTCGTGGCCGAGGATCTCGGCGCAGACGACGGTGTCCTGGGTAAAATTCTTCGGCACCCCGCCACCGATCATCAGCAGGCCCGTGGTGCCGGCCTTGATCTTGATGTTCGTGAGCTCACGGAAGTCGGCGATCGCGTCGAGAACCATGTAGGGCTTTTTGACTTTCATCGCGTCGACCTGGTGCTTGACGAGGCCAAAGCCGGCCGACGAGTCGACGAACGCCGGGCAGAAGATCGGCACGTCATGCTCGTATGCGAGCTGGACGAGGCTGCCTTGCTTCTTCGCATTACCCTCGCTCAGCCACTTGCCCATCTCGCGGATGAAGGCGCGGCTGGAGTAGGGGCGCGGATCGAGGCTGTCGGCAATTGCGCCGATCGTACGGTCGCAATCCTGCAGCTGCTCTTCATCGATATAGGTATCGTAGATGCGGTCGATGTAGAGCGAGCGCAACGTATCATCGTCAGGAATTTCAGTGGCTTGGTAGTGCTTGTGGCCAAGCGCTTCGAAGAAATCCATGTCGACGATAGTGGCGCCGGTGGCGACGATCGCGTCGACCATGTTCGACCGGACGAGCTCAGCATAGAGATCCATACAACCGCCGGCCGAGGTTGAGCCGGCGATGACGAGGATGATCGAGCAGCTCTGATCCTCGAGCATAGTGTTGTAGATCTTCGTCGCGCGCGACAGGTCGCGGCTGGTGAAGCTCATCTTGCCCATCGAATCGATGATCGGACGCGCGTCGAAGCTGGTGATGTCGATATGTTCGACGGGAGTCGCGAGCAGTTCCCGCTTGCGCATGTCGTTGATCCGCTCGGCGTCCTGAGTCTCGATCACGGTTTCGGTCGTCATTTCACAAACTCCGTTCGGGCTGAGCTTGTCGAAGCCCTGCCCTTATTCATGGCAAAAGAGAATTACAGCCCTTCGACAGGCTCAGGGCGAACGGTAGCGGCTTAAACGGCTACAATTTCATCACGTTCGAGCGCTCGTGCTCTTCGGCTCCGTACAGGGTCGCCATCGGCTCGTCGTCGACGATCGCGAAGTCGACGTTGCCGAAGCCGTTGAACTGGGTGCGCATCGCGCAGCCATAGGCGCCGAGCATGCCGACCTCGATATAGTCGCCGACCCCGACATCGCCGGGCAGCTCGAACGGACCCGCCATGCGGTCGATATCGTCGCAGGTTGGGCCGTAGAAGCTGAACTCCATCGGCCGTGTGCGGGATTCGATCTCGCGTACCAGGCGGACCGGGTAGCGCCAGCCGATATGCGCGGCGTCGAACAGCGCGCCATAGGCGCCATCGTTGATGTAGAGTTCGTCGCCGCGGCGCTTTTCGACGCGCACCAGGACGCTCGCATATTCGGCGCACAAAGCACGGCCCGGCTCGCACCAGAGCTCCGCCGAGTAACTGATCGGCAGCGCTTCGAAGGTCGCGTGGATGACCGAGAAATAGGTATCCATCGGCGGCGGCTCCATCCCCGGATAGGAGGAGGGAAATCCACCACCGACATCGACGATGTCGACCGTGACCGCCGCCTCGACGATGGCGTCTCGAACCAGCGTCATCGCCTCGGCAAAGGCCGCCGGCATCATCGCCTGGCTGCCCACATGGAAGCAGATGCCGAGCGCGTCGGCGGCTTGGCGGGCAGCGAACAGCAAGGTCGCGATATCGCGCGGATCTGCGCCAAACTTGGATGCGAGGCTGAGCTTGGCATGGTCGGAGCTGACGCGGATGCGCACCAGCAGGTTGAGATCGGTCGCTGGGACGCCATCCTTCGACGTCGCGCGGACGATCTTGTCGAGCTCCTCGATCGTATCGAGGCTGAAAGTCTTCACGCCGTGCTCAAAATAAGCCTCGGCGATGACTTCCTCGGCCTTCACCGGATGCATGAAACATTGCACGGCTTGCGGCAGCGTCTCGCGAAGCAGTCGGACCTCGCCGATCGATGCCACGTCATAGTGCGTGATGCCGGATTCCCAGAGGATCTGCAGCAGGTCGGGCGACGGGTTCGCTTTGACGGCATAGAGCGAGCGGCCCGGAAACTTCTCGACGAAGAAGCGGGCAGCGCGACGCGCCGCGTGCGGACGCAGCAACGTAACCGGCTGGACCGGACGGCTCTTGGCGATAGCGGCAGCCCCCCGGCTACCGGTCGGGGCAGCGGCTAGCCCCAGCGCGCGATGGTGGTGGTGCAATTCAAGGGACCTCCAAATGCCTTTCGGCATACGTTGACGAACAGCTGCCTTGCGGTTGGAAGTCCCATGGGGCAGCGGGAGCGCGATATATGTGGGGGGTTCCCCGCTGTAAAGATTTATCAGTCCACAGCTCGGGAATGGGTTGTCATATGTCGCTGATCTGCAACGGCTAATCGAAAAGGTGAAATATCAGCAGCTTACAGGAAAGGCGTGAAATCTCGCGAAACGACGTCATTGAAGCGGCTGCGCGGATCGCGGGTTTAGTCGAGCACACGCCCTTGATCGAAAGCAATATCGGCGGCCAAATTTTGTGGCTCAAATGCGAATGCCTGCAGACTGGCGGCGCCTTCAAGCTCAGAGGTGCGACCAACCGGCTGCTGCAATTATCGCCTGAAGAGCGCGAGCGCGGCGTGGTTGCTTTTTCGTCGGGCAATCATGCGCGCGGAGTGGCGATCGCCGCTCGGCGGCTCGGCATTCGCGCGATCATCGTAATGCCCGCCGACGCGCCCCAGGTGAAGATCGACGGTACGCGCGGCGAGGGCGCAGAAATCGTGCTTTACGACCGGCGGACGGAGAGCCGTGAGGAGATCGCCGCCCGAATTGCGGGCGAGAGCGGGGCAACAATAGTCCCGAGCTTCGACGACCCGGCCATTGTCGCCGGGCAGGGCACCGCCGGACTGGAGATCGTCGAGCAGCTCGGGCGGTCCCCGGCGCGAATCATGATCCCGTGTGGCGGCGGCGGACTGGCCTCGGGGATTGCGCTCGCTGTTCCAGACGCCGAGATCGTCATCGTGGAGCCCGAGGGCTGGGACGACATGGGACGGTCGCTCGAGGGTGGCGAGATTGTTTCCGTCGCTGCCGACGCCCCCGACACATTCTGCGATGCGATCATGACGCCACGCGTGTCGCCGATCACATTTGGGATATTGCGCGAGCGCAACGCCAAAGCGCTGTCGGTCAGCGATGCCGAAGTCGAAGATGCGATCCGCTTCGCGTGGAACAATCATCGGCTGGTTGTCGAGCCGGGGGCGGCGGTCGGTCTTGCCGCACTGATCGCGGGCAAGGTGGCGCCCATCGACGACACTGTCGTGATTTTGTCGGGCGGGAATGTCGATCCGGCGCTGCACGCGCGGATCGTCGGCAAAGCGGCTTAGCCGACGTTGCGGGTCTTATATTCGCCTGGTTCGACGTGCACCGGGCTCGAGCGCTCCACCGCCTTGGTCAGCTCCTCGAGCTCGGCGGCGAGCGTCTTCAATTCTGCGGCAAGAAAGCGGCGCTCGTTTTCGGCGACTGACTCGGAAGCGTCGATCAGCGTGTCGAGCATCATCGAGATGCACGGCAGGATCGTTTCCTCGATCCGTTCGAACGCCTCGTCGAGGCGCACCTGCTGCTCAGCCTTTGGCATTGCCGCAATCTGACCGATTTTGGTTAAGTCTTGATGAAACTGGTACTCGCTAATGGATAGATTTTCATCGATCGTGATGGCGGCCGCGATGGTCGCGGCGTTCCTGCTGCTCGCCGCCGGCGTGAAGCTGATGCTGAGCCGTCAGACCCGGACGCGCGGCGTCCTGATGGCCGTCGCCGCGCTGGTCATCGTCATGAACGTGATGATCTGGACGGTATAGGCGGTTTAATCGGGTCGGTGGCGAGCCGCATGTCGAGATAATCGTCGACCGACTTCATCAGCAAATCGAGCTCGTTGGCGAAGAAATGGTTCGCGTTCGGGATCAAATCGTGATCGATCGTGATGTGCCGCTGCGTCCTCAGCTTGTCGACGAGCTTCTGAACGGCGCCCGGAGTGACGACTTCGTCGGCTTCGCCCTGGATGATGATGCCGGAGGACGGGCAGGGGGCGAGGAAGCTGAAGTCGTACATGTTGGCCGGCGGCGCGATCGAAATGAAGCCGCGGATCTCCGGACGGCGCATCAGCAGCTGCATGCCGATCCAGGCGCCAAAGCTGACCCCCGCGATCCATGTGGTCTCCGCCTCGGGATGGATCGACTGGACCCAATCGAGCGCGGATGCCGCGTCCGAAAGCTCGCCGATGCCATTGTCGAACACACCCTGGCTCTTGCCGACGCCGCGGAAGTTGAAGCGCAGGGTCGCGAAGCCCCGCTTGACGAAGGTCTGGTAGAGCAGCTGGACGATCTTGTTGTTCATCGTCCCACCGGCCTGGGGGTGGGAATGCAGGATCATGGCGACCGGTGCGCGCGGCCGCGTGCCGGGATGGAAGCGTCCTTCGAGACGCCCTTCGGGACCGGGGAAAATGACTTCGGGCATATGCTCGCTTATGAAGGTGCCGCTTGCGAGTGCGCGGCGGCGTCGGCTCCTATATAGGGGCCGCCGTTCATGTGGCAATTGGCAGGAAATCGGTGGTTTTGAGCAATCCCAGGCTTTATCTCGATCATGCGGCGACCACCCCAGTGCTCCCGGAGGCGCGGGCTGCCCTGGATCGTGCATTCGAAGTCTGGGCAAATCCGAGCTCGCCCCACGGCGAAGGGCGCGCCTCGCGCGCCTTGCTCGAGGAGGCACGATCGACGATCGCCGAGGTGCTCGGCTGGCGTCATGACGTCATTTTTACCAGCGGGGCGAGCGAGGCGATCGAAATCGCTGCCACGAGGGCGCGCGTTGTGGGGCGAACGCATGGTGCAACCGAACACCCGATGGTCCACCATGCGATGGGCGAGCGTTCGACGGTCATTCCGGTCGGCGCGGATGGCCTGATCGACGAGAAGGCGCTCGCCGCGATCCTCACTGAAGGGCCGGCCCTCGTCGCGATCCAGCAGGTCAATAACGAGACCGGGATCATCCAACCGCTTGACCGGCTCGCGCCTTTGATCCGCGGGGCAGGATCGCTGCTGCTGGCCGATTGCGCCCAGTCCGCGGGCAAGCTGCCGCTTCCCGACGCCGATTTCATTGCCGCTTGCGGGCACAAGCTGGGCGGGCCACCCGGAGTCGGAGTCCTGCTTGTGCGCGACCTGGCGATATTGGAGGCGGTCGGCGGTCAGGAGAAGGGCTATCGCCGCGGGACGCCCGATGCGCCCAATGCGCTAGCCTTTGCGGCGGCTCTGGCCGCCAAGCCATACGACCTCGACCGCCTTGCCGGGCTGCGCCATCGCCTCGAAGCGGGGGTGAAAGAGGCAGGCGGCGTAGTGATTGGCGAAGAGAGCCCGCGAATCCCGACGATCGGCGCGGTTGCGCTGCCCGGCGCGGCGAGCGCGGCATTGCTTGTCCAGTTCGATCTCGCGGGAATTGCCGTTTCCGCAGGAAGCGCCTGCTCGTCGGGCGCAATGAAAGGAAGTGCGGTTCTCGCCGCCATGGGGGTTCCGGCGGATATCGCCGCAAGTTTCCTGAGGATCAGCTTCGGGCCGCACACGAGTGACGCCGACATCGACCGGTTCCTGGATGAATGGCGCCGAATCGCGGAGCGGGCGCGGGCCAAGGCCGCGTGATTTATCTCGACTATCAGGCGACGACTCCGCTCGCGCCCGAAGTCGCCAAGGCGATGCAGCCGTGGATCGAAGACAAGTTCGCCAACCCGCACTCGCCCTCCCGCTGGGGAAATGAGGCGGAAGCCGCAGTCGAGGTGGCGCGGAAGCAGGTCGAACGGGCGATGGGGCTCAAGGGAGGAGGCGTCGCCTTCACCGGAAGCGCGACCGAGGCCATCAACTGGGCACTCAAAGGCAGTGTCGAGAAGGCGCCGGAGGGCCGCAATCGGATCGTCACCGTCGCTACCGAGCATGCCGCGGTGCTCGACACCTGTGAATGGCTGGCAGGGCGGGGCATCGATCTGACAATGCTTCCGGTCCAGCCCGACGGATGCCTCGACCGACAGCTTCTCGCCCGAGAATTGGATGAGCGCGTGCTGCTGGTCGCGGTCATGCAGGTCAACAATGAGATTGGCGTCACCCAGCCGATCTCCGAAATCGCCGAAATGGCTCACAAGGCCGGCGCGCTGATGTTCTGCGATGCGGTCCAGGCGTTTGGACGGGTCGAGCTGTGCAACGGCCCCGATCTCGTCGCCGTTTCGGCCCACAAGATCCACGGGCCAAAGGGGATCGGTGCCTTGTGGATGCGCAAGGGCAAGGAGCCGGCGGCCTTGCTCCACGGAGGCGGTCAGGAGCAGGGGCTTCGGTCGGGAACTTTGGCGCCGATGCTGTGCGTCGGGTTTGGCGCCGCGGCAAAGCTCGCCGACGAGCGCCGAACGCGCGACTACGACCATGTGCAGAAGCTATGGAAGGCGGCGATTGCGGCGCTTGGGTCCGGGTGGATCATCAACGGCAGCACCGCGCACCGCTATCATGGCAATCTCAACATCCGCCGCGAAGGCCTTGATGGAGCAAGACTAATCGCCGACCTTCGCGATATCGCTTTCTCGCTTGGAAGTGCCTGCGCGAGCGGGTCCGGCAGGCCAAGCCATGTGCTTCGCGCTCTCGGTCTCGACTATCGCGCGACGCGCTCCTCGATCCGCCTCGGCTTTGGCCGCTATACGACGCAGCACGATCTCACCGACGCCTGCACGCGGATTGCCTCGCATGCCGTGGCGCAGGAGAAGCTCGACGCGTGACGCTGGTGCGCTTCTTCAAGGCTGACGGGACCCTCGACAAGGAAGTTGACGCGGCGCCGGGGCAGCGGCTGCTCGACGTCGCCTGGGCGGCGCGCGAACCGCTGGAAGGGGCGTGCGAAGGCGTGATGGCCTGCTCCACCTGTCACGTCATCGTCGAGGCGAAGGATTTCGAAAAGCTTCCACAGGCCAGCGAGGAAGAGGAGGACCTGCTCGACCTCGCCGCGCACGCGACGCGGACCTCGCGACTCGCCTGTCAGATCATCCTCACCGAGGATTTGACGTCGCTGGACGTCCGGATCCCGCCCGAAGCGCGCAACTGGATGGGGCGCTAGCGGTCTGGCGGCAGTGGACCGCCGAGACGCTCGTCGCGCTGCTCCGCTTTGTGTGTCCGGTCGTGCAGTTTCGCCAGGACGCTACTCCACATTGCCTCCAGGCCGGCGAGGGTCAGGGCACCCCGATGCTCGCGGTCGAGCAGCTGGAAGCGCTCCAGTGCTGCCTGTTCGAACTCGGCGCGCGTGATCGCCCGGTCGAAATCGGCATCGGCCGCGGCGACCGGTTCGGGCATGTTGAGCAGACCGTATCGCGCGCCGCCTTGAAGGCCGTACAGCGAGTCAGGCTCACCCACCCCAGGGCCGTAGCGCCGATCCTTTGCCAGCTGCTCGCCACCCTCAGCTGTCTTTGCTGACGCCCCTTCTCCGGGTTGGCGCCTCAATCGCGCGCTGAGCTGGACGTCGGGCGCAAGCTCCCACTCGTAGTGAATCAGCTCTTCGGGACCGATGAGGCCGTCGCCGTCCGTATCGAGCGTCGCGAAGAATCGGTCGGCGTCGGCCTTCATCTCATCGGCCGTCAATTGGCCGTCATGGTTTCGGTCGGCCTGGTTGAACCAGCGCGCGAGCGTATCGTCGGTT
>JAZKBB010000014.1:48547-52315 GCA_040388865.1 Pseudomonadota bacterium | reverse complement strand
GTGCGCGGGCGAAAGGGTTCGCCCATCGGGCTGATGAACGGCGCCCAGGCGTGGCCGACGACGTTGATCGGCGGTTCGGCGACCGGTGCGGCGGCGGCGGCGGCGAGCAAAGGAAGGAAGAACGCCGGCGGCATCGTTCGACCAAGCACCCGCGCAGCTTGCTGCCAACTGAATTGGGGCGGGACCCCGAACACGCGCTGAGCGAATTTACTGTGGAATGGGTGAATCGCCGTGTTCGGCGCTGTGCGGATCGTCATCCGAGGGGTGGGTGGTGTCGCGGTTCGGCTCGGCCGCCGGCGCGGGCCGGATGGACTGGAGGCCGGAAAGCGACAGATAGCCGTGATGGTCGAGATCGAGGGCGATGAAGCGCTGCGCGGCGGCTTGCCTGAACTCCTCGCGCGAGACGCCCCGATTGAAATTCTTGTCGGCCGCGGTCACCGGCTCCGGCAAGTCGAGCAGGCCGTAGCGCCCGGCGCCCTGGTGCTGGTCATTCTCGCCACCGCTATCGCCACCGCGACGGTGCCCATGACCGCGTCCGCTCTCCGACCCATCCAGTGCCGCCATAGCGAAATGGGCCGCGCTCGAGATTTCCGGCGCGACAACGGTCTCATAGCGCTCGATCTCGTCAGGATCGATCTCTCCGTCATTGTTGACGTCGAGAAGCACGAAAAAACGGTCCGCGTCGGTCTGCATCTCGTCGAGGGTCAGCTGGCCGTCATGGTTGTGATCGGCCTGCCGAAACCAGTCAGCGAGGCCGTCCGCGCGGCTATCAGCTCGAAAGGGCTCGCCCATGGGACTGATGAACAGTCGCCCGCCGTGGCGTGGCGCAAAAGTGGGTGCGGCAGGCGCAGGAGTCGCCGCGGGGGCCTGAGCGGTGCTCGAAGCGGCGAGGATCAGCAGGGGGAGCAACGGCATAACCGGAGTGAAGCATTGAACCGGCTTGCTGGCAAATGAATGACAGATGAAATCGTCAGCGGGCGCTGCAACTTGCGTGGGCTCTGGTCATCGCCCATATGCCCGCCCGGAAGTCGGCGGACGGCGCAGTCGCCAACCTGGTCAGATCCGGAAGGAAGCAGCCACAACGATTTCGTGCCGGGTCGTCGGCTTCCACCTTTTTCAGCTTCCGAACTCGCAGAACCCCTGCCACAGTTGAGGGCGGGGAGCGCCATGACCGATTTCGAATTCCTGTTTTCGGTCTTCGGCTTACTCATCGGCCTGACGTTCATCGAAATCGCCATCAAGTTCGCGGACGCGATCGACGCCCATTCCCGACGGCCGATCGGGCTCCTCACGCCACTTCTTGCCTTGTTCGTGATGGTCGACGTCGCGGGTTACTGGCTGTTCAGCTGGTCGATCCGCGATCTTCTCCACGTGCGCTGGCGAACGGTATTCGTCGGCCTCACGGTAGCGCTGATCTATTATTTGTCGGCATCGATGATCTTTCCTCGAAGCAAGGGCGAGTGGAAGAACCTCGACGAGCATTATTGGGCACGCAAACGCCTTGTGATCGGCGGAGTGCTGCTAGTCGAGAGTGCGACAATGGCCTGGCAGTGGACTCGCGCGGTGCCAGCCTTGGACGACTATTGGTTCTGGTTTTACCAGCTGCCCTATTTCATTCCCATGGCAGTGCTGTTGTTCACTCGCTCGCGCCGCGTCGACACCATGCTTTTCGTGGTACTGATCGGCGTGCAGCTGATCTCGGATTTCGACCTCGGTCCAAGCTCCCGGTGGGGCCATGAGGTTGGAATAAGCCTGATCGATCAGGCTTCGACAGTAGCGCCGGCTCCACCTAGATAGGCCCAGATGCCTGATTCCTCTGATCTCGACGACACTCCGGGCCTGGGGCTCGATCTGCCTGAAGTGGCGCCACCCGCCGCAGCGAGCACAACGCCTTACCGCGTCCTCGCCCGAAAGTACCGGCCGCAGACCTTTGCCGAGCTGATCGGCCAGGATGCGATGGTGAAGACGCTCGCCAATGCGATCGAGCGCGGGCGGATTGCCCACGCCTTCCTGCTCACCGGCGTGCGGGGGGTCGGCAAGACCTCGACCGCGCGGCTGATCGCCAAGGCGCTCAATTGCGTCGGGCCGGACGGGCAGGGCGGTCCGACGATCACGCCGTGCAATGTCTGCGAGCCATGCCGCGCGATCGCGGAAGGGCGGCACATCGACGTGATCGAGATGGACGCCGCCTCGCACACCAGCGTCGACGACATCCGCGAGATCATCGACGCCGTCCGTTACGCGTCCGTAAGCGCGCGCTACAAGATCTATATCATCGACGAAGTTCACATGCTTTCCAAGAACGCTTTCAATGCGTTGTTGAAGACTCTTGAGGAGCCGCCAGAGCATGTGAAGTTCCTCTTCGCGACCACCGAAGTGAACAAGGTGCCGGTTACCGTGCTGTCGCGGTGCCAGCGGTTCGACCTCCGGCGCATCCCAGCGGAGAAATTAGCGGCACATTTCGGGGAAGTGTCAAAAGCCGAAGGGGTCCAAGTCGAGTCGGAAGCGCTCGGCATGATCGCGCGGGCGGCGGAAGGCTCGGCCCGCGACGGCCTGTCGATCCTCGACCAGGCGATCGCCCATGGCGCCGGGGCGGTCACGGCCGGCCAGGTGCGCGATATGCTCGGCCTCGCCGATCGCGGCCGTATCCGGCGGTTGCTGCAGCTCGTCCTCGCGGGCGAGGCCGCCGCGGCACTTAGCGAGCTCGACGAAGCACACGCTCTGGGCATTGATCCGACCCAACTGCTGCGGGGGCTGATGGAGAGCCTGCATTCGGCGACCCGCGCGAAAGCATCCGCGAGCGCCGACTCCTTGCTCAGCGCCGAAGAGCGCGAGGCTGCCGCGGAAATGGCTCGACAGCTGTCGTGGGGGACGATCCACCGCCTGTGGCAAATGCTTCTCAAGGGGCTTCAGGATGTCGAGATCGCGCCTGATCCGCGCGAGGCGGCCGAAATGGCGCTGCTGCGGCTGATCCACGCCGCCGACATGCCCGATCCGGCTACATTGGTTGCGAAGCTGAGCGGGGAGGGGTCCGTGACCGTAACCTCATCCGCGCCCGCGGCCCGGCCTTCAGGCGCCGCGGCCAAGATCCCCGCCGATTTCGCTGGCCTCGTCAAAGCGGTGGAGCAGAGCGGCAAGCATTTGCTCGCCCAGCAGCTGCACGATCAAATCGGAGTAGTCCGCTACGCCCCGCCCGAACTGGTGCTCAAGCCGATGCGCCCGCTGGGCTCGGACTGGTCGCGCGACCTCGCATTGGCGCTCAAGGCCGCAACCGGAGCAAGCTGGCAGGTGTCTCTATCGGATGAGACCGGCGAGCCGTCGCTGCTCGACCAGGAGAAAATCGCCGAGGAACGCGTTCGGTCCGATGTGCTTGCCGATCCGAACGTCCGCGCGGTGATGGACGCGTTTCCCGGCTCGGAACTCGAAACCTTCTCAACCAGAGGCTCCTGACATGCCCGAAATGCCCGATTTCGATTCGATCATGCAAATGGCCCAGAACGCCCAGCTTGAGCTGCAGAAGGCGCAGGACAATCTCGACAAGATCGAGGTTGAGGGCGCCGCGGGCGGTGGCATGGTCAAGGTCCGCGCCACGGCTAAGGGCCGGATACTCGGCCTCGATATCGACGAGACTTTGCTCCAGCCGTCAGAGAAGACCATGGTCGAGGATCTCGTCACCGCTGCGATCAACGATGCGCGCGGCAAGGCCGATGCTGCCGCTGCCGGAGAGATGGAGAAGATGCAAAGCAGCCTGCCGCTTCCACCGGGGTT
>JAZKBB010000014.1:0-48537 GCA_040388865.1 Pseudomonadota bacterium | reverse complement strand
AATCCAAACGACATCGAAATGCTCGAAGATCTCGTTGCTGCTGCGGCGTCAGATGCGCAATCAAAAGCCGCACTCAGTGCACAAGCAGAGATGGGCAAATTGACTGGCGGAATGGAACTGCCGTTCAAGCTTCCGTTCTAAGGCTTTGATCGCCAGCCGTTCTGAGGCATGATGTACTCCTCTCGGGGGAGACGGCGGTGGGCGCGCTTGGCGCAATGCAGGATTTTCCGCTCCGCATCACGCGGTTGATGGATCATGCCGAGCGCGAACACGGCAATCGCGAGATCGTCGCGGCGCGTCCCGACGGCACCCTCATCCGCACCAACTGGCTAGAGGTCAGCGACAAATCGCGCCGCCTCGCCCAGGCCCTGGAGCGGCTCGGCGTCACCCCCGGCGAGCGTGTTGCGACGCTGGCGATGAACCATGACCGGCACTTGATTGCCTGGTTCGGCGTGGTCGGGATGGGCGGCGTGCTCCACACGCTCAACCCACGGCTGTTTGACGACCAGCTCCTCTACATCATCAATCACGCCGAGGATCGGGTGATCCTCTACGACCGGGCGTTTACGGCGCTGGTCGAACGGCTGAAGCCGCAGCTGACGAGTACCGAACACCTCATTTGCTTCGACGACGAATTCGACGAGCTGCTATCCGCGGAGAACGGCGATTACGCCTGGTACGAGGGCGACGAGCGCGAGCCCTGCGGCCTCTGCTACACCAGCGGCACGACCGGCAACCCAAAGGGCGTGCTGTACGAACACCGCGCGACCGTGCTCCACGCCATGAGCGTCATTGCGCCGGACGTCTTCGATCTGTCGGCGCGCTCCGTGATGCTGCCCGTCGTACCCATGTTCCACGCCAACAGCTGGTGCATCCCCTATGCCGCGGCGATATCCGGGCTGAAGCTGGTGATTTGCGGCGACAATTTGCCCGAGCATCTCTGTCAGCTGTTCAACGACGAAGGCGTCACCCACACCGCCGGCGTCCCCACCGTCTGGCTCGGGCTGATCGATCATGTCGAGCGGACCGGCGCCAGCCTCGGCAAGCTGCGGCTGGTGATCATCGGCGGATCATCGGCACCGCCGGCGACGATCCGCTGGTTCCGCGAGCGCGGCATCCACGTCAATCATTTGTGGGGCATGACCGAAATGTCTCCGGTCGGCACGGTTGGTGCGCCGCCGTCCAATTGGGATGATCTGAGCGACGACGAGCAGGTCGACTACATGTCGCGGCCCGGCCGCTCGATGTTCGGCGTGGAGCTGCGGACGATCGACGCGCAACGAACAGTGCTCCCGCGAGACGGGGTCAGTTCGGGCCGGCTGCAGACGCGCGGCCCGGCGGTGGTCCGACGCTATTTCAAGCAGGATCAGGATGCTTGCGAGGAAGGGCAGTGGTTCGATACCGGCGACATGGCGGCGATTCATCCTGACGGCACCATCCAGATCACCGACCGCGCCAAGGACGTGATCAAGTCGGGCGGCGAGTGGATCAGCTCGATCGAGCTCGAGAATGCCGCCGTGGGCTGTCCCGGCGTGTTGGAGGCTGCCGCAATCGGCATCCCGCACCCCAAATGGGACGAACGGCCGCTGCTGCTGATCGTACGCGACGACGACGAACGGCATGTAACCGAGCTCGAAATCCGCGATTACCTCGCGAATGAGGTCGCCAAATGGTGGCTCCCTGACGCGATCGAGTTCGTTGTCGAGTTGCCCCACACCGCGACCGGCAAGCTCAGCAAGAAGGATTTGCGCGACGAGTATCGCGAGTATCGCTTCGCCAATGCGGAGGCGATGGTCGGGCGGGACTAAGCTGTACCCGCGAAGGCAGGGGTACCTAGAAAAATGGCGCATGGACGCCTAACTGGCAGCCAAACTCCCGAACTCTAGTCAAGGAACGCAGCGACCCCATGGCCGCCCAATATGCATTCGTAATGAAGGACATGACCAAGTCCTTCCCCGGCGCGCAAAAGCCGGTTCTGAGCCACATCAACCTGCAATTCTACCACGGCGCCAAGATCGGCATCGTCGGGCCAAACGGTGCCGGCAAGTCGACCCTGATGAAGATCATGGCCGGCATCGACACGGAATTTCAGGGTGAGGCCTGGCCCGGCGAGAACATCACCGTCGGCTATCTGGCCCAGGAGCCGCAGCTTGATCCGAGCAAGAATGTGCTCGAGAACGTCAAGGATGGAGCGCGGGAGGTCGCCGATATGGTTGACCGGTTCAACGCCATCTCGGCCGAGATGGGCGATCCCAAGGACGACACCGACTTCGACGCGCTGATGGAGGAGATGGGCGAGCTTCAGGGCAAGATCGACGCGGTCGACGGCTGGACGCTGGACAACCAGCTCGAAGTGGCAATGGAGGCGCTTCGCTGCCCCCCGTCGGACTGGCCGGTCGAGAACCTATCGGGCGGTGAAAAGCGCCGGATCGCGCTGACGCGGCTGCTGATTCAAAAACCATCGATCCTGCTGCTGGACGAGCCCACCAACCACCTCGACGCCGAGAGCGTCCAGTGGCTCGAAAACCACCTCAAGGAATATGCCGGCGCGGTGCTGATGATCACCCACGACCGCTATTTCCTCGACAATGTCGTCAGCTGGATCCTGGAGCTCGATCGCGGGAAATACTTCCCGTACGAGGGCAATTATTCGACCTACCTCGAGAAGAAGGCCAAGCGCCTAGAGCAGGAGGAGCGCGAGGAGTCGGGCCGGCAGACGGCGATCCGCCACGAGCTCGAGTGGATCCGGCAGGGCGCCAAGGCACGCCAGACCAAGTCGAAGGCGCGTATCGCCAAGTTCGACCAGCTTGTCGCCGCCCAGGAAAAATACGTTCCGGGCAAGGCCGAGATCCTGATCCAGGTGCCCGAGCGCCTCGGCGGCAAGGTCATCGAGGTCGAGGACCTGACCAAGGCCTATGGCGACAAACTATTGTTCGAAAACCTCTCCTTCACGCTTCCGCCGGGCGGCATCGTCGGGGTGATTGGCCCCAACGGCGCGGGCAAATCGACCTTGTTCAAGATCATCACCGGGCAGGAGAAGCCGGATTCGGGCGAGGTCGACATCGGCCCGACCGTTCACCTCGGCTATGTCGACCAGAGCCGCGACCATCTCGACGGTTCGAAGAACGTCTGGGAGGAAATCTCCGACGGAGCCGATTACATGAAGGTCAACGGCCACGACCAGTCGACCCGGGCTTATGTCGGCGCCTTCAACTTCAAGGGCCAGGACCAGCAGAAGAACGTCGGCAAGCTGTCGGGTGGCGAGCGCAACCGCGTCAACATCGCCAAGATGCTCAAGCGAGGCGGCAACGTGCTGCTACTCGACGAGCCGACCAACGATCTCGACGTCGAGACTTTGGGCGCGCTCGAGGAGGCGATCGAGAATTTTGCCGGCTGCGCGGTGGTCATCAGCCACGACCGCTTCTTTCTCGATCGTCTGGCGACGCATATCCTCGCATTCGAGGGCGACGGCGAAGTCACCTGGTTCGAAGGCAATTTCGCTGCCTACGAGGAGGACAAGATCCGCCGCCTGGGTGAGGAAGCCACCCGCCCGCACCGGATGACCTACCGTAAATTGACGCGCTAGCCCGCACTTGACCGTACCCCTGCGAAGGCAGGGGCCCAGATCCGAGCTTTAGCTTTAGCGGAAGCTCGGTAATGTTTGGGGCGGGATGAAAGGTGGATACGTTTACATCATGGCGAGCGAACGCAACGGCACGCTCTACATCGGCGTGACGAGCGATCTGGTGAAGCGTGCGTGGGAGCACCGTAACGACGTCGTGCCGGGCTTCACGCGGAAGTACAAATGCAAGCTGCTCGTTTGGTACGCTGCCTATGACGACCTGCAGCAAGCGCGTCTACGCGAACTGCAGATGAAGAAATGGAAGCGGCTGTGGAAGCTCAGCGAGATTGAGCAGATGAACCCCGAATGGGAGGATCTGTATCCGGCACTGCCTGAAGGCTCCTTCGGGAGCCTGTCTGGGCCCCTGCCTTCGCAGGGGTACAGCCGATGATCACCGTCACCTCGCTGCTGTGGATCTGGAAGGGATCGGACGCGGCGGGGCGCTGGTACTTCATCACCGTGCCCGAGGATCAGTCCGACGAAATCCGCGCCCACGCCTTCGGCAATCCGCGCGGATTCAGGTCGGTGAAGGTCGAAGCGACGCTTGGCGATGTGACCTGGCGAACGTCGGTCTTCCCGCTCAACGGCGGCGGCTATCTGCTTCCGGTGAAGGCGGAAGTCCGCCGCAAGGCGGGCATCGGGGCAGGGGATGAGGTGACGGTCGAGCTCGATCTGCTCTGAAAAACTCTGGAAATGTAGGATTTCTCCTGTCAGCTGGAGCGGATGTCCCGTCCAGTCCGTCGATCGCCCTCCACGTCGTTTTCCGTATCATAGCGCGCCGCAGCCCACGCGTGTACGCGCACGCACGCAGGGACCCTGAACTTTGTGAACTTTCACAAACGGAGCCCTCGCGCCGGAGTCGTGCTCGATAATTGGCCTAAGTTTTCGATCTCGCCACGCAGATCGGCCGCAGTGCGTTCGAATTGCTCGGCCATGGTCGAGAGGATTTGGGTCGCATGACGGTCGAACATCGCATCGGCGAGGCGCCGGCAGCGGCTGGCCTGATCGGCAAGCGCTTCCGCTTGCTGATCGCTGACGTCGATCAGCATGTTTACCGCGCCGGTGAGGTTGCCATGGTCGTCGAACAACGGAGTCGGATAAGGGCGAAATGCAGCGCGGGTGCCGTCGGGCCGTTCGGCGATGGCGATGGCGTCGCGAATCGGGTGCCGTTCGCGGATCGCTTGCGCCATGGGGCAATCCTCATGGGCAAGTGGTTCGCCTGAGGTAGTGTAGAGCTGCCACGTGACGCACCAGCGGTCCCGCCCGAGAACGGGCTCGCGGCCGGCGAAGTCGACGCACGCCCTGTTCCAATAGGTGACGCGCCCCTCCGTGTCGGTGGTGTAAACGGGGGCGGGGAGTTCATCCAGGAGCGCGATGCCCGCCGGACCGGCGGTCAGGGCGTTGATTGCAGTGTCGAGGATCTGGTCGGGATGATGTCGGGCCAGCATGAACTACCAGAGTGTAACTTAGGTTGGTGCGACAACGGGCTGCGCCTCGCGCTGTTCCCCCTGCCGAAATGGAAATTACAACCATGTGTCGTCCAAGCAACAGTCGGCGACTCGCTACGGCTGCGAAATATCTGTGGATCAACGATCCACAAGCGGCGACTCAGCGGAGGCGCTTGACCAGCAGCCGCCCGTCGTCGCCCGACTTCACTTCGAAATTCGGCACGGCGCGGATGAGGTCGGAAAGGCGAGTGTAGCCGAAATTGCGAGCGGCAAAGCTCGACACCGCCTTCGCGCGCTGGCCGAGCTCCGACAACGGCGTATAGCCCTCCTCGTCCCGCTTCGACGCCTTGTAGGCTGCGCCGAGAACCTGCAGCAGCTCGGTATCGACGGGGCGGGTGCCGGCGGAGGCCTCCGGCTGCTCGAGCTCCTCGTCCGCGCTCATTGCCAACGCGCCGACATCGAAGAAACGGGTGCACGCCTGCTGGAAGGAGACGGGCGTCTTGGCGGTGCCAAATCCATAGACCGGAAGTCCGTCCTCGCGGATGCGCTGGGCAAGGGGAAGGAAGTCGCTGTCCGACGACATGATCCCGAAGCCGTCGACATTGCCGCGGTAGAGCAGGTCCATGGCGTCGATCGTCATGCGCATGTCGGTCGCGCTCTTGCCCTTGACCACGTCGAACTGCTGCATCGGAACGATCGAATGCGGGCCGGTCTGCTCACCCCAGCCCTTGAGGCTCGCCTTGGCCCAATTTCCGTAAGCGCGGCGGATGTTGATCGTACCGAGTTCGCCGAGCACCAGAAGCACCTCGTCGAGATGCTCCGGCGACGCGTTGTCGGCGTCGATCAGCAAGGCAATGTTGGCTTCCTGTTCAGTCAGGCGGTCGCGCATGAAACTCCCTTTGGCTGAGTCTCTTTTTGAACCCTTAGCGCGGCGTCGCGGAATGACCACAGCCCGGCGCGGAAAGTCGTTACGTACATGAACCGTACAGGCTCAATGCGGGAACGAAACGCCCTGTTGTTCGCTTGTTAGCCCTGAAAGCAGGGGGCGAGTTTGAGGAAGGACTAGACGATGAGGAAGCTTGGTCTTGCGGCAGTCGTCGCCGCCAGTGTCGCGGCGGCCGGCTGCAGTACATATCCCGACGAGTATGGCTACAGTCCGTACGGCTACAACAACGGCTATTACGGGAACGGCTATTATAACAACGGCTATTATGGAAACGGCTATGCCAACCCCAACGGCGCGAACGTTGCAGCCGGTGCAGCGGTAGGCGCGGTTGGCGGCGCGATCGCCAGCGGCGCGCTCGGCGGAAGCCCGGTCGGCGGCGCTGTCGCCGGTGCGATCCTCGGCGGCGTGATCGGCGCGACCATCAACGGGCATCAATATTACCGCGATACGCGCGGCTATTGCTATTACGTCGACCGCTATGGTCAGCCGCATTACAACTACGACGTTCGCTGCTAAAACAGCGGCTTAGTCGCCGTTCTTGAGCTGCTAGACGGGGCGGAACTCATCTTCCGCCTCGTCGAGCATATAGAGGCGCCCTTCGCCGATCGAGAAATGGGCGCCGTGGAGCTTGAGTACGCTGGCCCGCTCACGCTCGGCAATCCATGGAAACGTTCGCAGGTTCGCAAGGCTGACCTTTACCGCTTCCTGCTCCATCTCCAGAAACGCCGCGCGGTCTAGCTTCGGATGATGCGCTCGGACGCGATCGCGGGCACCACTGAGCATCCTCACCCAATCGGCGATGAAGTGGCCTTCGCCCGGCTCGGTATCGTCGAACTCGCCAGTCAGTGCGGCGGCACAGCCGCCGCAGAGGCCGTGCCCCATGACCAGGATTTCGCCAACCTTGAGCTGAGTGACCGCGAACTCCAGCGCGGCCGAGACGCCGTGATGTCCGGGCGTGGTCTCATACGGCGGGGCCAGGGCGGCGATGTTGCGCGCCACGAACATCTCGCCGGGCCTGGCGTCGAAGATCTGCGCGGGATCAGCGCGGCTGTCGGCGCAGGACAGGATCATGACTCGCGGGCTTTGCCCCTCCGCCAGCTCCGACCAGCGCTCGCGCTCGCGCGCCCAATCCTGTTCCCGGAACCGGTGATAGCCTTCGATCAGCTGGGGTAAGTACGGCATGCCCAGCGGCTAGCCGCAGCAGGGCAGGGGTGGCAAGCGGCGGCCGCAGTCGCTATCTGCCCGCCCATGAACGCCCCCGCCGCCGTCCCGCAGCCAAAGCAGCGCAAACCCGACTGGATCCGCGTCAAGGCGCCGGTCAGCGAAGGATATCATGCAACTCGGCGGCTGATGCGCGAACTCAACCTCGCGACGGTGTGCGAGGAAGCGGCCTGCCCGAACATTGGCGAGTGCTGGACCAAGAAGCACGCGACGGTGATGATCCTTGGCGACACCTGCACCCGCTCCTGCGCTTTCTGCAATGTGAAGACCGGAATGCCGCGTGCGCTCGACCCGCTCGAGCCCGAGCATGTCGCGACCGCAGCCGCCGAGCTCGGGCTTGAGCATATCGTTATCACGTCGGTCGATCGCGACGATCTGCCGGACGGCGGCGCGCGCCAGTTCGTCAAAGTGATCGAGGCGCTGCGCAAACGCACTCCGGCGACGACGATCGAGATCCTGACGCCAGACTTCCGCAACAAGAGCGAGGCGGCGGTCGAAGAAATCGTCGCCGCCGGACCCGACGTCTACAATCACAATCTCGAGACGGTGCCGCGGCTGTACCCGACGATCCGTCCAGGCGCGCGCTACTATGCCTCGCTGCGGCTGCTCGAAAGCGTCAAGCGCAAGGCGCCGCACATCTTCACCAAGTCCGGGGTGATGGTCGGCCTGGGTGAGCAGCGGCTCGAAGTCCACCAGGTCATGGACGACATGCGTTCCGCCGGCGTCGATTTCCTGACCATGGGTCAATACCTCCAGCCGACCCCGCGGCACGCCAAGGTCGAAGAGTTCGTCACGCCCAAGGCGTTCGACGCTTATGCCGCGATCGCGCGGGCGAAGGGTTTCCTACTGGTCGCCGCGTCGCCGCTAACTCGCTCGAGCTATCACGCCGGCGACGACTTCAAGAAGATGCAGGCGGCACGTCTCTCTCAGCTGGAGCGTGGCCTTAATCCGGAAGGAATTGGCGGCTGATGCCGCGCCACAGCGAGACCCGCCACCTTCCGTACACGCCCGAGCAATTGTTCGAGCTCGTAGCGGACGTAAGCCGCTATGACGAGTTCCTGCCTTGGGTGGTGGCCGTGCGCGTCCGCTCATCGAGTGAGAAGGAGACCGTCGCCGACCTCGTCGTCGGGTTCAACGCCTTCAAGGAGCGATTCACCAGCCGCGTGATGAAGGACCGGCCGACCCGGATCTGCGTCGATTACGTCGAAGGCCCGCTCAAATACCTGCACAACGAGTGGCACTTCGATCGCGCGGCCGACGGCGGGACCAACGTCCGCTTTTCGGTGGATTTCGCGTTTAGATCGCGACTGTTCGAGACGCTTGCCGGATCGATGTTCGACCGCGCGCTGAGGCGCATGACTTCAGCCTTCGAGCAGCGCGCTGCGTCGCTCTACGGCATCAGCAGGTCGAGCGCGCAAAGCGCGGCCTGAAGCCGGACGCCGGATCGCGTTTTCTCGTTGAAGAACTTCTGGTCGGCAACGATCTTCGCAGGATCGGCGTCACGCTCGGCGCGGGCGAAGACCACGGTGCCGACCGGCTTTTGGGGCGTCCCGCCTCCCGGACCAGCAATTCCCGTAATCGCCACTGCGACATCGGCGTCCGCGGCTGCAAGCGCGCCGCGGGCCATTGCCCAGGCCGTGGCGACGCTTACCGACCCAAACGTCTCGACCACGTCCTGCGAAACCTTCAGCTCGGAGATTTTCGCGGCGTTGGAATAGGTTACATAACCTGCTTCAAAGACGTCTGAAGAACCGGCAATCTCGGTAAGGGCTGCGCTGACGAGACCGCCGGTGCAGCTTTCGGCGACGGCAATCCGGCGCCCGGCGGCGCGGTTCGCGTCAACGACCTCGCGCGCCTTGTCCACCAGTTGTTTGGGCAGGAGATAGTCGCTCACCTCGGTCCCAATCCCATCCGAATGCTGGCAACCGCTTGCGCGGCAATGCCTTCGCGACGCCCGGTGAATCCGAGCCCCTCGGTCGTCGTCGCCTTCACGCTGACCTGCTCAACGCTCAAGCGCGCGATTTCGGCAATACGCTCGCGCATTGCCTGGCGGTAGGGACCGACCTTCGGCGCTTCGGCGATGATCGTGCAGTCGATGTGATCGAGGAGTGCGCCCCGTTCGCGAAGGAGCGCGGCTGCATGAGCGAGGAACAAAGACGAGTCCGCGCCCTTCCAGCGCGGGTCGGACGGCGGGAAGTGCTCGCCGATGTCGCCCAAGCCTGCGGCGCCGAGCAGCGCGTCGGTGACGGCGTGGAGGACGACGTCGGCATCGCTGTGGCCGGCAAGACCGCGATCGTGCGGCACTTCGATGCCTCCGAGCATGATCGGGCCATCGCCGGCAAGGGCGTGAACGTCGAAGCCCATGCCGGTACGCGGCGTGAGCCGAGCGGCGAGCCATTGTTCGGCACGATCGAAGTCCGACGTAAGCGTCAGCTTCTCGAGCGCGGGGTCACCTTGCACGGCGACGACTTTCATGCCGGCGGCCCGGGCAACGGTCGTCTCGTCGGTGGGAGAGGGGCCGCTCCATCTCGCATAGGCCGATTTGAGCGGTCCGAGGCGAAAGGCCTGGGGAGTCTGGACCCTCGCGAGTCCCGTTCGCTCGACCGGCTCGCCAAGGATGTCGTCAATGCGTGCCAGCGTATCGCCGACCGGAAGCACGGGGGCCGCGCCTTCGAAGAATTCGAGACTTGCGAGCAGGCGGTCGACCACGGCAGCCGGGCAAAAGGGGCGAGCCGCGTCGTGGACAAGCACCGCGTCGGCCTCGATCGCCTCCAGGCCGGCCCGGACCGAATCCGCACGCTCCGCACCGCCCGTGATGAAGGGACCAACGTCGAGGCCTTCCAGCGCTTGCGCCGCGCTGGGTTCCTGTCCTTCGGCAATCACGATCCTCGTTGATTGCACGGCCGGGTGACGTATCAGCGACTCCACCGCCCAGCGCAGCACCGGTTTCCCGCCGAGCAGCCGAAACTGCTTTGGGACGCCTCCGCCGGCACGTTCGCCTTTACCGGCGGCAACGATCAAGGCGGCAGTGGTCATGGGCGCGCGCCTTGCCCCTCTATGGGCGGTCCTGTAAAGCGGCGGCTTCCCATGAGCCTGCTGAAGCCCATCAACGTCGGACCCGTCCGGATCGACGCGCCGGTGATCCTGGCGCCGATGACTGGCGTCACCGATCTGCCGTTCCGGCGCATGGTCAAACGCTATGGGGCAGGGCTCACCGTCAGCGAGATGATCGCCAGCGAGGCGATGATCCGTGAGACCCGCCAGTCCTTGCAGAAGAGCCTATGGGATCCGACCGAGGAGCCCGTCTCGCTACAGCTAGCCGGTTGCGAGCCGCGGGTGATGGCCGAAGCCGCCAAGCTCAACGAGCAGCGTGGCGCGGCGATCATCGACATCAACATGGGATGCCCGGTGCGGAAGGTCGTCAACGGCGATGCCGGCTCGGCGTTGATGCGCGACCTGCCGCTGGCCGCGAAGCTGATCGAGGCGACGGCCAACGCGGTGACCGTCCCGGTCACGCTCAAGATGCGGATGGGCTGGGACCACAACAGCCTCAATGCACCCGAGTTGGCGCGGATCGCCGAGGACCTGGGCGTCAAGATGATCACCGTCCACGGCCGTACCCGGTGCCAGCTATACAAGGGCGAGGCCGACTGGGCGTTCGTCAGGCGGGTAAAGCAAGCGGTATCGGTCCCGGTTATCGTCAATGGCGACATCTGCTCGATCGAGGACAGCTGGGAGGCGCTTCGGCAATCGGGCGCTGACGGGGTGATGATAGGCCGCGGCGCATACGGCCGGCCTTGGCTGATCGGCCAGGTCGTGAGCGAGCTCAGCGGGGGAGGGCACCGGCCCGAACCGAGCCTCGATCAGCAGCTCGAGACCATGCTCGAGCAATATGACCACATGCTCCGGCTTTACGGAACGCAAACCGGCGTCAACTTGGCCCGCAAGCATATCGGCTGGTACACCAAGGGGCTGCCGGGCTCGGCCGAATTGCGCAACACGATCAACCAGCAGGCTGAACCGGAGGTGGTGGTCCGGATGTTGCAAGACTTCTACGCACCGTGGCTCGCGCGCTCCGCAGCCTAAAGACCGATACCAGCAACAACTGTGTTGTTTCTGCAACGCCCTGTGCTAGGGCTCGCCGCGGATGGATGCACGGACGGCCGAATCGCCGGTGATTTCACAGCGTGACAGCTGGCTCCAGCGGGAGCGGGCAAGCGGACGGTTCTACGACCGGCTCGGGTGGCTGATTGCCGCCTTCCTCGCGGGGATGATGGCGTTCAGCGTGTGGGTGTTGCGGCGTGGCGCCGAGCCCGGGACGCTGCTCACTCCGCCGCTGATTGCCCTACTGCTTATCGCCAACCTGCTTCCGGCGATTGCCCTTATGGTCCTTTATTCGAGGCGCGTCGCGGTACGCCGGGCCGAGCGGGGCGGGCTTGGAAGCGGACGGCTTCACGTTCGCCTGCTCGCCCTTTTTTCCGCCATCGCAGCGGTACCGACCGTGCTCGTCGCGATCTTCGCTTCACTGCTGTTCCAGAGCGGCCTCGAATTCTGGTTCTCGAACAGAGCGCGCGGGATGCTCGAGAATACGGTCAAGGTTGCGCAGGCTAGTTACGACCGCGAAGTAGATCGTGTTGCCGGAGAGACAGTTGCTGCGAGCGGGAATATCGCAGATTATTTGCGGGCGATTCCGATGGACGATCCGCGGTTCGCAGAAGCGTTCGCCAAGCTGCAGGTCCTCAATCGCGGCCTGTCGGAAGCCATCATCTTCACCTACGGGCCGGACAAACAGATTCGCACGCTTGCGCTCGTCGATCCTTACGACCGGCCCTTAAATCACGACATTCCGCGGGCTGCAATTGAACAGCTCAAGAGCACCGACGTCGTTTCGATCAAATCTCCGGACCGAGTCGGTGCAGTGACTAAGCTCGCTTATGGACCGAACACCTACCTTTACGATGCGCGCGTCTTCGATCCGCAATTGAAGGCGCAGATCACCCGCGCCAGCGACGTCATGCGCGACTATCAGGCACTCTTGGCGAAGTCGCGCTCCAATCAGCTCAAGTTCAACGCGGCGTTGCTTCTCGGTGCATTGGTGATCGTCGGGCTATCCATTCTGACGGCCCTTCGGCTCGCCGATCGCCTTGTTCGGCCGGTAGGCGAACTGGTTACCGCGGCGGGGCGGATCGAGGCCGGCGACTTTTCCGTTCGTGTGCCGGTCACCGCTACCGAGGACGAGGTTCAGACGCTGGCAACCGCGTTCAACCGCATGACCGGACGGCTCGAGGAACAAACGAACGCGTTGCGCAGCGCCAACACGCAGCTCGACACCCGCCGCGCTTTCATCGAGGCGGTGCTGTCGAGCGTGACCGCGGGCGTGCTGGCGGTGGACGCGAGGCTCAAGATCCTGCTGCTCAACCGTTCCGCGGAAAGTTTTCTTGTTAAGGACCGGGCCGACATCGAGGGCAAACCGCTGGCGTCGGTCTCGCCAGAACTCGATGAATTCATGCGTGGCGAGCAGTCAGAAGCGAATGTGCTGATTGCGAGCGAGGGCGGCCAGCGCACCCTCGCCGTCAAACGCCTGCGTTATGGCGACGGATCGGTGCTGACGTTCGACGACATCAGCGACCAATTGTCCGACCAGCGGCGGGCCGCCTGGTCCGACATTGCCCGGCGGATCGCGCACGAGATCAAGAACCCGCTGACTCCGATCCAGCTTGCGGCTGAGCGGCTCGAGCGCCGCTTCGGCAAGGAAATTACTTCCGACAAGGAAACGTTCGAGCGGCTGACCGCGACCATCGTCCGGCAGGTCGGCGACCTCAGGCGGATGGTCGATGAATTCTCGAACTTCGCGCGCATGCCCAAGCCCGTGTTTCGTGATGAAAACGTCCACGATATCGCACGCCAGGCTTTGTTCCTGCACGAGGTCGCCCATCCGACGATCAGCTTCGCGATCGATCCACCAACGGGGGAGTTTCGCATGGTTAGCGACCGCCGGCAGCTTGCCCAGGCGCTTACCAACGTGGTCAAGAATGGCGTCGAAGCGATCGAGGCAAGGCGAAACCGCGGCGAACACAGCCTCGCCGGCGATCGTGTTGAGCTGAAGCTCCACCGCGAAGACGCCCAGCTGGTGATCGACATTATCGATACGGGCATCGGGCTCCCCGAGGACCGCGAGCGGCTGACGGAGCCTTATATGACGACGCGGGTGAGGGGGACCGGGCTCGGGCTCGCGATCGTCAAGAAGATCGTCGAGGAACATATGGGCGAGATTGCCTTCCTCGACCGTGCGGGCGGGGGCACCCACGTGCGGATCTCGTTCGATACCGCGAAGCTTGCAGCCTTGGGTGAGGATCCGAGCGCGGAAAATAACGACGGTCACGAAGAGGATGAGGAAGCCTGATGGCGTTGGAAGTGCTGGTAGTGGACGACGAAGCCGACATCCGGGAACTCGTCAGTGGGGTGCTCGAAGATGAAGGCTATGCGGTTCGGACCGCCGCCGACAGCACGCAGACGCTCGATGCGATCGAGGAGCGGCGGCCATCGATGGTCCTTCTCGATGTCTGGCTGCAAGGTTCCAAACTCGACGGCCTCCAGCTCCTCCAGGAAATCAAGCAGCGCGATCCAACGCTGCCGGTCCTTGTCATTTCAGGCCACGGCAATCTCGACACGGCGGTCGCCGCAGTGAGGGAAGGGGCGATCGACTTTATCGAAAAGCCGTTCGAGGCCGAGCGGCTGATCTACCTCGTCGACCGTGCCACCGAAACCGAACGTCTGCGGCGTGAGAACCAAACGCTACGGCTGCAGGTCGGCCAGGAAGACCAGCTCCAGGGAAGCTCCGTTGCAATCAATACGGTCCGCGCAACGCTCAAGCGGGTGGCTCCGACGGGCAGCAGAGTGATGATCTCGGGCCCGCCCGGCGTGGGCAAGGAAATTGCCGCGCGAATGATCCACCAGTGGAGCCCACGCGCCCGTGCACCCTTCATTGTCCTCTCGGCGGCGATGATGAGCCCCGATCGCGTCGAGGAGGAGCTGTTCGGCAGCGAGAGCGACGGGGTTATCCGCTCTGGCCTGCTCGAACATGCCCATGGCGGCACCTTCTTCCTCGACGAGATCGCGGACATGCCGTTGACGACGCAAGCGAAGATCCTGCGCGTCCTCACCGACCAGAGCTACACGCGCGTCGGCGGGCAGCGGCAGGTCAAGGTCGACGTCCGGGTGCTGTCGGCGACATCCCGCAACCTCCAGGACGAGATTATTGCAGGCCGCTTCCGCGAAGACCTCTATTACCGGCTCAACGTTGTGCCGGTGCGGCTGCCGCCCTTGCGCGAACGGCGCGAAGACATCCCGGAGCTTGTCGGACATTTCCTTGCGCGGGTTGCCGCCGAACGGCGAATGGCGGCGCCAACGATCTCGGAAGAGGCGCTGGCAGCGCTTCAGGCGCACGACTGGCCCGGCAACGTCCGGCAACTCCGCAACATTATCGAACGGACACTCATCCTCGCCCCAGGCGACCGCGTCGCTCGGATCGAGGTCGACCTGCTACCGCCCGAAGTGCTTGATAATCAGAGCCCGGTGAGCGGAGGAAACACTGCCATGGCGATCATGGGCAGTCCGTTGCGGGAAGCGCGCGAGGCCTTCGAGCGCGAATATCTGAAGATTCAAATTCGGCGCTTTTCCGGCAACATCTCGCGCACAGCCTCGTTCATCGGCATGGAGCGCTCGGCGTTGCACAGGAAGTTGAAAGCGCTGGGGATCGGCGAGAAACGCGAGGGCGAGGAGTAGAGGTGGCGCGAGCGCTGAGTTTGCAGGATCATTTCCTCAACAGCGTCCGCCGCGCCAAGCAGCCGGTCACCATCTTCCTGGTGAAGGGCATCAAGCTTCAAGGGATCGTCACCTGGTTCGACTCCTTCTCGCTGCTGCTGAGGCGCGAAGGAAGTTCGCAACTCGTCTACAAGCATTCCATCTCGACCATCATGCCGGCTGAAGCGCTGCCGGACTTCGTGCCAATTTCACCTGAAAGCGAGAATGCTAAGGCCAGTTTGCAGGACCAGTTCCTCGGCGCATCCGTTCGCGACAAGGAACGCATGATGCTCTTCCTCATCAATGGCGTGATGCTGCAGGGGACAGTGACGGGCTTCGACCAATTCAGCCTGGTGCTGGAGCGCGGCGGGCAGATCCAGTTGGTCTACAAGCATTCAATCTCGACGCTGCAGCCCGGCCATCCGCTCCACCTCGGCGCGGAAGCGAACGGAGAAGGCGAGGAGCCGGCATCCTGAGCACCTTCGACGGCAATGGCGCGATCGAGGTCGCGCGCGGCGAACGAGCGATCATTGCCGTGCCGGAACTGCCTCGCGAAACCGCTCGTCGCTCGGCCGAGGCTCGCGTCGAAGAGGCGGAGGGCCTCGCCGAAGCAATCGGGATAGACGTGGTCGCAGCGCGGCCGTTTCGCCTACGCACGGTCCGGCCCGCAACCTTGCTCGGCAAGGGGCAGGTCGAGGAGCTGGCCGCGATTGCGAAGGAGCAGGGGGCCGGGCTGCTCATCGTCGACGCCGCTTTGACCCCGATCCAGCAGAAGAATTTGGAGGAGGAGGCCGGGACCAAGGTGATCGATCGGACCGGGCTGATCCTCGAGATTTTCGGGGAGCGGGCGGCGACCGCCGAAGGCCGGCTCCAGGTCGAGCTGGCGCATCTTGATTATCAGGCCGGCCGGCTGGTCAGGAGCTGGACCCACCTCGAGCGGCAGCGCGGCGGTTTCGGCTTCCTCGGCGGTCCCGGTGAAACCCAGATCGAGGCCGACCGGCGCCTGATCCGCGATCGGATGGCCAAGATCCGCCGCGAGCTTGATCAGGTGAAGCGGACGCGATCGCTGCACCGCGACCGTCGCCAGCGTGCGCCGTGGCCGGTGGTTGCGCTCGTCGGCTATACCAATGCTGGAAAGTCGACTCTTTTCAATCGATTGACGGGCGAGGCTGTATTCGCGGAGAATCTGCTGTTCGCGACGCTCGACCCGACCATGCGCGACATGCACCTGCCCGGGTTCGACAAGGTGATCCTCTCGGACACCGTCGGGTTTGTATCCGATCTTCCGACCGAGCTGATCGCGGCGTTCCGCGCGACGCTCGAGGAAGTGCGTGAGGCGGATCTTCTCGTCCATGTCCGCAACATGGCGCATCCGGACCACGAGGCGCAGCGCGACGATGTGGACGACGTTCTGAAATCGCTCGGCCTCGCGGAAGAGGGGGCGCCGCCGCGGATCGAAGCTTGGAACAAGATCGACCTCTTGTCAGGCGACGAACGCGCGCGCCTGGTTGAAGAAGCGCGCCGCCGCAACGATGTCGTGCCGATCTCGGCCGTAACGGGCGAAGGGTTGGATGACCTGCGCGAATGCATGAGCGCAAAGCTTAGGAGCGGCGAGCAGGTCCACCATATCCGCTTGTCGGCCAGCGATGGCAGCAAGATGGCTTGGCTGCACTCGCGCGGCGAAGTGCTGGAACAGGCGCTCGACGGTGACGAACTGGAGCTGATTGTGCGCCTGTCGCCCGACAATTGGGCGCGTTTTCAGGCGTTGGTGTCGGCCTGAGCCGCCTTAGCGCGCGTCCAAAGCGCCTCTTTCTCGGCCAGGGGCAGGTCGGCGAATCCGAGCTCTTGCTCGATTAAACGGAAGCGCCGTTCGAATTTTCTATTGGCTTCGCGCAGTGCGGCTTCCGGCTCGACATTGAGATGTCGTGCGAGGTTTACGACGGCAAAGAGCAGATCGCCAAGCTCATCGAGCTTTCGGTCGTGATCGGTCTCAGCCTCAAGCTCCGCCAGTTCCTCATCGATCTTGGCCCGCGGACCTGATGCATTAGGCCAATCGAAACCGACACGGGCAGCGCGGCGCTGCAATTTGACCGCACGTTCGAGCGCCGGAAGCGCCAACGCAACACCGGCCAAAGCGCTCTGGTCGGGCTTGGCGGCGCGTTCCTCGGCCTTGATGATCTCCCAAAGATGATGGCCGCCATGCTCCGCATCGCCGAAGATATGCGGGTGGCGGCGCTCCATCTTGTTGGAAATGCGGTCGAGCACGTCTTCGAGCGTGAACAAGCCAGCTTCTTCGGCCATTCGCGCGTGGAACACGACTTGGAGCTGAAGATCGCCGAGCTCGTCGGCAAGGCCGTCCATGTCCTTGCGCGCGATCGCATCGGCGACTTCGTAGGCTTCCTCGATCGTGTAGGGCGCGATCGTCTCGAATGTTTGCACACTATCCCACTCGCAGCCGCTCACGGGATTGCGGAGGCGGCGCATGATATCGACGAGCCGCTCAAGAGCCATGGGGGGCCTCTCGTTCCTTGCAATCTGTAAGTATGATAATATGCATTATGTAAAGTATGCCTTAGATCATGAGACCAATACCAGCCATCGCCCTTCCACGCCCCAGCGGCTCAACGACGAAAGATAATTCATGCCGAGGACGTTGAGATCGTCGTTGTCGGCAATTTCCAGTGCGATATCCCGGCGAGTGATGCCGCCGACCGTCAGATCGTCGGCGCGCCCGCTTGCCACCTTGATGACACCGTTGCCGGTCCGGACATATTGATCACGTCGCGGCGAAATCTCGATCCCCGCCATCTTCGCCGTGTTGCGGTCGATCGTCGTGGTGGTCGCACCGCTGTCCACCAGAAACCTGACGTCGTGACCATTGAGGCGCGCGTCGACCCAGAAATGGCCGTCGATCGCCATCGGGATCCGCGTTTCCTTTCCCTGGGTCACCGGAGTTCCGACGGCCTCAGACTTCAGCCGCTGGGCCACCCAGCCAAGATTGTCGCGGAATGTGAATAGGATGAAACCACCGGCGAAGATCGCGACCCAGGCCAGAGCCATGGTTAGCATCTTTGCCACAGGCTCCCGGCGCGACATCAGCGCGCCCATCACGAGCATGGCTGCCATCAGCAGATAGAGGCCACCGAGCATCAAATCGTTCGTCATGCGACGTCGATCTCCAAGCCATCATACGCCGGCGCTGCCCAGTCGGGCAGTTCGGCCGCCAGGCTACGATAATCAAGGCCGTTGCCCATGTGCACCAGGTAGAGCTGACCGACCCTCAGGTCGCGCGCGAAACCGAGCACACCATCAAGATGCATGTGGGTCGGATGCGGTTTGCGCGTGAGGCAGTCGGCGATCCACACGTCTACTCCCTGGTACAGGGCCGCCATTTCATCACTCAAGCCGCTGAAATCGACTGCATAAGCCAGAGACACGCTACCTTCGTCCAAGCGGAGACCTAGCGAAATTGGTCCGCCATGCGGCTGGTCGACGAAGCGCGCTCGCGCGCCTCCGAAGCCAATCTCGTCCCCGAGTTCCCGCGCTTCCGCGATTGGTCGATAGAAATCGGATTGGGCAAAGACATAAGCGAACCGCAGCTCCAGCTCGTCCAGCACGTCGCGGCGCGCGTAAAGTGGCACGGGACCGCCAATCGCCTGCGATACCGGCCGAAGCTCGTCTATGCCGTGGCAATGGTCGCCGTGCGCATGAGTGACGACGACTCCGTCGAGACGGCTGACACCGGCGGAAAGCAGCTGCTGGCGAAGGTCTGGGCCACAGTCGACGAGCAAGCGCTTGTCCGCGCTTTCAACGAGAATGGAGGTTCGTAGGCGATAATTGCGCGGCTCATTCGGGTCGCACTGACCCCAATCGTTCCCGATCTTTGGTACGCCGGTCGACGTCCCGCAGCCGAGAATACGAACTTTCAAGCCGCTGGCCTCTGGGCTTTCTTGAACAGCTTAAAGAAGTTGGCCGTGGTCGCCTCGGCCAGCTTTTCCGGGTCCTCGCCTCTCAACTCGGCAACGAACCTCGCCGTATCCGCGACGAATGCCGGCTCGCACTTCTGTCCTCGATGCGGGACCGGAGCAAGGAAGGGTGAATCCGTCTCCACTAACATCTGATCGGCGGGCAACCATTTGGCCGTGGCCTGAAGGTCCGCCGCATTCTTGAAGGTGACGATACCCGAAAGCGACACGTAAAAACCCAGGTCGAGGCCCTTGCGCGCAAGGTCGGCCGAGCCGGTGAAACAATGGAGGACTCCCGTCAGCCCGCCTTCCCTGACTGCCGCGGCGAGGATTTCGGCGGTGTCTTCTTCAGCGTCGCGGGTGTGAACGACGAGCGGAAGGCTCGTCTGCCGCGCCGCGTCGATATGCGCTTCGAAACGCTCGCGCTGTGCCGCGCGGTCGGACTTGTCGTAATAATAATCGAGTCCACACTCGCCGATCGCAATGACTCGAGGATGATCGGCCGCTTCGACCAAGGCAGTGGCGCCGAGGTCCGGATGTGCATCGGCCACGTGCGGATGGACTCCGACGCTGGCCCAGACGTCGGCTTCGCGCTCGGCAACGGCGATGATCTGCTCCCACTCGCGCTGACGCGTGGAGATGTTGAGGAATCCGGTGACGCCGACTTCGCGCGCATTCTCAAGCACTTGTGGCTGGCGCTCTACCAAGCCTTCGTAATTGAGGTGGCAGTGGCTGTCGATCAACCTCATGCCGCCGTCTCCTCGTCCTCCGGCAGCTCGAGCCGCGGGAACAAGGGCGTTGGCTGCGGTATTGGAGCCCCACCCTCGCCCGCGCCGATCAGTGTTAGGAGCTTCTCCGCGGACTCCGGGATGATGGGCGCAATGGCGACGGTGAGCGCACGGATGCAGTTCCACAGCGTTCCCAGGACTTCAGCCATCCTGGTTGGTTCTTCCTTCCGCAAGCTCCAAGGCGCTTGCGCATCTACGTACTGATTGCAGGCGAAGACCGCCCGCAGCCATGCCTCGATTCCGACAGAGAAGGCGAAATTGTTAAAGGCCCGCGGCATCTCTTTGGTAACTGCGGTAGTTACGAGCGCTGCTAGCTCGAGATCGTCATGAGCTTCGCCGGGTGCCGGAAGAATGCCGTCCAAGTTCTTGTGGATCATCGATAATGTACGCTGCGCCAAATTGCCGAAGCTGTTCGCGAGCTCGGCATTGGCGCGGGCGACGATCGCTTCCGGGCTGTAGGTTCCGTCCTGGCCGAACGTGACCTCCCGCAGCAGAAAGTAGCGCAATGCATCGACTCCGAACGTCCCCGCGAGGGCCATTGGGTCGACGACATTGCCGACGCTTTTCGACATCTTCTCGCCTCGGCTGAGCAGGAAACCGTGGCCGTAGACTTGTTTCGGCAAAGCGATGCCGGCGCTCATCAGGAATGCCGGCCAATAGACCGCGTGGAAGCGTACCACGTCCTTGCCGATCAAATGGACGTTGGCAGGCCAGTAGCGGCGCCACAGCTCGGTGTCGTCGGGATAGCCAAGGCCGGTGATGTAGTTGGTCAGCGCATCGAGCCAGACGTACATGACGTGACTGCCGCTTCCCGGGACCGGCACGCCCCAGTCGAAGCTGGTGCGGGAGATACTGAGGTCCTTAAGGCCGCCCTCGACGAACCGGACGACCTCATTCCGACGGCTTTCCGGACGGATGAAGCTTGGATTGGCCGCGTAATGATCGAGCAACGGCTGCTGGTATTTGGACAACCGGAAGAACCAGCTTTCCTCGACGGTCCATTCGACTGGCGTCTCGTGCGGCGACAATTTCGAGCCGTCATCGGCGAGCCTGAGCTCGTCCTCTTCGTAATAGGCCTCGTCGCGGACCGAATACCAACCCTCGTAGCGATCGAGGTACAGGTCTCCCCTCTCCTCCATCGCCTTCCAGATCGCCTGGCTGGCGCGATAATGGTCGGGTTGCGATGTGCGGATAAAGCGATCGTACGACACGTTAAGTGTATCGCACATCTCCTGGAAAAGACGCGACATTTCGTCGGCAAATACACGTGGTTCCAACGCTTCAGATCGCGCCGCCTGGGCCATCTTAAGACCATGCTCGTCGGTGCCGGTTTGGAACCGCACGTCGCGGCCTTGCTGTCGCTGAAACCGCGCCATGGCGTCGGCAGCGATTGCTTCATAGGCGTGGCCGATGTGCGGCGGGCCATTGGGATAGCTGATCGCCGTGGTGATGTAGAAGGGCTCCGCCATGGCGATGCCCTAGCCGTGGCTTCCTAGCGCTTCAAGGAAGCGACTTCAGCGAGGATCCCACCGAGCTGGAACACGGTCGCGGCAGGATCGAGCGACACGCGCGGGGCGATGACGGCAAGCTCGCGCGCCTTGGCATAGGCATCGAGCGCCCGCTCCTGCGACGCTCCGCCGAGCGCCCTTGCCTCGCGCGCGATCAACGACGGTGCCAGATCTAGGAACGCCGCGTACCGGTCTGCCGCGCCTTTCTTGCCCAGTTCCGTCGCGAGTTCCGACCGGCGGGCATTGGTCGGGTCGCCCTGGCGAAGGATCGCCAGCGCCGAATCTTCGAGCTTGGCGAGGCCGAGCGCAGCAAAGGCGAGCGCCCTCCCCGCCGAGCCGAAGGACATGGCGATGATGCGCTGACGCTCGGCGGCGGCGAGCTCTGGCGCGTGCGTCCCGAGGATTGACGTCATGGCGTCATCGTCGAGCTTATCGAAATCAAGTCGGCGGCAGCGGGAGCGGATCGTCGGCAACAGCCGCCCCGGCGCGTGGCTGACGAGGAAGAATAGAGTGTTTGGCGGCGGCTCCTCGAGCATCTTGAGAAGCGCGTTGGCGCCCGACGTCTCCAGGTCGTCGACGCTGTCGATCACCGCGACCCGCCACGGCGACATCGCCGGGCTGAGCTCGAACAGCTCCGCGAGCCCGCGGACCTGCTCAACGCTGATATTGCGCCTGAGCTTGTCGGTCTTTTCGTCGGTGAGTCGCTCTAGCCAACGCATGTCGGGATGACTTCCCGCCTGGACCAGCTTGACCATTGGATGCCCATTGTCGCTCTCGACGCCGGGCAAACCGGAGGCTGGTCCCGCCGCATCGGCGAGCACCCGGCGCGCAGCAGCAAAGGCGAATGTCGCTTTGCCGACGCCCTTGGGGCCGGCGAGCAGCCACGCATGGTGGAGCTTTCGCGACGCCCAGGCAGTGGCGAACTGATCGACGGCCCGATCCTGTCCGACGATCACGACAGCAGATCCTTGAGTGCCTGTACTAGGCGCTCGGTCACCTGCTCCGGCGTGCCCGATGCGTCGATGAGCTTCACCCGCTCGGGTTCCTCGGCGGCGATGATGTGGAACGCCGCCTCTACCTTGCTATGATAGTCGTGCGGACGGCCGCCGATGCGGTCACCGGCTCCACCATCGCGGGCGCGGGCACGCTCGCTGCCGTCATGAAGCGTCAGAATAAGCGTGCGGTCGGGGAAATCATCACCGATCCCGAAAGCGTTGATTGCCCGCACTGCCTCGATTCCGAGACCGCCAGCGCCGCCCTGATAGGCAAGCGAACTGTCAATGAAGCGATCCGCGAGCACCCACTGGCCGCGTTCGAGCGCAGGCCGAATGGTTTTCGCAAGGTGATCGGCGCGAGCCGCGGCGAACAACAGGGCTTCGGCCTCTGCGCTCCATCGATCATCCGAACCGCTGAGGAGGAGTTCGCGGATTTTCTCCGCGCCGTCGCTGCCACCCGGCTCGCGAGTGACGACGACGTCCAGGCCGCGCGCCCGCAGCGCCTCGGCGAGCGCCTTCACCTGCGTCGACTTGCCGACCCCCTCCCCGCCTTCGAGGCTGATGAACTTCCCGGGTGCCGTCACGCCATCCCGAACAGCGATTTCAGGCCGACCCAGATGCGGCCGAAGAAGCCCGCTTTGCCCACGTCCTCACCCGCGACCAACGGAACCACCTGCGGCGGGGTATCGCCCGTGGTGACGACCAGCTGCGCGACCTCCTGCCCCTTTGCGATCGGTGCGACCAGCGGGCCTTCGTAGCGGATCTTCATCTGGACATTGCCGCTGGAAAGACCCGCGGGGACCGTGACGGCGAGGTTGCGCGGGGCGACCAAAGGCACTTCGTTCGCACTTCCCAGCTGAACCTTGGCAGTGCCCACCTTCGCTCCCGATGCGAACAACGGCCTAGCCTGCCAAGCCCCGAAGCCCCACTCCATCAGCCGCTTGGATTCCAGGACGCGAGCGTTCCAGCTCGCCAGGCCCGCGACGACCTCGATCAAGCGGCGCCCATTCTGATCGGCCGAGCCGGTGAAACCGTAGCCGGCCTCATCCGTGTGACCCGTCTTCAGCCCATCGGCGCCAGGCACTACGCCAAGGATTGGGTTGCGGTTCGCCTGCGTGATGTCCTGGTTAGAGCCGAGCGTTTTGCCCCAGGTGAAGCTCGGCAGCGAATAAAATTCCTTGTAGAGCTTGTAGTGGTGCTCGATCTCCCACCGCGCCAGCGTCGCCAGGTCGCGAGCGCTGACATAGGTCACCCCGTTATCGGGCCAGCCATTCGCGGTCCCGAAATGGCTGTTGGTCAGGCCGATCTTCTTGCCCAGCGCGTTCATCTGGTCGGTGAAGGCCGGCTCCGTGCCCGCGATGCACTCTGCCAGCACGACCGACGCGTCGTTGCCCGACAAAGTGACGATGCCCTTGAGCAGGTTCTCGACACTGACCTGCTCTCCCGGCGACAGGAACATGGTCGAGCCCGCGGCGGGGCCGTGCCACTTCTGCCAAGTCTCCGGCCGGACCGTGCACATCTTGTTGAGCGGCAGTTTGCCCTGGTCGATCAGCTCAAAGGCAACATCGGTGGTCATCATCTTCGCCATCGATGCCGGCGGCATGCGCACGTCGGCGTTCTTGGCGTAGAGCGTCGCGCCCGACGACAGGTCGATCAAATAGGCGACCTTGGCCGGCGTATCGAATTGCGGTGCCGCTGCTGGAGCGGCGCCGGCGAGGAGAAGCGAGGCGGCGGTGGCGAGAATGATGGTGCGCGGTGTGGAGTTTGGCAGCATGGAGTTGGTGAGCTTCCCCGATTCAAGGTGAGGCGATCTGTCTATCGCCCCGCAATGGCGTCCGCCAGAACCCCGGCAGAGATCGCGTAGAAATTCGAACAATTGTAATCGAGGATCACGCGATAGTTTGAAGTGCCCAGGTAGGCGGTTGCGTCGTGGCCGTCAGGCTCGATCAAGGTCGCCATTTCGCTGTCGGGAAGCGACCGCCCGACCGGCATTACTCCAAGCGCGCGCCATTCTCTCATCGTCAGCCAGCGGCTGTGGCGGCGATAAACCTGGGGGCAGCGCGGCGCCGTCGTCCGGCTGACCAATGCGGCACGGTCGAGATTGGCCGGCGTCCGCACTTTGATTCCCCAGGTCATGTTCGGCTTCCAACCGGCGTCGCGAAAATAATTTGCAATCGACGCAAGCCCATCGAGCTCGCTGCTCCAGATGTCGGCGAAACCGTCGCCGTCGCCGTCGGCGCGCAAGCGCAAGACCACCGATGGCATGAATTGCGGATAGCCGGTCGCTCCAGCCCAGCTGCCTTTCAGGCGCCAGCGCGGTACGCCCTGATCCATCAGCTTAAGGGTCGCGATGAATTCGCTTTCGAACAAGTCGCGCCGGCGCCCGTAGTAACCGAGGCTCGCAAGCGCCTGGAGCAGATCGGTGCTCCCCGTAACCGTGCCGTAGCTGGTCTCCAGCCCCCAGATCGCCATCAAAATGGCAGGATCGACGCCGTAGCGCGCGTCGATCGCCCTCAGCGCATCGTAATGATCGGCATAATTAGCCCGCCCGCGGCGGATCAGCGACTCGCTGACGTGACTACGGAGATAGGGCGCCAGCGCGCCGACCACGCCGCCGCTGCTTCGCGCGATCGGCTCGGTACGCTCGAGTTCGATGACGCGCTGGTTCCTGGTCAGCCCGGGAACGTTGGCCCGAATGGTCGCTTCGGTGACGCCCTGCTGCCGCGCCAACGCGGCAAGACGCAGTTTGTAACCATTCCACGGGTCGTTTGCCGGCGCCGTTTGCGGATAAGCCGCTTCGACGCCGCTGATCTGGACCAGTTCGAGCTGAATCAGCTGAGCATGCGGAGTAGCCGACCCCAGCGATGCCGCGGCCAAAGCAATTATCCCCCACCCATTCAAGCTCAAGACGCTCTCCTCAACAGAGCCGAGGCTAAGGCGCATGACCCTCATCGGGCCAGCATGGTTCGCCGCGCGCCTTGCACAGCTCGTCTCGGCAAAGCTATGCGCGTCCGGATTAAGGAGAGGTGGCCGAGTGGTTTAAGGCAGCGGTCTTGAAAACCGCCGTGGGTTCACGCCCACCGTGGGTTCGAATCCCACCCTCTCCGCCAATCATTCCCAGGCTCAACATTTCGTCTTGCGTTCGCGCTACAAATGTAGCATTCTACAAATGTAGCGCGACGAATCGGTCGCGGAGTGAAGGAATGAATATGCTGAGCAAACTGCCGCCAAGGGAACGACAGATCGTCGACATCCTTTATCAGAACGGGTCCTTGTCCGTTGCCGAGATTTGCGCTGCGCTGCCCGTGCAGCTTAGCGGCTCTGCGGTGCGGGCGATGCTCAAGCGGCTCGAGGACAAGGGCTTCGTCCGGCGCAGCGATTCCGACCGGGGGTTCCTTTACAGCCCCGTTCTGTCGGACACCGTCGCGAAGAAATCCGCGTTGAGCGAGATTGTCCGCGTATTCTTCAACGGCTCACCAGCGAGCGCCGCGAGTGCGCTGCTCGGAATGTCGGACAAGCTCAAGGAAAACGAGCTGGACCAGCTTGAAGAGATGATCGCGCGTGCGCGCAAGGCAAAAGGGGCCAACTGATGACCGTCCTCATCGGCATTGCTTTCAAGTCGCTGCTCATTGCCGGGCTAACGCTCTGCCTGCTGGAGCTGATGAAGCACCGCTCGGCGGCCGAACGCTCGTGGATTGCTCATGCCGGCCTGTTCGCGCTTGTGCTGATGGCTGTTGCGCCGGTCGCGATGCCGAAGAACTGGACAGTCGAAGCGCCGGCCATCCTCGGGACGGTTCAGGCGACGGAAGCTCCCGCGGCGCCACTGCCAACGACGGCTACAGGCGAGCTCCGGAAAGGCGGAAAGGTCGACGTGAACGCCCTCGTTCTGTCGACTGTCAGGGCAAAGACGGCAGCAGCGCGGCCGCCGGTATCGACCGGCTCGCGGCTCAGCGCGAGCGCTGCCACCATGGTTCTCTACGCGATCCCGGCTGTTGTCCTGCTGTTCATCACCTTCCTGGCGCTGGCGCGCCTTGTTGCGCTCCAGGCCAAGGCCGAGGTGCTGGTCGACGGCCATTGGTTAAGCGCCCTCGCCCGCGCGCAGCGGCGGATGGGGTTCAAGCACGGCACGGCATTGCTCACGAGCAATGAGCTGGCCTCCCCAATCAGCTGGGGCCTCATGAGACCAGTGATCGTTCTCAACGCACGCGCAGTCGAGGCGCAGGGCGAGGCCGAGGCGATTATCGCTCACGAACTGGCGCACGTCGCCAGGATGGACTGGATCAAGCTCCTGCTTGCGCGTGTCGCAACCGCACTCTTCTGGTTCAACCCGCTCGTCTGGGTGCTTGCTCGCGAAGCTCACCAGTTACGCGAGGAAGCCGCTGACGACGCAGTGCTTGGCGCCGACATAAGCGATACGGATTACGCGGAGCTGCTGGTCGGCGTGGCGCGCCACGATTGTCCCGGGCTTCTGTTGGGTGCCCATGGCGTAGCCCCATCGAAGAGCTCGCTTGCTCGCCGCGTCGCCCGAGTGCTCGACTCGAAGATCATGCGCGGGCCCGTCGCCGGCTCCTTTGCCGCCGGCGTGTTCGTCGGTGCCGTAGCGATCGCCGCGCCCCTCGCGGCCTTGACACTCGTCCCCAGCGGGACCTCGTCGGTCCAGAAGGCCGCCGTGGCTTCGACCGGGAAGAAGTCTGCCTACGCCCCGTATTATCCGGAAGCCACGCCTACAGATCTTCCGAGCATCATCAGCGCTGGTGTCACGACGTCGGTGCAGAGCGCAGTCGCCGCAATCAATCCGGCTGTGCGGGTCGGGCCTGGTTCTGATTTTGAGGTCACTTCGCCGAGCGGAGCGTCCGTCAGAACGATCAACGGTGTGACAGTCGCCACTGCTGCAAGTGGCGCAACGACGACCATCTACCCGGCGGATGCGCACGGCCGAAGCCGGGTTGTCGCACGCGCTCCGAATGGCGCCACCGCAGTGAGCTATGTCGACGCCAGCGAAGCGCGTGAAATGGCTCGCGGTGCTCCCAACGACCGCCACGACAGCGCCATCGACACTGCGATCGGCATGAAGGCGCTCGGAATGACGCCCGAATGGATCAACGCGATCAAGGCCGCGTCCCCTGCCGCTAATGGTGCCGATCTCGATGATCTGATGGGAATGAAAGCCGTCGGCGTGACGCCCGAATATATCCGCGAGCTTGCTTCGGCCGGCTTCGGCAACCTTAGTGTGGACGACCTGACCGAAGCTCGCGCGGTCGGCGTGACCGGGGAATATATCCAAGCCATGCGGGCAGCTGGTCTCGGCGGCACCCTAGACGAGTTCGTCGAGATGCGCGCCGTGGGCCTGACTCCGAACTATGCCGACCAATTCCGGCGCGCGGGATACAAACTCAGTCTGGAAAAGCTCGTCGAGCTCAAGGCTAGCAATGTTGACATCGACGACATGCGACGTGTGCCGCCCACGCCCCCGCGGCCGCCAGCGCCGCCGGGACACAAGGTCGATGCCGACGATGATTGATCGACGGCAGACATAGCCAAACCCTGAAAATCTAAGACCGCAGTTTTCAAAGCTTTCTGAGCGCCTCGCCAGAGGCGAACGCCCAAACTTTGTCCGGATTCCAACCGGAAGCACGAACTGAAAGGGACAAATCGATGAACCGCCCAATCGCTTTCCTTGCCGCTTTGCTGTTCGCGGCAATCGCCGTTTCGAGCGCATGCATCGCCCGCTCGACTCCCGAAGCGATCAGCTTCGAGCTCAAGACTTCGTCGCATGCCGGCGAGCTGCAGCTTGCGCTGTGGGATCGGACCGACGCCCACCACAACAACATGACGGGTTCGTCGTACGCGCCCAAGGAGCTTGCCGGACTCGACTACCGAGCATTCGCCGCGAGCGGCCGGAATCCCGTTTCTTTCGCGTTGGTCCGCGAAGCTGGACGGGTCGATTGCGTCGGCACCAGCAGCAATAACCTGGCGACGGGCACCTGCAGCTTTACCGCCGACCCGTCGTTTGCCGATTATCTCGCGGCTCACGGAATTGCCCGCCCGAACCGGGACGAGGCTTTCGGTCTCACCATGACTCATGCGAGCCGCGCGTTGGTTGAGGCTCTGGCAAGCAACAATTATCCGCGCCCGACCGTCGATGAATTGACCGCGCTTTCTGCGCTCGATGTCAGCGGCGGCTATATTGCCTCGCTCAGCAGAGCCGGATTACGGCCAAAGAGCCTCGATGAGCTGACGCAGTTTGCAGCGTTAAAGGTCACCCCCGATTTCATCGAGGATCTGAAGCGCGCCGGTTTCACTCGCATGAATGCGGACGAAATCGTCCAGTTCAAGGCGCTGAACATCACGCCACGATTCATTTCCAGCCTTGCAGGCGCGGGTTATCCGAATCTGACGCCAGATCAGTTGACCCAATTCGCCGCTCTCAAGATCACCCCCGGTTTTATCAGCGGCTTCGCCCAGGCGGGCTTTCGCAACCTGGACGTCGACACGCTGGTCCAGCTCAAGGCGCTGAACGTCACTCCGGACTTCGTCCGTTCGCTCGAAGCCCATGGGCTCCATCCGCGCACGGCCGATCAGCTGGTGAAGCTGAAGATCGGGCTAGAAGACTGACCGAACTCCGTCGTTGATCGAACGCGGCCAGTCCGCAGACCGAAAAGCGCACGGCGCGGGACGCAAAAATCAGACGACAACCCGCCGCAAAGGCGGCCGCAGGGATCTTGAGTATGTTCATGCGTAACCATCGGCGCAGCCTGCTTCTTGCCGGTGCCGCCCTGATGCCTGCGTGGCCGGCGCTAGCGCAGCCTGTTCCGGCGCCGGCGCAGCCAACCACAGCGCAGGCCACGACCGACCCTGCGGTAGTTCCTCCGCCAACCGAGAAGGTCGCGGGCAACAAAAGAGTGTACGTTCCCGCAGACTTTGCCCGCTTCGCGCCTCGGACCGGGTATGACATGCTAGCCCAGGTCCCCGGCTTCACCATCAAGTCGCCTTCACAAGGCGAACTCGACCGCGGTCTTGGCCAAGCGACCGAGAATGTGCTGCTCAATGGCGAGCGCATCGCCAACAAATCCGGCGGCGCGGTCGACGAACTTCGGCGTACTGCCGCTTCGAGCGTCGAGCGGATCGAAATCGTCGATGCCGCGACCCTCGGCATCGCTGGACTTTCTGGCCAAGTCGCCAATGTTGTGCTGAAATCCCAGAGGAAGGGCAGCGGCCAATTCGAATGGAACCCCGATTTTCGAGCTCATTATGCGAAGCCCCGACTGTTTCGCGGCAATGCCAGCTGGAGCGACAGCAGAGGCCCACTCGACTACACCTTCTCGGTCAAGGATGACTCCGGTCGTGGCGCATTGGGTGGACCGATCATCATCTCCGACCCGAACCATGTTGAAACAGAACGGCGCTTCCAGACGCTTCACGACGAATCCGATCTCGTCACCTTCCAGACGAAACTTCATTATAAGGGCGCGCACGGATCCATCGGTAATCTGACGCTCGGGTACACGCCTTATTGGGCGCCTAACCACCTGTTCGAAGATCGCTTCCCCGTCGGCGGCTCACCGTCGCACCGCAGCGACATCCTCAAGCTCGACGGCTTCTATTACGATGTGAATGCCGACTATGACTTCAAGCTGGGGCCCGGCCGGCTCAAGCTGATCGGTCTTCGGCACCTCGACCATGAGCCCCTGATCGAGACCCAGATCGACAGTTTCACGAACGGGTCGCCGTCAACGGGTACCCTCTTCACCCGCAATTCGCACATCGGAGAGACGATCGGCCGCGCTGAATACGGCTGGAAAACGGGCAAGAACGATTGGCAGTTCACGCTCGAGCGTGCCTACAATTCGCTCGACCAGCAGGGCGGCCTGTCGACGCTTCAGCCGAATGGCCAGTTCCAGCCGATCGATTTCCCGGAAGGCAGCGGCCTCGTCACCGAGGTGCGGTACGAGGCGATGACGACGCTCAGCCGTCCACTAGCGTCCAATATCGACTTGCAGGTAGCGGCCGGCGGGGAAATCTCCTGGCTCGACCGCGTCGACGACGACCAGCCAGCGCGCCGCTTCCTGCGGCCGAAAGGAAGCATCAATCTCGGCTGGCGACCCGCGAAGGATTGGAGCGTCAGTCTGAAAGCCCGTCGCCGCGTCGGCCAAATCAGCTTCTATGACTTCCTCGCCCAGCCAAAACTAAGCGATGACCGCGCCAATGCCGGCAATCCTGATCTCGTTCCGCCGCAAAGCTGGGAGTTCGAGACAGAAGTCAGCCACGAACTCGGGCCTTGGGGCAAGACCCGCCTCAACGGCCACTATTATATCGTCAACGACATCGTCGACATCATCCCGCTCCAGAACCACAGCGAAGGCATCGGCAACCTGCCACGCGCGACGCGCTGGGGGCTGGAAAGCACAAGCACGATCAATTTCGATCCGCTTGGGTGGAAAGGCGCGAAGCTCGACGCAAACGTCGGTTTCGAGAAAACGAGCGTCAAAGATCCCCTGACCGGCGAATTTCGTGAGATCAGCGGCATCCAGACGAGCTGGATCAATCTCAGCCTTCGGCATGACATCCCACACAGCTCGATCGCCTGGGGAGTCGAAGGCAATTACGGCACCTACAGCGGCAACTGGTTCCTTACGCAATACGACAGGACGTGGGAGGGCCCGTGGTTCGTCGACCTCTATGTCGAGCATAAGAACGTGTTCGGAATGACCGTTCAGGCAGTCGCCGGCAACATCTTCAATGCGCGCCATCGCCGCAATCGCACCGTCTACGAGGACTGGCGGAACACCAGTCCAGTCGCATTCTACCAAACCGCCGATCAGCTGATCGGCCCGATCTTTTCGTTTCGTGTGAAGGGCACGTTCTGAGGTTCGCAGGGCTGGTGCGGTCTCCCCACGCCAGCTAGAGCAGCCCCCGATTTTCCTCATCGGGGGCTGCTTGAACTTGGCTGAGCCGCAAATCCTTCCGTTCGACTGGGCCGACCCCTTCGATCTCAATCATCAGCTGACCGATGAGGAGCGGCTCGTCCGCGACACGGCTGAGGGCTATGCCCAAGAGAAATTGCTGCCGCGCGTCACCAGCGCCTATCTCGAGGAACGCTTCGACCGCGAGATCATGCGCGAGTTCGGTGAGCTCGGATTACTTGGAGCCACCCTCCCGCCCGAATATGGCGGCGCCGGCCTCGGCTATGTCAGCTACGGACTAATCGCGCGCGCGGTCGAGCGGGTCGACAGCGGCTACCGCTCCGCGATGTCGGTGCAGTCGAGCCTCGTGATGTACCCGATCTACGCTTACGGCTCTGAGGACCAGCGCAATAGATATCTCCCAAAGCTGGCGACCGGCGAGTGGGTGGGTTGCTTCGGCCTGACTGAGCCGGACGCCGGTTCAGACCCCGGCGGGATGCGTACCCGGGCGCAGAAGGTGCAAGGCGGCTACGTCCTTTCCGGCACCAAGATGTGGATCACCAATTCGCCGATCGCCGACGTGTTCGTCGTCTGGGCGAAGTCCGATGCGCATGACGGGAAGATCCGCGGTTTCGTGCTCGACAAGGGCACCAAGGGCCTGACCGCGCCCAAGATCAAGGAGAAGCTGTCGCTCCGCGCCTCGACTACCGGCGAAGTGGTGATGGATGCGGTCGAGGTCGGCGACGACGCGCTCCTGCCCAATGTGGAAGGCTTGAAGGGGCCATTCGGCTGCCTCAACCGCGCGCGCTACGGCATCAGCTGGGGTTCGATGGGTGCCGCCGAGGCATGCTACGCGGCCGCCCGGCAATATACGCTCGATCGCAAGCAGTTCGGGCGGCCCCTCGCTTCCAACCAGCTGGTCCAGCTCAAGCTTGCCAACATGGCGACCGAGATCACGCTTGGGCTGCAGGCGTCATTGCGCGTCGGGCGGCGGCTGGAAGCGGGCGAGCTGGTCCCCGAGACGATCAGCCTGGTGAAGCGCAACAATTGCGGCAAGGCGCTGGAGATCGCTCGGGTCGCGCGTGACATGCACGGCGGCAACGGCATCTCTGCCGAGTTCCACGTGATGCGTCACGCTGCCAACCTCGAAACGGTCAACACTTATGAAGGAACCCACGACGTCCATGCGCTGATCATGGGCCGCGCGATTACGGGCCTCAGCGCCTTCTAGTCAGGCCCAGGCAGGACGCCTGAGCACCACAGTCGCTTCATCGTGATAGATAGTCTCGCTTACCCGCCCGAAGCCGAGCCGCTCGGCTAACTTCAGCGACGGCCCGTTGGTCGGTGCGACAATCGCCCACAAAGGAGTTGGAGCGAGATTGTCCTTGGCCCAGACAAGCGCCGCCAGGCATGCTTCCGAGGCGATCCCCTGTCCGTGTGTCTCGCTGTCGAAGATCCAGCCCATTTCGGGCTCCTCGCCGAACTTGGGTTCGATGTCGCGCCAAGCCGTGAACAGCCCGACGTTGCCAATCAGCTTGCCGTCGGCCTTGCGCTCGACCGCCCAGGTGCCGAAACCATTGAACTGCCAATTGCCGACGGCAGCTAACAGCCGGCGCCAGCAGTCTTCGGCTGTTGCAGGCGCGGGGCCGAAATGGCGGTGAACTTCGGGCTGGCAGAGGATTAAATGGTACGGCCGAAAGTCGTTCTTACGCCAATGGCGCAAGACGAGCCGGTCGGTTTGGATCCGCGGAGCTTCGCGGAACAACGCGGCTTATTTCTTAGCGAGGCTGAGCCCGCCAAAGCGCTTGTTGAAGCGCGCGACCTGGCCGCCTTCCTGGACTTGCCTGGTGCCGCCGACCCAGGCCGGATGGACCTTCGGATCGATGTCGAGGTGCAGAGTGTCGCCTTCCTTGCCCCAGGTCGAACGCGTCTGGAACTTGGTGCCGTCGGTCATTTCGACGTTGATCATGTGATAATCGGGGTGAACGCCGGACTTCATGATAGATTTCCTTGGGTTAGCCGCTGGTTTCCGACCAGCGGCAGCAAGTTTGAGCGGCGCCTCTACAAGGAGAGGTGCAAAGTTGCAACCAACGGGACGGATCAGGCCGTCTGAGGCGCCCTGCCCTCGCGTAGCTGCGGCGCAAAGTGCTCGGCCAGGCGAAAAGCGCCGAACAGCACGGCAGCGTAGAACAGGTCACCCGCAACCGTGTTTTGGAAGAACGGAATGGCCGCGACATAACAGGCCTCAAGCCCGACGACGGTCCGCGGGTAGATGCCGCTGAACAGCCACATTCCGAAGTTCGTGATGACGAAGAACAGGATCGAGCTCGCGATGGCGGCGGCCCCGACGCGCAGAGCGGAACGGCGGGTCAGCGCAACCATGCCGATCATGACGATCAAGGCGACGCTGAAATAGACAGTCGCCTGTCCGTGATAGAAACCAAGCACCAGATCGCTGAGCAACAGCGCGCCCAGCGGGGCCAAGAACGCCAGCGCTCGACGGCCAAGATACGCACCGCTGAATAAAGCCATCGCGTCAATCGGCGAAAAATTGGGTGGATGCGGAACCAGGCGGAGGCCGGCTGCAACGATGATCGCCGAGAGCAGAACGATCAGGCGGATGTGGTTCGTCGTCATAAGCTCCCATTAGTCGGCTTGAGCCAGATTTGACAGCCCGCAAGCACGCTGCCTAGCAGGGGAATGGATCAGGGTGCCGTCCACCAGTTTACGCTGGCCGGGGACGGTTCAAAGGGAAGCCGGCGAAAATCCGGCGCTGTGCCCGCAACTGTGAAGCCGAGCTAATCGGTGAAGTCAGGAACCTGCCTTGATCCGTCGTCCGTTTCCTCGGCCGGGTCCAGCCGCGGGGCGTGGGCCTCGCTGCAATCGTGCAGCACATCCCTCTGTGACGACAAGTTCGTCAAACGGAGAGGATCACATGCCCACATTGCCAATCACTACCGATCAAATCGTCATCACCGCCTCGCGCGCCCCGGAAACCGAGGCGCAAACGCCCGCCAGCGTTGTCATCATCGACGCTCAGCGAATCGAGCGCCTCGACGAGCCGCTGATCAGCGCGCTGCTGCGGCTTACGCCATCGGCGGCTGTCGCAACCTCGGGCCCCGCGGGGTCGCTGACCGAGGTTCGCATTCGCGGCGCCGAGGCGAATCACACCTTGCTCTTCGTGGACGGGATCAAGATCGACGACCCCGCGTCGGGCAACACGCCCCGCTACGAAATTCTGAACGCCGACCTTGCCTCCCGCATCGAAGTCGTTCGCGGGCCTCAATCAGCATTGTGGGGCTCCGAAGCGATCGGCGGAGTGATCGCGGTCAATGGCCTCGACGATGCTCCTGGCTTAGCTGCGAGCGCCGAAGCGGGATCGTTCGGTTTTGAGCGGGCCAGCGGATCGGGCTCCCTTGTAACCCAGCGGGCAAGTCTCTCAGGTGCCTTCGGATTCCAGCGCGCGACCGGGATCAACAGCGTAGCGGGACCAGGCGACAGGGACGGTTATCGCAACTTATCCGGCCGGCTGCGCGGGGTGTGGCGCCTTGGGCACGACGTCGAAGTCGGCGCCTCTGGCCTCGCGCTTGGAGGACGAAGCGAATTCGACGGGTTCGATCCGTTCACGGGCGCTCATGTCGATACGCTCGACAACAGCCGCAATCGCCTCGAGGCGGGCCGGATTTGGGCGGCTGTCGGGAATGAGCAGTCGCCGTGGCGTGCGGAGGTCGCGGGTTCTCTGCTCGGCTCTTCCAACAAGAATTTCCTTGCAGATACGGAGCAGAACCGGACTCGCGGCACGCGGCGCAACGTTTCAGTCCAGGTCGAACGCAACTTCACGACGGGTTCGGTCGTGCATCGCTTGATCGTCGCCGCGGATACCGAGCGCGAGACCTTCCATGCGCGCGATACCGCGTTCGGCGGCTTCACTGATCAGGACCGGAAACGAAGCCATGATTCTATCACCGGTGAATGGCGAGCCGATGGCAAACAGGTCACCGGCGACGTTGCGGTTCGGAGGGACTTGTTCAACCGGTTTAAGGACGCCACTAGTGTTCGCGCGTCTTTGCTCGGACAGCTCGGCGGCGGATTTTCGCTCGCCGGATCCTATGCGGAGGGCATTGCGCAGCCGACCTTCTTCGATCTCTACGGCTTCTTCCCGGGCAATTTCGTGGGCAATCCAGACCTTAAACCGGAAAGCTCGCGCGGCTTCGAGGCGAGCCTTCGGTACCGTCGAGGCGCGATCGGTGCTTCGTTAACCGCTTACCGGCAACGTCTGCATGACGAGATCGTCAACAACGCGAGCTTTACGAGCGTACTCAATGCAGCAAGAATCAGCCGGCGCGAGGGCATCGAGGCGACCGTCGATTGGAAAATCGCAGGCGCCCTCCGGCTTTCAGCCAATTATGCGTACCTGAAGGCGACGGAGCCCGATCCATCGAGCAGTGAGCAAGTGACTGAGGCGCGGCGGCCCAGGCACAGCGGCTCTGTCGTCGTTGACGGCTCCGGGAGACGGTTCAGCTATGGTGCGTCGATCGCCTACGTTGGCGAGCATCTGGATAACCGGGACACCTTCCCTTTCGCCCGCGTGACGCTCGGTTCTTACTGGCTCGCGGATGCAAGAATCGCCTACGCAATCAAGCGAGGCGTTGAGCTATTCGCCAGGGGATCAAATCTGCTCAACCAGCACTATCAAGACGTGTTCAGTTATCGAACCGAGGGTCGCGGCATTTATGCCGGAGTGCGGCTGAGCCGCCGCTAGCTCTCAGACGGCGGGTGGATCCGCGATCATCGCAGTAAAGTTCGCTTCCGCGGCAAGCTTGCCGTCGACGCTCGCGCGACCGGCAAATTTGCAGACGCTGGCGCGCTTTTGGACGAATTCGACTTCAAGCTTGAGGAGAACGCCGGGCTCGACGGGCGCGCGGAATTTCGCGCCTTCGATGGCCATGAAATAAACCAGCTTGCCGGAACCGGCGAGGCCGAGCGCCTCGACCGCAAGCACGCCCGCGGCCTGGGCCAACGCCTCGACGATGAGCACCCCGGGCATGATCGGCCGCCCCGGAAAATGCCCCTGGAAAAAAGGCTCGTTGATCGTCACCGCCTTGATGGCGACGATCCCCTTGTCCGGATCGAGGCTTTCGACCCGGTCGACGAGCAGCATTGGATAGCGATGCGGCAGCGCCGCCATCACCCGCCTGATGTCCAGCGGGCCGATGGCGGCGCGTTCGCTCATCAGCGCTTAGCGCCCCTGCTGCGTGTTCGCCGGAGCCGCTGGCGCGGTGGTCTGGACGCTCGGCAGCGCCGCATTCAGTGCGGCAAGGACGTCATTGGTGACGTCGAGTGCGCTAGCGGTCGCGAGCGTCGTACCCTGCTCGACCATGACATTGGCGGCGCGGCGCTGCATCACCTGGCTGTAGATCGGCCCCAGCTTGTCGGCGATCTGCTTCTGGACATATTGCTGGTTGCGCTTGATCTGATCCTGCTGGCGCTGAAGCTCCTGCGCGCCATTCTGCTGCTTGGTCTGGAACGCCGCGATCCGTGCCTTCAGGGCGGCGTCGGGCTCAGCGCCCTTCAACGCATCAACGGCGGTCTGTAGAGACTTCTGCTCGGTCTGAAGCGGCGCCGCCAGCGAGCTTTCGTGGGTCTGGTAAGCCTGAACTTGCGCCCGCAGAGCCGCGGTCGCGGTCTTGCACGCCGTACAATCCGTGGTGACCCGTTCGAGATCGACGACCGCCACAATGGCGGGTGGGATGGCCTGGGCGTGAGCAGCCGAGGGAAGCACGACCGAGGCCGCAAGCGAAGCTGAAATGAGCAATTTTTTCATCAGAATTGAGTTCCTACGTTGAAGCTGAACAATTTTGTCTCGTCGCCCCTCTGCTTGAGCAACGCCTTGGCGAGATCGATGCGCAGCGGACCGAAGGGTGAAACCCAGTTTACGCCGATGCCGATGGACAGCCGCGGCTTGGCGGAATTGCCGACGAAAAACTCCTTAAAGCCATTCGTCCGAACATAATCTGTCGGACAGGCATTAGGATCGCCGGGATGAATGATGATGGTATCGGCGGGAACCGTATCTGTCGCCGCGCGTGAGCAACTTGCGACGATATCGAGCAAAGGCGGCGGGGTGATCCGGAAGATCGATCCGGCATCGATGTAGGCGGATGGCCTGAGCCCCAGGCTCTTGAGTCCCGAGCTAACCGGAAGCTGAAGCTCGAGCCGCCCCATGTAATAGGCGCGGCCACCGATCGCGTCGGTGGTGACCTTCTGCGTCGGGTCGAGCGAGCCATCATCCTTGTACGCTTCGCGCTGGACGCGGGGACCGATGCCGCGAATGTCGAAGCCGCGAATGCCGATGTCGAAGAAGCGATCGGTAATTCGAACCGCATCCTGGCCGGCGTGCAGCGGCTTCTGCAGCGGAGCGACATAGCCGCCCTCCCCGTGCAGCGAGAACACAAATCCGCCGCCGACCGACTTGAACTTGGTCGCGTTGATGCTCGATCGAAGATAGTGAACGTCACCACCAAGTCCGGCAAAGTCCTCCGACCAGGTCAAACGCTGCCCGCGCGTTGGCCGCACCCCATCGGTATCGTCGTAAACGGTCGAGAAGCCGACAGCGGATGTCAGCCGATTTCCGAGCTCGTCGCACAAGTAAACGCCGGCTTTGAGCGGATCGCAAGCTGGCGGAAGCGGGCCGGTCCCGTCCGGATCCGTGTAGAAGGTCGCGGGATCGAGCGAGATGCGATCGGTTTGAAGCGTATAACGGCCGCCGAAACTCCAATATTCGGTGATCGGGAAGCCCATCCGAATCCCGGCGCCGGTTGTGAGCTGCGAATAAGTCGTGTTGCGCGAAGTGCCGATGTAGTTGAAGTTGTTGTAGTCCTGCCGGTAAATGCTCGCGCCCAGGAGGATCGGCTTGTCGAGGAAGTAGGGGTCGGTGAATCCCAGCGTGGCCGATTTCGAATACACCGACCAGTTGACCGAGGCATCGAGGCTCTGCCCCTTCCCCAGGAAGTTGTTTTGGCTAACGGCGAGCTGGACGACGAACTTCTCGAGACTTGAATAACCTCCCGACACGGACAGCTGTCCCGTCGGCTTTTCTTCAAGGTTGAGTCCCAGCACGACCCGGTCTGGAGCCGAACCTTCGGTCTGCTTGATCTCCAGCTTGTCCTGGAAAAAGCCGAGGCTCTGAATCCGGTCCTGGCTGCGTTTTACCTTGAGCGCGTTGAACGCGTCGCCCTCGTTGAGGCGGAACTCACGCCGGATGACCTTGTCGCGGGTCGAGGTATTGCCGGTGATATCGATCCGCTCGACATAAACGCGCGGAGTGGCTCCGGCTTTGATGGTGAGGTTCATCACCTTCTTCGCGGGATCGCGATCATAGGCCGGATTGATATCGGCAAACGCATAGCCGAGGTTGCCGGCGGCCTCGTTCAAACCGGTGACGGCGTCTTCGACCTTCTTCGCATCAAACCACGAACCCGGCTGAATCTTGGCAAGCTTGATTATCGTGGCATTGGGAAAGTCGCGAAGCGCGCTGTCCGCCTGGACCGTGCCGAACCGATAGCGCGGCCCCTCTTCGACGACATAAGTGATGACGAAGTCGCGCCGGTCCGGCGTGAGCTCGGCAAGTGCCGACACGACGCGGAAATCGGCATAACCCTGCGTAAGATAGAAGGCGCGCAGCTTCTGCTGGTCGGCGGCGAGCCGATCGGGGTCGTAGGTATCATTCGACTTGAGGAACCCAAGAACCCCGCCCGCCTGCTTGGAATACATCTCCTTAAGCAGCCGGCCGGTCTTGAAATGCGTCGCCCCGAGGATGTTGATCGCCCGGATCTTGGCAAGGTCGCCCTCGTAAATCTCGAATACCACATCGACGCGGTTCTGATCGAGCTGAACGATCTTCGGATCCACGCGCGCCGCAAAGCGCCCTTGGCGCCGGTACAGCTCAAGGATGCGGTCGACGTCGGCACGCACTGCATTGCGGGTAAAAATCTGCCGTGGCGCAAGCTTGATCTCCGGCGTGATCTTGTCGTCCTTGAGCCGCTTGTTACCCTCGAGAATGATGCGGTTGATGACCGGATTTTCACGGACATTGATGACCAGGTCGCCCGTCTCGGCGCCACCAATCGTCACGTCCGCAAACAGCTGTGTCGCGTAGAGATCCTTGAGCGCCTGATCGAGCACCGCCGCGGTGTAGGTCTGCCCCGGGGCCAGGTTGGCGTAGGCGCGGATCGTTTCCGGCTCCAGGCGCTGATTGCCCTTGACCGCGATCGAACGAATCGTGCGCTCGGCCGGCGGGGCCGGCGTCGCAACTGCTGTCGATGGCGCGGGCGTCGCAGTCGCGGGGGCGGTCGACGGCGCGGGCGCTGTTGTCCTTTGCGGCGGAGGCGCCGGGGACACCTGGGCGAGCAACGGCGCTGACGTGCCACCCAGAATCGTGCCGACCATGAGCAAAGCACCGGTGCGACGGCTAGTAGTCTTCGACCTTGAAATCACTCGTCCCCGCCTTGTGCGAAAAAGTGCCACGGCTCACTTCGCCGAAAAGCCCCGGTTACTGCCCTGCCCCAAGCGTCCTAGCCAATCAAGCGCTGAAGGCGCTCCCATAGTCCAAGCGAGCCCAAATCGTTGACCGTAGTGAAGAGCACCAAGGCGATAATCATCGCGAACCCGCCACGGAACGCCCATTCGAGTGCATTGCTGCTGAGCGGGCGGCGGCGAACTGCCTCCACCGCATAGAAAAAGAGATGCCCTCCATCCAGCATCGGAACTGGCAAGAGGTTGATGAATCCGAGATTAATTGAGAGCAACGCCAGCAGAAGGACGAACGGCAGAACGCCGAGCGATGCAGCCTCTCCGGCGAATTGAGCGATTTTGATTGGTCCGCCGACATCGTGACGCGACCCCTGGCCGCCGATGATCTTCGCGGCGCCTTCAACGATCACGACGCAAATCTGAAATGTCTGCCTTGTCGCTAATGGCACGGCCTTGAAAACCGATATGGGCGCTGCCCCCAGCCCAAGAAATCCAACTTCAACCTTCCTACCGGCTTCGTCTTCTAGCTCCTTATGCCCAACCTTGACGGCAACTTGCGCGACCGATCCCCCGCGCTCGTATTCGATCTTTACGATCTGGTTGGCGCGCGGTTCGACGATGACTCTTACTTCGTCCAAGGTCTGGGTTTTGCGACCGGCAACCGCGATTATTCGATCTCCGGACTGAAACCCGGCGACGGCCGCAGCGGATTTTTCGTCAATCCGTCCGACCTTGTTGGTCCCCGGCCCCGACACGATCGAGAAAATCGCAGCATAAATGGTGATCGCGAGCAGGAAATTCGCCGCCGGCCCGGCTAGGACAACGAGGAAACGTTGCCATACGGGCCGGACGTGAAAGACACGGTCGCGAAGATCGGCGGGGATGGTCTCGAGATCGGCCGGCTCACTTGCCGGCGACATATCACCGACGAACTTCACATAGCCGCCAAGCGGAAGCCAGGCGATCTTCCATCGAGTCCCCTGACGATCGGTCCAGCCGACCAGCTCACGCCCGAAGCCGATCGAGAAGGTTTCGGCTGGAATACCGAACAATCGCGCAACCGAATAATGGCCAAGCTCATGAAAAAAGACCAACGGCCCGAGCAGGCAGAGGAAGCCGGCAAGCGCCAGCCAGAGGGAAGGATTGGGAAGCATGTTCAGGGGCAACTCGCTGTCATCATGGCTTGGGCATGCGCTCGCGTCACTGCGTCGATGTGCAGCACATCGCTGACCGAGCGCGGCGCATCGTAATCAGCACCCATAAGCGCTTCGTGAACGAGGCGGGTAATCTCGGGAAAAGCAATTTGGCCGGCAAGGAAGCTGGCGACGGCGACCTCGTTGGCTGCGTTGAGCACGATCGGGGCCGCGCCACCCGCCTCCAGCGCCTCGCGCGCCAGGCGCAGCGCCGGGAAGCGATCGAGATCCGGGGCCTCGAAATCCAGGCGGGCAATTGCAGTCAAATCGAGCCGCCGCGCCGGTGTCGGGATCCGTTCGGGCCACGCGAGCGCGTAAGCGATGGGAATCCGCATGTCGGCGCTACCCAGCTGGGCCAGGACCGATCCATCGACGAACTCCACCATCGAATGAACGACCGACTGCGGGTGGACGAGAATGTCGATCCGCTCCGAGGGAAGGCCGAACAAATAGTGGGCCTCGATCAGTTCGAGCCCCTTGTTCATCATCGTCGCGGAATCGACCGATATTTTTGCACCCATCGACCAATTGGGATGCGCAACGGCTTGGGCGGGCGTTGCCATCGAGATCGTTTCCGCCGAGGCAATTCGGAAGGGTCCGCCACTCGCGGTCAGGACCAGCCTTGAGACATCTTCAGCGCGGCTTCCGGCAAGACATTGAAAAATAGCATTATGCTCGCTGTCGACCGGGAGCAGGGTTGCACGGGACGAGCGCGCCGCGTCCATCATTAGCGTGCCGGCGGTGACCAGCGCTTCCTTGTTCGCAAGGGCAACGGTCTTTCCCGCCTGGAGCGCGGCCATGACGGGGATGAGTCCGGCGCAGCCTACGATTGCGGCGATCACCAACTCAGCCTCGCCCGTAGCGGCCTCAATCAGCGCGTCCTCCCCCGCTGCCGCCCGGCAATTGGTGCCGACAAGCAATTCGGCCAAGTCGGTGTAGCGGCTTTCGTCCGCAATCACGGCGAGCGTGGCGCCGGTGCGGCGGACAATGTCGGCGAGGGCCTCGACGTTGGTTGCAGCAGTGACGGCTGTTACGGAAAAGCGGTCTGGCGAGCGCTCGACGAGTTCGAGCGTCGACTTGCCGACAGAGCCGGTCGCGCCGAGGATGGCTATCTTGCGGGTCACGTCAGCCCCAATAGCTGAGCGGCGGCAGTCAGCACAGCCACCGGAACTAAGCCATCGAGCCGATCAAGCACGCCGCCGTGGCCGGGCAGCCATTTGCCGCTGTCCTTGATTCCGGCACGGCGCTTCATCCAGCTTTCGAACAAGTCGCCCATTTGTGCCGCGATCGCGAAGAGCGGCGGAAAAGCCAGCATTGGCTTGCCGAGGCCAGTCGCCAGCACCCAAGCGCCGGCCAGCAGTGTTGCCGCCGCCATCGCGCCGTAAAGCCCCTCAACCGTTTTCTTGGGACTGATCGTTGGCGCGAGCTTTCGCTTGCCGAAGTTCCGGCCGGCGAAATAGGCGCCGATATCGGTCGACCAGGTGACGATGAACGCCCATATCAAGAGCGCTAGACCATGCGCGTCTCGCTCGCGGATCCACAACAACGCCAATGCTGGCAACAGCGCGTATATGAAGCCCGACGGATACCAGCCAGCGCCCCAGCCGCGCACGATTTTGGTCCATTCGTAGAACATCGCGGTCGCAGCCGCGGCGACCATCACCGCGAAAATGTCACCACCAGCGTAAGCCGCGATCAGCGCTATACAGATCAGGATTGCCCCTGTGAGGGTGCGGACAGCAAGCTCGTTCAACTGGCCGCCCCTCGGCCGCCGAACCGCCGCTCACGCGCGGCATAGACTTCGAGGGCCTCGGCGAATGTCTGCTCGTCGAAATCAGGCCAGAGCGTATCAAGGAATAATAGCTCGGCATAGGCGGCCTGCCACAGCAGGAAATTCGATAATCTGACCTCGCCTGATGTGCGAATCAAAAGGTCGAGTTCGGGAAGACCGGCCGTTTGCAACTCGGCGGCCAGGCTCGATTCGTCGATCGTTGCCGGGTCCAGCTCTCCGCTTGCCGCTCTTGCTGCGAGGTGCCGCGCGGCGGCCGCGATCTCGGCGCGAGATCCGTAACTGAGAGCCACGACCAGCGTCAACCGGTCATTGCCAGACGTCCGCTCGACCGCCGCTTCCAGGCGCTTCGACAGCTCACCGCCGAAAGCGGCATGGTCGCCGATCAGCTTGAGCCGAACTCCCTCTTTCTGAAGAGTCTTCAACTCGCGCTCCAGATAGAAGCGCATCAAGGCGGTGAGGTCGGAGATCTCATCCGTGCTGCGCCGCCAATTTTCCGAGGAGAAAGCATAAAGGGTCAGGACCTCTACGCCATGATCAGCGGCCGCCTGGAGCGCACGCCGGACGGCTTCGGCGCCCGCGCGATGACCAGCGGCGCGGGGCAGCCCACGCTGGTTCGCCCAACGTCCGTTTCCATCCATGATGATGGCAACGTGGCGCGGAATCCTGCCAATGCTTTCAAGACCGGCCGCGCCCCCGGTCGGGGCGGGTGCGGAGGTCACTTGCCGAGGATTTCCGTTTCCTTGGTCGTAGCCGCCTCGTCGATCTCGTTGATCGTTTCGTCGGTCAGCTTCTGCACCTCATGTTCGAGGCGCTTGCGCTCGTCTTCGCTGATCTCGTGCTTCTTCTCGTCGGCCTTGAGATGCTCCATGCCGTCGCGGCGGACGTTGCGCACCGCGATCCGCGCTTTCTCGGCATATTGTCCGACTAGCTTCGCGAGTTCCTTGCGCCTCTCCTCGGTCAGTTCGGGGATCGGCAGGCGAATCATCTGGCCGTCCGTGATCGGGTTGAGGCCGAGCCCGGCCGAGCGGATCGCTTTCTCGACCGGCCCGACGTTGGACCGATCCCAGACCTGTACCGACAGCATCCGGGCTTCTGGCGTCGAGACTGTCGCCACCTGGTTCAGCGGCATGCTGGAGCCATAGACCTCGACATTCACGGGATCGAGCAACGCGGTCGAGGCGCGGCCGGTGCGCAACCCTGCAAGATCATGCCTCAGCGCCTCCACCGCGCCGTGCATCCGGCGCTTTAGATCAGCGGTGCTCACGGTGGTAGTCATGCCCTACTCTCCATTTTGCACGATCGTCGCCGTTCCTCCGCCTGCGATCACCTGGGCAAGGTTGCCCGGCTGGCGGATGTTGAACACGACGATCGGAATATCGTTGTCGCGGCACAGCGCGACCGCGGCGGCATCCATCACCTTGAGGTTGTCGCTCAAGACCCTGCCGAAAGTGACTGTGTCGAAGCGCGTCGCGTCCGACACTTTCTTGGGATCGGCGGTGTATATGCCGTCGACGCTGGTCCCCTTGAACAAGGCATCGCAGCTCATCTCCGCCGCTCGGAGGGCTGCCGCGGTATCGGTCGTGAAATAAGGGTTGCCAGTCCCCGCCGCGAAGATGACGATACGACCCTTCTCGAGGTGACGCAGCGCGCGGCGACGGATGTACGGCTCCGACACGCTCGCCATCGGGATCGCCGACAGAACGCGCGTGTCGACGCCGAGCTTCTCCAACGCATTCTGCAGCGCCAGCGCGTTCATCACTGTCGCGAGCATGCCCATGTAATCTGCCGTCGCCCGGTCGAACCCCTTCGCCGCCGCGGCCATTCCTCTGAAAATGTTCCCGCCGCCGACAACCAGGCAGAGTTCGTGGCCCTCGGCCTTGGCGGCCGCGATTTCCGCCGCAAGCGCACCGGTCGCTTCGGGGTCGATGCCGAAACCCTGCCCCATCAAAGCCTCACCCGAGACCTTGAGCAAAATGCGGTTGAAACGCGGGCGGGTCATGCGGCTGAGATGTCCCCAAGATGCAACGAAGCGGCCCAGCCTTTATGGCCGAGCCGCTCCGTTGCCAACAGTTAAGCAGCAGTCAGCAAATCAGGCGACGGGCTCAGGATTTTTTTTTACGCCCGAAGCCGCAGCGACTTCCGCGGCGAAGTCGTCGACCTTCTTTTCAATCCCCTCGCCGAGCTGGAAGCGAACGAAGCCCTTAAGCTCGATGCCCGTGCCAGCTTCCTTCGCCGCCGCCGCGACGACCTCGGCGACCGGGGTCTTGTTGTCCATCACGAACAGCTGCGAAATCAACGCGTTTTCCTTGCGGAACTTGGCGAGGCCGCCCTCGACCATCTTCTCGATGATGTTCTGCGGCTTGCCGCTTTCCTTGGCCTTTTCCATCGCGATCGAGCGCTCGCGCTCGACCAGTTCGGCGGAAAGGTCTTCGGCGGTCAACGCCAGCGGGTGCGCGGCAGCGACATGCATCGCGAGCTGCTTGCCCAGCGCCATCAGCGTTTCCGCCGGCGCAGCACTCTCGAGCGCGACCAGCACGCCGATCTTGCCGAGACCAGGCGAGACCTGGTTGTGGACGTAAGACACGACCGCGCCTTCGCCGACCTCGACGACAGCGGCGCGGCGGAGCGACTGATTCTCGCCGATCTTGGCGATATTGTCGGTCAGCTTCTCCTGGACCGTGCCGTCTCCAGGGTACTGGGCAGCGCCAAGCACTCCGACGTCGGTGCCATGCTGGAGCGCAAGGGTCGCGACATTCCTCACGAACTCCTGGAACAGCTCGTTCTTGGCAACGAAGTCGGTTTCCGAATTGACCTCGACGACCGCGCCCCGCTTGCCTTCGACGGCAACGCCGACGAGGCCTTCGGCCACCGTACGGCCGGCCTTCTTCGCGGCCGCGGCAAGCCCCTTCGCGCGCAGCCAGTCGATCGCCGGCTCCATTTCGCCACTGGTCTCGGCGAGCGCCTTCTTGCAGTCCATCATGCCGGCGCCGGTGCGCTCGCGCAGTTCTTTCACTGATGCGGCCGTGATCTCAGCCATCTCATAGTCCTTTCGTGCCCCGGCGGAGGCCGGGGTCCAGTCCAGATTTGTATCTAGGTCTGGGCCCCTGCGTTCGCAGGGGAACAGTCCGTTTAAGCTTCGAGCGCGGCCTCGACCGGCGGCTCGGCCATCTCGCCGACGTCCTGTCCGCGCGCGGCGGCGTTGCCGGTACGGCCTTCGCCGACAGCCTGGGCCACCGCGTCGGTGTAGAGGCGGATCGCGCGGCTGGCGTCGTCATTGCCGGGCACCGGGAAAGCGATCCCGCTCGGGTCGCTGTTCGAATCGAGGATCGCCACGACAGGGATGCCGAGCGTATTGGCTTCCTTGATCGCCAGCTCTTCCTTGTTGGTGTCGATCACGACCATGACTTCGGGTAGCCCGCCCATGTCGCGAATGCCGCCCAGGCTCTTCTCGAGCTTGTCGCGCTCGCGGGTGAGCTGGAGGACTTCCTTCTTGGTCAGACCGGCGGTGTCACCCGACAGCTGCTCCTCAAGGCTCTTGAGGCGCTTGATCGAGTTGGAAATCGTCTTCCAGTTGGTCAGCATGCCGCCAAGCCAGCGGTGGTTGACAAAATGCTGGCCCGACACCCTTGCCGCTTCAGCGATCGCGTCCTGCGCCTGGCGCTTGGTGCCGACGAACAGCACCTTGCCGCCGCGAGCGACGGTCTGCTGCACGAACTCGAGTGCACGCGCGAACAGCGGCACGGTCTGCGACAGGTCGATGATGTGAACCCCGTTACGATCGCCGAAAATGTACGGCTTCATCTTGGGATTCCAGCGGTGGGTTTGGTGGCCGAAATGCGCTCCGGCCTCGAGCAATTGCTGCATGGTGACGACCGTGGCCGCCATAAGACTTCTCCTTCCGGTTTTGCCTCGATGGAGCCAAGTCACCCACCTCGCGGCGGGCACCGGGATGTTTGCTCCATCTGTGGAATGTGCGGGCACCTAGTCGAAGAAGCTGTTGGTTTCAAGCTCTTGGGGAAACTCTCAGCCGCCGGCTTGACAGATGAGAACATATAGGGAACATTGTCGTCTCAACGGAGGCAAAGCGAATGACCGCAGCGATATTGGCGCCCTTGGGCACCCTGCCCTTCCTCGCCACTTTGTGGCTCTTGATCGTGCTGGGCGCGAAGCTTCTTGAGGAAAGCGGTGGCAAGATCGCCGCTGCCCTCAAGGGCATGCCGCCGAAGCCTGCGAACGATCTCGGCGTCCGCTGCAGGACACGAACCGCCAATCGCGCTCCCGCGACTATCCGCGCGAGCGTTGAGTGGCGCGCCGCCGCCTGACCCGCGTATAGCTCGCTAGCGCCACCGGGATCATGAGAAGGTAGAGCAGCGCAACGACCAGCAAGGTCGGCCACGGATTAACGATTGCCGCCGCGCCGAGCACCGCGACCCCCGCAAGCGAAGCCATCCTCCACGACCGCCTGATCCGGATACTCGACCAGCTGTAGGTCGGAAGGCTGGAGATCATCAGCGCGGCAGTGAACAAGGTCCACGGCATCACCACCTCCCAGGCACGGAAGCGCTCGTCGCCGGTGATCAGCCACAAATAGATCGGGATGAAGGCGAGCCCGGCACCGGCTGGCGCGGGAACGCCGGTGTTGAATCCGGCGGACTTGTGCGGCTGCTCCGCCGCGTCGAGCCGGGCATTGAAGCGCGCAAGCCGCAAGGCACAGCAGACCGCGAGCGCGAGTGACGCGGTCCAGCCGAACTTGGGCGCATATTGCAGCGACCAGAGGAACAGGATCAGCGCAGGAGCGGTGCCGAAAGCGATATTGTCCGACAGCGAATCAAGCTCCGCGCCGAATTTGCTCTCCGCGCGAAGCAGGCGCGCGATGCGGCCGTCCATGCCGTCGAGTATCCCCGCGACAACGACACAGGCGAGCGCGAGCTGCCAGTGCTCGGTTTCACCCGCCGGAGCGGTCATCGCGAACCGAATTCCAGTCAGTCCGAAGCAAAGTGCGAGCGCGGTGATCGCATTGGGGATCATCCCGCGGAACGGAATCCGCCGGGGATCCCGGTCGTCTGTCATTGGCTGATCCCGGTCAGGGTGGCGTCTACGCCGATCTCGGCGAGCACCGTTTCACCGGCGATCGCGCGCTGCCCGAGAAGGACTTTAGGCGCGGTGCCCGCGGGCAGATAGACATCGACCCGGCTGCCGAAGCGAATGAGGCCGATGCGCTGGCCGGCATCGACTGCATCGCCCTGGCGCACGAAGGCAAGGATGCGGCGGGCGACCAGCCCCGCGATCTGGGTGAAACCGATCCTGATCCCGTCCGCGCCCTCAATCAGTAGATGTTGCCGCTCATTGTCTTCGCTCGCCTTGTCGAGGTCGGCGTTGACGAACTTGCCCGGCACATAAGCGATGCGGGTTACTCTCCCGGCGATCGGCGCGCGGTTGATGTGGACGTCGAACACGCTCATGAAAATGGACACGCGCGTATAGTCGGGATCGCTTAGGCCGTCGGCACCGCGCAGCTCGGGCGGCGGCGGAACCTTGACGATCATCGTAATGAGCCCGTCGGCCGGCGCGATCACCAAATTGCTTCCCCGCGGCGTTGTCCGAACCGGGTCACGGAAGAAGCTCACCACCCAAAGCGTCAGGCCCGCGAGGACCCAGCCTACCAATTGCCAGTGAAGCACGTAGGCCAGCAGCGCTGCGGCGCCCACGGCGACTGCATATTTGCGGCCCTCCGGGTGGACCGAAGGGAAGCGCCACTTGACCGTGGTGGTCGGCAACGGGCTGTCGTGCTTTTCGAGGCTGGGCATCGCGGTTCCTTAGT
>JAZKBB010000013.1:87879-111174 GCA_040388865.1 Pseudomonadota bacterium | reverse complement strand
GGTCCTGGATTTCGGGCTTCTGATAATAATGGGCGAGGATGACCGCGTTGCGCTCGCGCTTCAGCCGCTCGATTTCGGCGAGCAGATCGAGGCCCTTCAAGCTGGTGGTCTTAACGGTCACTGTCGGCGTCTCTCCACTTGCCGCCAATATGGGGTCGCGCGGCGTTTGTAACTAGACGGCGGCCCATCGCTCTCCCTCCGCGACGACCAGCCCGCGCCGTTCCAGATCAATGAGATGCGCCAGCACCGATCCACCGGCCGCGACCGTCAGCCGCGGATCGAGCCCGGGATAGGCCTTCGCGACAATGTCCGGGATCGCCAGCGGCTCCCTGTCGACCAGCGAAAGGATCTGCTTCTCGCGCTGCATTCGGTGGCCGACCAGGTGCCGCACATATTGCCGCGGGTTGGTCACTGCCGGCCCGTGCGCGGGATAATAGACGCGGTCCGCACGCTGCCGCAGCTTGTCGAGGCTCGCCATATATGCGGCCATGTCGCCGTCGGGCGGGAAGACGACGGTGGTCGACCAGCCCATCACATGGTCACCGCTGAACAGGGCCCCCCGATAAGCGAAGCACAAGTGATTGGATGTGTGACCGGGTGTCGAGACGGCGATGACCGACTCCCCGCCCAGGTCCACGGCTCCACCATCTTCGAGCACTCTGTCGGGCACATAGTCGCCGTCAAACGAAGCATCAGCGCGCGGGCCCACCGTCTTCAGCGCCAGCGGCGCGCAGCCGATAATCGGCGCTCGGGTCCGCTCCGCCAACGGCCGCGCCGCCGGGCTGTGGTCGCGATGGGTATGGGTGCACATGATCGCCGTCACGCGCCGTCCCGCAATCGCCTGCTCCAGAGCATCGATATGTTCGGGAAGGTCGGGGCCGGGATCGATCACCGCGAGCTCGCGCTCGCCGATCAGATAACTCTGCGTGCCGTAATAAGTGAACGCCGACGGGTTATGCGCGAGAATTCGAGAAATCCCCGGCTCAACCTCTTCAACTCTCGCATGAGGTGCGTCCACTGCGTCAGGCGGCGAGCGCCGGCTCCCCGGCCAGTCTCATCTGGCGTTCGTGGCGGCGCTCGAATGCCGCTGGATAAACGTGGCCGAACAGTGCCTCCATGCTGCTGTCCCAACTGAACTGAAGCGCGTGCGCACGCGCCGCCAGCCGCATCGCATCATGATCGCAGCCCCACACGTCTATGATGTTTGATGCCATCGCGTCGGCGTCGCCAACGGGTCCAAGGCGGCCCATCGCATCGGTGACCCGGTCGAGCATTGCGCCGGCGGCAACGCCGACGACTGGCAGCCCTGATGCCTGCGCCTCGATGATCGAAATTCCAAAGGTCTCGTCGGCCATCCCAGAAACATAGATGTCCGCGCTTGCCAGCCAACGGGCGAGCTCGGCGCGGTTTCGCACATAGCCGGGCATGATGATGCGTTCGTCGCCGATGGCGGCGATGTCCGGTTTCAGCGGCCCCTCGCCAAGCAGCGCAAGTTTGGCGCCGAGCTCGCGCGGCAGGCGGCGGAACGCCTCCACCACGACATCCGGCTTCTTCTCGCCGTCGAGCCTGCCGGCGTAGATCAGCAGCGGCTGGCCGTCGGCCATGCCGAATTTAGCGCGCAGTCGCCGATCGCGCCGCGTTGGCCCGAACTCGCCGATCTCGACCCCCAGCGGGACCACCTCGACCGGGTCGATGCCAAGCGAGCGCAACTTGGCTGCGCCGCCATTCTCGCTCATCGCGTAAACCGAATCGAAACGGCGATAGAGTGCGCGGCAATAAGCGTAGCAAATGCGGCCGAGCACACCCGCAACCGGCTTGGTCAGGAAGCGCGATAATGGCCGCTCAACATAGACCGTCGGGAAATCCGTCATGTACGCGGCGATCAGCGCGGTTTGCGGATGCCGCCGCCGGTAAGACAGCGCGGTCCAGGGCAAATTATAGGCATCCTGGCATTCGATCAGGTCTGGCCGAAAGCGCTCGAGTGCGCGCCGCACCGCCCCGCTACGGAGCATCAGGCGATAATTTGGGCTGCCGGGAACGTGCGGCGAGGCGATTGTCACCGTGATCGCGCGCTCTTCCTCGATCACCGCGTCGGCGGCGCCCGGGATGATCACCAAATGGCGATGCGGTGTCGATTCGAGGATGTGACGCCGCTTGTGCAGTAGATAGGTCCGAACGCCGCCCCCGACTTCTGACCAGCTCTGCGTCAGGTCGCAGAATAACCGCGATCCAGAGGGTCGATTACCGGCGTCGTCGAGCGGGGCCATGGTCGCAGCTAACACAAGCGCGGGGGCAAAGTGCCATCAGCCGTAGTCGGCTGAATCTGTCGGAAAACTTTACGCAAGTGCCGTTTGACTTTCCTTGAGCTGAGAAGGAAACGGCTGAAAATAGCCATTCCTTCAATTTGGCACGCCCATTGCTACACTATAGCTGTCCACTTGGTTCCACGCCACGAAGGGGCGGTGCAGCGGTTCTCTGGTCCAGCTGCACCGCCCCTTCATCATTCAGGCATCAGCCGCGACCAACTGCTGCAGCTCGCCGTTTTCGAACATCTCCATCATGATGTCCGAACCGCCGACGAACTCACCCTTAACGTAAAGCTGAGGGACCGTCGGCCAATCGGAATATTGCTTTATGCCCTGGCGGATCTCCGGATCCTGGAGCACGTCGACGGTCTCATATTGGCGGCCGAGGCGTTCAAGGATGGCGATGGCGCGGCTCGAAAAGCCGCATTGCGGAAACAACGGCGTTCCCTTCATGAAAAGGACGACGTCATTGGTCTTAACAAGCTGGTCGATGCGGGTCTGGGCGTCACTCACTTAGATTCTCCGTTTTCGGCACCGCGGTTTCGAGCTGCAGTGCGTGAAGCTCTCCCCCTACTCGCCCCCCAAGCGCCGCATAGACCGCCTGGTGCTGCCTGATGCGGTTCATTCCTTCAAAGCTGCGGCTGACGACGCGCGCCGCATAATGGTCGCCGTCGCCAGCGAGATCGCGGATCGTCACTTGGGCGTCGGGGATTGACGCCTTGATCAGTCGCTCGATCTCGGTTGCGGCCATCGGCATTATTGGTTCGAAGCCTCGATGATTTGGCGCCGCGCATCGATCTCCTTGTTGCGCAGCGCGTTCCGGACCTGCTCCTCGTCGCTATCAACACCGGCGGCGGTGAGATCCCCAAGCACCTTGCGGATCACGTCGTGCTCGCCCGCTTCCTCGAAGTCGGCATGGACGACGTCCTTGGCATAGGCTTCCGCCTCGGCTTCGGTCAGCCGCATCTGCCGCGCGGCCCACTCGCCGAGGAGGCGGTTGCGGCGGGCGATGATGCGGAACTGTATTTCCTCGTCGCGAGCGAACTTGGCTTCGAAAGCACGCTCGCGGTCGTCGAATTGTGTCATGCTTCCCCACTCTGCTTCGCCGGCGAGATAGGATTGCCACCGCGCGGCGTCCAGCCGCCATGGACATAGTAGAGGGCAAATCGCTACATCTGCTGGCGTAAGGGGCCACATCCATGACCATCAAAACACTCGCGCGCCTGACGTTTCTAAGCTTGGTAGCGCTGATGCTGGTGCCGGGGGTGGCTGCGGCAGCCACTGCTCAATGCTCGGCCTCCGATCCACCACGAGATAACGCACATCCGGCCCATAACCAGCAGCTGCTGATCCCCTCCGCTGGCGTCGGCCTCAACGCACTCCTGTTCCAGGCAGCCGGCGCCGGTCCGCACCCGACGGTGATCCTTATGCACGGACTGCCGGGCAATGAGCGCAATCTCGACCTTGCGCAGGCAATCCGCCGCTGCGGCTGGGATGTGCTGACTTTCACCTATCGCGGCGCCTGGGGATCACCCGGAGATTTCTCGATCGCCAATTCGATGGACGACACCGCCGCGGCGCTCGCCTTCGCCCGCTCGCCCGACGCGACGAGGCTTGGAATCGACCCCCGCCACGTCGTGCTAGTCGGTCACTCGATGGGAGGAGCGACGGCCTTCATGACGGCTGCAGGCGCAAAGGGTCTCGACGGGCTGATCCTGATCGACGCCTGGAACATCGCCAAAGGCACCAGCAAGGGAGGTTTCAATCGCAGCGAGATGATTGCCGGCTTCGATGACTTCGGCAACTCGCTGCACGGCGGGACCCCGGCAAGCGTTGCTGACGAGGTCATCGCCAAAAGGTCGCAGTGGGACCTCGTTACCGCGGCGGCACGGATCGGCCGAACGCCGGTGCTGACGATCAACGCCAAATATGGAATCGGCGCCCGAAATCAGCCCGTGACCGAGGCACTGCGCAAAGCTGGCGCTCGCGTAACGGCGGTGATGATCGACAGCGATCACAGCTTTTCCGACCACCGGCTCGCACTTGCCGCGGCGGTCACCAGTTGGCTTCAGCAGTTACCGGTCAAGCCCTAGCGGCGCGACGCCACAACCAGACTAGCGCCAGAACCGCGGCAACGGCGGCGGTATCGGCGACCCAGTCCCATATATCGGTGTCGCGGTGCAGTGCAGGGATCGCCTGAACGACCTCGATGAAGGCGCCGAACAGCGACAAGCCGAGAAGCAGGCGCATCAGGGCAATTCGTCGGTATCCGAAGCTGCCGAGCGCGGCGAGTGTCGCAAAAGCGATGACGTGCTGGACCTTGTCGTTCGGCTCGCCCGGCACGTGGGGCGGGTGCGGCAGCACGGCCATGACGAATGCAAGACAGGCCGCCGCCCAGAATGCCGCGCGCGCCGCGCGCGCGCTGGTCCAGTCGGCCAGCCTCATAGCGTCACGACCAGCTTGCCGACCGCCTTGCGGTCCCGGAGAGCCGCGATCGCCTCGCCGGCGCGGTCGAGCGGAAAAGTGGCGCTGATCATCGGCGCGATCTTGCCCTCGCCCCACCAGTGGAACAGCTGCTCGACATGGGCTGCGTTGCGCTTCGGATCGCGCGCGGCGAACGCGCCCCAGAAAACGCCGCAAACGTCGCAGCTCTTGAGCAAGGTCAGGTTGAGCGGAAGCTTCGCAATTCCGGCGGGGAAACCGACCACCAGGAAGCGCCCTTCCCAGGCGATGCTGCGCAGCGCCGCCTCGGTGTAAATGCCGCCCACTGGATCGAGAATGACATCGGCGCCCGCTGCCCCGACAGCATCTTTGAACTGCCGGGACAATGCCTTGGGATCACTCTCTCCGACCGAATAGATGATCGTCGCGTCCGCCCCGGCCTCGCCTGCTGCCGCCGCCTTCTCTTCCGATGACACTGCCGCAATCACCCGCGCACCCAGCGCTTTCCCGATCTCGACAGCGGCGGTGCCGACCCCGCCGGCCGCGCCAAGCACCAGCAGCGTCTGCCCGGTCTGAAGCTTCCCGCGATCGACAAGCGCATGAATCGCGGTCGCGTAGGTCATCAGCAGCGCCGATCCCTGTTCGAAGCTCCGCTCGGCTGGAAGCCGGATCGCACGGTCGGCAGGAACGACGACCTGCTCGGCAAGGCCGCCGAAGCCGAGCGCCGCAATCAGCCGGTCACCTCGATTCCACCCAGTGACGCCTTCGCCAGCCGCAAGCACCTCTCCGGCGATTTCGCCGCCCGGAGCGAACGGCCGCTGTGGCTTCAGCTGGTACTTGTCCTCGATGATCAGCACGTCGGGGAAGTTGATCGCGCAGGCGCGGACTCGCACCAGGAGCTCGCCCGGACCGGCAGCTGGTTCGGGAACCTCGTCGAGACGAAGGGTCTCAGGGCCGCCGGGTTCGTGGGATATGAGCGCTTTCATGTCGCCTTCCTAAGCCGCCTGAGCCCCGCGGCCCAGCTAGATGCACGGCGCGCTCCCGCGAAGCGCGGCTCGAACCTTGCGAGGAACTCCAGCGGCTGCTCCCTAAGGCCGACTAGCCAGACCGCAGTGCCCGAATGCCGGGCCTGGCGGGTAAACGTCGCCAGCGCATTGGCGCCCGTAGCATCCACGTAGGGGACTTCCTCCATGCGCAGGATAATCGCGCGTGGGCGTTGCCCTGCCCGGCGAAGAGCTTCGAGCATTTCGCTTGCGACGCCAAAGAAGATCGGTCCGGAAAAGCGGAACACCTCAACTCCCTCCGGCAGTTTGTTGCGCAGCTCCGGCTCCTCCTCGGCGTCAACCGCGACCAGGCCCGCCGTCTCGCTCATCCGCATCATGAACAGCAGGGCTGCGAGCGTGACGCCGACGCCGATCGCGACCGTCAGATCGACGAACACGGTCAAAAGGAACGTCAGCACAAGCACGCCGCGCTCGCCGGCGTCGGTACGGATCAGCGCCACGAACCGCCCGGCCTCGCTCATGCCCCAGGCAACCAGCAGCAGCACCGCGGCCAGCGCGGTCATCGGCACGAGCGCCAGCCATTTGCCGAGCGCAAGCATGAAGATGAGCAGGAAAAGGGCATGGAAGATTCCGGCCATCGGCGACCTGGCGCCCGCCCGGATGTTGGTCGCGGTGCGCGCGATTGCTCCGGTTGCGGGAAGCCCCCCGAACAGTGCGGAGGCAATATTGGCCACGCCCATGCCGACCAGTTCCTGCCCCGGGCGATGGCGCCGCCCGGTCATGCCGTCGGCGACGGTTGCCGACAGCAAGGCTTCGATCCCGGCGAGGAAAGAGATGACGAATGCGCTGGGAAGGACTTCCCGCGCGAGTGCCAATGACACGCGCGGCGCGCGCGGGAGCGGCAAACCCGTAGCGAGTCCATGGAAACGGTCGCCGACGGTCTCGATTGGCAGCCGCAACAACAATGCTGCTATGGTCGCAGCTGCGATTCCGATCAGATAGGCGGGCCAGGCAGGCGCGAGCCGCCGAACGCCAAGGATCAGGACCAGCGTCGCCGCGCCAAGGGCAAGCGACGGCCAGTTCACCGTCCCGATCGCGGCGCCGTACGCGCTCCATTTCGCGACAAACTCGGCGGGCACCGGTCCGGTCCGGAGCCCGATGAAGTCGCCGATCTGGCTCGATGCAATGATCACCGCAATGCCGGCGGTGAAGCCGGTTACGACCGGCATGGGCACGTAACGCATCAGCCGGCCGACACCCGCGTAGCCGGCGATGATCAGGATTACGCCGGCCAGCAATGTCGCGAGTACCAGCCCGTCGAAACCGTGGACCGCGATAACGCCGGCGACAATGACGACGAACGCTCCGGTGGGGCCGCCGATCTGAACGCGCGAGCCGCCCAGCCCCGAAATCAGGAAACCTGCGATCACAGCGGTGACGAGGCCCTCGCGCGGGCTGGCTCCGCTGGCGATTCCGAGCGCCATCGCCAGCGGCAGCGCGACAATTGCTACGGTGAGACCGGCAACCACGTCCGCGCGCAGCTCAGCCGCGCGATATCCCTCGCGAAAGGCGGTGATCAGCTTGGGTGTGAACTGCTCCGGAAGCGTCACTCGGCGTAGTTCGCGGTCGTTTTCTCGCGCACTTCCTCGCGCGTCACGCCCGGTGCGAGCTCGATCAGCTTGAACGGGCTCGAATGATCCGGCCGCTGGAACACGGCAAGGTCGGTGATGATCATGTCGACCACGTTCCTGCCGGTGAGCGGCAGAGTGCATTCGGGGATGAGCTTGGGGCTTCCATCCCTTGAGACATGTTCCATCACGACGATGATCTTCTTGACCCCGGCGACGAGGTCCATCGCGCCGCCCATGCCCTTGATCATCTTGCCGGGCACCATCCAGTTGGCGAGGTCGCCCTTCTCGCTCACTTCCATGCCGCCAAGCACGGCAAGGTCGATATGCCCGCCGCGGATCATGGCGAAGCTCTGCGCTGAGTCGAAATAGCTCGTGACGGGCAGCTCGCTGATCGTCTGCTTGCCGGCATTGATCAGGTCGGGATCAACCTCATCCGCGAACGGGAACGGGCCGATGCCGAGCATCCCGTTCTCGCTTTGCAGCGTCACCGTCACGCCCTGCGGCACATGGTTCGCGACCAGGGTCGGAATGCCGATGCCGAGGTTCACATAATAGCCGTCGCGCAGTTCCTTAGCCGCGCGCGCGGCCATCTGATCGCGGGTCCAGCCCTTGGTATCAGCCGCCGTCGCCATCACTTCGCTCCCGGATCCGCCCAGCGCTTGTCGGCCGGGAATACCTCGTCAAAATTGCCCTTGATCGCCGTCCCATAAACCGGATTGGGAAGAACGAACCACACGCGCCCGAAAAGCGCGGCAACTGCGGGTTTCAAGGCGATCGCACGCCGCTCCGGCGGTGATCCGGTGAAGGCATCGGTAAAGTCGCCGAGCTGGTCGCCGCCCATCGCCACGACGCAATATTTCTGCGCAATGGCCGCGCGCCGCGAATCCTTGCCCGAACCGCTGTCGACATCACCTTTCAGCCAGAGCGTGTCGCCGTGCTTCACCGGACCGAAGCCCGCCTGGTCGAGCGCCGCTTCGGTGGAGGCCGCGTTCGCAGCCGAACGATTGCTGTTGAAGATTACGGTCACGCCGATGGCGCGCAGCAGCTTGACGGCGTCGAGCGCACCGGGAACCGGAGCGACGGCATCGACACCGGTTGATTCCCAGCGTTGCCAACGCGTTTCGTCATAGGCGCGCCCCGGATGCGCTGCATCGTCGGACTCAAAGCCCAGATTGAGCAGAATCGTCTCGTCGACATCGAACACGACGGCACGCGGCTTTGTGCCGCAAGGCAGCATGGTCGGATTATCGAACGTGGAACCGGGCGCGAGCACGGCTGAGGCCCAGTCGGCCGGCGCTGGCGTCTTCACTTGCTCGCGCCTCAGGCGAGCCATCACGGCATCCACCAGAGCGTTATAGGCCTGCTCGCTGGCAGCGGCGGCTTCGGCCGACCCATATAGATATTGCATGGCGGGCGGCACCGCGACAGCCGGAGACGGCGCCACGGGAAGCGGCTTGAGGACGATTTGCAAGGTAGTCGGCGGAGCGGGCTTCGCCGGCGCGTGCACAGACGTGATCGGAACCGCCGCCAGCGCGATCGACGAAACCAGCGCTAGTGCGAAGAAAGGCGCTACCGTCATTTCTTGCGCACGAGATCTTGCGGCAGCGGTTTGTCCGGCGTTTCCTCCTGCCACAGGATCGAGCCGACCAGCCATTTGCCGTCGATCTTGACCAGCTGGAAGCTGTTGATGCCGCGCTCATGGAAGCTGCCATTGGCGGTCCGGCCGTCATACGCCGACCAGGCCGTCGCGAGTCCGCCCCACACCTCGACCCGCCGCCCGAGCTCCCGCTCGGTGAATCCTTCGCGCTCGAGGACGTCCTTGTTGCGCCCGATATAATCCTCGAGGCTTCCGCCGCGCAGTCCCTTGGGCCCGATCGCCTTGAGCGTCGCCCCTGGCGCGAACATCGATCGCATGCGGTCGAAATCCCGCTTCTGTCCAGGCGGACCGGAAATGACCTCGTACACGCCGCGAATAGCCTGATCGATGCCCACGAGGTCGGCTTTGCTCGCCGGCGAAGCCGCGACGGCAGCGGCGATGACCAGCGAGCCGATCATGCGACTTCCCTCTCACGCACCGTCCGGAACTCGATCTTTTTGTCGTAGGGTGCGCCGAGGATCAGCCGCTTCACGTAGATCGACGGCAGGTGAATGCAGTCGGGGTCCAGGCTCCCGACCGGGACGATCTCCTCGACCTCGGCGACGCAGACCTTGCCGCACGTCGCGGCGGGGAGGTTGAAGTTGCGCGCGGTTTTGCGGAACATGAGGTTACCGCTTTCGTCCGCCTTCCAGCCCTTGATCACGCTCAAATCGGCGCGAATGCCGCGCTCGAGGATATAGTCCTCACCGTCGAAGTTCTTTAGTTCCTTGCTCTCGGCGACCTGGGTCCCGACACCGGTCCTGGTGTAAAATCCCGGGATGCCCGCGCCGCCGGCGCGCATCCGCTCGGCAAGCGTGCCCTGCGGGCAAAATTCGACCTCAAGCTCGCCGGCGAGGAACTGCCGCTCGAACTCCTTATTCTCGCCGACGTAGGACGAGATCATCTTCTTCACCTGCCGGGTGCGCAGCAGCTTGCCGAGACCCTCATTATCGATGCCCGCATTGTTCGACGCGATGACGAGGTTCTTGACCCCGCTCGCCACCAATGCGTCGATCAATCGTTCGGGGATGCCGCATAGCCCGAACCCGCCGGCGGCGACGGTCATGCCGTCGAACAGCAGCCCTTCAAGCGCGCTTTGCGCGTCAGAGTAGATCTTTTGCATCCGGCCCCTCTGTCATTGCGAGCGAAGCGAAGCAATCCGGTAGCGGGATCGCCGCACCGCTACGCCCCTCGCGATGATGAATTAAGACCTGAGCTTCGCCAGGACTCCCTGGAGCTGCATGGCGTTCGACATGTCGCCTTCGACCTTGAGCTTGCCCATCATGAACGCCGTCATGCCGTCGAGCTGGCCTGCGGCCATCTGCTGCCAGTCGTCCCAGCCGACCCGCACAATCGTGTCAGCCGCGCCGTCCTCTTCCGTCACTTGCTGAGCAGCGCCGTCGAGCATGACCGCACCCTCGCTGCCGCCGAAGTCGATCTTCACGCGCTTGCCCGGCACCCACGCCTGGCCCTGCTGCATGCGTTCGACGAGTTCCTGCTTGGTCATCGCTTTGCTTTCTCCTTTGTCAGTAGGCCTAGCCGCCCGTTGCTAGCGCTTCAAGCGACGCCTATCTGCCCCGCCATGGGATACGAAACCGACCTCAAGCTCTTCATCGACGGCGTGTGGAAATCGGCCGACGCCGGCCACACCGTGGTCAACCCGGCGGACGCGCAGCCGATCGCCGAAGTGCCTTACGCGACCAGGGCCGATCTGGACGAGGCGCTCGCCGCGTCGGCACGGGCCTGGCCCGATTGGCGCGGCACCGACGTCGAGAAGCGCGGCGCTATCCTCCACAAGGCCGCGGCCCTGCTGCGGGAGCGCGCCGACACGATCGCGCGGACGATGACGCAGGAGCAGGGCAAGCCGCTGACCGAGGCCAAGCTCGAGGTGTTCGCTTCAGCGCAGCTGTTCGACTGGTATGCGGAGGACGCCAAGCGCGACTATGGCCGCACGCTCGTGCGCCCTGCCGGCCAGCTCAGCCGCGTGATCCACCAGCCGGTCGGACCGGTCGCGACGTTCACGCCGTGGAACTTCCCGCTCTATCTGCTCGCGAAGAAGGTCAGCGCCGCGCTCGCCACCGGCTGCACGGTCATCTCCCGTCCGCCGCATGAGACGCCGGGCTGCACGACCGAAATGTTCCGCGCGCTTGCGGACGCGGGCATTCCCGCCGGCGTTGCACAGCTCGTCCATGGCGACGCGCACCTGATCAGCGAAACGCTGATTGCCAGCCGCGTCATCCGGAAGGTCAGCTTCACCGGCTCGACCGGCGTAGGGAAGCATTTGATGCGGCTGTGCGCCGACAGCATGACGCGGGTGACGATGGAGCTTGGCGGCCACGCGCCGGTGCTGATTTTCGACGACTGCGATCTCGAAAAGACGCTCGACATGGTCGTGCCGCAGAAGTTCCGCAACGCCGGCCAGGTGTGCGTCTCGCCGACCCGCTTTTACGTCCAGCGCGGCATCTACGACGCCTTCGTCAAAGGCTTCGCCGAACGCACGGCCAAGGTGAAGGTCGGCGACGGGCTCGACGACGGGGTCAAGATGGGGCCACTCGCCAATCCGCGCCGTCCGGACGCAATCGAAAAGCTGGTGCAGGACGCCAAAGCCAAGGGCGCCCGCGTCCTCGCCGGCGGCGAGCGCGGCGACAAGGGCTATTTCTTTCAGCCGACGCTGCTCGCCGATGTGCCCAACGAGGCGGACATCATGAACGAGGAGCCGTTCGGTCCGGTCGCCGTCAGCCGCCCCTTCGACACATTCGACGAGGTGATCGAGCAGGCCAACCGCCTGCCCTTCGGCCTCGCCGCCTTCGCCTTCACCGAGAACGGCCGCCGCGCGAACCTCATCGGCGACCTTGTCGAAAGCGGCATGGTCGGGATCAATACCTTCACGATCAGCGGCGCCGACACGCCGTTCGGCGGGGTCAAGGATTCCGGCTTCGGGTCCGAGGGCGGCAAGGAAGGGCTCGAGAGCTACCAGGTCGTCAAGGCGATCCATCAAGCCTGATCTAACGCGGGGAAGCACAGGCGTGCCTTGAGGAGCGCGCTTCTCAGAGCGCATAGAAGTGGGTAGTCGTTCGGTTTCCGGCGGGGGGCGAGGCCGTGAATATACCGGGGCCTGCAATAACTGGTGATGCCGGCGCTTCGCGCCCCGTGTTCATCAGCTACGCGACCGCCGACCGGAAGGAAGCGCTTTCGATCTGCAAGGCGATCGAGCGTCGCGGCACCAAGTGCTGGATCTCCTCGCGCGACGTGGCGCCCGGAGAAAACTACCAGGAAGAAATCGTCCGGGCGATCCGCAGTTCGCGCGCGATGGTGCTCGTCTTCTCCGATGCGGCAAACAACAGCGACGAGATCAAGAAAGAGCTCTCGCTAGCCAGCCGCCATCACGTGCCGGTGATGGCGCTGAGGATCGAAGACGTCCAGCCGAGCGACGCCTTCGCGTACGAACTTTCGACCCGCCAGTGGATCGACGCGTTCGCCGGCTGGGACAAGTCTATCGACGCGCTCGTGCGGCGTATCGTCGAGATGCCCGGATCGGGCGCGCCATCGGCCACACCAACACCGCCGGCGCGCTCAGTGGCCCGTCGGGGCCGCCAACGGCCTTCGCTCGTGGTGACAACGACCGTCGTCGTGCTGCTGTTTGCCGTCGGCGGCGCCTGGTGGTTCCTTCGTCCAGCGCCCTCGGCCGCGCATAGCATGATGGTGCGCCTGACCGGCTTTCAGCGCCTGTCGGCCGATCTGCCTGCAACCATGTCCGATGCCGTCCGCGATGAAATCACCGCGGCGTTCGGAGACCAGGGCGTTGTCGGCGTATCGACAGCCTCGGCGCCGGCTGCCGGATCAGCGCCGGCCTATGCGTTGGGTGGAACGGTTCGACGGGATGGCGCGCAAATCCGCGTCATCACACGCCTGACCAACGAGCGTTCCGGCGCGACGTTGTGGTCCAGCTCGTCAAACTATGACCTCGCCGAACTTCCGCGCGTTCCGCGCAGGATTGCCGTCCAGTCGGCCCTGATGGCCCGCTGCGGCCTGTTCGGCGCGTCGACCTATCGCAAGTCGCTGCCCGATCAAGTCTTGGCCAACTACATGCAATATTGTCTGACAACCGCCGTATTCCACACGGACCCCGGTAAGGGGCTGAACTTCGCACGGAAGGTCGTCGCGGAGGCGCCTGATTTCTCATGGGGATGGTCGGCGGTAGCCGATTCTGCTGTGCAGACCATGTACGCGAACCCTCCCGGCCCGCGTCGCGAAGAACTGCGGCAGATGGGCGTGCAGGCGGCGGACAAGGCGCTTTCGTTGGACTCGAAGAACAGCGTCGCCTTGTCTCAAAAGGCTCTGCTAATCGATGCGAACGATCGCATCGGACAGGAAACGCTCCTGAAGCAGGCGTTCGCTGCCCGGCCGCTCGACTGCGGTTGCGAGCATCTGGTGTACGGCATCCTGCTAGAAAATGCCGGTCGATATGCCGATGCTGCCGAGGAGTTTCGTCATGCCATCGAGACGCTGGCGCTCGACACCAATTCAGAATTCGGACTGGCCGACGCGCTTGATGTTGCGGGCAAGCCGGACGAAGCCAAGCCCCACTTTGCGGCATCTGCGGATCTGAGTACCGACCCCATGAGCGCGCAAATGGCGGCGGTCATCGAGGCCACGGAAACCGGCAGTTATGCGGTCGGCATCAAAGAATTGAGTGATCCAAAACTTCCGTTTAGCGACAAGGAACGGGCGGCGCTGCTTGCTGGCTATCGGGCAATGGAGTCCGGCGACGGAGCCGCGAAAGCGCTCGCCATCAAAGTCCTGCTGGCGTTGCCGGACGACCAGAAGGACTATCAAGTCGTGCGGACGCTGGCCGCGCTCGGCGCCACACGTGAAGCACTGACGCTCTTCGTGAAAGGCATCGGCTCGCGCTGGGATTGGCCGTCCGTGCTTTGGTACCCAAGCATGCGCGGAACGCTCGACGACCCTCAAATCCCCGCCATCCTCCAACGCCTCGGCTTCGTGAAGTATTGGCGCACCACCCACACCAGGCCCGACGTCTGCTCCGGCAAGGCCCCGCCCCCCTTCTGCCGGATGATCTAGCCGGGGGCCGGTCCGGAAGTCGCCCGGCCAAGCATCGCCGTCAATTTCGCAACCATGGCTTCAAGGTGGCTCAGCCGCTGCTCGGCCTGCGCTTCGTGGCGTTGCCGCACCTGCGCAATATGGATTGCCCGCGCCACTGGTCCTGCGACGTGGGCCAGCGTCTCGCGCTCGTCCTTGCCGAAGAAGCTGCCGTCCGGCCGCGGGCCCAGCAGCAGCCAGGCGATGGTCCGCGGTTCGTCGGCAGTCTCGATGCACAGCCGGACTCGCATTGGAAACAGCGGATCGTGCCGCTCGCACTCGAGTGTCGCATCGCCCGCCGGTTCGCTCCAGCCCACCTGCCAGGCGCAGACGTCCGATGTAGCAACATTGTGCACTCCCGCCATTGCCCACGCGGCGCCATCGCGCAGCAGCAGCGCCTCGCGGGTGGAGCGAACGCCCGTCTCGATGCGCCTCGTCACCGCGTCGGCGATCTGCCCGACCGACGCCGTGTCGCGCAGATCGGCAACGCACTCCGGCAGGCCATCGCGCAACCGGATCAGCGGCTTCTGGAATCGCCGCTCCGCCCAGCCGTGTACGCGGTTGTGCAGCGGGACGACCACGGCCGCGGCGACGGCGGCGCCAACGGCGCCCGCGATGATCCCGATGCTATGCTCGAAATATCGCTCGCCGATCAGCTCCGCGAGCTTCTCGGTCCCCGCGAATAGCGCGACGAAGCCCAGCGTAAGGACACCATAAGCTGCGGAGCGGCTAACCGCCGCCGAAGTGTCGTAAAGACGGTAGCGAAGCACCGAAAGGGTAACGCCGCCCACGATCAGCGATACGCAAAACGCCTCTAACATGGGCACGGTGATCCAGGCCCACAATTCGGTGCTCAGTCCAGGATGCGCGGCGGCGTACGCCGTGTACCCTGGGCCCCACAAAATAAGAATCGCGATGCCCACGACAAAACCGAGCAGCGCCCAACGCCACTGCTGCCGCTCATCCTGCTGTGCTCTGCGATAACGCACGACCATCGACAGCAATGCTGCCGCAATCACTGCCCGCCCGATCCAGTCGAGCAAGGAGTTGGAGCCTGTTGATAGTTGGGCAATTTCCCAAACGAGAATCAAGATTGCCACGACGACAGTCCAGCGAGGTTCGAACTTGCCGCGGGGAAACGTCAGGAGGGCCAGGAACAGGGCCGCCGAAGATATCGCTCCAACGACTTTCAAGCCAAGAACGTATGCCGCTCCGACGAGTGGCGCCCAGACCAGTGCCTGCGCTCCCGTGACGCACGCCTCGGAAACAAACGCGAACGCGAGCAAGGCGGCGACGCGGTCTGTTCGTTTGCCGAACAGCAAGCATGACGACGCAATCAGGATCAGCGGCAACAGTAGATAAGCGAAGGCAGCCAGCCACGTGTGGGCGGCGGGCGTCAGCCCGGTGCCCGCATAGATCCGCTCCGCGTTCGACCGGCGCTTGATCAGCGTGGCGAGACGCGATTTGCCGTCGCTTTCCCGGACGAGCAGGCGGAGAGTGCCTCCTTCGGGGACTCGAGCGAGCGTCTCATTGATGGCGGTCCGTTCGCTCGAAGCGGCTCCGCTCTCGCGTGGGAGAGCATGCCCCTCCACGGCAACAATCACGTCTTCCACGCGAATGTTCGCGGCCGCCGCGTCACTGCCTGCCACTTTTCGAACGGTGCCGGCACGCTCATGATGTGTACTTGGGAGGGTCCCCGTGACATCCAGTCCGAACGCGGCCCAGGGGTAAGCGCCATTCGCCGAGCGTGCCGCGAGAATGGCCGTGCCCCCTGTGGAGCCGACCAGCGCGACCGCCAGCAGTGCCGCCCACAGCAAGGAATAAGCTGTCAGCCACTTGCCGGTGAGGTTCGGAAGACCCTCAGGCAGCCGCAGCCGCCACCGGCGCCGCGTCATTTCGCGATCAATTACGGCAGTGGCCAAAACTCGCCCCCTGATCGGTTGCTTACGCGCCGTTCTCCGCCAAGCCAAGAACTGGCAATCGGCCGCTGCAGCGCCCATATCCAGCACGGCCGCGTTGACCCGGTGCGGCCTCCCGCGCTAGATTAGAACATAAACGGAACGAAACGCCGCCGATGCTGACTCAGATTCCTCAACATAGGCCTGCCGTATGTTGACCCACATAAGCGTCCGAGGCGCCCGCGAACACAACCTCAAGGGCATCAACGTCGACATCGCGCGCGAAAGCCTGACGGTCATCACCGGCCTGTCGGGATCGGGCAAGTCGAGCCTCGCCTTCACCGAGAACGGCCGCCGCGCGAACCCCATCGGCGACCTCATCGAAAGCGGCATGGTCGGCATCAACACCTTCGCGATCAGCGGCGCCGACACGCCGTTCGGCGGGGTCAAGGATTCCGGCTTCGGGTCCGAGGGCGGCAAGGAAGGGCTCGAGAGCTACCAGGTCGTCAAGGCGATCCATCAAGCCTGATCTAACGCGGGGAAGCACAGGCGTGCCTTGAGGAGCGCGCTTCTCAGAGCGCATAGAAGTGGGTAGTCGTTCGGTTTCCGGCGGGGGGCGAGGCCGTGAATATACCGGGGCCTGCAATAACTGGTGATGCCGGCGCTTCGCGCCCCGTGTTCATCAGCTACGCGACCGCCGACCGGAAGGAAGCGCTTTCGATCTGCAAGGCGATCGAGCGGCGCGGCACCAAGTGCTGGATCTCTACGCGCGACGTCGAACCGGGGGCGAATTACCAAGAGGCGATCGTCCGCGCGATTCGGGACGCCCGCGCCATGGTGCTCGTCTTCTCCGATGCGGCAAACAACAGCGACGAGATCAAGAAAGAACTCTCGCTAGCCAGCCGCCATCACGTGCCGGTGATGGCGCTTCGCATCGAGGACGTCGAACCCAGCGATGCCTTTGCCTACGAGCTCTCCACGCGGCAGTGGATCGACGCGTTCGCCGGCTGGGACAAGTCGGTCGATGCGCTCGTAAGGAAGCTCGGTCAGCTCGACGACAGCCAGGACGCAGCCGGTGGCACTGCGTCCGGGGCAACCGCCCGCCGCGCGCGACTGCGCGATCCAAGCAAGGCGCTTGTCGGTGCGACTGCGGGCATTGCGCTGCTGGCAGCGGGCGCCGCTTGGTTCCTTCTTCGGCCGAGCACTGGCACCACGCACTCGATGAGCGTGCGGCTGACGGGCTTTTCCCGCCTTTCGCCCGATCTTCCGGCTACGCTTCCCGCGGCGCTGAACGACGAGATCGACGCGGCCTTCAACACTGATGGCGTGATCGGCGTTTCGACGGCATCGGCGCCACCGGCAGGGACCGGCCCCGCTTTCGCCTTGAGCGGCAGCATTCGTCACGATGCCGACAAGGTGAAGGTGATTACAACGCTCACGAATGAGCGTTCAGGCGCAACCCTGTGGACGGGCAGCCACAGCTACGACGCAACGAACCTTGCCCAGGTACCGCGCTGGGCGGCGGTCGACGCGAGCGCGATAGTGCGTTGCGGTCTCTTTGGCGCTTCAACCTATCCTCGGGCGCTTTCGGATCGAACCTTGGCCGACTACCTCGGTTTCTGCGCCGAGCCGTCACCGACCAAGTCACTCGATTCCGCCCACAAAGTCGTGGCGGCGATACCGGATTTTTCCTGGGGATGGTCCGCGGTTGAACTGTCGGCGAGCCAGGCGATGCTCGGCGAATCTGCGGGGCCCAAGCGAGAGGCGTTTCGCAGGGAAGGGCTTGCCGCCGCCGAAAAAGCAATCCAACTCGACCGATCGAACAGCGAAGCCTATTCGAATAAGGCTTGGCTCCTCGGCCCCGCCGACTTCGTCGGCCGCGATGCGCTATTGAAGCAAGGGATCGGCGCCCGCGCACTCCCCTGTGGCTGCGAGCACCACCTGTACGGCCTCTTCCTCATGGATGTCGGCCGAGTGAAGGACGCGATCGAGGAGTTCGGTCGGTCGGTCGACGTGCTTCCGTTGAACGGCGATACGCAAATCGCGCTCGGGGAAGCACTCATCATCAGCGGTTCGCCGGAAGCATCGAAGCAACACCTCGATGCTGCCGTCGATCTGGTCGACAACCCGCTGCTCAAACAAATTATCGGCGTCATGTCGGCCCCGCTAACAGGCAAATATACCGGCAATGATTCAGCCCTTCGCGATCCCAAGTTCCACATTCCGGCGCCTCTTTCGAAAGCGGTCGCGGATAGTTTCGCTGCAATGCAGTCCGGTAACGCCCAGGCGAAATCGAAGGCTGCCGCCGAACTGGCGGCGCTACCGCCGGAAATGACTGGCAGGCTGACCGTCACAATGTTGGGCGCGCTTGGCGACAATGCCGACGCGCTGAAGCAGGTTGAGATGTCGTTCCGCCGCTCTGAGCCAGACGCAGCGAGCTGGCTCTTTTATCCGAGCCTTCGAGATGTCGTTAGAGACGCTGGATTCGCTGCGTCCGCCCAGCGCCTCGGCCTGATGCATTATTGGAAGACGACCCACACCAGGCCCGACGTCTGCTCCGGCAAGGCCCCGCCCCCCTTCTGCCGAATGATCTGAGCCGCAGCGGCTGGCATTTCCATCAGCCGCACCCATATTGCTGAAGCGGCGTTGACCGGCCGCGTCCCCTCGCGCTAGACTAGAACATAAACGGAACGACGCTCGACCTATGCTCACTCACATTTCTGTCCGCGGCGCGCGCGAGCACAACCTCAAGGGCGTCAGCGTCGACATTGCGCGCGAGAGCCTGACGGTCATCACCGGCCTGTCGGGATCGGGCAAGTCGAGCCTGGCGTTCGACACGATCTACGCCGAGGGCCAGCGCCGCTACGTCGAGAGCTTGAGCGCCTACGCCCGCCAGTTCCTCGAGATGATGCAGAAGCCGGATGTCGAGCATATCGACGGCTTGTCGCCCGCCATCTCGATCGAGCAGAAGACCACCAGCCGCAACCCGCGCTCGACCGTCGCGACCGTCACCGAAATATACGATTACATGCGCCTGCTGTGGGCGCGCGTCGGAATCCCCTACTCTCCCGCCACGGGCCTGCCGATCGAGGCGCAGCAGGTCAGCCAGATGGTCGACCGCGTGATGGCGCTCCCCGAGGGCAGCCGCCATTACCTCCTCGCCCCCGTCGTCCGCGGCCGCAAGGGCGAGTACCGCAAGGAACTCGCCGAGTGGCAGAAAGCGGGCTTCCAGCGAGTCCGCATCGACGGCGTATTCTATGCGATCGAGGAAGCGCCGGCGCTCGACAAAAAGTACAAGCACGACATCGAAGTGGTGGTCGACCGCATCGTCGTTCGGGAAGGCATCGAGGCGCGGCTGGCCGACAGTTTCGAGACGGCGCTCAAGCTCGCCGACGGGCTGGTCTATCTCGATCCGGCAGACAGCCCCCTCGCCCCTTCAGGGGAGAGGAATGGGGAGAGGGGCCCCCTCTCTCCTGCTCTCTCCCCCGTGTCGGGGGAGAGAGAGAAATCCGGCATGAAGCTCGACTTCGGAGTGCCCGGGCGCATCGTCTTTTCCGAGAAATTTGCCTGTCCGATCAGTGGCTTCACCATCGCCGAGATCGAGCCGCGGCTATTCAGCTTCAACGCGCCGCAGGGCGCCTGCCCGGCCTGCGACGGCCTCGGCGAGAAACTGGTGTTCGACGAGGACCTCGTCGTCCCCAACCACGCGCTGTCGATCAAGAAGGGCGCCGTCGTCCCCTGGGCCAAGTCCAACCCGCCCAGCCCTTACTACATGCAGGTGCTGTCCAGCCTCGCTCGCGCCTACGACTTCGACCTCGACACCAGCTGGGCCAACCTCCCCGAGGAGGCGCGCCACGTCATCCTCCACGGCACCGGCGGCAAGCCCGTCACCCTGCGCTTCATCGACGGCCGCCGCAGCTACGAGGTCAACAAGCCGTTCGAGGGCGTGATCGGCAATTTGAACCGCCGAATGCTCCAGACCGAGTCCGCGTGGATGCGCGAGGAGCTGTCGCGCTACCAGTCCAGCCAACCGTGCGAGGTGTGCCACGGCGCCCGCCTCAAGCCCGAAGCGCTGGCGGTGAAGATCGCTGGCGAAGACATCTCCATGTCGTCCCGCCGCAGCGTCCAGGACGCGTTCGACTGGTTCGCCCAGCTCCACACCAGGCTCACCGCGACGCAGAACGAAATCGCCAAGGCCATCCTCAAGGAAATCAACGAACGCCTCGGCTTCCTCCACAATGTGGGCCTGGATTACCTCCACCTCGATCGCACCAGCGGCACGCTCAGCGGCGGCGAGAGCCAGCGCATCCGCCTCGCGTCGCAGATCGGCAGCGGTCTCTCGGGCGTGCTCTACGTCCTCGACGAGCCTTCGATCGGCCTCCACCAAAAGGACAACGACCGCCTCCTCGAAACCCTCAAGCGCCTCCGCGGCCTCGGCAACACCGTGTTGGTGGTCGAGCATGACGAGGACGCGATCCGCCACGCCGACCAGGTGATCGACATGGGCCCCGGCGCCGGAGTCCACGGCGGCGAAGTGATCTACTCCGGCGACCTCGAAGGCCTGCTCGCTTGCGACAAGAGCATCACCGCGGACTACCTCTCCGGCCGGCGTGAGATCCCGCTCCGCGCCACCCGCCGCAAGGGCAGCGGCAAGTCCGTCACCGTCCACGGCGCCACCGCCAACAATTTGCGCAGCGTCACCGCCGCCTTCCCCTTGAGCACCTTCACCTGCGTCACCGGGGTCAGCGGATCGGGCAAGTCGAGCCTCACCATCGACACGCTCTACGCCGCCGCCGCGCGGACCCTGAACGGCGCGCGCATCCCCGCCGGCGCTCACCAGAAAATCACCGGCCTGGAGCAGCTCGACAAGGTCATCGACATCGACCAGTCGCCGATCGGCCGCACCCCCCGGAGCAACCCAGCCACCTACACCGGCGCCTTCACCATGATCCGCGACTGGTTCGCCGGCCTGCCCGAGGCCAAGGCGCGCGGCTACAAGCCCGGCCGCTTCTCGTTCAACGTCAAGGGCGGCCGCTGCGAGGCGTGCCAGGGCGACGGCCTGATCAAGATCGAGATGCACTTCCTGCCCGACGTCTACGTCACTTGCGAAATGTGCCACGGCGCCCGCTACAACCGCGAAACGCTGGAGGTGAAGTTCAAGGGCCGCTCGATCGCCGACGTGCTCGACATGACGGTCGAGGACGCGTGCGAGTTCTTCAAGGCGGTGCCCGGCATCCGCGACAAGATGGAGATGCTGAAGGAAGTCGGCCTCGGCTACGTCCAGGTCGGCCAGCCGGCGACGACGCTCAGCGGCGGCGAGGCGCAGCGCGTCAAGCTATCGAAGGAGCTGTCCCGCCGCGCCACCGGCAAGACGCTCTACATCCTCGACGAGCCCACCACGGGCTTGCACTTCGAGGACGTGCGCAAATTGCTCGAGGTCCTCCACCGCCTGGTCGACACCGGCAACACCGTGGTCGTGATCGAACACAATCTCGACGTCATCAAGACCGCCGACTGGGTGATCGACCTCGGCCCCGGCGGCGGAGTCAACGGCGGCGAGATCATCGCCGAGGGCCCGCCGGAGGCGATCGCCGAGGTCGCGGTGTCGGCGACGGGGATGTACCTGAAACCGATGCTGGAGCGGGCGAGCGTGAAGCCCGTCGTGGTGGATCGTACCCCGGCGAAGGCCGGGGCCCAGTCCCGCAAACGCCGCAAGGCGGTTGCAGAGGAAGAGGACGAGCTGAACTTGGCGGGTGCGAAATAACCGAGCCGAAGGCGAAGCCCCGGACCACGATCCGGGGACCGGACTTGATCCGGGGCTGATTTGATCGGGGCGAAGTAGAGTGGTCGAGAACCAGACTATTCCGATACTAGCTCTTGCTCCAGCAGACGCGTGTCGAATTTCGCCTTAACGGCGGCCTGGTGCTCGGGCTCATTCAAGAGTTCATCCCATACTCGTTTCCGGGCGAGATAAATTTTCGATATGTCCCGCTGCTGAGCTACGCTTAGGTCGGCGATGGCGCGCGTTATCTTTGATTCCAAGAACCGGACGTCTTCGTCAGTTATTGCGGAATGCCGGCAAAGGGACTCCACGAGAAATATCACGGAGTTCACGACCAAGTCTGAGCGCTGCACGGAGCGGGCCTTCCTTAGGCAGGAGATAGCTGTATGTGCGGTGGCTGCCTTGGTGAGTGCCTCCAACATACTCCCAGAGGAATTCACGAACATTCCCAAGTCAGATGCCTTCAGAAAGAGATCGACTCCATCGGAGGACCTAACGCGATATCCGATCGAGAACTGACCGGGTGTTTGCCCCGGCTCGACCGAGAGTTTTTCAACAACCTCGAATGTCTTCTTCGTCCTCTCGCCGATAACTGTTTTTCCGACCAATTCTTCTGAAGCAACTGTCACGCATAACCCCCAATCCTCCGAGCAGAGCCGACTCTAGCTGTGCAGTCGTGAATCGCAACTCCATGTTCACGAATCGTTCCGCCGCCCCTCAGCAGCATCGATGTCCACCAAGCCTGTCGGCACGGCCGCCGAGATTACGTCCTCCGGATGTCCCCCGGACATCCGTGCGGGCGCAATTCCGCTACAGCTGCAGCCTGAAGGTCGGAACACTGGAGGCGCCTCCGCCTCTGAAGCGCAGTCATGCCGGGGGCATGACGAGCACTGAAATGCCGCCGCTGCCGAATGAAAGTCGCGCGGCTGACCGTGCTGCCGCCGGTCTAGGGTAAACGATAGGTACACCTAAGTTTTTTCTTAGCCGGGTTTGATCTCCCTGCTCGGCCGTCCCCCGGACGCCCCGCGCCGCTCGATCCTAAGCGATTGCCTACGCGACGAACTCCGCCCCTCCCAACACCCGCTAGGGTAAACGATAGGCAAACCTAAGCGATTCCCTAGCGAGCCAAAGATGCGCCGGCCTCCGGATGAACCCCGCCGCCGCCGTCGTTCTCTCTCCACGACGACATGCAAAGGGGCGGGACATGATGAACGAGGTCATTCGGGCGGAAGGCCAACAGGAGGCCAATTACATCGTCTACATTCTCGACGGCGTCGGGCGGATCAGCGGCGCGGAATGGATCGCCGCGCGCGACGACGCGGACGCGATGGCGCAGGCTCGCCGCCTCGCTCGCTCCGGCCGCTGCGAGCTGTGGCAACGCACGCGCCGCATCGCTCGGTTGGGTTAGTTGACGATGCGCTAGCCACGCAGGCGATTGCCTGCACCTTGACGGTTCCCTTCGTTCCGCTCAATCAACGACGCGCTCGGCTGTTTTG
>JAZKBB010000013.1:29203-87869 GCA_040388865.1 Pseudomonadota bacterium | reverse complement strand
CTGCTGCTCACGCCGGTAGCCACCTTTGCGCAGGCACAGACAGCGCCGGCCGCTCCGGCGGCTGCCGCCGAAACACTCACGAACGCGACCGTGATCCAGCTTGTCCGCGCCGGCATTGGCGACGATGCGGTGATCGCGAAGATCAAGGCGACGGCGGGGAAATATGATGTCAGCACCAATGATCTTATCGCGCTGAAGACCGCAGGCGTCCCTGGGGACGTGATCGCTGCAATGATCGCTGGACCTTCCAAAGCGGAAGGGGCCGCGCCGGTGCTGTCTCTGACCGACATCAATCCAATGACGCCGCACCCGTCGGGCCTGTACCTCATCGACGCCGCCGCGAACCGTCTGGACCGGATCGATCCGACCGTGTCGAGCCAGGCGAAAACGGGCGGCATTTGGGGTTACGCGCTGACTGGCGGCATCGCCTCGATGAGCGTCAAGGTGGCGATTAACGGTGAAGCTGCCCGGGTCGTGGCGCCCTCGGACATCCCGTCCTTCTACTTCTTCTTCGACGCATCCAATCCGACCACCGCCAACATCAGTTCAAGCTGGGCAGCAGGCAGTGCGCAGACGGTCTCATCGCCGAGCGAGTTCACGCTGATCAGGCTGATGGAAAAGAAAGGCCGCCGCGAAGCCCGCGTCGGTAGCCTGAACATCGGCGGCGCAAAGACCGGTGTCATGGATCATGACCGCATTGCCTTCGACTATGAGATGGTGCGCGAAGGCGTCTACAAGGTGACGCCGAAGCAGCCGCTAGAAGCCGGACAATATGGCTTCATCTACGCCCTCGCTGGGGGTGGAACCAGCGGGGCGGCGACCGCGCGGATCTTTGACTTTTCCGTCGGGGCGGTGACCGTCGCATCGAAGTAGGGCGACGCGTCCGAACCGCCTTCCTTTAGGCTCCACTGCGCACGAAAATGCTGTCCTACAGCACGTCATTTATGCTCCAGGCTGGCGGATGTCCGCGTGGCCTCAATTTCTCGCAAAGCCGACAAAGCCGACACACCCCCTCCCCCCCTCACGCGCGTAGGGCCACGAACTTTGTGAACTTTCGGGGGCGCACACAGGGCAGAAACGCCTCCGTCACTACGAACATTCGCGAACATTCGGCGTTCGGCGGCCACAAATGGACGAAGTAGACACACCCTACCCCGGGGGTCCGGCCATTGTTGTTTTAGGTTCATGCGTCTTATTGCTGTAATACGCGTTCTACTGCTGAACTCACCGGCGCTTTCCGCGTGAGAGTAGGAATTTCCACATGACAGGCTTCACCAGGTTTCTCGTCGCGTCGGCGGCGATCGGCGGCCTCGCGGCCCCCGCTGCGGCGCAATATCAGCAGCAGTACCAACAGACCTACCCGCAGCAGCAGTACCAGCAGGGTTATTCACAGAACCCGGTCCAGTCGATCATCGATAGCCTGCTCGGCAACCGTTACAACGTCACCGACCGCCAGGCGGTTTCGCAATGCGCGAGCGCCGCGGTGACCCAGGCGCAGGCCCAGTATGGCAACGGCAATGGCGCCTACGGCAACCGCTACGGTCAGCAATATGGGCAGGGCTACAACCGCTATTCGGCGCTCCGCGTGACGGCGATCACCGACGTCCAGCGCCGCAACAACGGCCTGCGCGTGTCGGGCACCATGTCGTCGGGCGGCGCCTATGCCGGCCAGTACGGCAATCAGAATGGCCAGAACGGATATCAGAATGGCTATCAGAACCGCGGCTATGGCGCCGGCCAGCTGACCTTCCGCTGCAACGTCGACTATCGCGGCGCGGTGACGGGTGTCCGGGTGCGCGCGGCCAACGCCTATCGCGGCTAGTATATAAGCGGGGGCCGCGTTCCGGCGCGGTCCCCTGACGACCTTTGCCTCCCTTGTTCACTCCTCTATGGCACGCGACGAGCTTTCCGCTGATGCGCGAAGGAGAAGCTAGAGGTGCGTTGTCCAGGCTGTGGTGCCGAGGTGAGCGCGCTGCGCGATGCCTGCCCGCGTTGCGGGGCGTCGACCGACCGCCTGTTCGACGGACTGCAGCGTGGCCGCGGTGACGGGCGCTCCGCCGAAGAGCTGCTCCGCAACCGCAAGACTGTGGGGATCATCGCCGGCGGCATCCTGGTCCTGACGCTGGCGATGGGGAATTTCCACCTGTTCGGGCGTCACCTGTCGCTCTCCCCCGGCGTGATGCACATCGATACCGGCGGCCACCGGCACGATCCGGTGACGATCGGCGCGGCGCAGCTGTTCGAGGCCTATCACACGGATTCGCGGGCCGCCGACCGGCAATATGGCGACCGCGAGATGGTGGTCAGCGGGGAATTCATCCGCACCGTGCCCGACGGCTACGGCAGCATCGACATGCGGCTGAAGACCAACCATCCCGACATTCCGCTCGGCATCGACCTCGACAATCATTCGGTCGACGCCGCGACCAAGCTCGAGCCGGGGCAGATGGTGACCGTCAGCTGCCAGCGGGTTGCCGGATCCGGGGATGACCCGTGGCTGCAGGATTGCGTGCTCCAGCCGGCTGCGCCCACTGGGGCGGCTCCGGTGACCGAGGCCGGTCCGCCCGCGCCGCCCGCACCACCCGCCGCGCCGGGGCACTGATCAGGGCGTTTGGCTGCCGTCGCTGTTATTGCGACAGAGCGAGCGTGCCTTAGGTCGGCGCCGCCTCGATTTTGACCAGCAGCTGGCCCTCGCTGACCTGCTGGCCCGCGGCTGCGTTGAGCTCGGCGACCGTCCCGTCGAACGGCGCGGTCAGCGCGTGCTCCATCTTCATCGCTTCGAGGGTGAGGAGGCGCTGGCCCTTGGCGACCTTGTCCCCCGCCGCGATTTCAACCGCCGTGACCCTCCCCGGCATCGGCGCCTCGATCTCGCCGTCGTGGACGCCGTGGGTGGTGCCGGTGCCGCGGGGTTCAGTTAAGGTAGCGGAGAAAACGGCACCTTCTTCGGCAAGAAAGTTCATTTCGCCGTCCATCCACCAAAGATTGTCGCCATCAAAATAATCATCGGCCAGTTGCTCATCGAGCGGCGCACCGATCGGGGTGCCGTTGATGAGAATTGCGAGCCGATTTTGCGAAGGAGCGTTTACGCGGAACGCGCTAAGACCAAACAGACCGCCTCTACGAAACTCAGAGCCGGTGGAGTATTTGCGAGCTAACACGCTTGCTGCTGCTGCAAGTAGCGCTCGGCTTGGAGCTGGGGGCTCCGTTAGTTCCTCCAGATGTTCAGTGATGAATGCGGTTGTGAAATCGCCTTCCTGGAATTCAGGGCGAAGCAGTAGGCGTCTCAAAAACCAAGCGTTGGTCTTGATTGGAGAAATGTACACTGTCTCGCAGGCGTCAATGAGTTCGCTTATCGCGTCCTCCCTAGTCGGCCCGGAGGTCACCATCTTGGCGATCATAGGATCGTAGAACGGCGAAACCTCTGATCCTACTTCCACTCCAGTTTCGAAGCGATCGCCCGAGCAGCCATGCATAGTCCCGATTTTGCCAACGCTTGGCAGGAAGCCCTTCGCCGGATCCTCGGCATACAGCCGCGCTTCGATCGCGTGGCCGTTGATGCTGAGCTCGTCCTGGGTCTTCGGCAGCTCCTCCCCTGATGCCACCCGCAGCTGCCATTCGACCAAGTCCTGGCCGGTGATCTCCTCGGTCACCGGATGTTCGACCTGGAGGCGGGTGTTCATTTCCATGAACCAGATGCGGTCGGCGCGGAGGCTCTCGGACGCGTCGGCGATGAACTCGATCGTGCCCGCGTTCTCGTATTGCACCGCCTGCGCCGCGCGCACCGCGGCGCCACACACCGCCTCGCGAGTCTCCGCGTCCATGCCCGGCGCGGGCGCTTCCTCGATCACCTTCTGGTGACGACGCTGGAGTGAGCAGTCGCGCTCGAACAGATGGACGACATTGCCGTGGCTGTCGCCGAACACCTGCACCTCTATGTGGCGCGGCGAGAGGATGTATTTCTCGATCAGCACGCGGTCGTCGCCGAAGCTCGACGCGGCTTCGCGCTTGCAGCTGTCGAGCGCGTCGTCGAAGTCCTTGGCGGTGTCGACCCGGCGCATGCCCTTGCCGCCGCCACCCGCCACCGCCTTGATCAGCACCGGATAGCCGATCGCGTCGGCTTCCTTCTCGAGGCGCTTGGGATCCTGGTCCTCGCCGAGATAGCCGGGAGTCACCGGCACGCCGGCTTCCATCATCAGTTTCTTCGCGGCGTCCTTTAGGCCCATGGCGCGGATGCTGGCGGGCTTGGGCCCGACCCAAATCAGCCCGGCATCGATCACCGCCTGCGCGAAGTCGGCATTCTCGCTGAGGAAGCCGTAGCCGGGATGGATCGCCTCGGCGCCCGTTTGCTTCGCCGCTTCGATGATCTTGTCGCCGCAAAGGTACGACTCTCGCGCCGGACTTGGCCCGATGTGCACCGCCTCGTCCGCCATGCGCACATGCAGCGCCTTCGTGTCCGCGTCCGAATAGACAGCAACGGTGCGGATCCCGAGCCGCCGGGCGGTGCGGATCACGCGGCAGGCGATCTCGCCGCGGTTGGCGATGAGGAGGGAGGCGATCACTGGGCGGGACAGCCGGTGATCCGGGATGAGAAGGTCAGGTTCATCGTCTTCCACGTGCCGTTCTCACGGACGAGGTCGAAGTGGTCGGCGCCGCAATTGTAGACCTTGCCGCCAATCCGAACGACGAACGGCGCCCAGATCATCGCGGCGTCACCATCGACCTCGATCGCCGGATCACTGATCGTTTCCTGAAAGCCTGAACCCGACGCGCGCTGCGTGAATTGCGTCCAGCTTTCCGACCGAACGCCGCTGCGGGTCGGGAGCGCTCCGGTCCCGGTGACCCGGCCGTCGGGATAGACCCAGCGCAGGATCTCCGCAGCATTGCCCGTATTGAACGCAGCAAGAAGCGAATTGACCGAGTTGAGAACGGCCTGCTCTTCGCCGGACGGAGGCGGCAGAGCCTGAGCGGGCGGCATCTTCGTCGACGTGGTTGGGGCGGCGAGCGCAAGAAGCAGCGTAAGCATGAAAGTCACATCCTGAACACGCCGAACTGCGGCCGATCGGGGATCGGCGCGTTCAGCGTCGCCGCGAACGCCAGCCCGAGCACATCGCGGGTCTGCGCCGGATCGATGATGCCGTCGTCCCACAGTCGCGCCGTGGCGTGCCACGGATTGCCTTCGGCTTCATACGTATCGCGGATCGGCTGTTTGAACTTCTCGGCCTGCGCCGGAGTCCATTTGTCGGCGTCCCGGTGGACGGTCGCGAGGACGCTCGCCGCCTGCTCGCCGCCCATCACGCTGATGCGGCTGTTGGGCCAGGTAAAGAGAAAGCGCGGAGAGTAGGCGCGGCCGGCCATTCCGTAATTGCCGGCGCCGAAGCTGCCGCCGATCAGCAATGTGATCTTGGGCACCTGCGCGGTCGCGACGGCGGTCACCAGCTTGGCGCCGTGCTTGGCGATGCCTTCCGCCTCGTACTTCCCGCCGACCATGAAGCCCGAGATATTCTGAAGGAACAGCAGCGGGATTTTCCGCATCGCCGCGAGCTCGATGAAATGCGCGCCCTTCATGGCGCTTTCGCTGAACAGGATGCCGTTGTTGGCGAGGATCGCGACCGGCATTCCCCAGATATGCGCGAAGCCGCAGACGAGGGTCGAGCCGTAAAGCGGCTTGAATGGCTGGAACTCGCTGGCGTCGACGATGCGCGCGATCACCTCGTGCACGTCGTAGGGCGAGCGGACGTCGCGCGGGACGATTCCGTACAGCTCCTCGGCGTCGTAACGCGGCGGCCGCGGCTCGCGAAGCTCGATGCCGGCGCCGCCTTCGCTCTGCAGCGTCGAAACGATGTCGCGGACGATGGTCAGCGCATGTTCGTCATTCTCGGCGAGATGATCGACGACTCCCGACTTGCGCGCGTGCAGGTCGCCGCCGCCCAAATCCTCGGCGCTGATGACTTCCCCGGTCGCCGCCTTCACCAGCGGTGGGCCGCCAAGGAAGATCGTCCCCTGCTCCTTCACGATGACGCTCTCGTCGCTCATCGCCGGGACGTAGGCGCCGCCCGCTGTGCAGCTGCCCATCACGCAGGCGATTTGGGCAATGCCCTTCGATGACATCTGCGCCTGGTTGAAGAAGATGCGTCCGAAGTGGTCGCGGTCGGGAAAGACCTCGGCCTGGTGCGGCAGGTTCGCGCCGCCGCTGTCCACGAGATAGACGCACGGCAGCCGGTTCTGCTCGGCGATCTCCTGCGCACGCAAATGCTTCTTGACCGTCAGCGGATAGTAAGTCCCGCCTTTCACCGTCGCGTCGTTACAGACGATCATCACCTGCTTGCCGGAAACGCGGCCGATCCCGGCGATCAAGCCGGCGCCGGGCACTTCGCCGTCGTACATGTCACACGCGGCGAGCTGACCGATCTCGAGGAATGGCGAACCAGGGTCGAGCAAGCGCTCGACGCGGTCGCGTGGAAGCAGCTTGCCACGCGAGACATGCCGCTCGCGATGCTTTTCGGGGCCGCCCTTCGCGGCCTCGGCGACGTCGGCGCGCAACTTCCCGGCGAGCGCGCGGTTGTGCGCGGCGCGCGCGCGGAACTCTTCGCCGTCCGTAACGATTTTGCTGTCGATGCGCGGTGCGCTCATGCCGCCTTCGTGTCCGTTAGTCGAAAAAGCCGTGCCGCTCGGTTAGCCGCTGCTGCAGGCGTTGGCAAAACCGCTGCTGGAGGGTTTGAAGAGATGAAGCGTCACATCCTGATCGTCGCGTCACTTGTGGCGCTTGCCGCGTGCAACAAGACAGGCACCGGCAACGAAACTGCGCAGTCAGTTCAGGGGACCGAGTCCGGCATCGACAAGACGCTGATGGACACGTCGGTCAAGCCGGGCGACGATTTCGACAAATATGCGAATGGCGCGTGGGAGAAGAGCGCGCAGATTCCCGCCGACAAGTCGAACATCTCGGTCTTCTCGACCATCAACGATCAGGCCGAGCAGCGCACCGCGGACTTGATCAAGAGCATCGCGGCATCGAACCCGTCCGGCGGCGACGAGGCGCGAATTGCAAACTATTACAAGGCCTACACCGACACCGACGCGATCGAGCGGCGCGGGGTCGCGCCGGTCAAGGCCGATGTCGATCGGATCGAGGCGATCGCCGACAAGGGCGCGCTTGCCGACGCGATCGGGCATTCGCTGCGCGCCGACGAGGATCCCCTCAACAACACCAGCTTCCACAGCGAAAATCTCTTGGGAATTTTCGTCACGCAGGATTTCAACGACCCGAGCCGGTCGGTTCCTTATGTGCTGCAGGGCGGGCTCGGCCTGCCCGACCGCGATTATTATGTCTCGTCGGATCCGGCGATGGCGAAGCTTCGCGCCGATTACACCCCTTACGTCGCCAAGATCCTGACGCTGGCGGGCCTGCCGAATGCGCTTGCGCGCGCCCAACGCATCGTCGCGCTCGAGCAGAAGATTGCGCAAGCCCATGAAACGCTGGAGGCGAGCCAGGAAAGCACAACGGCGAACAATCCGTGGAAGCGCGCCGACTTCGGTAAAAAGGCGCCGGGGGTGGACTGGGGCCGGCTTTTGGGTGCCGCACAGCTCGGCAATCAGCAGGATTTCATCGTCTGGCAGCCGAGTGCGATCACCAAGCTTGCCGCGCTGGTCGGCTCGCAACCGCTCGACGTGTGGAAGGACTGGCTCGCCTTCCATCGCATCAACCAGATGTCCGAGGTGCTACCCAAGGCATTCGATGACGCTCACTTCGCGTTCTATGGCACCGAGGTGAACGGCACTCCGCAGCAGCGGACGCGTGAAAAGCGGGGCCTGACTTCGGTCAACACCTGGCTCGGCGATGCGGTCGGCAAGCGGTATGCCGAGAAATATTTCCCCGCCGCCTACAAGTCCGACGTCGACGTCATGGTGACAAATATCAAGGCCGCGCTCGAAAAACGCATCGACGCGCTGACCTGGATGCAGCCGGCAACCAAGGCGGAAGCCAAGAAGAAGGTTGCGACAATGGGGGTCGGGGTCGGTTATCCCGACAAGTATCGCGACTACGGCTCGCTCGATATCCGCGCCGACGATGCTTACGGCAATTTGGATCGAGCCCAGCTCGCCAATTACCAGCACCAGCTCGCCAAGCTCGGCCAATCGGTCGACAAGAACGAATGGTGGATGACCCCGCAGACCGTGAATGCGGTCAATCTGCCGCTGCAGAATGCGCTCAACTTCCCAGCGGCGATCCTCGACAAGGGTTTCTATGACCCGAATGCCGACGCCGCGGCCAAATACGGCGCGATTGGTTCGGTTATTGGCCACGAGATCAGCCACAGCTTCGACAATCTGGGAGCGACGTTCGATTCCACCGGCAGGCTGCGCAACTGGTGGACGCCGTCGGACCTCGCCCATTTCAAGCAGGCAGGAGCAGCTCTTGCGGCTCAATATAGCGCCTATGAGGCGCTCCCGGGGCTGCACCTGAACGGCAGCCAGGAGCTGGGCGAGAATATCGCCGACGTCGCCGGGCTCGCCGCCGCCTATGACGCGTGGAAGACATCGCTTAACGGCAAGGCCTCGCCGGTGATCGACGGCCTCACCGGCGACCAGCGCTTCTTCCTCGCTTATGGGCAGTCGCATCGCGGCAAGTTGCGCGACGCAGCGCTGCGCTCGCGCGTGGCGACAGACGTGCATGCGCCCGGGCCCTGGCGTGTGCTGACGGTGCGCAACATCGACGCCTGGTACCCGGCATTCAACGTCCAGCAGGGACAGAAGCTCTACCTCGCGCCCGACAAGAGGATCACCATCTGGGGCAGCTAGCGCCGACCCGATCCGGCACAGCGGGAACTCGAACCTAGGAGACGCCGTTACCGCGCGGGTATGCGAGCGGGAATGAGCTTAATGCCGCGATTTTCGGCTTTGGCCGCCACGCTGTTGGTCAGTTCGGCAGCTGCAGCAGCTGCGCAGCCGGCGCCGAACTTTCGCGACCAGGCTGCCGAGATCAGCGCCGCCTCGCGCCTGATTAGCGCCTATGGCGTGATCACCAGCACCTTCCGGACCCTCGCTCACAACAAGGCGGTCGGCGGCGTTGCCGACTCCTATCATCTACTCGGCCGGGCGATCGACATTGTCCGGCGGCCCGGCGTTACTCACCAGCAGATTGAGGCGGCGCTCAAACACGCGGGATACCATCTCGTGGAATCGCTCGACGAGCAAAACCACAGCCATTTCGCCTTTGCGGCGGTGCCCGTCCTATTTGCCGCTTCCGTGACGGCCGCGCCGAGCGACCCGCCAGCTCCGCCGCCCAAGCCCCTGCCGCTGGTCGCAGCTGATGAACATGGAACCCTCGCCATCGACTCCAGGCTCAGGGTGGAGGAGCAAGCTCCTCTGCAGTCACGCGCCGATAAGCTCGCGGCCAATCAGCATCCGGCGGATCTCGTTGGTGCCAGCCCCGATGTCGAGCAGCTTGGCGTCCCGGTAATAGCGCTCGACGGGCCAGTCTTTGGTGTAACCGGCGCCGCCCAGCGCCTGAACCGCCTCGTTGGCGACTTTCACCGCATTCTCCGATGCGAGCAAGATCGCCCCGGCGGCATCGTGGCGCGTGGTCTTGCCGGCATCGCACGCCCTGGCAACTTGGTAGACGTAAGCGCGCGCCGAATTCAGCGCGACGTACATGTCGGCGATCTTGGCCTGCATTAGCTGGAAGCTGCCGATCGGCTTTCCGAACTGCTTGCGCTCGCGGACGTAGGGCAGCACGACGTCAAGACACGCCTGCATGATGCCGATCTGCATCCCTGCGAGCACCGTCCGTTCGTAATCGAGGCCGCTCATCAGCACTTCGACGCCCTTGTTCTCCTCGCCGAGGATGTTCTCGGGCGGAACGAAGCAATCGTTGAACACCAGCTCGGTCGTCGGCGAACCGCGGATCCCGAGCTTCTCGACCTTCTGGCCGATCGAAAAGCCATCCATGTCCTTTTCGATCATGAACGCAGTGATGCCGCGGCTGCCTTCGCCGGTCTTGGCGTAGACGACGAGGGTGTCGGCTTCCGAGCCGTTCGTGATCCAGAATTTGGTGCCGTTGAGGCGATAGCCGTTGCCGCTTTTGTCGGCCTTGAGCTTCATGCTGACGACGTCGCTTCCCGCGCCCGCTTCGCTCATCGCCAGTGCGCCGACGTGTTCGCCGCTGATCAGCTTCGGCAGATATTTGCTCTTCTGCTCAGGGTTCGCCCAGCGCCGGACCTGGTTGATGCAGAGGTTGGAATGGGCACCGTAGCTCAAGCCGACCGAGCCGGATGCGCGCGCCACCTCTTCCTGTGCCACGACATGCTCGAGATAGCCGAGACCGAGGCCGCCATCTTCCTCCTCGACGGTGATGCCGTGGAGCCCAAGCTCGCCCATCTGCGGCCACAGATGACGCGGAAACTCGTCCTTGGCGTCGATTTCCGCGGCAATCGGTTCGATCTTGTCCTTGGCGAAGCGCCGCGTGGTTTCGCGGATCGCATCGGCCATTTCGCCGAGGTCGAAATCGAGTCCGTGCTCGGACATGTCGCATCTCCTGTTCGGCAGCGCCGCTAGCAGAGCGCCGGCAGTTTGAACAACCGCCGCCGCAGTCTTATGTGCACTGCAACATCCCGACTCCGGAGATTTTCCCATGGCCACGAACCCAGCCGACCCAATCGTCATCCTTTCCTACGCGCGCACGCCGATGGGCAGCTTCCAGGGCGCGTTGTCGTCGCTCGCCGCGACCGAACTCGGCGCGACGGTGGTCAAGGCGGCGATCGAGCGCGCGGGCGTCTCCGGCGAACAGGTCGACAAGGTGTTCATGGGCAACGTGCTTTCGGCCGGCCTCGGCCAGGCCCCGGCGCGCCAGGCGGCGCTCGGCGCGGGACTTCCCCGCTCGGCGGAAGCGGTAACGGTCAACAAGGTCTGCGGATCGGGCATGCAGGCCGCGATTTTTGCCCACGACATGCTTGATGCCGGCTCGGCCGACCTCATTGTCGCAGGCGGAATGGAGAGCATGTCCAACGCGCCCTATCTATCGAAGAAGTACCGGTCTGGCGCACGCATCGGCCACGATACGGTTTACGATCATATGATGCTCGACGGCCTCGAGGACGCCTACGAGCCGGGCCGCGCGATGGGGACTTTTGCCGAGGAGGCTGCGACCGAATATCAGTTCACCCGCCAACAACAGGACGAGTTCGCGATCGAGAGCCTGCGGCGCGCCAACGAAGCGATCACCCAGGGCAGGTTCAACAAGGAAATCGTCCCAGTGACGGTCGTCAGCCGCAAGGGCGAATATACGGTCGACGTCGACGAGCAGCCGGGCAAGGGAAATCCGGAAAAGATCCCGCAGCTTAAGGCGGCCTTCGCCAAGGATGGTACGATCACCGCGGCGACCAGCTCATCGATCAGCGACGGTGCCGCTGCACTGGTGCTGACCCGCCAAAGCGTCGCGGATAAACTGGGCAAAACACCGGTCGCGCGCGTCGTCGCTCATGCCGCCCATGCACAGGCACCGGAGAAGTTCACGTCGGCGCCCGTGCCGGCCATCCAGAAGGTGCTCGGCAAGGCCGGCTGGAGCGTCGCCGACGTCGATTTGTTCGAGGTCAATGAGGCCTTCGCCTGTGTTGCGATGATCGCGATGCGCGACATCGGCATCCCGCACGACAAGATCAACGTCAACGGCGGCGCCACCGCGCTCGGCCATCCGATCGGCGCCAGCGGCGCGCGGCTGGTGACGACTCTGATCGCGGCCCTGCAGGATCGCGGCCTGAAGCGCGGCGTCGCGTCGCTGTGCATCGGCGGCGGCGAGGCGACAGCGATGGCGGTGGAGCTGATCTAACTTTCCGGAGTCGCTCGCTCTCGGCATTGGTGGTAGAGCGCCGGTCCTCCAAACATGGGGGAGAAAGCTGATGCGCATCACCGTTGCTCTGATTGCGGGCGTAGCCCTTGTTGCAACTTCGCAAGCCGCCATCGCCAAGACGGCGTTCCAGCTCAACAAGACGACCTGGACGTTCACTGACAAGAACGGCACCCAGGTCAAAGAGTCGATCGACGCCGATGGGAAGTTCATTGCTCAATCGACCGCCGGCAAGCACCTCGACCACGGGACATCCGTGATGAAGGCCGACAAGGCTTGCTTCACCAGCCTCATGACCAAGGATGGCGAAGTCTGCTGGACCACAAGCCCGGTGAAAGTCGGGCAGTCGATGGACACCGTGAGCGACAAGGGTGAGAAATTGAAAGTGACCCGCGTCGACTATACGCCTCTCGAGATGCCTAAATAGGAATGGATGCGGGGCGGCTTACCTCCGCCCCGCATAAGCCTGGCACTCCAGCTCGACGAGCCCGCCGAGCGCGAGGCCGTTCGCTCCGAAAGCGCTGCGCGTCGGCAGCGGCTCGCTAAAATATTCTAGGTAGACTTTGTTGAAGTCGGTCCACTGACCCATGTCGGCAAGCATCACCGTGCAGTGGAACACGTCGGCGAAACCTAACCCGGCGCTAGCCAGCACGGCGCGGATATTCTCCATCGTCTGCCGCGCCTGGCCTTCCATGTCCTCGGGGAGCGAGCCGTCCGCGCGAAAGCCCATTTGTCCGGACATGTAGAGAATGTCGCCGATGCGGACGGCGGACGAGAATGGCAGCGGTCGCCCGGCCAGCGTCGAGCGCGGAAGATATTCAGGCTGAGTCATTCTAATCCTCCCTCGTCATCCCGGCCTTGAGCCGGGATCCGCCTTTCTCACTGCCTGGAAAGAACAGGCAGGCCCCGGATCGAGTCCGGGGTGAGGGTTGCCTAGTCCACGACCTCATTATCGCTGACGCCCCAAATGTCGGACGTCTGCACGTAGCCCGTGCGATTGTCGATCTCGATCCTGCACCAGCCTTCGCTGCACTTGCTGATGCGGCCGACGACGCCCGGCTCGGCCATATATTGCGGTCTGGCGCCGTCATAAGGTCCGACGCGAACGGGGCGCGGCTGGCCGGGTTTGACGATCGCGGTGCGGCGGTCGGACAGCATGGTAACGAGCATCCACCCCTCCTCGCCACCCGGGTCCTGGATCAACCGCCAATTCTCGTATTTCTTGAGCACGCGGACCGGAAGGTCGCGCCGCTGGTAAAGCCAGACATTTGGATAGGTGCGGCCGGGGCCGGTGTGGGTCATCGCCTGGCCGCTGGCGATCGATGCCCAATATGGCGGCTGCTTCTCCTGCGCCGCAACAGGCGCTGCCGCCGCGACGATCAAGAATGCGGTTAGCGTCCCCCGAACGAACATCACGCGCCGGTCAGAATCCTGTCCACCAATTGCTTCACCGTGGGAATGAAGCCGTTCGAATAAAATGGATCGCTCTTGAAGCGGAATGCGGAATGGCCGGCGAACATGAGATTTTCCTCTACGGGGCCGCCATGCGCGATGTCCTGCAGCGTCTTTTGAATGCAGAAGCTGCGCGGATCGGCGAGGCGCCCGGTGGAATTCTTCTCATTGTCCGCCCATGAGGAAAATCCGCATTGGCTCAGACAGCCCATGCACTCCGCCTGGTCGACGCGGATTTGTTTCTCTTCCTCGGGCGAGACGAAGATCAGAGTGTCGTCGGGTGTCTTCATCGCGTTGGTGAAGCCGCGCGCATACCATTCGCGCGCATGGATCAGGTCGCCCTTGGTTACCCAGTAATTCTTCTTGGTGCCGATACCGACATCGAGCTGGAAATGGTGATCGCCGATCGGGTCCTTGGTGTAGGCGATCTGGCGGTCGCTGCGCGCTTCGAGGTTGCGCAGGAACGGGTTGCGCACCGCCGATGAGTAAAAGCCCGTCGGCGAGAAACGGTGCAGCAAAATGTCACCTTCGTGCAGCGTCAGCAGCCGCGCCTTCCACTCCGGCGGGATCGGGCTCTCCTGTGTCAGCAGCGGGCGCGTACCAAACTGGAAGATGATCTGGCCGAGCTCGGGATTGTCGATCCAGTGATCCCATTCGTCGAGCCGCCACACGCCGCCGGCCATGACGATTGGCACGGTGTCGGCGATACCCTGCTCGCGCATCGTGTCGCGCAGTGCCTTCACCCGCGGATAGGGATCCTGCGGCTTGCGCGGATCCTCGGCGTTGGAAAGTCCGTTGTGACCGCCGGCGAGCCAGGGATCCTCGTAGACCACCGCCGCCAGCCATTCGGCGGCTTTGTGATAGGCGCGCTTCCACAAGGCGCTGAACGCGCGCGCCGAGCTGATGATCGGCAGGTAATTGACGCCGTACGACGCCGCGATCTCGCTTAGCTTGTAGGGCATACCCGCGCCGCAGGTGACGCCGCTGACGAGGCCCTTGGTGCGTTCGAGCACGCCGTGGAGCACGCGCTGGGCGCCGCCCATCTCCCACAGCACGTTGATGTTGATCGCGCCCTTGCCCCCAGCCATCTCATAAGCGCGCTGGACCTGCGCCACCGCGCCGTCGATCGCATATTTGATCAGTTCTTCGTGGCGCTCGCGGCGCGTCAGCCCGGCGTAGATTTGCGGGATAATCCTGCCTTCGGGATCATAGCTGTCGGCATTGACCGCGGAGACCGTGCCGATGCCGCCGGCTGCAGCCCAGGCGCCGCTGCTGGCATGGTTAGTCGCCGAAACGCCCTTGCCGCCTTCGATCAGCGGCCAGACCTCCCGTCCGCCATAAAGGATGGGCTTGAGCCCTTTGAACAAGCAAACTCTCCCAAACGCGCCGCGCGCCCTTCGTACGGCCATATAAGAGCGGTTAGCTACCAATGCGCTAAAAAAGTGAGCGGGGCCTCGGTAGGTTCCGAAACCCCGCTCCCTTAAGCGCTTAGCTGAGGGTCAGCCTAACAGCTGCTGGCGCCGACCGCTCCGCCAAGGATTGCGCCGGCCAGGGCGCCAACGAGAGCGCCGTTGTTGCCGCGGTTGTAGCCATAGCGGTAGTGGTTGTTACCGGCCGCGCTGCCGATGGCCGCGCCGGCGATACCGCCGATAGCCGCACCGGCAACCGTGTTACCGCCACACTGATAGCCGTTGTAGCCATACCCATTGTAGCCGTAGCCGGAGGCCGGATAGCCATAGCCGTAATTGCTATATCCGTACGCCGGGTATCCGTAACCGTAGTTGCTGTAGCCGTACGACGGATAGCCATAACCACTATAACCGCCGTAGCCACCGTAGCCGTACGGCGAAACGCCGACCGAAACGACGGTGCGGGTCCGGGGGGAGGCGTAACCATAGCTGTGGTAGCCGTAATTGCTGTAACCGTGGCGATAATGCGCGTCCGCCGTTGCCGGGACAGCGAGCAGTCCGGCCGCCGAGAGAGCCAGTGCGATGTTCCTGAACATGTTCAATCCTCCGTATCTACAACTGGCCGTGGAGGGACTCGCGGCCATGTGTTGCCGGAAATACGCTCGACAAGCTGTCAAGGGTCTGAACGTTGCGGACAGGAATCGATAAGCTTGCCTACTTTCGCCGTAAGCGCCCTTATTCGCCCCCGAGGGAATAATCGAGGCCGATGTCGGCCGCGGGCGCCGACTGGGTAATGCGGCCAACCGAGATGAAATCAATGCCGGTTTCGGCGAGAGAACGGATGGTCTCAAGTGTTACGCCTCCCGAAGCTTCTAGCGGCACGCGGCCGGCGACCAGCGCCACAGCCGCGCGCAGCAACGCCGGCTCCATATTGTCGAGCAGCAGCCGGTCGGCTCCCGCGGCGAGCGCCGGTTCGATTTGGTCGATCCGGTCGACCTCGACCTGCACCTGAAGCCCGGTGTTGGCCGACTTCGCGCGACGCACCGCTTCCGCGACGCCACCGCAGACCGCGACATGATTGTCCTTGATCAGCACGCCGTCATCGAGCCGCATCCGATGGTTCTGCGCACCACCCATCCGCGACGCGTATTTCTCGAGTACCCGAAGGCCTGGGAGGGTCTTGCGCGTGTCGAGCAGCACCGCCCTAGTGCCGGCTATGGCGTCGACATAGCGCCGCGTCAGGGTCGCGATGCCCGACAGATGCTGGAGCGTATTTAGCGCCGGGCGCTCGGCGGCGAGCATCGCCCGCGCATTGCCGGAAAGCCGCATCAGCGTCGTCCCATGTTCGGCACTGTCGCCGTCGCTAACGAGCAGTTGAACAGTCACATCGCTGTCCATCCGGGCGAAAAAGGCTTGGGCGATTTCAAGGCCTGCCACCACCAGCGACTGCCGCGCGTTCATCTCGGCGGTGAAGCGAGCGTCGGCGGGAATTGTCGCGGTCGAAGTAACGTCGCCGCCCTTGCCCAAGTCCTCGGCGAGAACTCGGGTCACGAATTCATCTAGATCGAAGCCGTCGGGAAGCGCCATGCGCCGCCTTAGTGCGCCGGCTCCGTACTTTTCAATATGCGCCAGCGGCCGTCCTGCAACTGATAGCGCTGCGCGTCGTTCGCCTTGAACTCGTCGCCTTTCCACATGTGGACGGTAATCGTCGCCTCGGCCTCGCCAATGTCGATCACATTGAAGCTCTGTTCCTGCTCGCGGACGCGGGTCGAGGTCGCGGTGCCAGCCTGGATGACGAGGACTCCGCCCGCCCTCGTGACCAGATCGCTCGCGTCCTGGCTCGAGGCGTGATGGTTGTGCCCGGCAAGCACCATGTCGACGCCGGATTCCTCGACTGCGTCGAGCGCCAGCTCCTGCCGTCCGATCGCGCGCTCGACCTGGCCCTCGACCTCCAGCGCGAACAATGGATGGTGGGTGACGATCACGCGCATGGCGTCGCTGGCCACACGGGAAAATGTCTCGCGGATGAACTCGACCTGCTGCTTGCTGATGCGCCCGTCCTTGAACGTCAGCGAGCGCGCGGTGTTGACGCCGAGCACGGCAACGCCGGGAAGCTCGACGAACGGGCACAAGGTCTCGTCGATGAAACGGCGGTAGCGGGCGAGCGGTGAAAAGAAGCGGCGGAGCACATCGTAAAGCGGGACGTCGTGGTTGCCGGGCACGCCGATCACCTCGTGGCCACGCTCCCGCAGACCTTCGAGGAACTCGCAGGCCTCGTGGAACTGCTCGGTCCGTGCTCGCTGGGTGAAGTCGCCGCTGATGACGACAAGGTCGGGCTTGAGCGCGTCGACCTTTTCATCGACGGCTTCGACCAGCCGCTCGTCATGAGCGCCGAAATGAAGGTCGGAGAGATGAACGATGCGGGTCATGATCGCGGTTAAAAAACGCGCCCGCAGCCGCGAGGTTCAGTAATTCAGCAGCAGCAACAGCTTCACGTCCATGCCGAAACCTTCGGCGCACTTCTGCTCGAGGAAGTTGGGAACGTCGGCGCGCGCGACGAGATGGACGTTGATGTCCTCATTGTCGTCGCCGCCGCCTTCACCGATGCGGCGGACGCCGTGGACTCGGACCAAAGTGAAGGCTTCGGCCAACATGCCCGGCGAGGAGTAAAAGTCGCCGAGGCGCTCCACCCGGTCAGCGGTGAAGCCGGTTTCCTCTTCCAGCTCCTTGATCGCGGTTGCTTCGATCGTGGCATTCGGATCGACATCGCCGACGAGGCCGGCTGGAAGCTCCACGCAGCGGCAATCGGGCCCCACGCGCGGCTGATCGACCAAGATCAATTTGCCTTCATGCTCGGCGAGGATGACGACGGCGCGAATGTCGCGGGCGCGGCTCGCATATTCCCATTTGCCCCGGCGCAGCGCCCTGATGAACTTGCCCTCCCACATCAATTCGGGGGGCGGCAGGTCGTCGAGGTTCATAGTTCGATGAGCTTGTCCGGGATCTCGTTTTTGTCGTCCGCCGAGCGCGGGAAATGCTCGGCCATGACTGTCCCAACGCGCTCGATCGCGGCAACGATCCCGTCCGCAGGGCGGCCTTTCCGGACTTCCGAGATCAGCGCATGCATGGCCTCGCCCCAGGTGTGATCGTCGGTGAGCTTGAGGATGCCTTCGTCGGCGACAATCTCGGCGCGCCGCTCGGCCAGTGACAAATAGATGAGGACGCCGGTCTTGCCGGTCGTGCGCCCGGCGGCGGCAGCCTGGAAAATCGCTACCGCGCGCCGGCGGACGCGCCGGTGCTTGGTCGCCGCCGGCGTCAGCGCCAACCTCAGCGGCATCCATTTGAGGATCAGCAGCGCAACCGTGAACTTCAGCGCCGCGAAAAACGTCAGGAGCGTCAGCAGCTGGCTCATCGTCGGATCGGGCGACCAGCCGCCGAATAGAAAATCGTACCACCAGACGAGCGCCGTCGGCCGCCACGCCACCCAGGCCAGCACCGCGAACAGCGGCACCAGAGCCCAGTGCAACCCTACGTCGTGATAGGCGTCGCTGATCGGTGTCGCGACGGTGACGATCTCGCCGCTGCTGTTCGCTTCGGCCGCGGTGATGGCAGCGGAGACCTTTTGCCGGTCCGCGTCGGTGAGGGTCATCACCATGAACCCGACGCTCCCCCGCCGCCGAACGAGCCGCCGCCGCCCGAGAAGCCGCCGAAGCCGCCGCCTCCGCCGCCCCAGGAGGAGCCGCCGCCGCCGCCCCAGCCGCCACGGCCGGAGTTCGACAAGGCATTAAGGCCCCACAGCATGACCCACGGGCTAATGCCGCCGTGGCGGTGGCGGTATCGCTGCCCGGTGCCGCGGCGGAAGTGCGACAGTGCAACGAAGCCGATCACCATGAGCCAAAAGATGAAGGGCAGCGGGTTGCCGCCGGAATGCTGGCGCTGCTGCTGCGCCTGCTCGGCGGCGGCGATGTTCTTCGCCGCCTGGTCGGGCGACAGGCTGAGCTGCTTGGTCAGTGCGTCCACGCCGGCCTCGATCCCTCCGCCGAAATCCCCCTGCTTGAACCGCGGAGTGACGTCCTCTCGGATGATCAGGCCCGACATTGCGTCGGTCAAATAGGGAGTGGCGCCGTAACCGACCTCGACCCGCACTTTGTGCTCGTTCGGCGCAACCAGCAGGATGACGCCATTGTCCTTGCCCTTCTGACCGATGCCCCAGGCGCGGCCGAGGCGATAGCCATAGTCCTCGATCGGATAGCCTTCGAGGCTGTTGACCGTAGCGACGACGAGCTGGGCGCCTTTTTGTGCCTCCAGCGCCGCGGACTTGCTGGTCAGGTCCTGGACCTGCTCGGGCGTCAGCAGATGCGCTTGATCGACCACGCGGCCGGTCAGCGGCGGAAAGGTTTGCGCGACGGCAGGCACTGCAAAGAACAGCAGCGCCGCGATCGCCAACAGCCACTTCGTCATTCCCGCGAACGCGGGAATCCCGCTGCTACGTTTTGAAGGAAGCGGGACCCCCGCTTGCGCGGGGGTGACGTGCGGGGTGGTCACGGCCGATCAGCTCGCGTTGCCGAAGCTGACGCTCGGCGCGGTCTGCGCCGCCGCGGCGGCAGCGAACGGCACCTTGGGCTTGGCGCCGTAGAACACCTTGGCGCCAATGGCCGTCGGGAAGGTGCGGATCAGCGTATTATACTGCCGGACGCTCTCGTTATAATCACGGCGCGCGATCTCGATGCGGTTCTCGGTGCCTTCGAGCTGGTCCTGCAGAGCCATGAAGTTCTGGTTGGACTTCAGGTCGGGATAGGCTTCCTGAAGCCGCTGCAGCGGAATGATCGCCTGGGTCAGCCGGCTCTGGGCATCGTTGAAGGCCTGCACCTTCGCGGGATCGCTGAGATCGCCGGGATTGAGCTGGACCCGTCCCGCGCTCGCCCGCGCCTGGGTCACTTCGACCAGCACGGATTTCTCCTGCTGGGCATAGCCCTTCACCGTCGCGACGAGGTTGGGAATGAGGTCCGCGCGGCGCTGATAATCGGCCTGGAGGTCGCCCCACTTGGCGTTGACCTGCTCCTCGGACGTGGGGACGCTGTTGATGCCGCAGCCGCCAAGGCTGATTGCGGCGAGCGGCGCGAGCAAACCAAAACGGCGTAGAGCGGTCATCGGAAGTCCCCTTGATGCGTTGCCCGCATACGTAGCGCCACGGCCGTTCGGTTTCAATGCTGTCTTAATCCAGCAACACAGCAGAGCTGCTGCTCCCTTTCCATGCGCGGCAGAAGGGCGCTAGAGTCGCGCATCCGACGCAAGCTCACGGGGACAAATCATGCTGAAGGACTTTCGCGAATTCATCGCCAAGGGCAACGTACTCGACCTCGCGGTCGCGGTGATCATCGGCGCCGCATTCGCCAAGATCGTCACCAGCCTGACCGACGACATCATTATGCCGATCGTCGGCAAGATCTTCGGCGGGCTAGATTTCTCCAGCCATTTCCTGCTGCTCGGGTCGGTCCCGGCCGACTATCACGGCTCGATGACCGACTATGCCGCGCTGAAGAAAGCGGGAGCGCCGGTGCTCGGCTGGGGCGCGTTCCTGACCGAGGTCGTCAGCTTCCTGATCCTCGCCTTCATCATCTTCCTGATGGTGCGCTGGGCGACCAAGCTGATGAAGAAACAGGAAGCAGCCACTCCTGCCGGCCCAAGCGAGGTCGATTTGCTGACGGAGATCCGGGACGAGCTGAAGAAGCGGGGCTGAAGCTCACTGCGGTAGTGTCCGCTTTCGACCCATTGCAGACATAAGCTCTTCTGATAGGCTCCGTTTGGTCGCTGGGGGCGTCCGCATGCATTTCCATTTGCCGAAGCCGCTTCACGGCTGGCGCGAGTTCGCCGGCGAAGTTGGGATCATCGTCGTCGGCGTGCTGATCGCTCTGGCCGCCGAGCAGGTCGTCGAGACGCTACACTGGCGGCATGAAGTCGGGCTTTTCCGAAGCTCGGTTGACCACGAGATCGGGAACAATCTCGGTACCTATGTTTATCGGATGAGGGAGAACTCCTGCGTCGACGCTCGCCTCCACGAACTCGATCGCTTGCTCGCAAGCTCGCGGGCCGGTCAACCACTGACGATTACAGGATCCATCGGAGCACCCTCGTCGCTGAGCCTCGAAACCAGCGCTTGGCAAAGCAGGGATGCGAACATCGTCACGCACATGCCGATGCAGGAACGGCTGGCGATCGGAAGAATGTACGATGAGTTCGCCAATAACGAAGAGCACCGGCTTGACGAGCGGGAGGCGTGGCTTGAGCTCGGCGAGTTCAACGGCGCCAGCGACCTCGACCATGCCGACCTGATGCGGCTTCAAGGGCTGATCAACCGGGCGCGGTATCGCCAGGCGCACATCACCAGCAACGCGATGAACTATTTGAGGCGCGCCGCCGCGATCGGCGTAAAGCCGGTCTGGAACGACTTCCCGCCCGCCGATCCGAGCATCTGCAAGCCGATCCTCTCCACCAACACCGGGACCGCAGGCTGATATGCATCTCCACTTGCCAAAACCGCTCCATGGCTGGCGCGAGTTCGCAGGTGAGGTCGGCATCATCGTTATCGGGGTGCTCATCGCACTTGGCGCGGAGCAGGTTGTCGAGGAGATTCATTTTCGCAATGCTGTCGCGAGCGAACGCATGGCGCTGCACGAAGCCTTGCGGGACGAATTAGCCGAGCCGGCGGGCCGGCTTACACAAGAGCCTTGCATTCGGCGCCGCCTTGATGAGTTGCTGATCGTTTTCCGGCGACACAAGAGCGGCGTCCCTCTTGGCACCGTCGGTTTCGTCGGCGTTCCGGCCGTCGTCGGCAACTCGACCGACGCATGGAGCACCGCAGCGGGCGGAGAAACGCTCGACCACATGAAACTGGATGAACGGCTGGAGCTGGGGCATGACTTTGCTGGATTGGCAACCATGCGCAGCTCCCTTCTGGAGGAGGCGCACGTGTGGGACGAACTCAGGCGCCTCGATCATCCGGACATACTGGAAGCCGATGATTGGCCGCAGCTTCGCGCCGCTTATTCCGATGCTCTTGCGTGGGATGACCGCAACGTCTTCTTCGCGCGGTGGGTTCTGAAATACGATACGGAGGGCGAGAAGCCTGACGGACCTACACTCCAAAAGCTTAGGTCCAAAGGCTCTGTTCGCGCTCTTTGCGAGCCCCTGCTAGCGTCCTAAGCTCAGCCTCTCCACAGCAGCGTGGAGACGAGAAGTTCGTCGGCATTTCGTTCAATGGCAGCTTTCCACCCAAAGCAGACACGGGATAGTACGCTTTTGGACTTGACACGGGAGTCAGTAAGCATAGAGTGAGCGCATCGAAGGGGATGCGCTGTGAACGTCATTGAGATTTTCCAATCGTTCCAAACCCAAGAGCAGGCAGTCGAGTATCTTGAAAAGGTACGCTGGGGCGACACTCCCCACTGTCCCTATTGCGGAAGTTTCAGCGTAGGCCGTCACGCCAGCGGCGACCGCAGCATGGCCCGCTGGCAATGTCGCGACTGCACGCGCGCCTTCGCGGTGACCGTCGGCACTCTGTTTCACGGGACGCATATTCCGCTTCGCAATTGGTTTCTCGTTATTGCCTTAATGCTGAACGCCAAGAAGAGCGCCAGCGCCTATCAGATCGCTCGCGACCTCGGCATGCGTCGGCCCACCGTCTGGAGCATCATGCACCGGGTTCGCGCCGCAATGGCGGCAGACCCCGAACAGAACGAGCTGCTGCACGGTATCGTCGAGGCTGATGAAACCTATGTCGGCGGCAAGCGCCGCCGCAGCAACAATCGTGATGATGACAACGGCACCGGAAAGAGCGCTGGCTTCACTGGACGCGGTACGAAGAAGGTCCCGGTTGCTGGCGCCGTTGAGCGCGGCGGACGTGTCATTGCGCGCGTGATCGATAACGCGAGCCGCATCAGTTTGGAGAGGTTCATCGGCAGGGCGGTCGACAAGGCAGGGACTCTGCTGATTACGGATGAATGGTCAGGCTACGGGCGAATTTGTAGAAGCATGAACCACGCGGTGATCCGCCATAAGCAATGCTATGCGGATGGGCTGCGGCACACGAACACGATTGAGGGTTTCTGGTCGCTGGTAAAGCGCGCTTGGTACGGCTCGCATCACCATTACAGCCGGAAATACATGCCGCTGTACATCGCAGAGGCCTGCTATAAATATAACCGCAGGGCGTCGGCAACGGCGTGGGGGGACAGCATGAGGGCGTTCGTCGGAGCGGTGGCGTGAACCACCTATATTACGGCGACAATCTCACGCGCATGCAGCACATGGCGAAGCATAGCGTGGATCTGATTTACCTCGATCCGCCGTTCAATTCGAAGCAGAATTACAACCTGATCTACAAAAACCTGACCGGCATGCCTGTGCCGGACCAGGCCGAAGCCTTTTGCGATACCTGGGAGATGGACCCGCAAAAGGAAGAGATTGCGCGGGCCATGCCAATGCTCATGCGCGAGCATGGAATCCCCGACTATTACGTCGAGTTCTGGCGGCTCTGGATCAACGCTCTGCGGCACACCCAACCGCACCTGTTGGCTTACCTTGTCTACATGGTGCAGCGGCTGATCCACATGAGGAGCATCCTCACGCCAACCGGATCAATCTGGCTGCACTGCGACCCTACCGCCAGTCACTACATCAAGGTCATGATGGACGGCATCTTCGGCCATAAAAACTTCCGGAATGAGATTATCTGGAAACGGACCACGGCGCACAGCGACGGCAAGCGAGCGGGCCGAATCCACGACGTAATTCTCTTCTACTCGATGGGCGAAAAGTACACTTGGAATAAGGTCTACCAGCCCTACGACACGGAGTACGTCGAGAAGTACTACCGCTACAAAGACGACGACGGCCGGCGATGGGCCTCAGGTGACTGTGCCGCCGCCGGACCCGGCCCGGCGAGAAACTTCCGCGGCGAGCTGCGGGAGCCTCCGCCCGGCTCGCACTGGCGGTTCACGCAAGACAAAATCGACGAGTACGTGGCGTCCGGGCGGATATACTTCACCAAGAACGGCTTCCCACGCTTCAAGCGGTATCTCAGCGACATGCAGGGCGTGGTCCTCCAAGATATTTGGGACGACAAGGACGTGCAGCCCGTCGTGTCGTGGTCCGACGAGGGTATGGGTTACCCCACACAAAAGCCGGTTGCCTTACTCGACCGCATCATCCGGGCTGCCAGCAATCCCGGCGACATTGTTTTCGATCCGTTTTGTGGATGCGGAACCACGATTTACGCAGCGGTGAACAATGACCGAAAATGGATTGGCTGTGACATTGCCATTCTCTCGATCAAACTCATGCGAGAGATGCTGACAGGCGAAAAGTATCGGCTCGTTGAAGGTCACGACTTCGACGTGGACGGCATACCTGTCAGCGTTGAGCAGGCGCGGGAATTGTTCAAGCGCGATCCGTTCCAGTTTGAACACTGGTTGGTCGAGCGGATCGGCGGCTTCCCGACCAAGAAAACTGGCGACAAAGGCATTGATGGTCGCATGTATTTCGAAACCCGCGAGGGGCTGAAATCGATGGTACTGTCAGTGAAGGGCGGGAAGTTGCGGCCAACTGACGTGCGCGACTTGATCGGTGTATTGGCGAACGCAACCGACACTGCAATGGCAGGCTTTTTGTCGCTGGAAGAGCCGTCACCGAAGATGCGCGAAGCCGCCGCAGAGTGCCGCCAGTACGAATACAACGGCATCATGTACGATCGGCTTCAGTTCCTGACCGTGAAGGATATTCTCGAAGACAAGCGGGAGTTTCACACCCCGACCAAGATGGGCTCGAAGCTGGCGACCAAGCAAGCCTCTTTACCCCTCTGACACCGCTACTTAGGTTCTGGAAACTTCCAGCCCTCCGGCGCCAGCTTTCTCATATCTGATAGTATCTGCTCGAACGCCCAATAGTCGGCATACCCGTCTGGATCGACCGGGACCGTGAAAGGGCAGTCACCCCAAGGCCACCGCCACCATTCGGCAGTGTTCAGCGGCGTCAGGCCTTCAAGAGGCGCGCAACCGTAGCGGCGGAGTTCGGCTTCCCACCGTTCTCGTGACCAACGGCGAAGCGGCATTTACGCCGCGATAAGCTGTGAAGCGTATTCCCGGCGAACGACAGGACGTGCCTTGGCGGCCTTGGCGGCCTTCGCGGCCTTCCGAGCGGGCAGACAATGCTGCTGGTCAACAGCCTTGGGTTCTACAAGCGGAGCGACCATGACCGGCGCACCGTACATGGATGACAGAATTGTCTCCAATGCTGGCTCTACGTCTTCGAGCACCGCTTTGGCGTCCGGATGGGACAACACAAATCCTGGAACGTCATCACTCCACGCGCGCAAACCGCCGTCGGGCCGTTCCTCAAAGCGCACGATGATCTTTATGAACTGTTTTACACGATGGACGCCCATCGAACCTCCTAGACCGAACCACCCTGTAACTAACTTCTTACTAACGGGTTGAGTTTCTTGATTCGTCAAGAGACTAAGGGGGAATAGTCCAAAAGCGTACTATCCCGAGCAGACATTGGAACCTTTACTTCGGCATTCCGGTGAGACCGCTCGCCTCGCGCAGTTCCTCTCCGTTAAGGCGGTAGCCGTCGAGGAAGACGGTATCGACGTGGCGCAGGTTGCGGAGGTCTTTGGACACGTCCCCGTCGACCAGGATGATGTCCGCGGTCTTGCCCTTCGCGATCGAGCCCACGCGATTGTCCATGCCGGTCATCCGCGCTGGGACGATCGTTGCCGTCTGGAGTGCTTCGGGATTGGTTAGCCCCGCCTGCAGGTAAAGCTCGAGCTCTCGGACCAGCTCCAGCCCGTAACCGTCGGTGCCGGCAACGATCCTGACGCCCGCCTGGTGCAGCTTGGTGACGAGCCCGACCATCTTGTCGAAGCTCTTGCGGAAATCGTCGCGCGTCAGGCCGCCGAACAACGGATAGCCGCTGATCTTCCAGCCGCGCGTCACGGCCGGCGGAGCGATGTCCGCGAACGGCGCATATTCCGGCGAGATGGAGCTTCCATCCGACGTCATCAGCGGCTCCCACACCGTCAGTGTCGGATCGATGATCGTGCCGCGCCTGGATAGCTCGGCATAGAAAGCCTTCATCGCCGGAGAATCGAGGTCGACGTCCTTGCCGTACTTGGCGGGCCCTTCGAGCCGCGCCGCGGTATTGGCCTTGTCGACGACGTCCTGCGGCATCGCCTGCATCATGATGAAGTTGATGTGCGTGACTTCGTCATACCCGGCGCGGACGGCGTCGAGCGGACGCATGCCCGCGGGCACGTGGCCATGGACGTGAAGTCCGAGCCTGTGCGCTTCAGCCGCCGCAGGAGCGATCCACGCGGGCGTCATCGAGGTATAGAATTTGGCGCCCCAGAGGCCCGCTGCCTTGATTTTGTCGACTGCGGCGATCGCCTCGGCCGCCGAGCTGACGGTCAGCGCGCCCTGCGCCGCGAGCGGATCCTTGCGATCGATGATCACCGAGATCTTGCCGTCGGGCGCTAGAAGGTCGCCGGCCGCACGCCGCTTGTAGATGCTGAGCGCGTCGTCGATCGTGGTGCCGGGGCTGCGATAATTGGTCATCCCGGTCGCGACGTTCTGCAACAGGTTCCAGTCGCCGCCGACATGCTGGTGCGAGTCCCACAGGCCCGGCAGCAAGGTCTTGCCCGTGCCGTCGATCACCGTTGCGCCGGCCGGGGCCTTGATCGACCCCGCCGGGCCGACCGCCGCGACCTTGCCGTCCGCGATCAGTACCGCACGGTTCGGCAGATAGCGGCCGGCGACGGAATCGAACATCAGCACATGGTCGACCAGGGTCGGCTGGTGGTTCGCCCGCGAAAGGAAGTGATGGGCAACATCGCGGACCATTGCCGCGGTCACCTCATCCTGAATCTTCGTCAGCTTCGGCGCGGTTTTGTCATATCCGGCCGGAAGCAGCGCGATCAGTCCCGCGGTCCCGAAATAGTGATTGTCGCTGTCGAGCCACACGGGGAACGGCGAGAAGCCGAAGCCTTTGATATACGCGAGCTTGAGGGTCTTGGGGCCCTGCGGCCCATCGACCTGCACCGCCTGGCGAATGTCGATGCTGCCATGACCATTGGGGAGCAGATCGATCCCCTTGTCACCCGCAGCGACGAGGGCGTCGACATCGGCTTCGGTGGCGAGCCACGGGCCGCCATAGCTGTTGTAGCGCCTGGTTCCAAACGGGGCCGAGCCCTCGTCGACAGAAGTTTTCCAATGCGCGGTGCCGCTCGGATCGACGCTGAAATCCTCTGTGGCGTCGCCCTGGTCGGTGTAGCCTCGGATCGCGATCGCCGTTGGCCGCCCGTCGGGGCCCGGCGTAATGAGCTCGTCATCTTCCGTGATCCAGCCGCGCAGCGACATCGACATGCGATAGGCGCGCTTCCCGTCCGGAGTCGTCCAGGCCCAGATGTCGCCATGCTTTCCGGCACTGGAAGTGATCAGATAATGCCGCGCGTCCTGGGGCGGCGATAACAGCTGCTCCTTGGGCGTCGAAGCCGCGAAGGCAAGGCTCGCGCAGCTTGTGAGGACGGCTGCAAGAATCGGTCGGCGCATGAAAGACCCCCATTCCTAGTCGCGCGAGCGTGACGCGCATCGCCGGGAATGGCAACGGCCACCGAAATGAACGTGGGGACCAGTTTGGGGAAGTGGGGGGCTTCTGTTGCCCGGTGCCCCCCGAACCGCTGGAATCCCCTTCTGTTGCCCGGTGGGGTCCGACCGCGCTTTAGCTTTGTAACTTCAGTCCGTTAGGACGTCAGTTACGCGGCAAGAGCGAGCGCCTCGTTATCGTTGGCACTTGTGTTTATGAGCCGTCACGGTGGCATCCATACCGATCGGCAATCGCGTCTTTATTGCACTCGTCGATCCTATTTCGCCCCCGTCAACAACCGCGTCTGATCGCAGCTGATGGTGGAGGCGCCGGGGTACTGCCCCCCGGGTCCGAAGTGCCTATTCCACGCAACATTCTACCGACATAGCCGGCGAACCGGCATCGCCTACTTAGGGATTTTGCGCGTGAATCTCAAGTTCAGCGCTGTTATGGCGAGGCGAGCCAATCGGTCCATGGAGAACGGAAAGTCATGAAAAGTCTGGTTTTTGTAACGCTTGCAACGGCTGCTCTGACGCTGGGGGGCTGCAACAGGAACAATCAGGATGCCGTGCAGAACGCGGAGCTCAACCAGTCCGATGCCGAGCTCAATGACATCGCCAACCAGGCGGCGATGGACGCGGCCGCCAATGCCGAAGCGGCGAACCTCGCTGCTCAGCAGAACCTTCTCAACGCGGAAAATGCGGCCGCTCAGGACAAAACCGTCAACCCGCGCGAAGCCGACGAGCAAAACGTCAGCGGCATGTAGGCCCACGCGCCGGTGAGCGATGAAGCGATCCCGGCGGCGACCCTGATCCTCGTCCGCGAACCTCCCGGCTCGGCGGCGCCGGAGGTGCTGGTAGTCGAGCGCGCCGGCGGCATGGCTTTCGCGGCCGGGGCCTTGGTCTTCCCGGGCGGGCGAATAGATGACGCCGACCGACTCCTCGCGACTGAGAACGGCACCGACGCCGCCGCCGTCGCGGTGATCCGCGAGACCATCGAAGAAACTGCCGTCCCGGCTGGCTTGTCGCCAGTGCCCGACATGGCCACTGCTCGCGCGCTGCAGGACGAGCTGGTCGCCAATCGGCCTTTCGCGGAGTTATTGCTCGAGCGTCGTCTTGAGCTCGATGCGGCGGCACTGACGCCGTTCGCGCGATGGCTTCCCAAGTTCCACGCGGTGCGCCGCTTCGATACCTTGTTCTTCATCGCGCAATGCCCACCCGGCGAGTGGCAGCCGCGAGTGATCGAGGGTGAATGCGCTGGCGCCGAATGGCTAAGCGCGACGGAGATCCTTCGGCGCGACCGCAGCGGTGAAGCGCGCCTCATTTTTCCGACGCGGCGGACGCTCGAGCGCCTGGCGCAGCACCGATCGTTCGACGAGATCCATGCTGACGCCCTCGCGCATGAGATCACGCCAGTGACGCCCTGGGTGGAGGAGCGCGACGGCGAGCGCTTCATCACCATTCCCGACAATCTTGGCTATCCCGTCACGCAGGAGCGGCTCGACAGCGTCTGGCGCGGCTGATTGTCACAGTCGAGTCGCAAGGGCGCCAAACGAAAAAGGGGACCCGCAATCGCGGATCCCCTTATGGTCTGAAAGGGCTGGCGCCTATTTCAGATGGTTCGACAGGTGCTTGTTCATTTCGAACATGCTGACCCGGTCCTTGCCCCCAAAGATCGGCTTAAGGGTCGAGTCTGCCATAATTTCCCGTTTGTTTTGCGGGTTTTGCAGATTGTTCTTCCGAATGTGGTCCCAGATCTTCGAAACGACCTGGCTGCGCGGCAGCGGAGCGCTACCGGTGATCTTCGCCAGATCCGCTGAAGGTTGAACCGGGCGGGCCAGTCCGCCCCCTGCTTTACGTGCGCCTTGTGCCATGTTGGCCCTCCTGTTGTTCCTCTGTGAGGTAGAGCGCAAAGCGGCCTGCATTGCAATGCTCCCCGCAGAGGGAATTTCAGCCGTTTCTCGCAGGAAACGGAACGACGCGGTTGCGGACGTCGTGACCGATGTCCGCGCGACCCCCGAATGAAATGCCCGAACGCTTGCACCAATGCTCGACGATCGAAGCCTCGTCGCCCGCGAAATCGGGATCGTTTGGCAGGATATCGGTGACCCGCCCAAGCCGGATCGCCCGCACGCTACGGATCGCTGGCGTAGCCGTAACGTGGAACATCGATCGGTCGATTCGATACAAATGCTCCCCCACGTCTTCGATCAGCAATTCGACCCCGCTGAAGTCAGGCTCGAGCGAGGTGCCGAGCAGGTTTGAGAGGACGGTGAGATTGAACGCCATCGCCGGGCCGTCCAGCGCCGGCTCAAGGGCCGTGGGGTCGCGCCGGACGAGCCAATCGAGCGCGCGATTAACCGCCGCCTCACCGCCTGAACGCACCACATCCTGCGGCATTGGGCCCCAAGCCACCTCAAGCCCGGCCTTATGGAACCCTGCAAGCAAGAATCCGGCATCGCTGTAACCCATGTAGCGTTTCCCACGCGCAGCAGGGGACAGGTCGGTAACTGCAGCCTCGGCGATCCGGTTTGAGCCGTAGCCGCCGCGCGCAAACCACACGGTGTCGATCGACGGATCGGCCATGACTTCGCTCAACGCGGCGAGCCGCGCTTCGTCGGGACCGGCGAAATGGCCGTCGGACAGGAAACATTGCGGATGGATGGCCAGCTCGCAATCGGCCCGGCGAGCGGCGAGCGCCTCAACGGCTTCCGCTGCTTCTTCCGTCAACCTGCAACTCGGAGCGACCACCGCTATGCGCATGGCAGCGCTTATGGCTGGACCGGCCCCGTCTCGGCAATGGCCGCCCGAATCAGCGGGTGTGCCGCTTCCGCGCCGGCTGCTCCTTCGTCGCCGGCTTTGTCGTCTTTGCAGTCTTTGCCGTTTTCGCCGACTTCCTCTTCTTCGCCTTTTCGTCCTTCGCCTTCGTCACCTGCTTGGCGGCGTCGCGAACTTTGGTCACGGCGTTACTCTTTGACCGCGCCGCCTTTGCATCCTTCCCGATGTGATGCCGGTCCGGCAGCAAGGCGAGTGGATCCACCGCTTTCGCGTGGCGAGCGGACTTATTCTCCTTCTTGACGGTGACCTTGTGACGGCGATCCGCCTTCGCGGCTTTCGCGTCGTTGGTCTCGTGCCGACGGTTCGGCTTGGCGGCGTGCTCCGCGGCGGCCTTGTGACGGCGGTCCAGCTTGTTTTCGTGCTTGGCCGCCTGGCGATCCGACTTGGCCGTTTCGCGGGCGGAATGTTTTGCTGTCGCCTTGTGATGCCGGGTCTCATTGGCCTCATGCTTGGCCGCCCGCCGATCCTTCTTCGGGTGATGGTGACGCAGTGTCGCCTCGTGCCGCGCCGCATGTTTGCGCGCCTCATGCAGTTCGCGCTTCGACTTATGACGGCTCTCGGTCGCTCGCGCTCGCTTTGCGTGGTGACGCGAAGCGACCTGCTCGGCCCGATGACGCTTGGCGCCGTGCCGCAACTCCGATGCGCGATGTTTCTTGCTCTTCGTCGCGTGATGCGATGGCGCCGAGTGCCGCTTGTGGACCGCGGACCGGTGAGCTGTTGAAACATGGCGGCTGGTCGCAACCGCGCCGTGATGCCGCGTGGCCGGAGCCGCACCGAAATTCGGGAACGGCGGCGGCGCCGGCGGCACAGCGGTCGTAGTCGGCGCCGACTGCTCGGCGGCAGGTGGCGACGACTGCTGAGCAACGGCCGCCGAACCAAGAAATGCAAGCGCCAGGCCTGCGAGCCACAAACGAATGAATCCCACGAAATTCCTCCCCGGTGCGGCCGACAGCATGCCAATTTCCCGGCCTAGTTGCGACCCTGGTTTAGCAACGATCCGTCGCAGCCAGCCCACACTGCGGCGCACCTTATTTCCTGTGGCGTCGCAGGACACGATCATGCGGCATCATGCGGCTGGCGGGCGGATGCTCTAATGGCAGCTTTGGGTGGAAAGCCGACACTTGGTCACCTACCATGTGCGAATGTGGATTGCCCTTGTGATCGGCGCGTTCGTCGCACCTTCGATCGTTGCGACACAGCCGCTGGATCATCGTCCCCATGAGCAATTTACCCTCATCGAAAGCGGCGGCGGTCTGGGCGTCGACGTTGATAATGTCACAGTATTCTCCGCGCTGAACCGCGGACAGACGACCACTTGGTTCGTTGAACGCAATAGCAACGAAAGCAACTGGTGCGCTCGCACGGCGAGCGGCCAATGCGTCCCAACGCGTACGTCCTCTATGGAATGGATCGACGGAAGGCGATGCGCCCCGCTTGACCAAGTCCTGATGCAGCTTAAGGAAGTGCGCACCAAGGAGCGTGGTTCGGCGAATCCGTGGGCCTCGGACACGCCACTGTTGTCACTCCTCATGTTTGACGAACGGGGGCTGTTGGAAACGGAGCGGCTCTCCGAATACGTGGGGCCGCTTGTCGACTGGTGGCGGTCGGCTCAAGAGGAATTGAGGCCATGTTGGACGAAGACCCGGCCGACTGATCTCTAGTGGCGGCTTTGGGTCGAAAGCTTGCCATTGGACAAAAAGGCTGTCCTACTGGGCGCCCTTTGTGCTTCACCATCGCGGATGAGCCGCCGCATTCTTACGAAGCCGACAAAGCCGACACACTCCCCTCCCCCCACGCATATGGGATCGCTGCGTTTGCTGCGTTTGACCTTCGGTCCTCTTCGATTCCGTTCAATGTCACTGCGAAGATACGTGAACATTCGAGGCAGATCGCGTGATGCTGGCCAATCCGGGCGACAGCCAATAGGGCCGCGCCCATGATCGATTCTCCAGTCTTTTTCAGCGGCATCGGCGGCAGCGGGATGCTTCCGCTGGCGACGATCGTGCGCACCGGAGGCGCCAGGGTGGCTGGCTCCGACCGCTCGCTCGACGCGGGGCGGACCCCGCAGAAATTCGATTATTTGCGCTCGCTCGGTATCCAGCTGTTCCCGCAGGACGGATCGGGTCTGCAGCCGGGGATGACGCTCGTCACGTCAGCGGCGGTTGAGCCAAGCGTGCCCGATGTCGTGCGCGCCAAAGAGCTTGGCCTTACACACCTGACGCGCCCGGAATTCCTCGCGCGATTGCTCAACTCCGCGCAGCGCAGCGTCGCCGTCGGTGGCACAAGCGGCAAATCGACCGTCACCGGGATGATCGGCTGGATCCTCCACGCCTGCCACCGGCAGCCGACGGTGATGAACGGCGCGGTGATGAAGAATTTCGTGACGCCGAGCGCGCCCTTTGCCAGCGCCCTGGTCGGCGATCCCGAGCTATTCGTCAGCGAAGTCGATGAAAGCGACGGCTCGATCGCGCTCTACCGGCCGGAGGTCGCGGTGCTGACCAACATCAGTCTCGACCACAAGGAAATGGATGAGCTGCGGCAGCTGTTCGCGCATTTCCTCAATGCCTCGCGCAAGGCGGTCGTGAACCTCGACGACCCGGAGAGCCGGGCGCTTTCGGAGAGCGTGCCGAAGGACAAGGTGCTCGGTTACGGTTTCGACAGCCCCCTAGCGGACTTCATGGGGAGGGACCTGCAGCAGGAGCCGCAGGGCGTACGCTTTGCCCTCGAAGCCGAAGGCGCGCGGCACGAGGTTTGCCTGGGCGTTCCCGGTCGCCACAATGCATCGAATGCGCTGGCCGCGATCACGGCTGCGCGAGCAGTTGGCGTGCGGGTCGAGGATGCGGTCGCGGCCCTCGCCCGCTTCGAGGGATTGAGGCGCCGCCTCGAGGTGGTGGGGGAAGCCCGCGGCGTGATGGTCATCGACGATTTCGCGCATAATCCCGATAAGATTGCCGCAACTTTGGCGACGATGCGCGCACAGGCTGGCCGGTTGCTGATCATGTTTCAGCCGCATGGTTACGGACCGCTGGCGAAAATGGGCGAGCCGCTGGCCGACAGCATTGCCCACGGCATGGCCGCCGACGACCGGCTCTACCTACCCGACCCTGTCTACCAGGGCGGGACGGTCGACAAGACTCGCGGGTCGGACTGGCTCGCGGAACAAGTTCGCGGCCGCGGCAGGAATGCCGAGCATATTCCGGAACGGGCCCGGATCGGCGACGCCCTGGTTGAAGAAGCGCTTCCCGGCGACCGCATCCTGATCATGGGCGCGCGCGATGACACGCTGATCGACTTCGCGCGGGATCTTGTCGAGTGGCTCGGCAGGCCCGATTGATGCCGCGCCTGTTCCTCGATGCCGACGGGGTTCTGGCCGACTTCGACCGAGACGCTCGGCGGCTGCTCGGCACGAGTCCCAAGCAATATATCGCGACGCACGGCCGCGGTGCGTTCTGGAAGCGCCTCGCCCGCGCGAACAACTTCTACGGCTCGCTAGCCGAAATGCCGGACGCGCGCCTGCTGTTCGATGCGGTGAAGCATTTGCAGCCGACGATTCTGACCGGGCTTCCGTTGGGCAAATGGGCAGCGCCGCAGAAGGTCGAGTGGGCGGCCGAGCATTTCCCGGGCGTTCCGATCGTCACCTGCATGGCCGCCGACAAGCACAAGCACATGCATTCTGGCGACGTGCTGGTCGACGATCGTGAGAAACATCGCGCCGCTTACGAAGCGGCTGGCGTGGTGTTCGTGCATCACCGCAATGCCGAGGACAGCCTCAGGCAGCTGGCGAAGATCTTTCCGTCGGTGAAGGCGCCCAAAAGCGCCTGACGCGAAAGCTTAGGCGGCGGCCTTGTTCTCGACCTTCTCGACCCACTCCGGCCAGAACACCGGCTCGCGGCCCGACCAGCCGGGCGCCGTCGCGGCGCTTTCGCTGATCGACTGGAGCAAGGTCCGACGGCGCTCAGGGTGGAGGTGGGGCAGTGCCGCGGCGGCACAGAAAGCGGCCGGAAGCCATGGCCGTGACGAGGCGCCGATTAACCGTTCGTAGAGGAAGCGGTAAGCCGCGAAATTGGGCAGACGGTCCTGGCCGAGGTCGAAAGCGCTGATGGTGATCAGCATGCCAACGAACGGCTCGATCATGTCGAGGCCGCTGTCGTCCGGAACCTGGAGGCGCAGATGGTCGAGCTGCTTGTAGAGGCGAGCCTGGGCGCGGATCGACGCGGCTTCGCCCTCGTCGCGAGCCCAGCATTCGATCGGGTCGCGGCGCCCGTAGGCCACATCTAGCGAACGACGGACGTAACGCTGCGTCGCTTTCGCGAAGCCAGCGAACTCCTTCATTTCGGCAATCAGCATGGCACCGCTTGCCGGCTGACTGGTCCGCGTAATCATGACCCCGACTCCTCTTGCCCAGGTGAGATCATGCGGCCCGAATGGTTTCGAGATACTTAACCACAGTCCCACCCCCCGTTCAGATTGAATCAGAGGGGAGTCACCGCGTCTAGGCTAGAAATGCGCCCGTACCGGGAAAACTGTGGATTGTTGATTATTTGCAACGGTGAAGCGTTATTGTGACGCATCCGTTACTATTCGTCCGATTTCTCTGGAAAGCCTGACGACGGCGCCGGCTCATCATTTCCCTTGGGGTGCGTCGCGGACGATGGATCGGATGCATCCATCGATTCATCGCTGCCGACGTCGGCCTTGGCGTCGGGGTCGCCGGGCTTGCGCTTCAGCTTGCGTTCGAGGTCACGCTCAGGCGGCCCCGACATGACTGCAGGCGGCGCGGAACTCGAATCCTTCACTCCATTCACAGCATCCTCTCCTTGCCGTAACATCCAGCGGGAAAACGAGCGGGCTGGCGAAGGCGTTCCCGGCCTCGTTTCGACCGGCTGCGGCGGCAGTTCTGCCAATGGGCGGGGGGCGGTTTCCGCGGCGGGAGTTTTGGGACATGACAGAGCCAATGCTCATGATGCCCTCTCCCGCGGTTCGGACCCGGTTCGCCGACTGGCCGTTCGCAATCAAATCGATCGTTGGTTTCTGGTGCTTTTACGCACTGACCGTCGTCTTGCGCGCCTTTCTAGGCACGGATCCTTGGACCACGCTCAAGGACAAACTCGTGATCATCGGGATCGGTGTCGCCCTCACCGGGCTGATCTATCTTGCCATCGCAATCCTAACGGAAGGTGCCGGCATTCGCCGCAAGGCCGTCGTCGCCGCAGTTGCTTCGGCGATCGCGTCCCTGGTCATGGGAACCGCGCTTGTCTTCATCGACGACTGGCTGCCGCAAAGCCGGGAAGAGTTTCGGTACCAGGCACGCGAGGGCTTCACCCTGGTCGAGAAGGGCAATGAGGTACGGATCGAGCGCACTGCGCAGGAGCCGTTGGTACTGACAATGCCCGAAATGCACGAGCTCGATGCCAATAAGCGTATCCGCCTTGCACTCGACACAGCGGTGGTATGGCTGTTCTTCTACATCGGCTGGAGCGCATTCTATCTCGCCAACCAGGCGCAGGCGGATGCGATGGGCGCACAACGCCGCCTCGCCGACGCAGAAAGCGCTGCGCAGGCGGCGCAGGTCCGAGCGCTCCGCTACCAGGTGAACCCGCACTTCCTGTTCAATACGCTCAACTCGCTATCGTCGTTGGTCATGACGGGCCGCAGCGACCGCGCCGAAACCATGCTCTTGGCCCTGTCGACATTCTTTCGCACCAGCCTCTCATTTGACCCGGGCGCCGATGTCACTTTGGCCGAGGAGATCGATCTTCAGCGCTTGTACCTCGACATCGAAATGGCGCGCTTCCCGGACCGCCTGAGCGTCGAGATCGACATCCCCAAGGACCTCGAGCAGGCGCGTCTGCCGGCGTTGCTGCTTCAGCCGATTGTCGAGAATGCGATTAAATATGGCGTATCGAAAAGCCGCAAGGTCGTGCTTGTCCGGATCGCCGCGCGCCGGCTCGCCGACAACCGCATGTCGGTAGAGATCAGCAATCGTCTGAAGCATGGCGGCAAGGACGAGCTTCCTGCTGCGACGCATGAAGGGACGGGCCTCGGCCTCGCCAACGTTTCGCAGCGGCTGGATGCGCGCTGGGGTAACCGGGCGAGCTGCCGCTATGGCCCCATGGCCGGCGGCGGATACAGCGTCGTACTTACGATGCCGGTGGATACCAATGCCCGAATCTAAGGTGCTGCGCGTCCTCATTGCCGATGATGAGCCGCTCGCCGCGGAACGCCTCCAGCTCCTGCTCGCGCGGGCCGAGGGGGCGCAACTGGTCGGAACCGCGAGCGATGGCGAAAGCGCCATCAACCTCAACGAGGCGCTGCACCCTGACGTCCTGCTGCTCGACATCGCTATGCCAGGCTTGGATGGCATTGGCGTTGCCAGGGCGCTCGCCGCCCAAAACCCCTCCCCCGCCGTGGTCTTCGTAACCGCCTTCGACCAGTTCGCCGTCGCCGCGTTCGAAGTCGAAGCCGTCGACTATCTGATGAAGCCCGTCGAGCCGAGCCGGCTACAGCGAGCGCTCGATCGCGCTCGAACCTACCTGGTGCAGCGCAGCTCGCAGCCGACTGCAGGTAAGGTCTCGCAGTGGCTCGACGAATTCTGGGCGTCCGACCTGTCGGGATTGGTGCGCATCGCCTCGCGTGACGTCGACCGGGTTTCGGCGGAACGCGACTATATGCGCCTCCACGTCGGGCGCCGAAGCTGGCTGATCCATCATTCGATGGCCGCGCTCGAGGAGGGCCTCGACCCGGAACTGTTCGTCCGGCTTCACCGCTCGGCAATCGTCCGCAAGGACTTCATTGCTGGCTTCACCCGCAATCCGTCAGGGCGCTGGATCGCGCGGCTTGCCGACGGCACCGAGCAGCCGGTCGGCCGCCTGTATTCCGACCGGGTTCGCGTAATCTCCGGCCGCTAGGCGCGACTGCCGAGGCTCCGGTTGACGATGCCTGCAAGCGCAACGTCGTGGGTGACGTTGCCGACGGTGCGGAAGATGTCGGGCACCATCTCGACGGCTACGAGCAAGCCCAGCGGGGCAATGGGAACACCGAGCGCGATGGCGATCGGCGCGATCGAGCTGATGTAGCTCACCTCGCCGGGCAGGCTGACGGCACCATAGCTCATGACCGCGCCAACGGCGGTCGCCGCGATCATTTGCGAAAGGTTCGGCTGGATTCCCAGCCAATGAGCGACATAGAATGCGACCGCCACATTCATGGCGGGACCGGTCGCACGGAACAGCGCGACGGCGATCGGCAGCGTGACTTCGGCGACATTGTCGCGAATACCCATGGTCCGTGAACTGGTGAGCATCGCCGGAAGCGAGGCGAGGGAAGACCGCGTGGAGATCGCGACAGCCTGTGGCGCAATCATGCCGCGCGTGAAACTAGCCATCGGGACACCGCCGACGAACCACGCCAGCGGGTAGGCCGCGAGAGTGACGATCACACCGATGAGCGAAATGACCACGACATAATGGCTGAGGGCGGCAAAGGCGGCACTGCCGGCCTCCGACCCGACCGTGAAGGCCAGCGCGAACACCCCCAGCGGAGCGAGCAACAGCACCCACTCAATAATCACCACGAATGCATCGCCGATCGCTTCGAAAAAGGTGACGATCGACTTGCGCGCGGGCGCGGCCAGCCTGGTGAGCGCCAGACCAAATAACAACGCGAACACCGTCAGCGGCAGAATGTCACCGTTGTTGGCTGCGGCGAACAGGTTCGGAGGAATCACGCTCTTGAAAAACTCAGCGGGCCCTGGAAGCGCCCCCACGCTCTTGTCGACACCGGCGAGCCCACGCTGAAGCTGGGCCGCGGCGCCGTGCGGCAACGGGAAGGCATTCGTCAGTAGCAGCGTCGCGATTGCGCCGAACACTGCAGAAACCGTGCAGATGATAACGATCCACAGCACTGCCCGGCCCGCTACCCGGCCGGTCTGCGCCGCCTGCGCGCTCTTGGCGATACCGACCACCAGCAGCGCCACGACCAGCGGGATGACCGTCATCTTCAACGCATTCAGCCACAAGGTACCGACGAACGAGGCGACGCCCAACGCATCGCCCCGAACGGCCGGGGCAAGCCGGTTCCCAAACATTCCCGCAACCAGCCCGACGACGAGCGCGGCGAGAGCATAATAGGCCCGCAGGCTCCGCCCCTCGCCGCCGCCGCCCGACTTAGCCGCAGTTGCGCTCAACGCGGCTTCTTGAACTTGAAGATGAAGCGATCCGTGTGACCCGCGACCTTCGGATCGAACACCAACAGGCTGTGATCGTCGGCCGGGTTGCGCAGCAGATCGCTGCTTCCGACCATGACGAATCCGGCGCGCTTGAAGTCCGCCTTGACCACTTCAGGGTCGATCCGATGGAACTTTTCGACCGTGGCTCGAGTGTCGTCGTTCTTGTTCGCGATGTGATCGATCACCCCGATGACGGCGCCCGGCTTCATTGAAGCATATACGGCCTTCAGGAATGCGTTGGGGTCCATCCTCGGGATCTTGTATTTCTCATTCTGCCAGTAGGTGTCGTGATAATTGTCGTTCAAAATCACGAAATCGGCATAGTTCTTCGGCAAGTCCGGCGACTCGAACGGCGAAGTGATGAAGGTGACGTTCGGGTGCTTGGCAGCGTAGCCTGAGGTGTAACCCTTCGCTTTGTCGTTGAAGAATTGCGCAGGCGTCCAGATCGTGTCGTGACCCTTCGGCCCGATCACCGGCACCATGATCTCGGCCCAGTAGCCGTTGGCCCCGAACAGATCGAGCACCTTCATCCCGGGTTTCAGCCCCAGGTACTGGAGCACGGCGGCAGGCTTGCGCCCCTCGTCGAGCTTCACGTTGTCGGGCTTCCGATCGGCCGATGCGACTGCGGCAGCGACGCTGCCTGCCGGCGCCGCATTTGCGGTGACGGGCATGGCGGCAAGGATCAACGAGAAAGCGGCGAGCGAGGAATAGCGCATGAATCGTCCCCCAGATGATGGTTGGTGCCTTCTATTGGGCGACGAGCACCTGCGCCAGAGTCACGCGGTGATCGTTAGTCGGCGCGGATTATTCGATCGACGGGCGGAGAGCGATGCGCGCCCAATCACCAAAAGAATCGGGGCATCGGTCGCATCACTGTGGCGCTTCGAGCGTTCTCCACCCGAACCGATCCCACAGTAGCGGAGTAGAACCATGGCCGAACATTCCGAAGCAATCAGCACGCTGAACACCCTTATCGCGACCACGATCGACAGCATCACTGGTTATGAGGACAGCGCCCAAAACATCGACAATGAGCGCTTCCGCGAGATTTTCCGGCAACGCGCGAGTGAACGCCAGCAAGTTGTCGAGCAGCTTCGTGCGGAGGTCCGGCGGCTTGGCGGCGACCCCGAAGACGGTGGATCATTCCTTGGCAAGGCGCACCAAAGGTTCGAGGACCTCAAGGCGGCAGTTACCGGCCGCGACGAGAAGTCGATTATCAACGAGGTCGAGCGCGGCGAGGATTACCTCAAGGAGAAGTGGCAAGCCGCGCTGCAGAGCGGCGATGTACGCGGTGAGACCCACGACCTGATCCAGCGCTGCTATCAGTCGATCAAGTCGGGTCATGACCAGATGAGCCAACTCAAGCACGGTCTGGAAACCCCCTCGCACGCCTGAGCGTCAGCCGAACGAGGTCACACCCCGTAGTTGCGGTGGGACGCGGGGCGGCTCTCAGGCCAGCGGAGCTGCCCCGCCTGCCTTTTAGTAGCCCATCAGCGCCAGCACTTCGCGTCGGCTCCGTTCGTCCTCACGGAACGTGCCCATCATCCGGCTGGTGGTCATCATCACGCCTGGCGTCGAGACGCCGCGTGCAGTCATGCAGGCGTGAGTCGCCTCGATAATCACGGCGACGCCCTTGGGCTGGAGATGCTTCCAGATGGCATCGGCGACCTGCGCCGTGAGCCGCTCCTGCACCTGCAGACGGCGCGCATAGCCGTGAAGTACGCGGGCGAGTTTGCTGATCCCGACGACCTTGTCCTTGGGCAAATACGCAATCGACGCTTTGCCTATGATGGGCGCCAGATGGTGCTCGCAATGGGACTGGAACGGAATGTCCTTGAGCAAGACGATCTCGTCATAACCGCCAACTTCCTCGAAGGTGCGGCTGAGATGGACGGCCGGGTCCTCATGGTAACCCTTGGCGTATTCCTTCCACGCGCGTGCCACGCGACGCGGCGTGTCGAGGAGGCCCTCGCGCTTGGGGTCATCGCCGGCCCAGCGGATTAAAGTCCTGACCGCCTCGGCCACCTCCTTCGGAACGTGGAAGGCCGGCGCAGCCTCCACCAGATCACCGTCGTCGGGATCGCTATGCTCATTGATCATCTGTTGAGCTCCCGCTGAATGTCATCGGCAACCGCCGCCGCCTGCTCGCGAATATCAGGGACGGCGATGATCTCCCAATACCGGCCCTTGGTAAGCGGTCCCAGCGCCCACAGTCGACTTCCGGCGCGGCACTCGTCACTGGCTTCGAGGCCGATGCCGAGGTGGTCAGGTTTCGCCTCTCCGGCACCGAGGAGGCTCCGCAACAGCGGATCCCTGGTATGCGTGACGGAGTGCAGCGGACCCGTGCAATTGAAGATGTATTCGAAGTTCTCGGTCCGGTTCTGGGCGCCGCCGCGGCGGCGGTACCCGACCTCCACTCCGTCGGACACATCGCGCGCCGAGATAATTCTTCCCGCGACCACTTCCAGCTGCCCGGCGGCAATCGTATTCGCGACTAATGCCGCGACCTCGGGAGCGATGCGGTGGCGGTGAACGTCCCACCACGGCCGCGCATGGCGAAGAAATCGCCGCTGCTCGTCCAGCGTCAGGCTTTGCCACAAATGATGACTGTACGGGCGCAGGCTGTCGACCGCCGCGCGCCAGCCGACCTCTGCGCTTCGCCGCCTTAGCCAACGTAACATCGCTCTGAGGCCTTTCGGCAATGCATTCTTGTCGACCGGCGCGGCATCGAAGTCGGCGTGAGCACGGGGGATCAGACCCCGACGTGACAAAGCGACAATCCGGCCGCGGTGACCGGCCGCATCTAGAGATAGAACGAGGTCAACCATCGTGAGGCCCGTGCCCACGATCAGCGCGTCCCCACCGCTTTCGGCAAGATCGGCAACGGCGGCTTGCGCATCGTCGGCCCATGGATTGCGGACGAAGCGGCGCCCGACTCCGGCAAATGCTCCAAGACCTTCCGGCTCTTGGTTGCCGACCGCGAGGACCAGCGTCTCAGCCTCGACGGTGGTCCCGTCGTTAAGGCCGACGCGCCAGCCGCTGCCGTCGCGCCCGGCGTTGATCGCGGTTGCTTCCACGAGCTCGGTGCAGCCGCTGGCAAGGGCTTCGCCCAGCATCTCGCCAAGATAGCTCGCAAAGAAGCGCCGCTGGGCGAACCCCCGCGCCGTCCCGCCTTCGGCTGCGAAGCGCTTTGCAAAATGGTCGGGCTCGCCGGCCCAGACGCTCATCCCCTCGGCGCGGACGTTGAGCAAATGCGCGGGTTCGGTCGTCGAATAGGCCACCCCACGGCCCATCCGGCCGCTGCCGTCGATCAGCAGCGAACGAATTCCGCGGCGCGCGAGCTGTGCGGCGAGGATTGTCCCCGACGCACCGCCGCCGACAATCGCGACCGTGGTTGAACGGTCAGATTTCGTAGTCAGGCCAATTCTCCGGATTGGCCGCGCCCGCCTTGCGCCGCATCATATGGTCATACATGCCGGTGATCGTCTTGCCGGCGGTTTGGGTGAAGACTCCCGGCACGACCGCGTGCACAAGGCAAGCGCAACCGGCACAAACAAGCTTGGCGCCGATCACGACCGCGCCGGCGCCGTGGCCAGCCCAGCTCATGCCAAGCGAACGTGGATGCTCAAGGAACAGGCGCTCGGCGATCTTACGGCTTTCGCCTTTCGTGTCCTGTGTTGCCATTGCCCTTGCGCCTTTGCCGTTTTGGTGACCCCGACAGGATTCGAACCTGTGGCCCTCAGATTAGGAATCTGATGCTCTATCCTGCTGAGCTACGGGGTCCTTCGCGGGGGAATAGGGACTCTGGCGCGGGCGATCAATTCACCTGGCTGGGCGGCGTGACCGGGAGCGGGAGCGGGGCAACGGGAATGCCATCTTCCGCCATCGACTTCGCCTGCTCCAGAGTGGCATTGCCGTGCACCTGAGCCGGGGCAATGTCGCCAACGTGCATGGCGCGCGCTGTTTCGGCGAATTCATCGCCCACCCAGCGTGAATCCTTTAGCAGTTCGGCTTGCATTGCGGCCAGTTTGGCGAGCGGGCTGTCGCCGCCTTTGCGCGGCACGCGCGGAGCCATTGGAGCCTTGCCGATGTTCGCGGACTGGCAGACCGGGCACTGCACCAGGCCGCCTGCCCGCTGCTCCTCGTAATCGGCGGTCGATCGAAACCACGCTTCGAAGGTCTCGCCGCCTTCGCGGCACTGAAGGTCGAAGACGATCATAAAGTCACCGCGTCGGGGATAGGCCGGCGGTGGTTAAGCGCCGGTATTCGCGAGCGAACATCGGAAATCCGCTTCAAGTCGATGTCGGCAAACCCGACACCATGCTGCTCGCCCATGTCGAGCAGGACCTCACCCCAGGGATCGATGACGAGGCTGTGTCCGAATGTGCTGCGCCCGTCCTCATGGTGGCCGACTTGAGCCGCGGCAACGACGAACAGCCCTGCCTCGATCGCTCTCGCGCGGAGCAGGATGTGCCAGTGCGCCTTGCCCGTTGGAATCGTGAACGCCGCGGGCACCGCGATCACATCGGCCCCGGACTCGGCAAGCCGCGCGAACAGTCCCGGGAAGCGGAGGTCGTAGCATATGGTGAGGCCGAGCTTGCCGACGGGCGTTCCGTTGACGAGAGTCACTCCAGAGCCGGGCGAATAGGTGTTGGACTCGCGCCAGCTCTCGCCGGTGGGCAGATCGACGTCGAACAGGTGAATCTTGTCGTAGGTGCCGCGTATCACGCCTTCGCGGTCGATTACGAACGAACGGTTCGCGATCTTCCCGTCATTGACGACCACGGCAAGCGAGCCGACATGCACCCAAATGCGATGCTGAGCTGCCGCGTTTTGTGCCGTTGCGAGCACCTGGTCGTCCTCCTGCCGCTGCAGGACTTTCGCCGCGCGAGCCGAATCGCGGTCGAGAAGCCCTGTCATTTCGGGCGTGAAGAGCATTTCCGCGCCGCCAGCAGCGGCTTGCTCGATCGCTTCCGCCAGGGCGCGCGCATTCTCCGCCGGATCGATGCCGGCAGTCGCCTGGAAGAGGGCGACTCGGGTCACTGGCCAAACAATTCGTCGAGCTTGCCGGAGTGATGAAGGTCAAAAAGGTCGTCGCATCCGCCCACATGATGCTCGCGAATGAAGATCTGGGGCACCGTCGTGCGACCCTGCGCGCGCTCGACCATGATCTCGCGGGCCTCGCCGCCATAATCGACCGAAATCTCGCGATACTCGACGCCCTTTGCCTCAAGCAGCTGCTTGGCGCGCCAGCAATAAGGGCAGAATGCCTTGGTGTAGATCTCGACAGTCACGATCCGTCCTTCACGCCAGATACTTAGGCAGGAAGTTCAACGCATCAACAGCGAAGGTTTCACCACGCGTGCCCAGCTGACGAGCTCGACCCGCGCCGCGCCGGCGCGTTTGAGCGTTCGCGCGCAAGCCTCCGCGGTGCTGCCCGTCGTCAGCACATCATCCACCAGGATCACGGTTTTTCCGGCAACAGCGCTCTTGTCCCGAACGCGGAATGCCCCGGCAACAGTTTTGCGCCGCTGCAACGGGCTCATGCCCTTGAGCGGCGGCGTCCTGCGCGTACGGGCCAGTGCTAGCGGATTGGATGCGATCCCGAGGCGCCGCGACAGCTCGCGCGCGACCAGCCCCGACTGGTTGAAGCTCCTGCCCCACAAGCGCGTGCGGTGGAGCGGCACCGGCACCAGCAGCCGGTCGTCACCCTCGCCAACCAGCGGCGCCATATAACGCGCCATGGTCCGGGCGATCGCGACTTTGCGGCCATATTTGAGCCGTATGGCAAGCGCTCGCGAAACGTCGCCGTAAGCAACCGCCGCGCGGGTTCGGGCAATGCGTGGCGCTCGCGCCAGGCATGCGCCGCACGTCCGTTGTTCGGTCGCTTGCAAAGGAATTCCGCAGGTAGAGCAGCCGCCGTCTCCGAGGAACTCGATCTGTTTCCAACAGTCCGGACAGAAGCTGTGAACATCGGCGACGATCGTCCCGCAGCCGGCGCAGCGCGGCGGAAGCGCGAAATCAAGCGCCCAGCGCGAGAGCCGGCCAAGGACTGCAGCGACCATCACGTCTTGTCGCCGATGGGGCGCCAGCGCACAAGCGCGTGCGTGCCCGAACTCTTCGACATGGCGCTTCGAGCGCTTCGCCGGGATCGCGCCGCGCGAACCGGTCCGGAACTGTTCCTGCACGAACGGGCGTTCGCCGATTGCCTCGACCGAATAGCGCTTTTGCAGCGGCGGTTCGAACATGCGCTGCTGATCGGCAGCCCTGACCCATCATGGCCGGGGCGGCTGGGCGAGGTTGTCGGCTCCGTCGCCATTGCCGAACCAGGGCCAATGTTCGCCGCTGGATCAGGCGGACAGCCGATTATCGAGGACGCCTGGCATCCGCCGGCGAGCGCCTATGACCTCGTGCTCGCCGTTGGCACGCTCGAGACTGTCAACGATCTGCCGTTCGCATTTCGGCTTATCCGTGAGGCAATGCGCGGCGATGCCCTGCTAATCGGGGCCCTGTCCGGCGGTGACTCGCTGCCACAGCTTCGCTCGGCGATGCGCGTCGCCGACTCGCTTGCAGGCGTTGCAGCCCCTCACGTCCACCCGCGCATCGAAGCCTCCGCCCTCGACCCGCTTCTGGACGCTGCCGGCTTCACCGATACCGTGGTCGATGTCGACCGCGTGAAAGTATCCTACCCGTCGCTCGAAAAGTTGGTTGAGGACCTGCGCGCCATGGGAGCGACCAACATTTTGTTAAAACGGCCGCGCTACGTCGTCAGGGCCGCTCGCACGGCCGCCATGCGCGCTTTCGCTCAGGCAGGCGACGGCACGCGGACCGTGGAGACCTTCGAAATTCTACATTTTGCGGCCCATACCCGCCAAAGCACTGAACGCCCGTTAACTGTACCGGGCGAAAGAGTTGTTAACCCTGGGTCCGTTAAAACCGCCGCGTGGACGTGGACCAGAGGAGGGTGGCTTGGACGCTATCCGAACAATTTTGCGCACGCTTCGTGCCGATAGGCGTGGAGCTACAGCGATTGAATACGGACTAATTGTCGCCCTTATCGTCATTGCGATGATGACGGGCCTGTCGTCGCTTGGCGGCGGCGTCGGTGGCATGTGGACCAAACTCAGCAATTCGACGAATACCTACATGCCTTGATTGAAGCTCAGGTGGTCACCCGCCGCGTCCCATAGACCACCAGCTTCACCTTCTGGCCCGGAGCGAGGGCGCTGTTTGCGCTGAGGTCGTTCAGCGACAGGAAACGCTCCAGCTTGAAATCGCGATAGGCCATCCGGCTCGCCAGCGACTGCACCGTATCTCCCGGCCGGACCACTTCGACATGAATCACGCGCGGCCGGATCGCCGCTGCCTCGGCTGGAGTGATCCGCCGGAACGAATTGATCATTGGTAGGAAGGGTCTGACGCCGTAGCCCGCGGGCGTCAGCATCACGAAATAATAGACCCGCTGCGGATCCCACCGATAAGCGGCAACGCTCGCATCGATCGGACCGGAGTCCGTATCGACGCGCGTTGTCGTAATCGCGGCCGTCAGGCCATTGATGGTCACATGCTGTGGTGGCGAAACCGGAAAATTGCCCTGGCCGCCGGTCAATCCACGCAACGCCAGCAGGACCGCGTTATCGAGGGTGCCGGTAAACTGTCCGCCGCGCAATTGTGCCTTGCCCGCGGAACCGGAGATGGTCACCGCATCGATCCCGTTGGACATCAAATAACCCTGCGGCACGCTGAACTGGACGCGGAGGTCGGGGTGGGTGAAGGTCGGTCCCTCGATCACTCCCTGAGCAGGGTCGTCGTCCACATAAACGCCTTCGAGCTCACTCAGGAACTGGTCGCGATTGCGGACCCCCTTCCCCAGCCGGCCTGTGGCGCGGGCTTCGGCAAGCGCGCGCTGCATCCGATTCTCACTCAATGGATGCGTGCTTGCCCACTCCGGCGTCCGGCGGTTCGTCTGGCCCTGGACCCGCGCCTCCAGGGCGCTTTGGCGCGTGAGTGCGGCGAGTACGCCGGCGGCGCCAGCGGGATCGTAGCCGGCGCGGATCATGTAGCGGAGGCTGAGGGTATCGGCCTCATATTCCTGCTCGCGCGAGAAACTCAAAAAATCGAGCGCGGACCGCGCCGTCAGGACGTCGGAGATTCCCGAGCCGAAAATGGCGCCGATGATCTGACCGAATACGCCCAGCGGACTGCGCTCCGCATATTGCTCGCGAATGTGAGCGTGGTTGGCCGCAATATGACCGACCTCATGCCCCAGCGCGAAGGCGAGTTGCGATTCGTCGTTCATCAAGCCCATCAACTGCCGGGTCGCGTAGACGTAACCCCCCGGAACGGAGAAGGCGTTCTCCACGGCCGAATTGAGCATGATGAAGTGCAGCGACTGGCCGGGATTGGCGATCCCCGATTGGCTGCCAACCCGCCGGCCCACTGCTTCGACATAAGCGGCACGTGGTCCGGTCTCCGCGCCGCCGAGCGCCTGGACGAGCTCGGCATTGTCACGCTGCGCTTCAGCAACGTCGTGGGGATCGAGATAGCGTTGCTGTTGGGCAGCCGCCGGCGAGAAGGCGAGCGCCGCCGCCGCGAGCATCAGAATCTTGTTTCGCATCTGCCGCACCCATTGGCCGTTGCGCCGCGGAACTAAGCGCCCCGATTTTGAACGGCGAATGACTGGGCCGGTTCCTACGACTTGAGAATCGTCAACCGATCGCCAGGAACTTGGCCCGGCGCTGCGCCCTCAGCTCGTCGCGGCCGAGGCTCGCGCAGCCATCGAGTTCCTCGATCAACGCACCCTTCAAGGCGCCAATCGCAGCGTCGGGCTCGCGATGCGCGCCGCCGAGAGGTTCGGTGATGATGCGATCGACAACGCCGAGCCCGTGCTGGTCCTGCGCGGTGATCTTCATCGCCTCGGCCGCTTCGGGTGCCTTGTCGGCCGTGCGCCACAGGATGGAGGCGCAGCCCTCAGGCGAAATTACCGAATAAACCGCATGCTCGAACATCAGCACCCGGTTTGCGCTCGCAATCGCGACAGCGCCGCCCGAGCCGCCTTCCCCGACAATGACCGCGATCATCGGCACGCCTAGCCGGAGGCATTCCTCGGTCGAGCGGGCAATCGCTTCAGCTTGGCCCCGCTCCTCGGCCTCAACCCCGGGAAATGCGCCGGGCGTGTCGACAAGCGTGACGACCGGCACGCCGAAGCGGTCGGCAAGCTGCATCAGACGGATCGCCTTGCGGTAGCCCTCGGGCTTGGCCATCCCGAAATTGTGCCTGAGACGGGATGCGGTATCGTCGCCCTTTTCATGGCCGATCAACATGACCCTGCGCCCGTCGATCCGTGCGAGGCCACCAACGATCGCTGGGTCGTCGGCGAACGCCCGGTCGCCGGCGAGCGGCAGGAAATCCTCGGTCAAGCCGGCCACATAATCGTTGAAATGAGGCCGGTCGGAATGCCGGGCGACCTGCGCCTTCTGCCATGCCGTGAGCTTGGAGTAAGTATCGCGGAGCAGCTTGTTGGCCTTGGTCTCGAGCTTCGCGACCTCCGGATCGATGTCGATCTCGTCCGAGCTCGCTGCGGTTTTTCGCAGCTCGGCGACGCGGGTCTCGAGCTCGGCGATCGGTTTTTCGAAATCGAGATAATTCTGCATGTGGGAGGCGCGGGTAGGACGAAGCTGCCTAAGGCGTCAACGATCCCGCGTCGCCAGCGGGTGACGCGAATTGACCAGCTCGACCAAGCGGGCGCTGTCGACGTGGGTGTAAATCTGCGTCGTCGCGATGTCGGCATGGCCGAGGAGCGACTGGAGCACACGCAGGTCCGCGCCGCCTGACAGCAGGTGCGTCGCGAAGGCGTGCCGAAGCACGTGCGGGCTAACCCTTTCGGGCACGATCCCCGCATCGGCGGCCATCATGCGCACGATCTGGAACAGCCGCACTCGGCTGAGGTGTGATTTGCCGCTCGGGAACAGCCACAGCGATCCGCCGGCAATGAGCTCGAGCCACCTGGCGACAGCTCCCTCGGCGCGTGACGAAATGGGCACCAGCCTCTCCTTCGACCCCTTGCCGCGGACCATCAGGAAGGGCTGGCCAGGACGAACCGACCCGCGCGGCAAGCTGACCAGCTCGGTCGCTCTCAGGCCGGAGCCGTAAAGCAGCTCGAGCAGAGCGAGGTTGCGGACCGCTGCCGGCTCGCCGCTCGCCGCTCGCTCCTCCGCCGCTTGGAACATTCGCGCGACCTCGTCCGCGTCGAGGATTCGGGGCAGCGGCCGTTCCAGCCGCGGGCGCGGCAAAGTCGCGGACGGATCATCGCCCCGCAGACCATCGTCGATGAGGAAGCCGAAAAAGCGCCGCAGCGAGGCCGAACGGCGCGCCACCGTCGACGGTGAAAGCTCGGCCCAGGCTGCGCCGAGGCGCGAAAGCTCGTCCGCCGACGCCTGCCCAAGCGAGCCAACGCTCTCCGCCGTCCGCTCGAGGTCGTTGCGATAGGCGGCAAGCGTGTGCAGGGACGATCCCGCTTCGGCGGCCATCATGTCGAGAAAACGGTCGACGAGTGCCCGGTCGTCGGGGGTCACGTCCTCGAAAGGGCCTCTGCGGCGATCATTCGGGCAGTGAAGCCCTGGCCCGTGCGATTGAGCGCGGCGACGGCATGATAGAGGTGCGCCGATGGTATGCGGTCGAACATTGGCGTTTGGAAGCCGGTGCCCGTGAGCACCAGCACGGTGCCCGGCTGCCCGCGCGCCGCGGCGGCGTCGATTATGTTGGTCCAGCTGGTGACGTGGCCGAGCCCCAAGCCGTAGCGGCGGTTAAGGCTGTTCGCGTCGTCGGTACTGAGCCTTCCCAGGCCGGCGAGCCCGGCGACCAGAAGCGCGCTGCGCACCTTGTCCCGGCTCTTGTCGCGGCGGATGAAGCTGGTGATGCGGCTGGTGCCGACATCGGCAATGTTTGGCGCCGCCAGCGCGAGCATGGCCCAACAACGATCATTGGCGTCGTCGTTCATTCCGTTGACCACCGGGATCCAGCGCGCCGCCGCTTGGTCATAACCGCCGGCGAGCATTGCGGAGATTAGCTCCGGAGCATCGCTGGCGAGGTCCGAACTGGGTGTAACGAAGGTGGCGGCGCGAGCGACCAGCGCCCGTGCGGCTTCCTTCTGCAGCGCGTCCTTGCCGGTCCCAAGCAGCTTGCGCATTGCCGCCAGCCGGGTCTGCGCGTCCTTCCCCACGTAAGCCTGACGAAGTTGCCAGGCATCGCTGTCGCCGAGATCCGTTGGGTCAGTGGCGTCGTAAATTTGCGAATAGAGGTCCACCATCGTCTGCGACGAGAAGACCCCGAGCCCCGCGGCCACCATTGCCGAGGGCAGCCGCTGCTGCGCCGTCAGCAAGGGAGCACGAGCGAGAAAGGCCCGCAGCTGAACGGGGGCACCGTTCACGAGCCTGTCCGGCGGAACCATGCCTGTGCCCGCGGCAAGCCCGAACCGCCACGCGGTCAGCGAATCGACGGGGTCCCACTCGATCGTCGCCGCGCGTGCGTTGGCGCCCGCACCGACAACCTTCTCCGCAAGTGCAAGATCGGCTCCGCCGATGCGGCCGAAGCGTCGCGCCTGGTCGATCATCGCGGACGCCTGGTCTGGCTGCCCGGCGAGCGACGCGCACATTGCCTGGACGAGCGCGTGGATCGCGGGGTCGTTCTTCTGGATGCCGCTTTCTAACGGACACAGGGCGGCGGGATCGGAATTGGCCAGGGCACTCTGAACCCCCACCTGCACCATCTTCGGCGTGAAGCGGTCGGTATCCACACCCGCAACCAGTAGCCGCGCCGCGTCGGCTTCGCCCAAGCGCAGCAGCAGCCAGGCGCGCTCGGCTACCCAGTCTACGGGATTGACGTTCACCGGGGCAGGGGCCTTGGCAAGCAGGGCGTCGCGAAGCGCGATATGAGCCCAGCGGGACGCGAGCGGAGTCTGCATTCGCCGCATAAGCCTCGTGAGAAACGACCCGTCCGCGGTACCCCACGGCGCCTCGCCAAATCCCATATTGCGCGAGTCCACCGCGCCGACGTTCCACGGATCGCGCCGTGCCCAGCCAGGATATTCGACCGGCGGGGTCGGTGGCGCCAAAGTGGCCGCGGGATTCGAGTTGGAGACTTCCTCGACCGCCGTCTCGTCCGCGCCACCTTCCGGGAGTGACGAGGAGGATGAAGAGGCCGGGTTGTTCTGGACGGCCGACGTCGGTGCGGGACCCGTCGGCTGCGGCGCAGACTGCTGTGCGAGTGCCGGCAGCGCCAGAACGACCGCCGCCGATGCACTCAGGATGAGCTTAGTGCGCATTGCCCCCGGGCGCGGGGACCGCGACCTCGATGGTGTGGGTTGGCTGCTGCTTTGGCGAGCGGGCAAGGAAGAAGAGTCCGCCGATAATCAGCACGGCGACGACGATGAGAATGATCAATCGGGACATGAGGGCGGCTTTTGCCGAGCGCGGAAGCCGCTGTATAGCCCCTTGGGCGATGGATTTGGCCTTCCTGTGACAGATTTGGGCAGGCGTCTTGACCGGCCGGTGGTGTTGGTCGGGTTGATGGGAGTTGGAAAGTCAACGGTCGGGCGCCGCCTGGCTCGACGGCTTGGCTTGGCCTTTGTCGACAGCGATGCCGAAATTGAGGACGCCGCTGGCTTCCCCGCTGCCGAGGTGTTCGAACGCTTCGGGGAGCGCGAGTTCCGTGACGGCGAACGCCGTCTTGTCGCCCGGCTGATCGAAGGCGACATCCGCGTCATCGCGACCGGCGGCGGAGCCTATGTCGATCCTTCGACCCGCAAGCTGCTCAACGAGCGCGCGATCACCGTTTGGCTCGACGCGCCTGTCGATATCCTCGCCGAACGGACCTCACGCCGCGATACTCGCGCGCAGCTGCGCAACAATGACCGCAAGACGGTGCTCGAAAGACTCTCGCAGGAACGGCGCCCGTCTTACGCCGAAGCGCATATTCATGTGCGAAGCGGCGATGGCGCGCACAAGGACGTGGTCGAGGCAATCGTCCACGCGCTCGATGATTACCTGGGCAACTCCGCCGGAGCCTGAGCAGCCTGGCTCGGTTCCTCATCGGGTAAGGCCTGGTCCGGCCCGAACGAACGCTCCTGCCCCGCGCGGATATCGCCGGTCGCTGTTTGCCGCTCGAGCCGCTCGCAATCACGCAAGCGATATTCCCGCTCGACCCGCTCGATCTCGCGCGGATCGATGCCCGCCTCCGTGAGCGCGGCACGACCCATCTTCACCGCGCTCTCGAACAGCTCGCGCTGCGTGTAGGCGAGATCGAGTCCGTCGAGTTCAATCATGTGCCGCCGGTCGAAGGTGCGGACCATCACGCGGGCGTGTGGGAAAGCTTCGAGCACCCGCGCCAGTGCTTCGCGCGTCAGGGCGCCTGACACATTATCGTTGCAGAACAGGATCGCGCGCGCCTGTTCGGCACCCGCCGTGCGCAGCAGGTCGATCCTGGTGCCGTCGCCGAAATAGACTTTGGTGCCGAAGCTGCCGGCGGCTTCGATCATCTCGGCGTCGGTATCGACCAATGTCACGGGCACGCTCTTGGCCATCAGCATCTGACCGACGGTCTGGCCGAAGCGGCCGTAGCCGACGATGATCACTGGCGTGTCCGGACTCGCTTCCGGCCCATCGAGGCCCTTTGCGCGACCGGCGTCCCGCGCCTCGAGCCGGTCGATGAAGCGCATCAGGAACGGCGTCGTCGCCATCGAGAGCGTAACTACCGCCCCGAACAGCGATGCAGCCGCGGCGCTGATCAGCTGGGCGGTGGCGGCCAGCCCAAACAACACGAAACCGAATTCGCCCGCCTGGCTGAGCAGCAAGCCAAGGCGAAGGCTGACCCTCCAGTCGCGCCCGAACAGCCGGCCCAACAGGCTGATCAGGATCGTCTTGGCAACGATCACCCCGGCGGCGATTCCCACGACCAGCAGAGGCCGCGCAGCGATCAACCTCAAATCGAGCAACATGCCCACAGAAAGGAAGAAGAGCCCGAGCAGGATCGAGCGAAACGGTTCCAGGTCGCTATCGAGCTCGTGCCGGTAGGGCGACTCGGCAAGCACGACACCGGCGACAAAGGCCCCGAGCGCCGTTGAAAGACCAAATTGGTGCATCACCGCGGCCGAGCCAACCACCGTGAAGAGGCCGATAACGACGAACAACTCGCGCTCGCCCATGCGGCCGATCAGCCGAAGGACGGGAGTGATGATGAAGCGCCCGACCGCGACGAGGCCGATGATCGCCGCCACGGTGTAGAGCGCCTGCTTCCAGCCTGTTGGAGCGCTGGGGTCCGGCGCGACCCGCGCCATGGCGGTAATGATCGTGATCAGCGGGACGATCGACAGGTCCTGAAACAGCAGGATCGAAAAAGCCCGCTCTCCCTGAGGCGTGTTCAGCTCATTTTCCGAGCGCAGCATCGGCAGGACCTGCGCGGTAGAAGAGAGAGCTAGCGGCAAGCCGATGGCAAGCGACGCTTCCGGCGAGAAGCCCGGCCCAAAATAGAGAATTGCGGCAATGGCGAGCCCGCACAGCGTGACCTGGAGCAGGCCGAGGCCGAAGATGTCCCTGCGCAGCCGCCACAACCGGCTCGGCTGTAGCTCGAGCCCGACGATAAACAGCAACAGCGCGATGCCGATCTCGGAAACGTTCTGGATCGCTTCCGGCTCGCGAAAGAATCCCAGGACCGAAGGACCGATGAGCGCGCCGGCTACGATGTAGCCCAAAGTGGCGCCAAGTCCGAGCCGCCGGAACAGCGTCACAAATATCAGCGCGGCGCCGAGCAGGATTGCGCCGTCGCGAAGATAACCGCCGTCGACGACTGCGCCGTTCACCCGGCCGCCTCCATTGCCGCGAGGAGTGCCCGAAACGGCAGCAGGATCGCGCCATGGCGCCCACGCTTGGCCCGCGCCGGCTCGAGAGCCGCGATCCCGGGCCAGTCGGCCGTTTTCGCTTGCTCATCGGCTAACCAGTGGCTCAGTTCGAGCATCGCGTCGGATACCTCGTGGTGCGAGCGACCCTTGCTGTGGCGGGCGAGGAGCGCCGCCGACGCCTGGCCAAATGCGCAGGCCTCGACCCGCATCGACAGCCGCTCCACCCGGCGCTCATTATCGAGCTGAACCGCGAGGCTGATCCTGCTGCCGCAGGTCCGCGAGTGGACGTCGGCGTAGCCGTCCTCGCGCTCCAGCTCTTGCGGGTCGTCGAGCGATGCCGCCAGCCGCAGAATCTCTGTCGTGTACAGCGGCTCGGTCATGCCGCTGCTCCGTCATTCCCGCGAAAGCGGGAATCCCGCTGTGTTTTATGCGCGGGCCCCCCGCTTCCGCGGGGGTGACGAGAGAAGAAGGGGCTCATTCGCGCCGCCATGTCGTGCCGCCCGGCCCGTCTTCAAGAACGATTCCCTCGGCCTTGAGCTCGTCACGGATTCGATCGGCCGTCGCGAAGTCGCGGTTCTTCTTGGCCTCGGCGCGTTCGGCGATGCGCGCTTCGATGTCACGGGCATCGGCGTCACCCTGGAACCAGTCCGCCGCGGACACTTGCAACAATCCGAGGAGTTGCGCGCTAGCCTTCAGCGCACCGCCTTCGAGTGACGACAGCCTTGAAAGCGCCAGCGGCGTGTTGAGGTCGTCGCGAAGCGCGTCGAGCACGCCTTTATCGACCTCGCCGGGCTCGGCATCTCCGGCCTTGCGGTACAGACCGTCGAGCGTCGCCTTGGCTTGGGCGATTAGGCTTTCAGTCCAAGGCAGCGGCTGGCGATAATGCGCGCTGAGCAGCGCCAGCCGCAGCGTCTCGCCGCGGTGCGACTTCAGCAATTCTTCGGGCGTGACGATATTGCCGAGGCTTTTCGACATCTTGTCGGCGCCCATGTCGACGAAGCCGTTGTGCACCCAATATCGCGCGAGCGGCGCGCCGCCATGCGCGCAGCGGCTCTGCGCGATCTCATTCTCATGGTGCGGGAAGATGAGGTCGAGGCCGCCGCCGTGGATGTCGATCGTCTCGCCCAAATGCGCCGCGATCATCGCCGAGCATTCGATGTGCCAGCCGGGACGACCGCGTCCCCACGGTGAGTCCCAACCGATCACCCCTTCCGTGCTCGGCTTCCACAGCACGAAATCGGCGGGATCTCGCTTGTAGGGCGCGACCTCGACCCGCGCGCCGGCGACCATCGCATCCCGGTCGCGCCGCGACAGCACCCCGTAATCGGGGTCGCTGGGCACGGAGAAGAGCACATGCCCCTCCGCCTCGTAGGCGTTGCCGTTTGCGATCAGCCGCTCGATCATCGCGACCATCGGCCCGATTTCCTGCGTCGCGTGCGGCGCAATGTCGGGATCGCGAACGCCAAGCGCCCGCATATCCTCGAGATAATCGCGCTCGTACCGCTCGGTGATCACCGACGGGTCGACGCCCTCGGCTTCCGCCGCCGCGATGATCTTGTCGTCGACGTCGGTGACGTTGCGCGCGTAGACGAGGCTATCCGGCCCGAACTCATGCCGGATCAGCCGAGCCAGCGTGTCGAACACGACCGCCGGGCGCGCATTGCCGATATGCGCGCGGCCGTAGACCGTGGGGCCGCACACATACATCGTGATGCGCGTGGGGTCGGCGGGGACGAAGTCCCTCTTCTCCCGCGCCAGCGTGTCGTGCAGACGGATCATGCCCCCTGCCCTACCTTATTTACGTGCAGCCGCCGCGTTTCGACCCAGTCGACGATCGCCCGCGCGCTGCCGTTGAGCAACGGAAACGTCCGCGAGTTGGTCATCCACTGCGGCCGGTCGGCTTGGGGTCCCCAGACCATATCGGTGGCGAGGTTCGCGAGGAGGAAGAAGAGCGTCGCTCCGAGAAGCCCCTTCAACGCACCGAATCCGCCACCGAGCACGCGGTCGAACGGCCCGAGCACCGCGTGACGCCGCGTCTTCCCGCCGATCTGCCGCGCCAGCAGCTTCACGCAGATGAAGCTCGGCAGAAACAGGATCGCGAAGGCGAGCACCGCTGCGGCGGCCGAGCCCATGTGGAAGCTGTTGATCAGCCCGGTCCACAACTGCGTGTGGAACAGCTTCAGCATCGCGATCGCCACGATCCACGCGAAGAGAGAGATCACTTCGTGGACGAAGCCGCGCACGAAGCCGATGGCGGCGCCGCCGATCAGCAGCATGAAGACGAAGACATCGAGCGCAGTCACCGCTCCGCGCTAGCCGACGGTCCAGCGCTAGTCGAGAATGGTCGCGCCTTCCTCCCGCCGGTGCTGCGTGCGCGGCGCGCGCAGGCGCAGCAAACTCAGGGCAGAGGCGATCAGCGCGGCGACCGCGGACGCGGCTAGCAGCTTCGGCCCGACCTGCACTCCGGCGAGATGGAACGAGACGCCGACCGCGACGGCGCCCGAGGTCTGCCCGAGCAGGCGCGCCGTCGCCAGCATGCCGCCCGCGGCGCCCGAGCGCTGGCGCGGAGCCGAGCTGACGATGGTCCGGTTATTGGGCGACTGGAAGAGCCCGAACCCGGCGCCGCACACCGCCATCCGCCAGATGATATCGATCGTCTCGGGGTGCGTCCCCAGCCGCGAGAGCATGAACAGGCCGAAGGCGAAGATCGCGAGGCCGATGCCGCCGATCAGGCCCGCGCGTACCTTGTCGGCCAGTCGTCCAGCGAAAGGCGCGATCACACCAAGCGCGAGGGGCCAGGGAGTCATCAACAAGCCGGTCTCGAAAGCGCTCCGCCCCAGCACTGACTGGAACAGGAACGGCAAGGTCACATAGGCAAGCATTTGCGCCGCGAAGGAAACCGTCGAGGTGCCGATCGACATGCTGAAGATCCGGATCTTGAGCAGGTCGACGGGAAACAAAGGCGCCGGATCACCCCATTCCCGCCGCACCAGCAACGCGCCGGCGACGAGTCCCCCAACAATGAGCGCCACACCGATTGCTCCGCTCGCCCGCGCGAAAGTCTCGGCGCCGAACACGATGCAGCCCATCATTGCGCCGCTGAGCAAGGCGGCGACCCAGTCGAACGGGTTACCATGGCCCCGCACGTGGGGCAGCGCCTTCCAGCCGATGATCACGGCGGCGACGCCGATCGGAAGGTTGATCAGGAACAGCCACGGCCAAGAACCGACGCTGAGGATCAGCGCCGCGAGCGTCGGCCCCGCCGCGGCCGCCATCGACAGGACCAAAGCATTATAACCGATGCCTCGCCCCAGCATCTTCGCGGGATAGGTGGCGCGAACCAGTGCCGCATTCATGCTCATGATGCAGGCCGCGCCGACACCCTGGAACACGCGCGCAGCGATCAACGTCGTCAGGCTGTCGGACATCGCACAGCCGAGCGACCCGATCGTGAACAGCACCAGTCCGGGGAGGTAGATGCCGCGGTAACCGCAGCGGTCGCCGTAAGCGGCCAGCGGCAGCAGCAGGATAGTGATCGTCAACTGATAGGCGTTGACGATCCACACCGACGTCGCCGGCGACGCACCGAGATCGTGGGCGATTGTCGGCAGCGCGACATTGGCGATCGACCCGTCGAGCACCGCCATCGACAGCGCCAGCCAGATCGCCGCCGCCGACCAATAGCGGCGCGGGACGGGAAGCCCGTCCTGATGTTGCTCTTTGATGGGGCCGGCGGCTTCGCGATTCACTCGAGGTCCTTGGTGCGGGCGCTAACGAACCGCAACCCGGCAGGATGCGACGGCAGTTTAGCGCTCGCCCAAATAAAGGTTTCGGTAACCATAAGTGCCTAGCGTCCCCTCGATGGAGGAACGCGTGGCCGTTCAGCGTAAGAAACCGGTGCTCACATCGGCCCCATCTGTGGGCGATTTGCAGGCGCATCTGATCAAGCGCGGCATGGTCGCGCCTTTGCTCTCGGTCGTCGTCCCCGTGAAAAACGAGGAAAACGGCATCCTGCCATTCGTGGACCGGGTCGGCCCGATCCTGGATGCCATTTCCGCCGACAGCGGCTGGGAAATCCTGTTCGTCGACGACGGCAGCACCGATGCCACACTCGCGGCGATCGTCGCGGCCAACATGCGCGATCCGCGCGTTCGCGCCCTCTCCCTTTCGCGCAATTTCGGCAAGGAAGCCGCGCTAAGCGCCGGGCTCGACCATGCGCGCGGCAACGCCGTTATTCCGATGGACGCCGACATGCAGGACCCGCCCGAGGTGCTGCCGGAGATGGTCGCCAAATGGCGCGAGGGCCATGAGATGGTGTTCGGCGTGCGCCGCTCACGTACCGAAGATAGCTTCACAAAGCGGCTAACGGCGGGCCTCTTCTACCGCGCTCACAACATGGTGTCGGCGGACAAGATCCCCGAGAATGCCGGCGACTTCCGCCTGATGGACCGCAAGGTCGTCGACGTGATCCGCGCCATGCCCGAGCGAAACCGCTTCATGAAGGGCCTGTTCGCCTGGGCCGGGTTCCGCCAGGCCGCAGTCGAATATGACCGCGCCGAGCGCGAGACCGGCAAGACCAAGTTCAATTACTGGAAGCTGTGGACGCTGGCGCTCGATGGCATCACTTCGGCCTCGACGGTGCCGCTGCGCATCTGGTCATACGTCGGCGCGCTCGTTGCCTTGTTCGCGTTCGGGTACGGCACATTCCTCGCGGTCGACACGATGATGTTCGGTAACTCGGTGCCGGGCTATGCCTCCATCATGACCTCGGTGCTGTTCCTCGGCGGCATCCAGCTGATCTCATTGGGTGTGCTCGGAGAGTATGTCGGCCGCATCCTGACCGAAACCAAGCAGCGCCCGCTGTACGTTGTGCGGGATACGGTAGGGATTGAATCGCAGATGGTGCGCTAGCGTCCCAACACCTGATCGACCAACTGCCGCAGGTTGCCGAATTCGGCGAGACGGAGTCCATCGCCTCCCTTGATCCCTTTAGGCACCCAGCCGCATTCGAATCCGAGCTTAGCGGATTCCTTGAGCCGTAATCCTGCATGGGCGACGGGGCGGATTTCACCGGAGAGCGCGATCTCGCCAAGCACCACGGCCTCGCTCGGCACCGGCCGCTCGGACATCGCCGACACCAAAGCTGCCGCGACGGCGAGATCCGCCGCCGGGTCGCTCAGCCGATAGCCGCCGGCGACGTTGAGATAGACCTCGGCAGTCGCGAAGCTCATGCCACAGCGCGCTTCCAGGACCGCGAGGATCATCGCCAGCCGGCCGCTGTCCCAACCCACCGCCGCGCGGCGCGGCGTCGCGCCGCTCGCCAGCCGCACGGTCAGCGCCTGGATCTCGACCAGCACAGGCCGCGAT
>JAZKBB010000013.1:0-29193 GCA_040388865.1 Pseudomonadota bacterium | reverse complement strand
TCGCCGGGAACACGCTGGTGCCGCTGACCGGCTCGCCGCGATGCGTCAGGAATAGCGTCGAGGGATTAGGCACTTCGGTTAGTCCCGCCCCCTCCATCGCGAACACGCCGATCTCGTCGGTGCCGCCGAAGCGGTTCTTCATCGCGCGGAGGATGCGGTACTGGTGGCTACGCTCGCCTTCGAAGCTCAGCACCGTGTCGACCATATGCTCGAGCACGCGCGGCCCGGCGATCGTGCCGTCCTTGGTGACATGGCCGACGAGGACGACTGCGGTGCCATGCTCCTTGGCGAAGCGCACCAGTTCCTGCGCCGAGGCGCGGACCTGGCTGACCGTGCCCGGCGCGCCCTCAATCAGGTCGCTATGCATGGTCTGGATCGAATCGATGACCAGCAATGCGGGTGGTTCGCCATCCTGCATGGTCGTCAATATGTCGCGCACAGACGTCGCCGCGGCGAGCCGGACGGGTGCCCGACCGAGGCCCAGCCGCACCGCGCGCAGCCGCACCTGCTCGGCCGATTCCTCGCCCGAGACATAGACGACCTTATGTCCCTCGCTCGCAAGACGCGCCGCGACCTGAAGCAGCAGCGTCGACTTGCCGATCCCCGGATCGCCGCCGACCAGCATCGCCGAGCCCGGCACAATCCCGCCGCCGATCGCCCTGTCGAACTCAGCCAGGCCGCTCGGCATGCGCTCCGGAAGCGCGGCCGGGGTTTCCAGGCCGACCAATGGGATGACGCGCCCCCCGCCCTGCAGATTGTGCCTGGCGGCGAAGATGCTTGAGACCTCGGCGCTCTCCTGCACCAAAGTGTTCCATTCGGCGCAATCGGCGCACTGGCCCTGCCAGCGGGGCTGCACCGACCCGCAGGCCTGGCATGTGTATCGTGACTTTGGCTTTGCCATGTGAGTTGCGTAGCAGAACAAAGATGGAACGAAAAGCCCGCTGAACAGCATCAACAGCAGCAGGGCAGACCTCCGTCAAATCGCCTGATATGCGGTGGCCATGACCGGAGTTTCGCTCGCCCCAATCGGAGTGTTGCTACTGGCCGCCTGCCTGATCGCGATGCTGTCGCGGCGGCTGGGGCTGCCCTACATCGTCGGGCTGGTCGTCGCCGGGTTCCTGATCGCGTTTCTGCCGCACAGCCCGAATGTGCCGCTGTCGCGCGATCTCATTTTCAACATACTCTTGCCGCCGCTGGTGTTTGAGGCCGCGCTGCAGCTCGATTGGAAGCGGTTTCGGACGGAACTCCCGCTGACCCTTACCCTCGCCTTTCTCGGCGTCGCCATTGCCGGCGCGACCGTTGCAACGGGAATGCACCTGCTGTTGGGCTGGAGCTGGATCGGCGCGGCATTGTTCGGGGTATTGATCGCGGCGACAGACCCGGTGTCGGTGATCGCCTCTTTCCGGGAAATGGGCTGCCTGCCGCGCGTGTCGATGGTGGTCGAGTCTGAAAGCCTGCTCAACGACGGGGTCGCCGCGGTAGGTTTTGCCGTGCTTTCGGCGATTGCCGCAGGCGCGAGCCCAAGCGCGGCGGGACTGATCCCTCAATTCCTGTGGACGCTGGGCGGCGGGTTGGCGATCGGACTCGCGGTGAGCGCTTCGATCCTGTTCATCGTTGGCCGCACCGACGACCCTTTGGTCGAGATCACGCTGACCACCATCGCCGCTTATGGGTCATTCCTCCTCGCCGAGTATTTCCATGCTTCGGGAATCATCAGCGCCCTTACCGCAGGCCTGTTGATCGGGAGCGCCGGAACGCGCTTCCTCTCGCGCTCCGGCCGTAATCGCGTGAATTGGGCGTGGGAGTATTTTGCCTTCCTCGCCAACAGCCTTGTGTTCATCCTGATCGGTACCAACGTCGCCAACCAGCCGCTTAACCTCATCGGCGCCGCTGGAACGATCGCGATCGTCCTCGTGCTCGCCGGACGCGCCCTTTCGATCTATCCGCTATCGGCGCTGTTCGGCTGGTCTCGATGGAAGCTACCCTCATCGTTTCAGCACACCTTGTTCTGGGGCGGGCTGCGCGGCGCGCTTGCCTTGGCGCTTGCTTTGGCCGTGCCGGTGACCGTGCCCGAGCGCGGCGCGATCATTCTCACCTCATTCGTGGTCGTCGCTTTTTCGATCCTGGTCCAGGGACTGACCATGCCGTGGTTAATCAACAAACTCGACCTTGGCCGCAAGCAGCGGCCTGTTGCCCCGGCGGAGACCGCCCCCTAGCAAGCCAGGCGTGAGCTTCCTTCCCGAACCGCTGCGCATCCCCGCCTTCCGCTATTTCTGGGTCGCCCGGCTGAGCTCCACTATCGCGCAGATGGCGATGGTGATTGTCATCGGCTGGCAGGTCTACGACATCGCCCGCCACACGATGGGCGTGAACGAGGCTGCACTGAGGCTCGGCATCATCGGCCTCGTCCAGTTCGTGCCGCTGTTCCTGCTTACATTGGTGACGGGGTGGACCGCCGACCGCGTCGACCGGCGGTGGATCGCCCGCGCATCCGTGGCGCTCGAGCTTGGATGCGCCGCGGCGCTCGCCTGGTTCGCGTGGACCCATACGACGACGCTCGAGGTCCTCTACGCCGTCGCAGCGCTCCTGGGGGTCGCCCGAGCCTTCGCCGGGCCGGCGCTGGGAGCACTCGCCCCCAACCTCGTCCCGCGCGAGATCCTGCCGCGGGCGATCGCTTTATCGTCGATCGCCTGGCAAAGCGGCGCGATCGCGGGCCCAGCTCTCGGCGGCTACCTCTACGCCTGGGCGCCGTTCGCACCTTACGCCGCTAGCACGATCCTGTTCGCGATCGGTCTCGCGGGCCTCTTCGCAATCGGGCCGATCGCGCGGACAACGATCGATGGCCGACCAAATCCTTGGGCGCAGATGGTCGAGGGCCTCCACTACGTCAGGCGCAATCGGCTCGTCCTCGGCGCGATCAGCCTCGATTTGTTCGCCGTGCTGCTCGGTGGCGCCACAGCGATGCTCCCGGCGTTCGCCCGTGACGTGCTTCACTCCGGTCCGGAGGGACTCGGCCACTTGCGCGCCGCGCCGGCGCTCGGAGCGACGCTGACCGCGGCCTTTTTCTCCGTCCGGCCGCTCAAGCACAATGTCGGGGTCAAAATGCTGGCGGCGGTCGGCATTTTCGGCACCGCGACGATCATCTTCGGCTTCTCGCGATCGATGCCTTTGTCGCTGGTCTGCCTCGCGTTGCTCGGCTCCGCCGATATGTTCTCGGTCTATGTCCGCCAGTCGCTGATCCAGCTCTACACCCCCGATGCAATGCGCGGACGGGTCGGCGCCGTGTCGTCGCTGTTCATCTCGGCCTCGAACGAGCTCGGCGAAGCTGAATCGGGCTTTCTTGGCGCGCTGATCGGGCCTGTCCCGGCGGTGATCGCGGGTGGTGTGGGGGCAATCGCCGTCGTGTTTCTCTGGTCATGGTGGTTCCCGGAACTACGCCTTGCAAAAAGCTTCGACGCACCCGATTTGCGCGCTGCACCGGCAGAGGAGCAACAGGCATGAAAGCGGCGAACATCCTCGAGACGATCGGCAACACGCCGCACATCCGCATCAATCGATTGTTCGGCGACCGCGCCGAAGTGTGGATGAAATCCGAACGCGCAAATCCTGGCGGCTCGATCAAGGACCGCATCGCGCTGGCGATGATCGAGGATGCAGAACGTTCCGGCAAGCTCAAGCCCGGCGGCACGATCATCGAGCCGACCTCCGGCAACACCGGCATCGGCCTCGCGATGGTCGCGGCGGTTAAAGGTTACAAGCTTATCCTGGTCATGCCGGACAGCATGAGCGTCGAGCGGCGTCGAATAATGCTCGCTTATGGCGCGCAGTTCGAACTGACCGATCGCGCGAAGGGCATGCAGGGGTCGGTCGACCGCGCCAACGAACTTGTCGCTGCGACGCCTGGCAGCTGGATGCCGCAGCAATTCGACAATCCAGCCAACGTTGAGGTTCACCGCCGGACGACGGCCCAGGAAATCCTGCGCGATTTCGCCGATAGTCCAATCGACGTCATCATCACCGGGGTCGGCACCGGCGGGCACATTACCGGTTGCGCAGAGGTGCTGAAGCCGGTCTGGCCAAATCTGAAGGTGTTCGCGGTCGAGCCGGCGCTCGCTCCCTTGCTGAGCGAAGGTCGTGCCGGGCCGCACCCGATTCAGGGACTCGGAGCAAATTTCATCCCGAGCATTCTTAATCGCGACGTGCTCGACGGCGTCATCGACGTCGACGCGAACGAGGCGAAGGAGATGGCGCGTCGTGCCGCGCGCGAGGAAGGACTGCTGATCGGCATTTCCTCGGGCGCCGCGCTCGCGGGCGTCGCGCAGAAGCTGCCGGAGCTTGGCGAGAGGCCGCGCATCCTCACCTTCAATTACGATACAGGAGAGCGCTACCTCTCGGTTGCCGATTTCCTCCCGGAATAGACTTAAGGCCCCGATAACCCTGTTCGTTCGCGGCGCGGTTAACTCCGCGCGCGTAGAAGCTTCACCTTGGCTGCTCGGCGTCGCCCTGTAGCGTTCCAGGTGGAGCACATGCGTCGGAACCTGTTCCGCAAGTCGGCTGAAGTTCATCCGCCCGCGCGGGCGTCCGTCCAGGACGTGCTGTTCTTCGACGTTCGCGATCATTCTGAAAGTACGGACCTAGCCCTGGCCGAGCGGCGGCTTGGCGCTTGGGTGTTCGCCCCTTGGCTGCTCCTCACGGGTCATCTCGCCCTCACGCTCAGCGTGTTCGTGAACCGTATTCCGCAGTTCGGTTGGAAGGCGGCAATTGGCGTCACATTGCCGCTTGGCGCAGCGATTGCGGCGGATGGGGCGGCGGGGCTGATCGCCCTCTATTGGCGCAAGCTGCAGATGGCGCCGCACAATGTGGTTCGGATCATGTGCGGCTATCTCGCCGGGACGGGCATTCTTTGGTCCATCGGCAGCGCCGCTGCGGGATCGACCGAGCTCGCTGGCGCATCGTTCGTCACTGTCGCAATGGCATCCGGCTTTTTCCTGCGCTCGATCGTTTCGGTCCCCTCGCCGCCGCTGGCGGTGGTGAATGCGCTGATCGCGTTCCTCGCGACGGCGCTCTATTCAAGCAATGGCGAGGTTACGTTCGCCATCGACGTGCTGGCGCTGCTAATGGTCGCCTACAGCGTTCTCATCACCCAAAAGACGCTGTTCGCCGGCCGAACGCGGCTGGCGCTCGAGTGGCAGGCGAAGAAGGCACTCAACTTCGTCGACGAATTCGAAAACAGCGGCCGCGGCTGGTTCTGGGAGACCGACTCGCTCGGAACCTTGTCGTATGTCTCGCGCCAGCTTTCCGATGATTTCCACTGCGAGCCCGGCGAGCTCCTCGGACGTCAGTTCACCGATCTCGTGTCGGTTGATCATGGTCCGGATTCCGCTGAAGAGAGCAAAACCTTAGGCTTCCATTTGTCGGCCCGGTTCCCGTTTTCCGATGTGGTCGTCCGCCCGGCGAGCGAGCAGGACGTCCACTGGTCGCTGTCTGGAAATCCGATCTTCGATGAGCGCGGGCGCTTTCTCGGCTTCCGCGGCATCGGCACCGACCTTACCGAACAGCGCCGCTCCGATCGGGAAATCTCGCGCCTCGCCCGCTTCGATTCGCTGACGTCGCTCCCGAACCGGGCGATGATGCGTCAGACGCTCGACGAGGCATTGCGCAATGCCGCCCATCGCAAGAAGGGCTGCGCCCTGTTCATGATCGATCTCGATCGCTTCAAGAACGTCAACGACACACTCGGCCATCCGATCGGCGACGCGCTGCTTCGCCAGGTCGCCGAGCGGCTCACTTCGGTGATGGGAAATCATGGGCAGGTCGGCCGGCTCGGCGGCGACGAGTTCCAGGCGGTCTTGCCTGGCGGAAGCGACGTCGGACTTCTCGAATCGCTGGCCCGCACGCTCATCGAGCAGGTTTCCCGGCCTTACATGATCGAGGGCAACAAGGTCACCATCGGCGCGTCCCTGGGGATCGCAATCGGCGATCCAGGCCGCGCCAGCGCCGACGCCCTGGTCCGCGATGCCGACCTTGCGCTTTATGCGGCGAAGGGCGCCGGCCGCGGTAAGCACCGCTTTTTTGAGCAGGCAATGCATAGCGAGGCCGCGGAGCGTCAGCTGCTAGAGAACGATCTTCGCCAGGCGATCGAACGCCGCGAGCTTTCAGTGCATTACCAGCCCGTCGTGCGCACCGCGGGCGAGGAGGTCTCCGGCTTTGAAGCGCTCGTCCGCTGGCAGCACCCGGCGCGCGGCGCCATCTCGCCATCCAAGTTCGTCCCGCTTGCAGAGGAAGCCGGACTGATCGGCAAGATCGGTGAGTGGGTGCTCCGAACCGCCCTCGACGAAGCCGCAAACTGGCCCGATCACGTCAGGGTCGCGGTCAATCTTTCGCCGCTGCAATTCAACGATCCGCAAGTCGTCGACATGGTCGCCAAACATCTCAAGGAAACAGGTGTGAGGGCCGACCGCCTCGAGCTTGAGATCACCGAGGGGGTATTCCTCGCCGAGGGCGATTCGACCGACGATACCTTCGCCAGGTTGAAGGCTCTTGGCGTCCGCCTTGCGCTCGATGACTTCGGCACCGGCTATAGCTCGCTCGGCTATTTGAAGAAGGCGCCGTTCGACAAGATCAAGATCGACCAAAGCTTCGTCCGCGGCGCCGCATCGACGACCAACCGCAACGCCGCGATCATCCGCGCCATCGTCACCCTCGCCGAGACTCTCGACATGGATACCTGCGCGGAGGGCGTCGAGACCCACGACGATCTGCAGCTGATCCGCGAGCTCGGGGTCAACATGGTTCAGGGCTTCATCTTTGGGAAGCCGAGCCCGGCCGAGGTCGCCCGAGAAATTGCCAACAATTCAACGATCGAGGCCGCCGGCTTCGCCTGCGCTCGCGAGCCCCGCCACCGGCTGATGCGCCGCGCTATGACGGTCATCGGAGACGAGACAGTCGAGCTCAAGTTGCGCAATATCTCTTCTATGGGAGCCCTTGCCGAATGTCCGGCCCCGGTAGCGCCGGGGACAGAGCTCGCGATCGATATCATCGGCGTCGGGCCGGTGCGCGGGATCGTCCGTTGGGCGCAGGCCGGCCAGTTCGGCGTGCAGTTCGACGGTCAGTTCGACCTCGGACGCCTCGCACCGAAGAAGGAAAAGCCCTCGGCCGCGAACGTGCTGCGGCCGTGGTACGTCGAGCAGCAGCAGCGCAACGCCGGCTAGAGCGCCGCAAACCTCCGCGACTGGCCCCGATCCTTGCCGTAGAAATCGTCGAAATAGACGATCGAGGAACCGCTAGGCACGGCTGTCAGATAGGTGATGTAGACCGGCACCGGCTGCGGCAGGTCGACCTTCTGCTCTGGGCGTGCGCCCTTGGCGCTCGGCGGGCGGCCGTTGAACAGCCAACGGGCAAAGCGGGCGGCGTCCTCGAGTCGGACACAGCCATTGCTTTCCAGCCGCGCGGCGTCCTCGATCTTTTCCTTCTCGGGTGTGTCGTGGAGCCATATTCCCTCGGCATTGGGGAACATGAACTTCATCTTGCCCATCGAATTGGCCGGCCCGGGTCGCTGGCGCAGATTGACCTTGACGCGCCCGGCCTCGACCGCCCTCCAGTCGACCGACATCGGATCGAGTACGTGCGCGTTCGGTCCGAACTGGTCGACGAGGTCGTAACCCCGCTTCGTGAAATAGGCGCGCCCCTCCTTAAGGATGGTCGGCGCGAGCTTTCGCGCCGTGATGTCGGGCGGCGAATTCCAGTAAGGGTTAAGCGCGATGTAGCGGATGAATGCATTCATCATCGGCGTCTGGGCGACGGGATCCGGCCGCCCCGCAACCACCCTCATCGAATCCACTACCTGGCCGTTGTCATACATATAGAGCCGCGCGGCTGGCGGGTTGACGATGACGTAGCGGCCCTTGCCGCCGGGAAGCGCCCGCGCCCGCTCGAGATTGAGCTGCAGCAGCCGCAGCTCGGCGGGGCCGCGATATATCCGGCTGGCGATCGCCTGGCGGAGCTTGGCATAAATGGGGTTCATCCAGCCGAGCTGCTGCACATAGTCACTGAGCGATGGCGAGTGCGCTGCCGCATTCAACAGCTCGAGCGCCGACGGCGGCGTCGGCCGCAACTCGGGATCGACATAGATAATGCCGATGCCGGGATCGTGGCGCAGGTCGCGGGCATAAGCCACGAACGCGGTGCTGAACATCGCTTCGGCACGCCGAATAGCCGCCGGATCGCCGCTGCGCGCCTCCGCCGCAGCTCGCGAGAGCCCGCGAACGTCGTAGCGGCGTGGATTGAGATTGTCCGCCTGCGCGCTGGCGAGGAGCTGGACCAATTGATCGGCAGCCATTCCGGATGCGCGCGCGAACCACAAAGGCGCGCCGCCGCGCACCCGGTAAAATTGCGCGATCTCGCCGTCGAACGGCACGGTTGCCGCGGGTCTGGCCTGCACTGGGCCCACCAACGGCGCAGCAATTGCGGCGACGCATAGCGCGACCGAGGTCAGGATCGGCTTCGTCAGCCGTGATGTCATCATTTTCGTCATTGCAGTCCTTTGAACGCGCGAATTCGCGAATCCGATACCAGAACTCGCGGTGACCCTTCGCTGAACTGCCCGCATAAGAAAAGAGCGCCGGCGTCAACCGGCGCTCTTCCCTGATCGAATGTTAGACCGCTTAGTAGCGGCGGTTGATGCTCACATTATAGACGGCGCCGTTCATGCCGACATCACAGCGAAATGAGAGGTCCGCTTGGTTCGTGTAGCCATAACCGGCAGCGCCGTAAGCGCCGACGCCGTACGGTCCATAGCTGTTGTAGGCATAGCGGCCGCTGCTGGCGAGACCGCGAACGCGGACCGTCCCGTTGCTGCGCGGACTAGCCTGTGTCACGGACACCACGCGGCCCGTGGTGTTCGTGCCGAGCACGGCGCCGAGGATCCCGCCGATACTGCGACGGTTATAGAGCCGGTTCTGCACCGCGGCAGAACATTGTTGCTCAGCGACAGCCGTATTGACTGCGTAACGTTGGGCATAACCGTAAGGCTGCGAGTACGTCCGGGCGTAGGGCTGAGAATATCCGTATGTTTGAGCGTAGGGCTGCGAGTAACCGCTATATCGATTGCCGTAATATTGCGCGGTAGCCGGTGTAGCAGCCGCGATGGCCGCGCTGGCTGCAAGCAGCTTGGTGAAAATACGCATGACTCGTCCTCCGTCGATGAAATGTTCTACGTGACCGATAAAACGCGCCGAACGGTCTTGCAGACCCCAGTTTCACCTCGGTGAGGGTTCGAGTCGTCGTGCCAAGCTGAACAACAGCTAAACAACAATAAGAAGGCGGCCGCGCAGTCTTCCGACTACGCGGCCGCCCTTGATAATCGCCTGCAACGGAAGGGTTATTGATATTCCGCGTTCAGGTTGAAGTCGGCGCTGTAGACTCCCGCCGCCTGCGTCGCGGCAAGTCCGAAGTCGCCGCCTACATAAACCGTGAAGGCGCCGGTCGAACTGGCCGTGCGGGTCAGGCCGGCTGCATCGACCGACATCGAGTTGACGGTGATTTGGTCACCGGCCGCGTCCTGGAGAACGTTTCCGACCGGCGGGGTCAGGGTCAGCACCACCGTTTCGAGCGGCGCCGCAAGGCCGTCGAAGCGAGCCGACGATGAGCTGCTCGGAAGCAGCGTGACGCCGCCCGTCGAAGCACGCGCACCAGCGGCGCTTGGAGCAATCGTCACTGTGCCCGAGGTTAGGCCGTCCGTCGTGACAATGCCGAAATCGAGGTTGGACTGGTTTACCAGCGAGTGCTGCTGAAGCACGACGCCGCGAGCAGTGGCGGGCGCGTCATCCGACGGAAACGCCTGCTGTGCGAAGGCCGGCGACGCAACAGCGGCCGAAGCGGCAAGCGCCGCGAGATAAACATGAAAGCGCATCTTGGTTCCCCACTTTGGTAACTAACGAGGCGACCTAAATGCACCGCCACGCCTTCACGCCGATTGAAGGCATGTGGTTTGCGCAAAATTTACCTTATTCGGAAGGAACCTCACGCTCTTCGCGTCAAGCCGCGAAAGGCGTCAAGCGGCGCTGACGACGTGCAGCCCGGTTAGCTGGCTTTGCGCTTCGAGTGCGGCGATTTGTTCCTCATAGCCTCGGGCGAGTTCGTGATGCGCTGCGCGTACCGCAGGATGCATGGCGGACTGCTCGGCCGCCTGCTCCTCGGCCAGTCGCTGCTGATAGTATGTAAGATTCTTTTCCATCCGCGACCCCCGAACGCCAAACGCGCAGCGAGGTCCCGCGACTCGCGCGCCGACTTATCCACATAGCAGTAGACACCGGATTAACTGTCTAACTTAGGTCAGGCTCTCGACGGTAAAGGCAGCGATAAGCGTAACGATTCTTGCCGTCCGACGATGATCGGCGTCGCTAAAAAGCGTCCACGGGCATCTTCATCAGCGCCTCGGCTCCAGCCTCGATCTTGCGCCGCAGCGCGCCGGCCATCGGCAGTTCGCGCTCGGCGTAGAAACGCGCGGTGACCAGCTTGGCGTCGTGGAACGCGCGATCCTCTGCACCTCCATCGAGCGCCAGTTGCGCGGCGCCGGCTAATTTGAGCCACATCCAGCCGAGGCTGACGAGGCCCATCAGATCCATGTAGGCGTAGGCCCCGGCGCCGGCGTTATCAGGATTGGCCATACCGTTCTGCGCCAGCCACATGGTGGCGGCCTGGAGGTCCTTGAGCGCTGGCTCGAGTGCGGCAGCGAGACCGGCCGGATCACCGGCTGACTTCGCATCGGCGATTTCGCTTCCAACCAGATCGAAGAAGGCGCGAACGGCGCGACCGCCGTCCTTCGGCAGCTTGCGGCCAACCAGGTCCATTGCCTGGATGCCGTTCGTGCCCTCGTAGATCTGAGTAATGCGCGCGTCGCGAACGAACTGCTCCATGCCGTGCTCACGGATGTAGCCGTGGCCGCCCAGCACCTGTTGTGCGTAAATCGCGGCCTGCAGGCCGTTGTCGGTAAGATAGCCTTTGATCACGGGTGTCAGGAGCCCGAGCAAATCGTCTGCCCGGGTGCGCTCCTCTTCGTCGGGAGAGCGGCGCATCAGGTCGACCTGGAGCGCGCCCCACAGCACCAGCGCCCGTCCGGCCTCGTTCCAGGCACGCGATTCCATCAGCATTCGCCGCACGTCCGGGTGGACGATGATCGGATCGGCCTTGGCATCGGGCTCCCGCTCGTCCTGGCGCAGCGCCCGCCCCTGCCGCCGGTCCTTCGCGTAGGCCGCAGCGTTTTGATAGGCGACCTCGCCTTGCGCGAGCCCTTGCAATCCGACGCCGAGCCGGGCGGCATTCATCATGATGAACATCGCGGCGAGGCCCTTTTCGGGCTCGCCGACGAGCCATCCCTTGGCTCCGTCATAGTTCATCACGCACGTCGAATTGCCGTGAATGCCCATCTTCTTTTCGAGCGCGCCGCACTGAAGCTTGTTGCGCTCGCCGATACCGCCGTCGTCGTTGACCAGGAACTTGGGGACAACGAACAGCGAAATGCCCTTGACGTTGTCGGGCGCGCCCGCGCGCTTTGCGAGCACCAGGTGAATGATGTTTTCAGCAAGGTCATGCTCGCCCGACGAGATGAAGATCTTGGTCCCGGTGATCGAATAGCTGCCGTCGGGATTTTCGTCGGCCCTGGTCTTCAGAAGCCCCAGGTCGGTGCCGCAGTGCGGCTCGGTGAGATTCATCGTCCCGGTCCAACGGCCGGTGATCATCGTCGGCACATATTTCCGCTTCAGCTCATCGCTGCCCTTGACCAGCAGCGAGGCGATCGCGCCCGCCGTCAGGCCCTGGTACATTTCGAAGCTGTGGTTGGCCGATAGGATATATTCGGTAACCGCCGTGCCGACGACCTGTGGCAGCCCCTGTCCGCCATATTCCTCGGGGCCGGTGAGGGTCGGCCAGCCGGCGTCAACGAACTGTTGATAGGCTTCCTTGAAGCCGGGAGGCGTGACAACCGAGCCGTCGTCATTGCGCTTGCACCCGACCTCGTCGCCGATGCGATTCAGTGGCTGCAATACCTCGGCGGCAAATTTGCCGGCTTCCTCGAGAATCGCCTCGACCAGGTCCGGAGAGGCATTGGCGAAGCCCGGCAGGTTCGAATAACGGCCGATGTTGAGGACGTTGTTGAGGACAAACAGCGTGTCGCGCACCGGCGCGGTGTAGGTGGGCATTGCTTGCCTCCGTGTCAGCAGCGTCTTTGCCCTGAGCCGCAGCCTCCGTCCAGCCGCTGTAAATGTCGGCTGAGGCACATTAGATGTGCAACGAAAGGGAAGACGATGAAGTTGGCTGGATTCATTATTGCGACCGCGCTTGTAGCGAGCCCCACGGCCGCCGCTCCGCGAACCGACACAGCGGTCCTTGCCGGCGGCTGCTTCTGGGGCATGGAAACCGTGTTCGAGCATGTCAAAGGCGTAAAGGAAGTCGTCTCCGGTTACGCCGGCGGCAGCGCGCAGGACGCCAATTATGACAAAGTCAGTTCCGAGGGCACCGGGCATGCCGAGGCAGTCAGGATCAGCTTCGACCCGGCGCAGATCAGCTACGCCCAGCTGCTGCAGATCTACTTCACCGTGGCTCACGATCCGACACAGGTCGACCGGCAGGGCCCGGACATGGGGCACAGCTATCGTTCGGCGATCTTTCCGCAAAACCCGGACCAGGCGCGATTTGCCAAAGCCTTCATCGCGCGCCTTAACGCCGCGCACCTTTACAAGGCGCCTATCGCGACGCGCATAGAAAGCGGCGGCTTTTTCCCCGCCGAAGCCTTCCATCAGGGTTTCGCGCGCAAGCATCCCTCGTACCCTTACATCGTCATCAACGACCGCCCGAAGGTTGCTGCGCTGCAAAAAAGATTCCCCGCGCTTTACAAGAGCTAAGCCAGCCTAAGCTGTTAATATTTCACGCCTTATTCAGGCTGGGGGCGACAAGTGCGCGGCTCCGCCCTATATGGCGATTTCACGACAGCAAAGGCGTTCGGGGACTCGATGCTGACGACCAATCCGTTCGATGATGACAAGCTTCGCGAGGAATGCGGAATCTTCGGCATTTGGAATGCCGGCAACGCCGCGAGCTTTGTGGCGCTCGGGCTCCATGCTCTCCAGCACCGCGGTCAGGAGGGCGCGGGCATTACGAGTTTCGACGGCACGCATTTCCATTCGCACCGCGCGATGGGCCATGTCGCCGGCAACTTCGACCGCGACGACGTTCTCCGCAGCCTCAGCGGGCGGACCGCAATCGGGCATGTCCGCTATTCGACCACTGGCGAGACTGCGCTGCGGAATGTCCAGCCACTTTACGCCGAGCTAGCGCAGGGCGGCTTCGCCGTCGCCCAGAATGGCAATCTCTCCAACGCGATGAAGCTCCGCCGGACGCTCAATCGTCGCGGCTCGATCTTCCAGTCCACCAGCGATACCGAGGTTATCATCCACCTCGTCGCTACGTCCGACAAGACCAGCTCGCTCGACCGGCTTACCCACGCGCTGAAGCAGGTCGAGGGGGCTTATTCACTCGTCGTCCTGACTGAGGAAGGACTCATCGCCTGCCGTGACCCGCTCGGAATCCGCCCGCTGGTGATGGGCAAGCTGGGCGAATCGACGATCTTCGCTTCGGAGACGGTCGCCCTCGACGTGGTCGGAGCGAGCTTCCTGCGCGACGTGGAACCAGGCGAGCTGATTTTGGTCAACGACTCCGGCATCCGCTCCTTCCGCCCGTTCGACCAGGTCGCCCCGCGGCCATGCATTTTCGAGCACGTCTATTTCGCCCGGCCGGATTCGATTGCCGAGGGCGTGTCGGTTTATGAGGTCCGCAAGAGCATCGGCGCCGAGCTGGCGCGCGAGGCGCCCGTCGATGTCGATTATGTCGTCCCGGTCCCCGACAGCGGGGTTCCCGCGGCGATTGGTTTTGCGCAGGAAAGCGGCATTCCGTTCGAGCTCGGGATCATCCGCTCACACTATGTCGGCCGCACCTTTATCCAGCCGAGCCAGGACATCCGCCTCCAGGCGGTCAAGCTCAAGCACAATGCGAACTCGGCACTGATCGACGGCAAGAGCATCGTGCTGATCGACGATTCGATCGTGCGCGGCACGACCAGCGTCAAGCTGGTGCAGATGATGCGGGACGCCGGTGCTCGCGAAGTGCACATGCGCATTGCCTCGCCGCCGACCCGCCACAGCTGTTTCTATGGAGTCGACACGCCCGAACGGGCGAAGCTGCTAGCGGCGCAAATGAACGTCGATCAAATGCGCGATTATATCAACGCGGACACGCTGGCATTCATTTCCATCGAGGGCCTGTACCGTGCGCTCGGGCAGGAACGCGACGAGGCGCAGCCGCAGCGCTGCGACGCCTGCTTCACCGGCGCCTATCCGACCAGCCTGACTGACGTTGCCGAGAAGGAAGGCGGCGCGGCGCTCTCTTTGGTCGCGAGCCGCTAAGCCGCTAGAGGCGGCGGCATGTCCGATTCGAAAGCATTTTCCGGGCGCCTAGCGCTCGTCACCGGCGCGAGCCGCGGCATCGGCGCTGCGACCGCCGAAGCGCTCGCCGCGGCAGGCGCCCACGTCATCCTAGTCGCCCGTAGCTCGGATGCGCTCGAGGAGATCGAGGAGCGCATTCACCAGGCCGGTGGCTCCGCGACGATCGCTCCCCTCGACCTCACCAGCGGCGAGAACATCGGCAAGCTTGCCGGCGCAGTCGCCGAGCGCTGGGAGAAGCTCGATATCCTCGTGCTCAACGCGGCGATGCTGGGGTCGCTGACTCCGGTGCAGGACATCGATGCCAAGGAGTATTCGCGGATATTGAGCCTGAACCTGCTCGCGAACCAAGCGCTGATCGCCGCGTTCGATCCGTTTCTGAAGCGCGCGGAACGAGCCGACGTGGTGGCGTTGACATCCTCGGTCGGGAGCAAGCCGCGAGCCTTTTGGGGCGCCTATGGATCGTCCAAGGCGGCGCTGGAGGTGCTGCTCGGCGCTTACGCAGACGAAACCGAATTTACGGGCAAGATCAGGGTGCACATTGTCGACCCCGGTGCCACCCGGACGCGGATGCGCGCGCTGGCATTTCCGGGCGAGGAACCGGAGAGCGTGAAGCTGCCTCAAGTCGTCGCGCAAAGCATCGTCGAGAGGCTGTCGGCGGACGTTGCAACCGGTGAAAAAGTTCGCGTCGACGCCTGACGCATCCGTCTGGCGAATGCTGCAACAATTCTGTCAACTAGGCGTTGCCGATGCTTTGGTTAACTCCTATTGAACAACCATGGCACTGAGGAGGCCGCGAAGGGGCGCACCGCCTGCGTCCGAGTCGAGTTTCGATTCTCGGTCTAGTGGCGTCGGAAGACATCCGTAATTTTTGAATTGCTCGGTGCAACGTTGCCCCTGTGCCGAGCACGGGTGAGCCCTGCCAAGCTTTTCAGGCCGGCAGAGCTCACCCGACCTCAATCGGCAATCAGCTCTTCACCATCGTCACTTGCGCGACGTCGATCGCGCGCCCGCGAAAGCCGCCCTCGCTGTACATGAGGTAATAGCGCCAGAGGTTGTGAAACGGCTCCTCGAAATCGGTCAGCGACCCCCGTGCTACGGCCTGACTGTAGCGCTCGCGCCAGCGCTTCAGCGTCTCCGCATAGTCCAAACCGAAGCCGAGCCTTTCTTGCCACGACAGCCCGCGCTCCCTCGCCAGCGCCTCGAAATACGGCTCGTCGACCAGCATCCCGCCCGGGAAAATGTAGGTCTGGATGAAATCGGCATTGTGGGCGTAACGGTCGAATATCCTGTGATCGATGCTGATGAATTGGAGCGCGGCCGCTCCGCCCGATTTCAGATTGCGCGCGATGCTGTCGAGGTAGGTGCCCCACCAGCGCCGACCGACCGCCTCGACCATTTCGACCGAAGCGACAGCGTCGAACTGCTCGGCGGTATCGCGATAATCCTGGAGCCGGATCTCGACGCGGTCGGCGAGGCCGGCTTCCGCGATCTTGCGCTCGGCCCAGGCTTTCTGCTCGGTCGACAACGTCAGGCCGACCACGGACGCGCCGCGCTTTGCCGCCTCAATCGCCAGCGTTCCCCAGCCGCAGCCAATGTCGAGCAGACGCTGGCCTGGCTTGAGGTTGAGGCGGTCGAGCAAGGTCCGCACCTTCCGCAGCTGCGCGTCTTCAAGTGTGTCATCGGCCGAGGCAAACCGCGCACAGCTGTACGTCATCGTCGCATCCAGCCACGCCGAATAGAAGTCGTTGCCCAGGTCGTAGTGGGCCGCGATGTTCTGCCGCGCCTGGCCGGGCGCGTTGTCCCGCAGGCGATGGGCAAGCGCGTTCAGCCAGCGGAACGCGCCCTTGGCGCGCCCGACTTCTCCCAGCGGCACGGCATTGGCGGAGAACAGCTCGAACACCTTGACCGGGTCCGGGCTCGACCACTCACCAAGGGCCCAGGCTTTATACCAGCCGACGGAGCCGGAGGTCGCGAGGCGTACCAGCGCGAGCCAGCTCGACAGCCGCACGACCGCCTTCGGTCCCCTGGCGTGGAAGCCAAGCTTGCGCTTCTCGCCGCCCGGCAGCGTCGCGTCGATCCCGCCGCACGCAAGCCGCCGATCAATCTGCTCGATCACCTTGGAAAAAGCCGGAGCCGTCAACCGCGCAATAAAGCCGCCGCCGGTCGCGAAACCGCGGTCCGCGCGAACCAGATGCTCGCCGCGCGTGCTCATGCGGGGCGAGTTATGAACTCGGCGACGGTTTGTCGAGCGGGATGAGGAAACTGTGCTTACTGAAGAACCGACGAATAGGCCGAGGGATCGAACTCGATCGAAGCGGACCATAGAAGCGCTGGTCGGACAGGTACGAACGCCCGTCCATGTGAATTACGATCGGCATCCGCGACCACACGAGGAAAGCGCGCACGTGACGCTGGGTGCGTTCAGCCAACGCCAGCTGCGGATCGTCCAGGCCGATCGGCTGTGATTCCGGGTCGAGCGTCAGCCCGGCTCGCGGGTCGAACTCGCCGCTGCCGAAGCGGTCGGCGCTGCGCCATTGGATATTGCGTTCCCAGAAGGCGAGCGGAGGCGGCCCCGCCACGACCAGCGTCGGCTCGATCCCGCGCTGCCGAAGCTCACGCGCCGTTGCAGCTTCGATCTTCGCACTCTCGCCGAGGTTGAACCCGATGTACGCCAGCATCAGCACGCCGGCGATCTGCGCCGGGCGGCCGGGATGCGCGATGTGCCGCCGCCATCGCCACGCCGACCAGCTGATCCCGCCGACCATCAGCAGCCAATAGACCCAGTCGATAATGAAAATGGCGTTGCCGGAGTACCAATGCCAGCTGAACGGCGCGAACAACGCGATGGCGTAGGTCGTCAGCCAGTCGAGGAACGGGTGGGTCAGCACCGCAAGGAAGGCGACCACGAACAGCGGCCCGGTGCGGAATGGCAACGTATCCGGACCTCGCGGTTTCCACCGGTCGACCAGCCACAGAATGATGACGATCGCGGCGGCGAGAAACGGCCAGGCGAACACGCCGTGCAGCGGTCCGCGGTGAAACTCGATCCCATCGACCGGAAAGGCCAGCGGCGCGAAGACGTCGATGTCGGGCGCATTGGCGCCGAGCAGGCAGGCGGCGAACGCGAACCGCGAACGGCGCTTTAGGCCCATTTGGCCGAGCAGTCCGCCCGCCAATGTGTGCGTGATGTTATCCAACTAGTGTTTCACGCAAAGGCGCTAAGGCGCAAAGGCGTTGTGGCCATTCACCACCCTCTTCACCCCATCTCGGAATGTCTCGCAGCCAAAATTCATTAGCAGACCCAGCGGCTGCTTCATCAGCCGCTTCGCATGGACAGGAGCGTTTCGCTCCACCGATTTCACCTCAATGATAAGAGAGTTCTCGACAATGAGATCAGCCCGAAAGGCATCGGGAAATGACATTTCGCGGAATCTGATCGGCACCGATTGCTGCTGCGCAACGACGAAGCCGCGCTGTCGAAGCGCCTCTGCAAGCACCGCTTCATAGACTGACTCGAGGAGTCCCGGGCCGAGATCCTTGTGGATATGGAATCCGCTATCGACGGCGGCTGCAGCGATTTCCTCAAGCGCCGACATGGCGATCCTTCGCGCCTTTGCGCCTTTGCGTGAAACCAAATTTCCGGAATGCGCCGACGAAGCCACTCAAAGCGTGTGCGGCTCCTTTTCGACCTGCCAGGTCTGGCCCCTCGCGACCAGCTTCTGGAGGTCGGGCTGCTTGCCCGAGGCGGCGGCCTTGTTCTGCTCGATGACGGCACTTTCGAAGGTCGGCGCCGGATTTTCGTAGATCACTCCGAGCGCCATCGGGAAGCTTTCCGGCAGCAGGATCAGCATTGCCGCAATGCCGCGGTTGGTCGGCTCGTGGACGATGACCGAGGGATCGTCGCCGTCGACGACCTTCAGGCACAGCCGCTCGACGTCGAGCGCCAGCCCCTTGGTGCCGCCCGCGAAAAGCATCTTCTCGCCCGCCTTTAGCCATAGTTGCTTGTCGGCTGCGGCATCACGCCCGGTGAAGCTGGCGAAGACGTCGTCATTGTAGACGATGCAATTCTGGAAGATCTCGACGAAGCTCGCGCCGCGGTGCGCGTGCGCGGCCTTGAGCACGTCGGGCAAATTCTTGTGGACGTCGATGCCTCGGGCGATGAAGCGCGCGCCCGAACCAAGCGCGAAGGCGCAGGGAGTCACCGGCCGGTCGACCGATCCGAACGGCGTCGAAGGGCTGCGCGTGCCGACGCGGCTGGTGGGTGAATATTGGCCCTTGGTCAGCCCGTAGATTTCATTGTTGAACAGCAGGATCTGGCAGTCGAGGTTGCGCCGCAGCACGTGCATCGTGTGATTGCCGCCGATGCTGAGCGCATCGCCATCGCCGGTGATGATCCACACGTCGAGCTCGGGATTCGCCAACTTGACCCCCGTCGCGATCGCCGGCGCGCGGCCGTGGATCGTGTGGAAACCGTATGTCGACATGTAATAAGGAAAGCGGCTCGAGCAGCCGATGCCGCTGATGAACACGGTCTTTTCGCGTGCAACGCCGAGGTCGGGCATCGTCCGCTGCACGGCTTTGAGCACCGCATAGTCGCCACAGCCTGGGCACCAGCGGACCTCCTGGTCGCTCGCCCAGTCCTTGGCCGTGGTGACGGTCGTCATCTCGTTCATCAGTGCGGCCTCAGGGCGTAGATTGCGTACAGGACGATGATCAGCAGCAGGATCAACGGGACGACGCTCATCGGTTTCATGCCGTCACCGTCACCCCGGACTCGATCCGGGGCCTGCCTGCCTTCTCAGTCATCGAAGAGAAGGCGGATCCCGGCTCAAGACCGGGATGACGAAAAATGACGCTCATCGGTTTCATGCGAATGTTCGCGAATGTTCGCAGTGACGGAGCATGTTCACCGACCGTCTCCCAAGAGCGTGGCATCAATCGCGGCTTCAATTTCGGCGATGCGGAACGGGTGTCCCGACACCTTCGTCAGCGATTTTGCGTCGACTAGGAACTGGTCGCGAAGCACGGTCTTGAACTGGCCCATGTTCATCTCGGGCACGAGGATATGTTTGAAGCCCTTCAATAGGACAGACATATTTTTGGGCATCGGCCAGATGTGGCGGACATGGACGTGGGCGACGTCTTGCCCCTTGGCGATCGCGCGCCGCACCGCCTGGTGGATCGGCCCGAAGGTTGAGCCCCAGCCAACCACGGCGAGCTCGGCGCCTTGCCGGCCGAGAGAGACCTCCTGGTCGGGAATCGAGTTGGCGACTCCGAGCACCTTGGCATGGCGCGTGTCGGTCATTTCCTGGTGCGCGGTCGGCGAGTAATCGATGTTCCCGGTGCCGGGCTGCTTCTCGATCCCGCCAATGCGGTGCTCGAGCCCGGGTGTCCCCGGCTTGATCCACGGCCGCGCCAGCCCGTCGCCGCGCGAGTAAGGCATCACGCTTTCGCCTTCGGCCGGTGGCGTGTCGAAGAACTTCACCGGGAACGGCTGATACCCGCTCATGTCAGGCACCCGCCACGGCTCGGCGGCGTTGGCGATATAGCCGTCGGTCAGCAGGATCACCGGCGTCATGTAGTGCGTCGCGATGCGGCACGCCTCGATGGCGCAGTCGAACCCGTCGGCGGGCGCGCGCGCCGCGATTACCGGCAACGGCGAGTCCGCATTGCGGCCATAAACGGCCTGATAGAGGTCCGACTGTTCGGTCTTGGTCGGGAGCCCGGTCGAGGGGCCGCCGCGCTGCGAATTGACGATGACCAGAGGCAATTCGGTCATCACCGCCAGACCCATCGCCTCGGTCTTCAGCGCAATCCCAGGGCCAGACGATGAGGTGATCCCGAGCTTACCGGCGTAACTGGCGCCGATCGCCGAGCAGATTGCCGCGATCTCGTCCTCCGCCTGGAAGGTCGTGATCCCAAATTCCTTGAGGCGCGAAAGGTGATGAAGGAGAGCCGAAGCCGGCGTGATCGGGTAACCGCCGAAGAACATCTCGACGCCCGCGAGCTGGCAACCGGCGACGAGGCCCAGCGCCAAAGACTCGGCCCCCGTGACGGTTCGGTAGAGCCCGGGCTCAGCCGGCGCGGCGGCGATATGGTGCTGCTTGAACGGCGCGCCCATCTCGACCGTCTCGCCATAGGCATGGCCCGCGTTGAGCGCGGCGATATTGGCTTCGGCGAGTTCGGGCGCTTTCGCGAACTTGGTCTTGAGCCAGTCGACGATCGGCGCGCGGTCGCGGTCGAACATCCACAGCGCCAGGCCCAGCGTCCACATGTTCTTGCAGCGCAGCGCTTCCTTGTTGCCGAGCCCGAACGGCTTCACGGAATCGAGGGTCAGCTGCGAGATGTTGAAGTGGACGACTTGCCATTTGGCGAGGCTGTCGTCCTCGAGCGGGCTCTGCTCGTAACCCGCCTTGGCGAGATTGCGCGCGGTGAATTCGCCCTCGTCGGCAATGATCAGCCCGCCCTCGCGCAGGCTGTCGGCGTTCACCTTCAGCGCCGCCGGGTTCATCGCGATCAGCACGTCGGGCTGGTCGCCGGCGGTCTCGATCGCGGTCGATCCGAAATTGATCTGGAAGGCCGAGACCCCGAACGTCGTGCCCTGCGGCGCGCGGATCTCGGCTGGGAAATCAGGGAAGGTCGCGAGGTCGTTGCCGGCAAGCGCGGTCGACAGCGTGAACTGCCCGCCGGTCAGTTGCATGCCGTCGCCGCTGTCTCCGGCGAAGCGCACGACGACGGCTTCGCCCGGCGGGTGGGCCCGGGCTTCGGAATCAGTGAGTTGATGCGTGGCAGTCGCCATGCGTCACAGAATAGGCTTGCCGATTGCCTTTCGCTACCTCTGCTATAGTTTCGGGGCAGCAATGAGCGCGCGAGGAGCCGCCAAACATGATCCTACGCCGCTTGTCCGCTGAACTGCGCACGCAGAACTGGACGACCATCGCGATCGAGCTGGCAATCGTCATCGTCGGCGTGTTCGTCGGCAACCAGGTGTCGAACTGGAACGAGGCACGGCTGCAGAAGGAGCAGACTACCCGTACCCTGGAGCAGCTACGGCCCGAGCTCAACGGTGAGATCGACTACTTCGCTTCCATCAGGAGATACTATCAACTCACGCGGCACTATGCAGACGTGGCGCTAGCCGGATGGAACGGCGACCCCAGGATAAGCGACGCGCAGTTCGTCATTGCCGCGTACCAGGCGAGCCAGATTTACGGTGTCGGCATCAACGGGCAGAGCTGGACCCTCGTCTTTGGCGGCGACCAGTTGCGCAATATCGACGACCCGGGCCTGCGGCGTCATCTCGGCGCCGTCATGACACAAGACTACACTCAAGTCGGACTGGTGGTCATGCAGACCCGGTATCGGGACGACGTACGCCTGGTCATCCCCAACAGCATCCAAAGTGCAATCCGAGCACGTTGCGGCGATCGCCTGGTGCGGGACGCGGCAGATGAGGACGTCTTCATCTTACCGGCCGATTGCGCGCTACGTCTCAATCCGGGCGAAGCGGCGGCTGCCGAGAAGGCTCTTCGCGCGCATCCCTTGCTCGCGGGCGAACTCGCGCTCCATCTGAGCTCTGCCAATGCTTATCTCCAGAACATCGACATCATCGAAGCCGCGATTGAGGCTCTCAAGCACGACCTCGACAAGCGATCGTGAAAGTACGCCATCGGCGCTTGCTTGCGAATGCGAGTCTCCGCAATGACCACTGATGGTTGATCACTTCGTCAGGCCCGACGTCCGGCAGCTGCTCGAATTTCTCGACAACCTGCCTGGCCCTAAAAGCCACGAGGTCGGGCCGGAGGGCGCTCGGCAGATGATGGTCGCCGGCCGCTATGCGCTCGACGCGCCGGCGCGCGACATTGCCGTGATGCGCGACATCGAAGGACCGGTGCCGCTGCGGCTCTACGATGCGCGAGAGGCCCGCGCCCCGGGACCGTGCCTCGTTTTCATCCACGGCGGCGGCTGGGTCATTGGCGGGCTCGAAACGCATGATCCATTGTGCATCCATCTGGCGATCGAGCTCGACCTGCCGGTGATCTCGGTCGACTACCGGTTGGCTCCCGAGCACCCGTTCCCCGCCGCATTCGACGATTCGCTCGCCGCCGTTCGCTGGATCGCTAGCGGGCCGTCGGAACTGGCGCGCACGGCGACAAGCCTGTTCCTCGCCGGGGACAGCGCGGGGGGAAATCTCGCGGCCGCGGTCAGCGCGGCACTGCGCGACGAACCGGCAGCGGTTTCGGTCGCCGGACAGTGGCTGATCTATCCGGCCGCCGACCCGAAGATTCACTATCCGAGCTACGATGAGTTCAACCAGGGCTTCCTGCTGACCAAGGCGAGCATGGACTGGTTCGAGGAAAGCTACGCCGGGCCCCACGGCGACTGGCGCTACAGCCCGATGCTGAAGGGCGTCGCCGAATTACCGCCGACCTTCGTCCTGACTGCCGGCCTCGACCCGATCCGCGACCAAGGCCGCGCCTATGCAGCGCGCTGCGCCGAAGCGGGCGTCGAAACGATCTACTGGGAAGCGCCGGGCACGGTCCACGGCTTCATCAATCTCAGGAAAGCGGTGCCGTCGGCGAATGACGATCTCGAGCACTGCCTCGCATATCTCAAACCGTGGGTGGAGCGCGCGCGATGAGCAACGCAGGCAAGTACCGCCGTGGCGTCGGCGTGATGCTACTCAACAGCGAGGGCAAGGTGTTCGTCGGCGCCAGGATCGATAACACCGACGACGCCTGGCAGATGCCGCAGGGCGGGATCGATCCGGGCGAGGAGCCGTGGGCGACGGCGCTTCGAGAGCTGAAGGAAGAGACCGGGATTGCGCCGCACCTGGTCGAGCGCATCGCCCTATGCCCCGAGCGCCTGAAATATAACCTGCCGGAAGAGCTTCGCGGAAAGCTGTGGGGCGGCAAATGGATCGGCCAGGACCAGGAATGGTTCCTGTGCCGCTTCCTCGGCCGCGACAGCGACATCAACATCGCCACCAAGCATCCGGAATTCCGCGAGTGGAGATGGGTCGAGCCGGCTCGGCTCCCGGACCTGATCGTGCCGTTCAAGCGCGACCTTTACCGGCGGCTGATTGCGGAGTTCTCCGAGTACCTGCCGGCTGCCTGAGAATCTATCGCTTGGCCTTCTTCCCGTCGGCTTTGAGCTCATCGGACAGCGTGTCGAGCGTGCGGCGGCCAATGTTCAATGCCAGGTCCCACATTGCGCTGCCTTGCTTGGTGTTGCTTTTGGCCATTTTGCCGAGCTCATCGCTCGCCCGGCCAGCGAGGCGCCGCGCCTTGTCCGAATCCTTGAGCGCACTTGCCATGCCGACCAAGGCGGCGGCGACGACATCGGCCACCAGCGGGTTTTCGGCGAGGGTCTTGAGGCGCTTAACCGCCTTCGACGGCCCGTTCTTGCCTTTCTTCTTGTCCTTCTTGTCTTTTTTCTTCTTGTCCTTCGGCACGCCATTCCCCTTGGGTTCGTTGCGCAGGCGAGCGCTCGTACCATTTTCCGTCACATCTTTGTAATGAGCCTCTGTTTCAGTTTGGCGACATGATTTGGATCACAAGAGCCGCGGCCTTTCCCTACGTGACGAGCTGATGGAGGCATCTCCGGAGGGATCGGTCGTCAGCGCTCCGGCCGCGGCCGCCGACGCGCGCTACTTCAATCGCGAATTGAGCTGGCTGGCGTTCAATCGCCGCGTGCTTGAGGAAGCCTCCAACCCTTCTCACCCGCTGCTCGAGCGTGTCCGCTTCCTCTCGATCTCGGCGAGCAACCTCGACGAATTCTTCATGGTCCGCGTGGCCGGCCTCAAGGCTCACCAGATGCTGGGCGTCGAGGAATTCTCGATCGACGGCCTGACGCCCTCGCAGCAGCTGGGCGCGATCGTCATCGAGGCCGACCGGCTGGTCACCGCGCAGCACGATGTGTGGGCGGCGCTGCAGCGCGAGCTTCCTGCCGCCGGCATGGCGGTGATCGGCGACGAGCCGCTCGACGCCGAGGCCGAGGCGTGGCTCGACGTCCACTTTCGCGAACAGATATTCCCGGTGCTAACGCCGCAGGCGATCGACCCGGCGCACCCCTTTCCGTTCATCTTCAACCGCGGCCTCAGCCTTATTTTCGAGCTGAAGAAGGGCAAGACGAATGTCCGCGAGCTGATCATGGCGCCGGCGAGCGTGCCGCGGTTCATCCGCATCCCAGGAGAGAACGGACGCTATATTGCACTGGAAACGCTGATCCGGCGCAAGACCGGCTATCTGTTCCCAAAGTATGAGGTCCTGCGCGGCGGCGCGTTCCGGATCATCCGCGACAGCGACATCGAGGTCGAGGAAGAGGCCGAGGATCTCGCGCTTTACTTCCGCACGGCGATCAAGCGCCGGCGCCGCGGCCGCGTGGTGAGGCTCGAGCTTGAGCCGGGCATGCCAGAGACCTTGGTCAACGAGGTCAAGGAAGGGCTCGACGCGGCCAACGCGATCACGTCCGAAACGCGCGGCTTCCTCGGCATGACCGACTTGTCGCAGCTGGTCGAGGAAGACCGGCCCGACCTCAAGTTCCCGCCGTTCAATCCGCGCTTTCCGGAGCGAATCCGTGAGCATGGCGGCGATTGTTTTGCGGCGATCCGTGAGAAGGATCTCCTCGTCCACCACCCCTACGAGAGTTTCGAAGTGGTAGTGGAGTTCATCCAGCAGGCCGCCGCCGATCCCGACGTGATCGCGATCAAGCAGACGCTGTATCGCGCCGGCAAGCAGTCGGCGATCATCCGCGCGCTGATTGACGCCGCCGAGGCGGGCAAGTCGGTGACCGCGGTCATCGAACTCAAGGCCCGCTTCGACGAAGAGCAGAATTTGATGTGGGCGAGTGCGCTCGAACGCGCCGGGGTCCAGGTCGTGTACGGCTTCATCGAGTGGAAGACGCACGCCAAGGTGTCGATGGTCGTGCGGCGCGAGGAGAAAGGCTTTCGCACCTACTGCCACTTCGGCACCGGCAATTATCACCCGGTCACGGCGCGGATCTACACCGACCTTAGCTACTTCACCGCCAATCCGCAGATCGGGCGGGATGTCGCCAAGCTCTTCAATTACATCACCGGCTATCTCGAGCCCCGAAACCTCAAGCAGCTGGCGATCTCGCCGGCGCAGATGCGGCCCGAGCTGATCCGCCTGATCGATGTCGAGATCGCCAATGCGCGCGCGGGCAAGCCGGCTGGCATCTGGGCGAAGATGAATTCGCTGCTCGACCCGGCGATCATCGACAAGCTCTATGAAGCGAGCGGCGCGGGCGTGCCGATCGACCTCGTTATCCGCGGCATTTGCTGCCTGCGCCCAGGCGTCAAAGGCCTGAGCGACAACATCTACGTCAAATCGATCGTCGGCCGGTTTCTCGAACATGCCCGGCTGTGGGCGTTCGCGAACGGTCACGGTCTGCCGCACGCCGATGCGAAAGTGTACATCAGCTCGGCAGACTGGATGCCGCGCAATTTCGATCGCCGGATCGAATATATGCTGCCGATCGAAAACCCGACGGTGCATGCCCAGCTGCTCGACCAGGTGATGGTCGCCAACCTGATCGACAATGAGCAAAGCTGGCGGCTCGAGCCCGACGGCTCGTCTACGCGGCTGGCCCCAAAGGCGGACCAGGCGTTCAACCTGCACGATTATTTCATGTCGAACCCGAGCCTGTCGGGCCGCGGCCAGGCGCTGAAGAAGGGCCGCAAGGTGCCCAAGCTCCGCTTCCACCGGGGGCGTTGAGCCCTGGCCACCACCGAACCCGTTGCGATCATCGACATCGGGTCTAACTCGGTCCGGCTTGTCGTCTATGCCGGCCCGGCGCGCGTCCCGACCCCGATCTTCAACGAAAAAGTCCTGGCGGGGCTCGGCGCCGGCATCGACCGGTCGGCACGCCTTCCTGGCGATGCGCGCGACAAGGCTCTTGGCGCACTGAAGCGGTTCAAGCTTCTGCTCACCCACATGAATGTGAAGCGAAGCTACGTCGTGGCAACCGCGGCGATCCGCGACGCCGAGGATGGCCCCGAGTTCGTACGTGAGGTCGAACGCATCGGCTTCGACTGCCAAACATTGAGCGCGGAAGAAGAAGCGCGGTTGGCCGGCGAAGGCGTGCTGTCGGGCATTCCCGAAGCGGACGGCATCGTCGGTGACCTCGGCGGCGGCAGCCTCGAGTTGGTCGAGGTCGGGTTAGGATGCGCCGAAGGCGGCATATCGGTGCCGCTCGGCGTCCTCAGACTTCGGGCCGACGATGAAGGCGAACGGGCGGCGCGTAAGGCGCTGAAGGCGGCACTCAAGGAATCGCCGCTCAAGGAGCGCGGGCGCGGGCGTCCATTCACGATGGTCGGCGGGTCGTGGCGCGCGCTCGCGCGCATCGACATGCTCGCAACCGACTTCCCGCTGCCGATCACCCATCAATACCGAATGAAGCCGGCGCGGGCGAAGGAACTGCGAAAGCTGGTGCGGGCGCACGACCCGCGGCTTGCCGGCGCCGCCGCACCGCCCCGCCTCGCCACGTCTCCAGTGGCGGCGATGCTGCTCGAACTGATCGTCGATGAGATCGAGCCCTCACAGCTGATCGTCTCGACGTACGGCATCCGCGAGGGGCTGCTCTTTTCGAACTTGAAGGCGAGCCAGCGGGGGATCGATCCGCTCATCGAGGAAGCACGACATGCCGGCGGCGGCGAGCATCGCTTCGGTCAACATGGCGACCTGCTCGACGAGTGGATCGCGCCCGTGTTCGACGATGCGCCGGCGATGCGCCGCCTGCGCCTGGCTTCGTGTTTGCTTGCCGATGTCGCCTGGCAGGCCAATCCCGGCTTCCGCGCGGATCGCGGCATCGAAATGGCGCTTCACGGCAATTGGGTAGCGGTCAGCCCCGCCGGCCGCGTGATCATGGCCCAGGCGCTCTCGGCCAATTTCGGCCGCGACGCGCTGCCAGACGAACGACTGGTCCAATTGTGCAGGGACGGGCAGCTGAAGCGCGCCCATTGCTGGGGCGAAGCGATGCGCCTCGGCCAGCGGCTTTCGGGTGGGGTCGGGTCGGTGCTGAAGCGGACGAGCCTCGCAGCGCGCGACGGCATGATCGAGCTTAGCGTTCGGCGCGGCGAGGAAGCGTTGATCGGCGATCAGGTCGAACGGCGCTTCGTACGCCTTGCGGAAGTGCTCGGTTGCAAGCCAGTGATTGTGTCCGTCTAGGCGGGGTGGCGCGGCTCAAGCCGGCCCGCTAGAGCCGTTTCCATGGCGGAATTAAGGTCGAACGAGCGCGCGGTCGTCGAACGCGCGGGCGCGGAGCCCATGCGCGATCAGGTGCTGGCGTGGGCCGCGATCAACAGCGGCTCGCGCAATCTGGCCGGGCTCGAGCGAATGGCCGACTTGCTGGTTGACGCCTTCGCGGCGCTCCCGGGAATTCTGCGGCTCGAGAATCCGGCGCCGGTTGAAGCGGTTGATGCCACGGGCCGAACGGTAAAGATCGCACATGGTCGCCATCTGCACCTCACCGTGCGTCCGACTGCGCCAATCCAGCTGTTGCTCACCGGGCACATGGACACGGTCTACGACGCCAACCATGCGTTTCAGGAAACGCGCTGGCTTGAAGACGGCGTGCTGAACGGGCCGGGCGTCGCCGACATGAAGGGCGGGCTGGCGGTCATGCTCGCGGCGCTGAAGGCGGTCGAGCGAACCGCGTCCGCCGACCGCGTCGGCTACGAGATCGTGATCAACAGCGACGAAGAGGTCGGATCACCGGCCTCGGCTGAGCTGCTCGCCCGCGCCGCCCAAGGCAAGCGCGCGGCCCTGACCTACGAGCCGGCGGCGCTGCCCGACGGCACGCTCGCCGGGGCGCGGCCGGGGAGCGGCAATTTCGCCTTCGTCGTGCGCGGCCGATCGGCCCATGCGGGGCGCAACCCCGAAGAGGGCCGTAATGCGCTGACCGCGGCTGCCGACCTTGCCCTTCGGCTCGAGGCGCTGAAGCACGACGGCCTCACCGTAAACCCGTCGCGCATCGAGGGCGGCGGACCAAGCAATGTCGTCGCCGATCTCGCGGTGCTTCGCGTCAATCTGCGCCCGCGCGACCCAGACATTGAGGCCGAAGCGAAACAGGCGATTTCCGACGCTGTGTCCGCCGTGACGGAGGAGCGAGAGGTCGCAATAGAAGCGCAGGGCGGCTTCGGGCGTCCTCCCAAGCCCCTGACGCGTGAAGCGGAAGCGCTGTTCAACCTGGTAAGGCAGGCTGGCGCGGATCTGGGGCAACACATCGGCTGGCAACCGTCCGGCGGCGTCTGCGACGGCAACAATATCGCGGCTTGCGGCGTGCCGGTGGTCGACACGATGGGCGTCCGTGGCGGCAAAATCCACAGTCCGGAGGAATATCTGATCGCCGACAGCATGGCCGAGCGCGCCGCCTTGAGCGCGCTGACAATCCTTCGCCTGGCGGAGGGCGCATGAGCTTTCGCGTCCGCCCGGCGACCGGCGAGGATTTCCGCGCCATCTACCAGATGGCCAAGCTGACCGGCGGCGGCTTCACCAACCTGCCCGCCGACCGCGGAACCTTGGTGGCCAAGCTCGAACGATCGGCGCTGTCGTTTGCGCGCGAGGAGGAGCGGCAGGAAGCCGACCTGTACGTCTTCGTACTCGAGGATCCGAAGGCTGGCGTGATCCGCGGGACTTGCCAGGTGTTCGGGCAGGTCGGAGTCGTCCAGCCCTTC
>JAZKBB010000012.1:51032-62959 GCA_040388865.1 Pseudomonadota bacterium | reverse complement strand
CCAGCTTCTCAAGGAGGGCTATGCGGTCGGACCGCGCGAGCAGATGCGCCAGTCGCGGCCGATGGACCGGGTACCCGAGCGTCAGCGGCCTGGCTCCGGCGACCGGCGCGGGCCGCCGCGCGGACCCGCCCAGGGGCATCGCCGCGGCGGTCGGCCGCCGAAGGGTGGTGGCGGCGGCGGGAAGCCCGGAGGGGGCGGCCCCAAGCGCTGATCCTTGCCTCTGCGGCGCTCATCCGCTAAGCGCGCCACCGTCCACAGGACATACATCGATGTTGAGCGCCCATGGGTGCACGCCGGCCAACGAGGTTTCGTCCGCCGGCGCATTTGCGTTTGGGGCGTTTGACGTCGCTGAGGAGATTTGAATGTTCGACACGTTGAGCGATCGGCTCGGCAGCGTATTCGACCGGCTTCGCGGGCGCGGCGCGCTCAGCGAGGCGGACGTGCGCTCGGCGATGCGCGAGGTCCGTGTCGCCTTGCTCGAAGCCGATGTCGCCCTGCCGGTCGCACGCGATTTCGTCGACAAGGTCACTGAAAGAGCGGTCGGTCAGGAGGTCCTGCGTTCGGTCACTCCGGGCCAGATGGTCGTCAAGATCGTCAACGACGCGCTGATCGAGACGCTGGGCTCTGAGACGGCCGAGCTCAACCTCAAAGTGAGCCCGCCCGCCGTGATCATGATGGTCGGCCTTCAGGGTTCCGGCAAAACGACGACCACGGCCAAGCTGGCCAAGCGCCTGACGGAGCGCGAGCACAAGAAGGTGCTGATGGCGTCACTCGACGTCGCGCGCCCCGCCGCACAGGAGCAGCTGGCGGTGCTCGGCCGACAGGCCGAGGTCGACACGCTCCCGGTGGTCGCGGGCCAGCAGCCGGTCGATATCGCCCGGCGCGCGCTCAATGCGGCGAAGTTGCAGGGCTATGACGTGGTCCTGCTCGACACCGCGGGCCGTCTCCATGTCGACGACCAGCTGATGGCCGAGATGAAGGCCGTCGCTGCGGCATCGGCTCCGACCGAGACCTTGCTCGTGGTCGATAGCCTGACCGGCCAGGACGCCGTCAACGTGGCCAAGGGTTTCGCCGCCGATGTCGACCTCACCGGCGTGATCCTCACCCGGATGGACGGCGATGCTCGCGGCGGCGCCGCGCTGTCGATGCGCGCGGTCACGGGCAAGCCAATCAAGTTCGCCGGCGTCGGCGAGGCGATCGACAAGCTCGAGGCCTTTCACCCCGACCGCGTTGCCGGCCGCATCCTCGGCATGGGCGATGTCGTCAGCCTGGTCGAGCGCGCCGCGGAGACGATCCAGGTCGAGGAAGCCGAGAAGCTCGCGGCCAAGATGGCGAAGGGGAAGTTCGACCTCGACGATTTGTGGTCGCAGCTGCGCCAGATGCAGCGGATGGGCGGCCTCGGTGCGCTGGCCGGAATGATGCCGGGCATGAAGGGCATGAAGGGAGCGATGGACCAGGCGCAGAACAGCAAGGCGCTGGTCCACATGGAGGCGATGCTGTCGTCGATGACGGCGAAGGAGCGCGCGAAGCCCGAGATCATCAACGCCAAGCGCAAGATCCGCGTTGCGAAGGGCTCCGGCACGACCGTCCAGGAGATCAACAAGCTCCTGAAGATGCACCAGGAAATGTCCACGGTCATGAAGCGGCTGAAGAAGATGGGCGGCCTCGGCAAGCTAGCCGCCATGTTCGGTGGCGGCGGTGGTCTTGGCGGCTTGGGCGGTGGCGGAGCAGGCGGTTTGCCTGGCCTCGGCGGTGGTGGATCCCCGGCTCTCCCGGGTCTTGGCGGATCGCCATTCAACCTGCCGCCCGGTTTCGACAAGTTTTCAAAGAAATAGAACGTTTTACGAAAGGAAGTTAGAATGGCAGTTGCAATTCGTCTCTCACGCGGCGGCTCGAAGAAGCGGCCCTATTACCGGATCGTCGTGGCAGATAGCCGCAACGCCCGTGACGGCCGCTTCATCGAGAAGGTCGGGGTCTACAATCCGCTGCTGGCGAAGGATTCGCCCGAGCGTGTGAAACTCGATGCGGACCGCATTTCGCATTGGCTGAGTGTCGGCGCACAACCGTCGGACCGCGTGCTGCGCTTCCTCGACGCCGCCGGCATCCGCGAGCGGGCCGCGCGCAACAATCCCAACAAGGGCGAACCCGGCGAGAAGGCCAAGGAGCGCATCGAAGAGCGCGCGAAGAAGGCTGCGGACGCCGAAGCCGCAGCCAACGCGCCGCAGGAGGAAGCTCCTGCTCCAGAAGAGGCCGAGGCGGTGATCGCCGAGGCCGTCGAGGAAGCGACCGCCGAGCCGACGCCTGAGGCCGAAGCGATTGCGGACGAAGTCAGTGAGCAGACACCACCGACCGAAGCCGAAGAGATTGCGGCCGAGCAGGCTCCTGCGGACACCGCCGATCTGCCGACCGGGGAGCCGGCCGCTGAGGCAGCAACTGGCGAATTTGCGGCCGAGCAGGCTCCCGCAGATACGGCTGACCTGCCGGTCGAAGAGCCAGTTGCTGACACGGCTGCGAAGGAAGCCGAGGCCGGCGAGTCCGCTGAAGCTCCTGCCGAGGGCGCGGACGATGTCGCTCCGCCGACCGAGGGTTCGCCCGAGGGCGCCGAGGCGGCTGCCGAGAGTGAATCGAGCGAGGAGCCCGCCGAGGGCGCCGCTGAGGATACCCAGGCCTGATCATGAACGGCGGCGAGCGTAGAATATCGCTTGCCGCCGTCGCCGGCGCGCATGGCGTCAAGGGCGAGGTCCGGCTGAAGCTGTTCAGCGACAGCGGCAAGAACCTGTCCGTCCACGAGAAGCTGTACGTAGGGAATACCGAGCGGCGCCTGCTGTCGGTTCGCGACACCGGGAAGACGGCGGTCGCGCGCATTGAGGGCGTCAACGACCGGTCGGCGGCCGAGGCATTGCGCGGCTCGCTGGTCGAGGTCGACCGCTCGGCGCTGCCGCCGCTCGAGGAGGGCGAATATTATCACGTCGACTTGATTGGATTGCCGGCAGTGGATGCGGCGGGGAATAGAATCGGTACGGTAGTGGCTGTCGAGAACTACGGCGCTGGCGACCTGCTCGAAATCGAACTCCATGATGGGAAGCGTTCCCTTATTCCCTTCAAACCCGGAATCGCGGATCTCGAAGAGGGACGGATCACCCTCGATCCCGAGTTCCTCGCCTAGTCCCATCTTCGCAGACAATCGAGGATCGGCTCGTCCATGCGCAGCCCAATGGATTGTGATAGCGGCGGTTCCGGAACGAAACGAAAGGTGGAGAAGGGCATGCAATCCTTGGCGCCGACAAGTTGGGTCGTTGGAGCGATCACCTTTGAGGCAATCTTGGCGATTGTGGGCGTCTTGTTGCTACGTCGTTCCCGGTGGAGGAAGGGCTGGATTGTCTTCCTGTCCGCTGTGCCTGTGCCAGCCGTACTCATTTTACTTTGCATTGTTGTCTTCGTGAGCGCGGCAACAGCCTCAAAGGAAGCCTGCGGCGTGGATGCCTGCGGAATGGCGATGGCTGGAGCGATGATGTTAGTCATCGCGGCCGTGGTTTTGTACCTAATCGGCACCGTCATTGCGTTGCTGACGGCTTATCTGATCGGCGACCGAAGCGAGGAAAATGTTGGGGATATTTTCGAATGACCTTCCGCGCTTCCGTCCTGACACTCTATCCGGACATGTTCCCGGGCCCGCTGGGCGCAAGCCTCGCCGGACGGGCACTCGAGGATGGCATCTGGAGCCTCAACGCCACCAACATCCGCGACTTTGCCACTGACAAGCACCGCAGCGTCGACGACACGCCTGCGGGGGGCGGGGCAGGGATGGTACTTAGACCCGACGTGGTTGCTGCTGCACTGGACAGTGTTGCCGACAGCCGCCCGATGCTCGCGCTGTCGCCGCGCGGCGCCCCGCTGACCCAGGCCCGCGTGCGTGAGCTCGCCGGGGGTGATGGCGTGATCCTGCTGTGCGGCCGCTTCGAGGGATTCGATGAGCGAATCTTCGACGCCCGCTCCATCGAACCTGTGTCCGTTGGCGACTATGTCCTCTCGGGCGGTGAACTCGGCGCGATGGTGATCCTCGATGCTTGCGTAAGGCTGCTCCCCGGGGTAATGGGCGCGGCCTCCAGCGGAGAGGAGGAGAGCTTCGAGCAAGGTCTCCTGGAATATCCGCACTATACCCGACCTGTAGAGTGGGAAGGGCGCACGATCCCCGAAGTGCTGCGGTCGGGGGATCATGCGAGGATCGCGGCGTGGCGACACGAGCAAGCGGTCAACGACACACGGCTAAGGCGGCCGGACCTGATCGAGCGCCACGGGGGCGCATCGCAGGCACCGCCCTCTGGCGCGCGGCGACGAAATACGAAGGCAAAAAAGAAATGAACCTGATCGAGACCCTGGAGCGCGAAGCGATCGACGCGCTGACCAAGGAAAAGCCCGTTCCCGAATTTCGCCCAGGAGACACGTTGCGCGTCGGCGTCAAGGTGATCGAAGGCGACCGCACCCGCGTCCAGAATTTCGAGGGCGTGTGCATCGCCCGCGCCAACAAGGGCGTCGGCTCCAGCTTCACCGTCCGCAAGATCAGCTTCGGCGAAGGTGTCGAGCGCGTCTTCCCGCTCTATTCGCCGATCATCGACCATATCGAGGTCGTGCGCCGCGGCGACGTCCGCCGCGCCAAGCTTTACTATTTGCGTGGCCGTACCGGTAAGGCTGCCCGCATCGCCGAGCGCCGCACCATCCAGCGCGACATTCCGGGCGGGCAGGGCGCCGAGACCGAGGCAACCGAAGCCTAAGCTTTTCAACACGGCAGTTGCGGCAAGGAACGCAGCCGTTAGAAACACGGCATGCGTATCCTTGCCGCTGCCGTATTGCCGCTCCTCATCGCCGCCGCGCCGCCTGCCGGTGTCCCCCAGAAACCGCTGACGATCGAGCGGGTCTTCGACAGCCCGTCGTTGAGTGGTGCGGTCCCGCGGTCGCCGAAATTGTCGCCCGACGGCCGTTACCTCGCCGTCCTTCGCAACCGCCCCGACGACCTGCAGCGCTATGACCTGTGGGCTTTCGACCGACAGACCGGCAAGTGGTCGATGCTGGTCGATTCCCAGAAACTCGGCACCGGGCAGACGATGTCCGAGGCCGAGAAGATGCAGCGCGAGCGCAAGGGCACGGTCAGCCTCAAGGGCATCGTGACCTACGACTGGTCGGCCGACGGCAAGTCGATCCTCGTCCCGCTCGACGGCGTGCTTTACCTGGCGGGTGTCGACGGTACGGTTCGGCAGGCCAAAGGAACCGGCAAGGGGGACACGCTCAACTCAGCCCTCAGCGAGAAGGGCAAGTACCTTTCGTTCGTCCGCGCCAACCGGTTGTGGGTCGGGCCGCTTGGTAGCCCGGTAAAACCGGTCACTCCGGCTCAGGGCGCCCTTGTTCATTGGGGCGAGGCTGAATTCATCGCCCAGGAGGAACTGCACCGCTACACCGGCTATTGGTGGTCGCCAAATGACGCGCGGATTGCCGTCGAGCGTTACGATGATAGCCCCGTCGATGTCCTGACCCGCGCGGCGATCGGCGCCGCCGGCACCACGACCTACCAGCAACGCTATCCCGCGGCTGGCAGGCCCAACGCCAACGTGTCCCTGTTCGTGCTGGACCCAACCGGGGGCCACAAGATCCAGGTCGACCTTGGATCGAACCGCGACATCTACCTGGCCAGGGTCGACTGGGCCCGCGACGGGAAGAAGCTCTACGTCCAACGCTTGGATCGGGCGCAAACCGTGCTCGACATGCTCGCCGTCGATCCAACCACGGGAAAGAGCCGTGTCCTCTTCAGCGAGAAGGCGGCGCCCGGCCACTGGATCAACCTTAGCGACGACTACAAAGTTCTTGATGATGGCAGCTTGATCTGGTGGTCCGAGCGCGATGGCTTCGGCCATCTCTACCGGTTCGCCGACGGCAAATGGACGCAGCTGACCAACGGCCCCTGGGTCGTGAAGGGCCTTGCGGGGGTGGACCAGAAATCTCACCAGCTGTTCTTCACCGGGACCAAGGACGACGTACTGGCGGGGCAAGTCTACTCGCTCGATTATCTCCAACCTGGCGCCCCGCAACGGCTCACCGATCTCGCTTTTGCCAATGACGCATCGATGGACAAGCACGGGCATACCTTGCTGGTTACGCGCTCGTCGCCGAGCCAGCCGCCGCAGGTCTATCTTGCCGACGAGAGCGGTAAACGGCTGACCTGGGTCGAGGAGAACAAGCTCGACGCCAATCACGCTTACGCACCGTATCTCGCCAGGCATCGGCTGCCGACATTCGGGACCATCAAGGCCGCCGACGGCTCGGCGCTCTATTGGAAGATGATCACGCCGCCGCTCGAAGCGGGCAAGCGCTATCCGGTGTTCTTCGAACATTATGGTGGGCCAACCGGGCAGGAGGTCACCAAAGGCTGGATCACCCCGCTCGACGAGGCGCTGGTCGATAGGGGCTACATCATCTTCTACCTGGACAATCGCGGCAGTCCGAACCGCGGCGTCGAGTTTGAGAAACAGATCTATCGCGCCATGGGTTCGGTCGAGGTCGAGGATCAGAAGGCGGGCGCCGAGTATCTCAAGTCGCTTCCGTTCGTCGATCCGCGCAAGATCGCGATCTACGGCTGGTCCTACGGCGGTTACATGACTTTGAAGCAGCTCGAAGCGGATCCAGGACTATATGGCGCAGGGATCGCCGGTGCCCCGGTGACGAAGTGGGAACTGTACGACACTGCCTACACCGAACGGTATATGGGCACGCCGCAAGCCGACGCGGCGGCCTATGCGAAGTCAGACGCAATTGCCGATAGCGGCCGGATTACCGATCCGCTGCTGATCATCCACGGCATGTCGGACGATAATGTGTTCTTCGAGAACAGCTCCGAGCTCATCGCGAAGTTGCAGCACGAGGACAGGCCGTTCGAGATGATGCTGTATCCCGGTGAAACGCACCGTTCGGGGTCGCCCAAGACATCGGCCCACCGCTGGAATGCGATTCTTCAATTCCTCAGCGCGCACGGCATCGTCGCGGCCCAGTGAACGAGACTAGCCGCCGCGACGCGCCTTGATTGCGTCGCGATCGACCAGGCGCGTGTAGAGGTGCCAGGTCGAATAGCCGAGCCACGGCAACACGAAAGCCAGGCCGACGAAAAGCGGGATTGAGCCAAGCGCCAGCAGGACGGTCACAACGAGGCCCCAGCGAAGCATCTCGCTTCGATTTGCGCCGGCGGCGCGCCACGATGCCGAGACCGCCTCGGACGCGCTGACATCCCGGTCGACGAGCATAGGAAGTGAGACAACGCTCAGGGCCAGCACCGACCAGCCGAAGATCACCCCTAATACGCCGCCGATGGCGATCAATGCCCAGCCGCGCGGGGTCGTGAATACTTGCGTGATGAAATCGGCCACAGACGCCGGTGCGTTCCAGCCGAACAGCATGACGTAGAGGACACCGGCGGCGATCAGCCAGGCGAAGAAGATCACCAGCAGCAGGCCGGCAACCATTCCCATGTCGTCGACCGTCGGGCGCTTGCGCACGTCGACGAAGTTGAACCAGTGGACCTCCTCACCGACCTCGCGCCGCCGGGCGAGCTCGTAAAACCCCAGCGCGGCGACTGGCCCGAGCAGCCCGACGCCGGCGACGACGGGGAGGAACAAGGGCAGCAGCGGCATGTTGGCAGTCATCGCTACCGCTAGGAGACCAATCAGAGTGTAGATCAGCCCGGCGAAGAATAGGTCGCCGCGGAGGTCGAGGAAATCGTCGAGCCCCTGACGAAGCGCGATCCTGAGATCCTCGTCGGTGATTTGCCTGACGGGGATATCGAAGGCGTTATGCCTCGCCGGTCGAGCGATGGTGTAGGTCGCCATGACACCTCCTTTGAATGGTGCCGTCCGGCGGGTTCGAGTCATTGACCGTCAGCGCCGGGCGCCGGCACTTCCCATAGCACATCGTTGCCGAGTCGGTCAGAGCTTCACTTGATTGCGCGTGATCGTGGAGTCGGGCGCATATTGCGGGATGGCATTGCGCGGGCGCGCGGCGACGAGCGGAGCGCCCTGTGGTGGGAGGCCGAAGCGGATCGAGTAGAGCTCGAGCGTAATTGGCCGCGCATCGCCGAGAATGGCCTCAACGACCAATCCGTCGCACGATCGTCCGGCGCAGCGGAGCATTGCTTTGGCCGGTTCGCCGGTCGGCGGGATCGCCATCGCTTCGCCGGGTAATCCAAGAGCGAGTACCTTGCTGTGCTCGGGAAAGCGGATCGCAACGGCATCGCCGCCGCTCAGCGATAAAGCGATGCGGATGCGCCGCCCGCTTCCTGCCGGTACGCCGGAAATCACGCGCGCTGTTGCCACTGGCGTGGGGATGAACGGTGCCGGTGCGATCCAGCGGGTCCGCCCGTTATAGGGCAGGATCCCCTTGTGCCATCGGCCGGGGAAATCGCTTGGCAGCGGCGCTTGCTTGGTGGCAATGCCCCAGCTCGCGGAAGCGTGATTCGCATCACGGAAATAGTCGATGCTCATGCCCAGCGGGCGCTCGGCGCTCGCGCGCGGCATTGCCAGCGACGCGGCAGTCAGACCGAGAGCCATGACTGCGGTAAGAGCCATCGCCGGGCGCAGCCGCGTGGGCTCGAGTTCCACGAGCAGCGGCAGCACGGCCAATGCGGCGAGCGGCGAGAACGCCCACAATGGTCCGTCGATCAGTAGCATCTCGACCAAAGCGAGCAGCTCCGCGAACATCAGAAACTGGAGGATCGCGGCGAGCAGCTGTAAAATAATGGCGAGTATCGGCGACTTTCGGTCGATGGCAATTCCGGCGAGCGCCAGGGCTGGGCCGATCAGGAAGAAGATGGTCGCTCCGGGCAAGGCGAGGCTAAGGGCGCTGCCGAGGAGCAGGATCAAAAGCCACGCCGCCGCGCGAATTTGCGAGCGGTCGATCCCGCGGCCGAGCCGGGCCCAAAGCGCTGCCATGACCATCAGCAGCAAGGCGTACAGCGCGAGATAGGTGACGAGTGGATAGGCCCTCCAGAAATCTCCGGGGCGCAGCAGATTGAGAATGGTCGCGGCGACGCCCGCGGCCACGCTTCCGCCGATTACCATGCCGAGCGTCAGCAGCAGCGGCTTGCCGATGGTGTCACGGCGCCAGGCGAGGAACAAGACCGCGGCAAGGAGTAGCCCGAGCAAGGTCGCTGCGATGGTCAGCGGCAGATGGATGAAGGTGCGGCCAGCAACGTCGGTGAACACCGTCCGCCCCGAGCTCGCGCTGGCCGGGTCAGGAGTCGAAGCGAGCGCCCGCGTGGCGCTCAGCACCTCGCTTCCGATTTGGCCGACGGTGTCGCGGTCGAGCGCCTCGATCCGGTCGCCCGGCGAGTGGTAGCGCGTCTCGTTGCCGAGCCAGGCATAGTTGAGCAAAGTCCAGCCAGCCGGCTTGTAGAAGACGACGTCGGTCGAATTGGGGATGAGCTTGGCGAAATCGGTGCTGATCGAGTTCGCGTACGGATGCGTGGCTGCCGCTGCATAGACGGCCATCGCAGCCCCGTTGGGATCGCTGGTCTCGTGCATTAGCGCCGGGCCACCGACCCCGCGGCCGTCGATATTGATTAGAGAGTTGATCTGCCGCGCTTCCGGATCACGCCGGACGAACGCCGCGGCGCCGTTGAGACCATATTCCTCGCCTTCGTTGAACAGCAGGGTGACGGGCCGAGGCGGGGGCGCGGTCTTCAGGAGCGAGCCGACCTCGAGCAAAGTGGCGACTCCAATGCCGTCGTCGCCGGCCCCTGGGCCCGTCGGGGTGCTGTCGTAATGAGCGCTTAGGAGCAGATGCGGACCCGGCGCGGTGCCGGGGACAGTCGCAATGACGTTGCGGACTCGCGAGCAGCTGACCACGCGCGACTTGGGGAAGCCGCTGCAGTCCTCGGCTTCCTGCACCCGCGATGGAATGCCGATCGTCTTGAGTTCAGCAATCAGTCGACCGCGCACAGCGTCGTCCGCGGGCGTATCGACGGGATGCGCGCGCTGGTCGCCGAGGATGCGCTGCAAGCGGGTTAGCGCGCGGCTCGTGTTGAATTCGGTCGCGGGCGCCGGAGGCGGCGCGATCAGCGCACCTTTCAAGGCAAAGCCCGCGAACAGCAGCGCAATGACGAACAGTCCTCGCCAGGAATCGCGATCGAGAGTCATGAGCTTTCCCCCTGCAACGCCGAACAATGTGACAGGTCCGACCGCGTTGACAATCTGGGGTCGCACGCCCACCTCGCGGCGCTTGGCACGAGCTAAAGAAAGCTGACAAACAATGGGATATCGGGTCGCGGTTGTCGGGGCGACGGGCAATGTTGGACGCGAGATCCTGAACGTCCTCGCCGAGCGGCAATTCCCGCTCGACGAAGTGGCGGCCCTCGCGTCCTCTCGTTCGACAGGCAACGAGATCGACTTCGGTGACTCAGGTGAGATGCTGAAGGTCAAGAACCTCGATCATTTCGACTTTGCCGGCTGGGACATCACCTTGTTCGCGGCCGGCTCGGAAGTGTCCAAACTCTATGCCACCAAGGCCGCGCAGGCCGGCTGCACGGTCATCGACAACTCATCGCTGTTCCGGATGGACCCTGACGTTCCGCTGATCGTGCCGGAGGTGAACCCGCAGGCGATCGCCGGCTACACGCGCAAGAATATCATCGCCAACCCGAATTGCTCGACCGCGCAGCTAGTGGTGGCGCTTAAGCCGCTGCACGACGCGGCGAAGATCAAGCGCGTGGTGGTCGCGACTTACCAGTCCGTCTCGGGTGCCGGAAAGCGCGGTATGGACGAGCTGTTCGAACAATCGCGCAACATTTTCGTCGGGGACTCCAACGAGGCGCAGTTCTTCACCAAGCAGATCGCCTTCAACGTCATACCGCACATCGACGTGTTCCTCGACGACGGCTCCACCAAGGAAGAATGGAAGATGGTCGTCGAGACCAAGAAGATCCTCGATCCCAAGATCAAGGTCACCGCGACCTGCGTCCGAGTGCCGGTGTTCGTCGGTCACTCGGAAGCCGTGAACATCGAGTTCGAGAACGAAATCTCGGCCGATGAGGCGCGCTCCATCCTCCGGGAGGCGCCCGGAGTGATGGTGGTCGATAAGCGCGAAGACGGCGGCTACGTCACCCCGGTCGAGGCGGTCGGCGAATATGCGACCTACGTCAGCCGCATCCGCGAGGACTCGACGGTCGAGAACGGACTCAGCCTGTGGGTGGTGAGCGACAATCTCCGCAAGGGCGCCGCGCTCAACGCCGTGCAGATCGCCGAGCTGCTCGGCCGCAAACACCTGCAAAAGGCGGCTTAGCGCCTGGGATGAGTGCGGCGCAGGTCCATTACTGGTCCGCGTCCGATCGGATCGAGCTCGCCTTCCATGAGCTTGGGCAAGGCCGTCCGGTAATCCTGCTCCACGGCCTGTTCTCCGACGCCAATATGAACTGGATCAAGTTCGGCCACGCCGAGCGCATCGCGGCGCAAGGCTTCCGGGTGATCATGCCCGACCTCCGTGCCCACGGCCTCAGCGCCAGGCCGTACGAGCCGGAGCATTATCCGGTTGGCATCCTGGCTCGCGACCTGCGCGAGCTGGTCGCCCACCTCGGCCTGAGCGACTTCGACCTTGGCGGGTTTTCGCTCGGCTCGAGGACCACCGTCGAAGGCATCGGCGAGGGGCTGAAGCCGCGCCGCGCGATCCTCGGCGGGGCAGGTCTCGACGGACTGAAACACTGGGAGCGGCGCAAGAACTTCTTCCTCGAGGCGATCGAACTCTTCGACCGGGTGCCGCGCGGCGACCCGCACTGGCTGTCGGTCCAGTTCATGAAAAGCCAGAAGATCGACCGCGTCTCCGCGGCGCTGCTCCTGCAGAGTTTCGCCGACGCCTTCCTCGACTGGGCGCAGACGGCCGGCATCAACGGGATCCGCGTG
>JAZKBB010000012.1:48849-51022 GCA_040388865.1 Pseudomonadota bacterium | reverse complement strand
CAGGCCTTCACCATGCCGACCCTGGTGGTGTGCGGGTCGGAGGACGACGACAACGGCTCGGCCGAAGAGCTTGCCGCGATGCTCCCCAACGCGGTGTTCTGTGAGGTGCCGGGCACCCACATGAGCAGCGTCACCAAGCCCGAATTGGGTCAGGCAATCGCGGAATTCCTGAGCAGGTAGAAGGGGCGCCCGAAGACGCCCCTGACGTCACATCACTGTTGCGTTGCCGCTGTCGACCGGGCGCGGCCGCGGCCACTCGCGGTGCCCGTAGTCCCGCCGCCGCCGCTCGTCCGGCCGAGGCTGGCGTTGCCGCCGCCGGTCTAGCTCATCCCGCGGGTTCGGCTGCTGGTCGTGGTCAGTCCGCCGGTGTCGTCGCCCATATTCTCGGTCCATTCGCCAAGCTGGTCGCTCAAATTGCTCAACTGGTTGCTGATCTGCGCCCGGCGGGACCACAGGAACAGCCCGGCCGCCGCAGCACCCGCGGCCGCCGCAGCAGCGGCAATCGGTCGCTCGCGCACCAGCTCGGTCACGCCCCAGTCGCCGCTATACTGATTGCGGCCACTGGGGTTGTTGTTCCGGCCGCCACTACTCCGGCTGCGACTGTTACTCCTCGGCATACTCTCTCTCCTCTGATGATTTCGCTGTCGAACCAGTTAAACGATTGAAAGCGTTGGCCGTTTCGTCGCAGGCGAAACAACCGGTCGAGGAGTGTCGGCTAAGCGGCGAACGTCAGGCGGTCGCCAGCTGGTCGAGCATGGTTTCGGCGCTGGACGCGCGATACTCGCCCGGCGCCTCGACGTTCAGTTGCTCGACGACGCCGTCATCGACGATCATCGAATAACGCTGCGAGCGCTTGCCCAGCCCGAACTTGCTGCCGTCGAACGACAGCCCGACCGCGTCGGTGAATTCGCCATTGCCGTCGGCGAGCATGGTGATGTCCTCGGAACCGTCGGCCTTGCCCCACGCAGCCATCACGAACGGGTCGTTGACCGAGACGCAGGCGATTTCATCGATGCCCTTGGCTTTAAGGTCGCTCGCCTTGTCGACATAGGAGGGCAGGTGCTTGGCCGAGCAGGTCGGGGTGAAGGCGCCCGGGACCGCGAACAGAGCAACGCGCTTGCCGGCGAAGAATTCGCTGCTGGTGGTCGGCTTGGGCCCCTCGGGGGAGGCGATGGTCAACGGTGCGTCGGGCAGACGGTCGCCCACTTGGATGGTCATGTTCAAAGCTCCTTCGCGTAACGGATGAGCCGCGACTTAGGCCCGCCGTATGACGGTCTCAAGTATTGCCCGGCTCGCGCCGCCGTTCCATTGTCGCGTCATGTCGCAGACGCCCGCGTTCCTGTCCGGCAAACTGCTGTTGGCGATGCCGGGGATGGCCGATCCGCGGTTCGAGCGCGCGGTCATCGCGATGTGCGTCCATGACGAGAATGGCGCGGTCGGCATCGGCATCGGCCACAAGCGCGCCGGGATCCGCTTGCGCGCGCTGCTTCGCCAGGTCGACATCGACCCCGGCGAGGCGCCCGACGTCGCGGTGCACCACGGCGGCCCGGTCGAGCCGGGGCGGGGCTTCGTCCTCCACTCGAGCGACTGGGGCGGGCAGGACACGCTGCACATCAACGGCGAGAAGGGCGAGATCTTCGCCATGACCGGCACCATCGACGTGCTGCGCGCGATCGCCGAGGGGCGCGGGCCCAAGCGCTGGATCGTCGCGCTGGGATATGCGGGTTGGGGCGAGGGCCAGCTTGACGAGGAAATGACCCGTCACGGCTGGTTCGCCGCGCGCGCCGACGCCGAGCTTTTGTTCGACAAGCCGGCCGACGAGCGCTGGGCGGCGGCGTTCAAGGCCGAGGGCATCGACCCGCGGCTTCTGGCGAGCGAGACCGGGGCGGCGTAGCCTCGACCCGCCGAGCGCAGGTGAGCGATTGCGGAGCAATCGGGAGGCAGCGCGAAGAGATGGGGAGAGCCGGCCAGCGTGCGGGCGAAGCCCGACACGACTGACGTCACGGGATTTACTCCCGTGACGGCCCCTCACCCTCCCATCCCCGCTGTCGCAGGGACGGGTCCCTCCCTCTCCCGCTGCTTCGCGGGGCGAGGGGCTCTGTCCAGGTGCTTCGAGACGAAAGTTCACAAAGTTCATGGCCCTACGCGCACACGCACGCGAGGGGGGTGGTGG
>JAZKBB010000012.1:34023-48839 GCA_040388865.1 Pseudomonadota bacterium | reverse complement strand
CTTTGCCGTCACGGGATTCACTCCCGTGACGGCAAAGCCGCCAATCTTCGCGAATGTTCGCAGTGACGGCGACGAAACGCAGCGGTCCTGCGCGTGCGCGTACGCGAGGGGGTGGGGTGTGTCGGCTTTGTCGGCTTTGGGTGTTTTCCGACAGGGACGCTTGCCGGAATGGAACAGGATCGCTCATCGGGCACGGTGAACCACAAAGCCTGGGCTGTAGGACAGCACAAAATGCCGAGCGCACCGGCAGTTCCGGTATCACAGCCATCCGTGGCTGGAGGAATTCTTGGACGACCTTTCGCAATACAATCGGTGGGGACCAGGCGGGTCACCGGGGCGCTCTGAAAGTTACTTTCTGAAAGACTTAGAGGAAGGAGCGCAATTCGACGCACTCTTGGGTGGCTCTACAGACGACGCATAAGGTCATACGATGCCCGCCGACCACCGTCTTTCAGAGAGGCGGGTCCCGGCTCAAGGCCGGGATGACGAGGGCCCTGCGCTGGGATGACCAAGAGGGGCAAGCGGATTCCTCGCCACTAAACCCCAACGCCCCTGTCATTCCCCACCCGGCACCCCATATGAGCATTGCTACAGGCGCCCATGACGGTCTTTCGGCGCTTTCACGGCTCCAATTTTCCTTCGCACGCATCTTTAGCATCAATGGGTTCGAATTTTTCTCGAGCCCATCAAAGAAGGAAATAGATATGCCAATCGGCACAGTGAAATTTTTCGACAACGCCAAGGGCTACGGCTTCATCACCAACGAAGCCGGCGGCAGCGATGCCTTCGTCCACATTTCCGCCGTCGAAGCGGCCGGGATGAGCACGCTCGATAAGGAGCAGCGCCTGTCCTACGAGCTCGAGAACGGCAAGGGCGGCAAGACCAGCGCGGTGAACCTGCAGAGCGCGTAACCGCGTCCGCAGTTCTTAGCGAAATCGGAGAGGGCGGGTGCCATGCGCATCCGCCCTCTTTTTTTGTGTTCGCTTGCGTAAGCGGCAGGCTGACGCAGGTTAGATCGATTTCTGCAGTAAATGCGCGCATAAGCCGCTCGACAGCCGGGGGGCTATGCGTATGGCTGATTACAGGCTCTACTGCCTTGACGGTGCCGGGCGCATCGGCAGCGGCGAGTGGATCGAAGCCGACAGTGACGAGGCCGCCATCGCGCTGGTCAAGGCGAAGAAGCTCAACGTCAGCTGCGAAATCTGGGACCGGGGCCGCCTGGTGGCGATGGTTCCGCCGTACCGGCCTTAATTCAATTCCGGGACGCTGGAACCGCCTCGCGGCCGCGCCGTTTTTCGCGGTCATGGCGCAGACAAAATCATCCCTGACCCCGCTCGAACAAAGGATCGTGGCGCTGACCGCCGAGGGGCACTCCGCCAAGGAGATCGCCCGCGCCGTCAGCATCGCGCCGCGCTCGGTCGAGCGGCATCTCGAGACGTGCAGGCACAAGCTGGGCGCCGCGAACAACGCGCATCTGGTGGCGGCCGCGTACGGATCGGGAGAAGCTTGAGGGGGCGGCACATGTGAGCTGCATGGCCGCCCTCTCGGACGGCGGGGCGGCTTCTCACCTGCATCAGCTTTTGCAACCTAAACCCGCGATCGGGGTTGCGTGGCGGAGATGCCCTGCTTTTACTTCGATACGCGGGATGGGGACAGCTTCTTCCGCGACGATATCGGCTACGATCTGCCCGACCTCGAGGCGGTCAAGAAGGAGGCGTCGCTGTTCCTCGCCGACCTGGCGCGCGACGTGCTCCCCGGAAGCCTCAAGCGGGTGCTGAAGGTCGAGGTCAGGGACGAATGGCGGCCGGTGATGGAGGCGTCCCTGGTGTTCGAGGCGGTACTGCTGGTTTAGCGGGGGGCTGCCCCTCGTCATCCCGGCCCTAGAGCCGGGATCCGCCTTGCCTTCTTTGGACCGTAGCAGTTACGCTCTCGCGGTGAATTCCGACTGGCAGCCGTGCGTCTATATCGTCGCTCGAGCATCACACAGCACGCTTTACACGGGCGTTACTTCGAACCTTTTGGGCCGGATTTACCAGCACCGGACCGGGAGCACGCCCGGCTTCACCAATCGATACGGCAACAAGAGACTGGTCTGGTTCGAGGTTCACGAAACTATGGAAGCGGCGATCATCCGAGAGAAGCGGGTGAAGCGATGGCCGCGTCAATGGAAGTATGATCTCATCCATGCGACGAATCCGACCTGGCGCGACCTGGCCGAGGATTTCGGTTTTGAGCCACTGAAGATAAAGGCGGGTCCCGGCTCAAGGCCGGGATGACTGGTCAAGTCCGCGATGACGAAGAAGGTCATATAAAGCTTTCCTTATATGTTGCCCTGCGCTAGGGGCCGCACATCCGCGCTAGCCAAGCGCACCCATCATCTTGATCCTTGGAGAACTCCACGTGGCGACGCAGGCTGACACCCGTTTCAACGACTATGTCGTGAAGGACCTCGGCCTGGCCGATTTCGGCCGCAAGGAGATCGAGATCGCCGAGACCGAGATGCCGGGCCTGATGGCGCTGCGCGAGGAGTTCGGCGCGACGAAGCCCTTGAAGGGCGCGCGGATCACCGGGTCGCTGCACATGACGATCCAGACCGCGGTGCTGATCGAGACCCTGATCGAGCTTGGCGCCGAAGTCCGCTGGGCCTCGTGCAACATCTTCTCGACGCAGGACCATGCGGCGGCGGCGATCGCGGCGCGCAACATCCCGGTGTTCGCGATCAAGGGCGAGACGCTCGAGGAATATTGGCAATACGTTGAGCGGATTTTCGACTGGGGCCGCGATACGACCTGCAACATGATTCTCGACGACGGCGGCGATGCAACGATGTTCGCTCTGTGGGGCGCGCGGGTCGAGGCCGGCGAGGCTTTGTTCACGCCGTCGAACGAGGAAGAGGAAGTGTTCGTCGCGACGCTTCAGCGCTTCATCAAGGAGCGGCCGGGCTACCTCTCCGCGACCGTCAAGGCGATCAAGGGCGTTTCGGAAGAGACCACGACCGGCGTCCACCGGCTGTACGAGCTCGCCAAGCAGGGCAAGCTCCCGTTCCCCGCGATCAACGTCAACGACAGTGTGACCAAGTCGAAGTTCGACAACCTCTACGGCTGCCGCGAGAGCCTGGTCGACGCGATCCGCCGCGCGACCGACGTGATGCTCGCCGGCAAGGTCGCCTGCGTCGCCGGCTTCGGCGATGTCGGCAAGGGCTCGGCGCAGTCGCTGCGCAACGGCGGGGCGCGCGTGATCGTGACCGAGATCGACCCGATCTGCGCGCTTCAGGCGGCGATGGAAGGCTATGAAGTCGTGACGATGGAGGAAGCGGTGACCCGCGCCGATATCTTCTGCACCGCGACCGGCAACATGGACGTGATCACGCTCGACCACATGCGGGCGATGAAGAACATGGCGATCGTGTGCAACATTGGCCACTTCGACAGCGAGATCCAGATCGGCGCGCTCAGCAACATGAAGTGGACCGAGATCAAGCCGCAGGTCGACGAGGTCGAGTTCCCCGACGGGAAGAAGATCATCGTGCTGTCGAAGGGGCGGCTGGTGAACCTGGGCAATGCGACGGGGCACCCGAGCTTCGTGATGAGCTCGAGCTTCACCAACCAGGTGCTGGCGCAGATCGAGCTGTGGACCGGCGCCGACAAGTATAAGAACGATGTCTACGTCCTGCCCAAGCACCTCGACGAGAAGGTCGCGCGGCTGCACCTGGACAAGCTCGGCGTGAAGCTGACCAAGCTCAACGACAAGCAGGCGGCGTACATCGGCATTTCCGCCGAAGGTCCGTTCAAACCGGACCATTACCGGTACTAAAGTCGGCTGGTGGACATTAACTTAAGGTAATGTGACTGCAAGGTTACACGCGGCGACTTTCAGTCGCGGGCGCAATGTTGCTCGTTTCCTTCCGAAAAATCCTTTGCAACAACGGGGACCTCACTGCCGTGGGGGGCTGCGGCTGTCATCGTCTGTTCAGGGGATTCCCAATGCGAATCAGCTTAGCCTCCTTATCGTCCGTTTCCTTGGCGTCTCTTGCGCTCGGAATAGCCGCGCCTTCCCATGCCGCTGCCGCTGCCGCTGCCGCTGCCGCCCAGAATCCGACACCTGCACCGTGCCTCCAGATCCCGGTGGGCCCGGAGCATGACAAATGCGTTGCCGACGCGCGGAAAGCCGAGGGTGAGGCTCCGACCAAGGGCGACACGATTGTCGTCACGGGCACGCGCATCAATCGTCCTACATTGACGTCGGCGGTGCCGGTCACTTCCGTCGGACTTCAGGATCTTTCGCAAGGCACCGTGTCGCTCGGTGACAAGCTGGCCGAGCTTCCGCAGTTCCGTGGAACCTTCACGCAGGCTAATTCCACCCGCTTCATCGGTACATCGGCTATTAGCCGACTTGACCTGCGCGGCCTTGGCCCAAGCCGAACCTTGGTCTTGGTCAATGGCCGGCGCATCATCACGGCAACCCCGGGCATCAACGCTCCGGACGTCAACGCCATTCCAATTGACCTCGTCGAGCGGATCGACACCGTTACCGGCGGCACCTCGGCCCTCTATGGATCGGACGCGGTCGCGGGGACGGTAAACTTCGTCCTGAAACGGAATTTCGACGGATTGAAGGTCAACGGCCAGTACGGCATTTCCTCGCGCAACGATCGTGCATCGAAATACATCAGCGTCGTCGCCGGCAAGAACTTTGCAGACGGCCGGGGCAATGTCGCGGTCGCCGCGGAATATTCGAAGCAAGACACGTTGTTTTACACCGACCGCGATGAGCAGACTGGGGCCTTCAGCGGCCGACACCAGTTCAATGCAACCGAGAATACCGGCTCGAACGTCAATCCCAATGCTGGACCCCTGCACGGACCTGAGCCGTCGACCGGTAACGGCATCCCCGACACGACCTTCCTTACGGGCGTTCTCAACAACAGCATCTCCGAAGGCGGGCTCTTCACCGCAAGCTGTCCGACTGTCGCGGCTTCCGGGGAATCAGCTGCGGCTTTCGCAGCCCGACGCGCCGTGGCTTGCTCGGGACTTCCGAACTTTGGGAGCTCCAATCCGCTGAGCCAGTTCGGCACGACATATGTGTTCACGCCCACCGGGACGCTGATCCCGAACCCGTGCATCACCGACCTGAGGCCGTTTGGATCGGGCAATTGCGTCGGCGGCCTGGGCTCGTCGCTGCGCTTGAGCGGTATGCTCGAACCCGGGGTTACCCGGAAAGCGATAAACCTGCTGGCGCATTATGACGTCTCGGACGCATTCTCGCCCTTTATTGAAGCCAAGTTCGTCCGCGTCGATGCCAACCAGGAGGGTCAGCCGACCTTCTTCAACAATACGTTCAGCATCAACAATCCGTTCTTGAGCTCGCAGGCCAAGGCGCAGCTCCAGTCAATCCTTGTTCCGGGCGTGACGACCTTCACTGCGCAGCGCTTCAATATCGACTTCGCCGGTCGCGGTGAGCTGCACAAGCGCGACAATTATCAGGTTGTCGGCGGGGTCACCGGCACGTTCAATGGCGACTGGAAATACGAGGTTTCGCTGAACTACGGCGGGCTGAATACCTACTATCAGACCAAGGGGAATATCCTTCGCTCCAACTACGCGAACGCCATCAATGCCGTGCGCAACAGCTCGGGGAACATCGTTTGCGGAATCAATGCCGATTTGAGCACGACCAACGACGACCCGGCGTGCGTTCCGCTGAACCTGTTCGGCAACGGGGCGCCCTCGCAGGCGGCGCTGAACTATGTCCTGTATACTTCGTCGCGCAAGCAGAGGGCGAACCTGTACGACGGCATCGCTTATGTATCGGGCGATTCCTCGCAGCTCTTCTCACTCTGGGGCGGGCCGATCGCGTTCGTGGTCGGTGGCGAATATCGCAAGGAGACGTCGTTCGCGGCTTATGACCCGATCACGTCGAGCACCGCCTGCGGAACCAGCGGGTGCACGTTCCTCAACGTGATTCCCGATTTCCGTCCGCCGGACCTGCAGGTCGCTGAAGGGTTCGGGGAGATCAGCCTACCGATCCTCAAGAATGTGCGCTTTGCGCAGGAATTGTCCATCGACGCTGCTGCGCGCTACTCGCACTATAACATCGGCAAGACCGGCGGCGTGTGGGCCTGGAACATCAGCGGCGTTTACGCGCCGATCCGGGATCTTCGCTTCCGCGGGGGCTACGCCCGTTCGGTTCGCGCGCCGACGCAGAGCGATCTCTTCTCGCCGGCGACCCAGACCTTCATCAATGGGCTCGTCGATCCATGCGGACAGCAGAACATCAATAACGGCCCAATTGTGAATGGGCAGTCCGTGCGAATTGCGAACTGCCTGGCTGCCGGTGTTCCCACCACGCAGACATTCAATGGGACGACCGAAGCGTTCTCGAACCGGCCGGCCTCGGGCATCTCCGCAAATCAGCAGGGTAACATCGCCCTGAGAGAAGAGCAGGGAACCAGTCTGACACTCGGCGCCGTCCTTCAGCCGCGGATCATTCCGGGACTCCAGCTGACGGTCGACTATTACAGCATCAAGGTGAAGAACGTCATCTCCGCTCTCGGCGGACAGACGATCATCAATCTCTGCTATGATAGCTCGACCGGGATCAACAACCCGTTCTGCGCCGTTGTCTTCCGGAACCCGAATGGAACGTTCGCCGGCCAAAACGACGTACTCCATGGCGGGGGTACCGTGTCCCTGACACCGACCGGACCTTCGGTGCTGATCACGTCGTTCAACTTCGCCAAGCTCGTCACGAGCGGAATCGATTTTGACCTGGCGTACCGGCACCGCGTTGCGGATGGTACCACGCTCATCCTGCGTGGAATTGTGACCAATACGTTCAAGAAGAACCAATACGTCGACATTACGAACCCCACTTTCAGGGATCGTATTCTGAGTGAACTGGGCGATCCTGCGTGGGAGGGACAGCTGTCTGCAAACCTGGAGTTCAGCAAGTTCAACCTGGGCTATCGGATGCGCTACGTCGGCAAGCAGACAATCGGTGCGTACGAGACGCAGCACTCGCTGCAGGGGCGTCCGCCGACGAATCCTGATGCCTTCCCGCGCATTTGGTACCCGATTCAGACGTTCCACGACGTGCGGCTCGATATTACGCCGACCAAGAAATATGGTCTGTACGTGGGCGTCGACAATTTGTTCGATCAATTGCCGCCCCTGGATTTGCTGGGTGTGGAGAGCGGCGCTCCAAGTCCGGTGGGTCGCTTCTTCTATGCGGGGTTGACGTTCAATATGTAGCGTCGACATCGGTCAGCGCCGCAACCTCGATGGTCGGCGCGCGAATATGGAAAGGGTGGGCAGCCAATTGGCTTCCCGCCCTTTCTTTTCGAACCGCCCATGAGCTTGAGTAGCCGAAGCGTGGCGCCCGCAACTGTCGCCGGGACGACAGATTTTTGTGTGACATTTAAGTGACCTTGGCGGAAATCCCTTATCTTACGTTATGGTTGTTCTTGCGCCCCGCTTATCCAAAGGTAAGTCTCGATCCCTTACCTCGGAGGGGTCCCATTCATGCGTGCTTGCCGTTCAGTTTCACGTTTCGCCTTGTCCTCGTCGGTCGTAGCGATCAGCGCCGCCGCGTGTGCGACGCCCGCTTTCGCCCAACAGGAGCAGACTCAGGTCCAGGCTCAGCAGACCAATGCCACGGTCGCGTGCTCCACGATCGCCGACCCGGCCAAGCGGCAGACATGTGTGAACACCCAGGGCACCAATGCGACGCCGACGTCGGGCGCGCCGAGCCAGGAGGAAATCACGGTCACCGGTTCGCGCATCAAGCGTCCGAACTTCGAGACTCTCGAGCCTGCGGTGGTCATCAACAGCGCGGCGATCGAGCAGCGCGGCTTCCAGACCGTGGCGGACGCGCTGAACGAGCAGCCGACGTTCGGCGTGCCCGGTTCGTCTCCGGTAGGCGCGGCCCAGGGCGGCGCGTTTGGTTCCGGGCAAAACTTCGTGAACTTCCTGGGTCTCGGCAGCCAGCGCACCCTGGTCCTCGTCAACGGCCGTCGTTTCGTATCGTCGAACACGGCATCGATCTTCGGGCCTACTGCAACCGGCCTTCAGGTCGATCTCAACGATATCAACACCAAGCTTATCGACAGGGTCGAGACGATCGCCATCGGCGGCGCCCCAATCTACGGTTCGGACGCCATCGCCGGCACCGTCAACATCATCCTCAAGCGCAACTATGAGGGCCTGGATCTGGACGGCCAGACCGGCTTCTCCGATTCTAATGACGCCCAGGAATATCGGCTTCGGGCGCTGGCCGGGCACAACTTCCTTGGTGGCCGTGCCAACATCACGGTCGCGGGCGAATACAACACGTCGAAGGGCCTGCTCTATTCCGACCGCGCGCAGACCAATCAGGGCAACTTCTACGGTCCCTGCCCGCCGTCGAACACAGTGAACAGTCAGTGTCTTTTTCCAAAGCTCAGCTATCCGGCGCTGTCGCAGTACGGCATCCCGTCGGTCAACTACTTCGCCTACGTGGTCAACGGCGCGCAGGCGCCATACCTGGGGCTTCAGCCCGGCGTGCTCGACGCCAACGGCAATCCTCTGCGGTTCAGCCCGACCGGTGGCAGCCTGGTCCCGATCAACTTCGGTCAGATCGTCGGCGACCCATCCGCGATCTTCAATCAGTTCAGTAATGGCGATTACGATATCAACAGCACCTCGCAGCTGCTGACGGACGTCAAGCGTTACAACGTCAATGCCCTGGCGCAATTCCAGGTGACTCCAAACATTCGGCTCTTCGGTGAGGGCTGGTACGCCTATTCAAAGGGCACCAATCTGCGCGCTCAGCCGATCTACAACACCGCACTGTTTGGCAACCCCGGAGATGCGGCCGGCCCGATCATGATCTCGGTCAACAATCCGTACCTGACGGCAGCGGAGCGGTCGGCGATCGTGAACGCGATCAACGCGCCCAACGTGGATTGCGCAAACATAAACCAGAGCTGCTCGGATCAGAATTATTTCGGAGGCAATCCGTTCACCGGCGCGCCGCAGGACTATTTCTACCTGACGCGCGCGAATACCGACATTGCGTCAGGCCGCGCGAGTGCGGCCACGACGGTTTACCGCGGTGTTTTCGGGATTGATGGCAATTATCACCTCGGCTGGCGCAAGTGGACGTTCGAAGCTGTGGCGAACTACGGTCACAGCAGAACCGTCGGACACTCGCCGGAAATCGCCTTCCAGAACTTCCAGAACGCCGTGAACGCCACGACCGACGCAAGCGGAAACATCATCTGCACACCGGGATATACGAACTCCCTCGCGCCGACGATCAGTTCCACTTGCGCTCCGCTCAACATCTTCGGAAATGGCCAGGCTTCGCAAGCGGCGATTAACTACATCACCGCCATCGCCAAGCCGGTCGGCGTGAACACGCAAACGGTCTATACTCTGTCGACCTCGGGCCCTCTCTTCCACTTGCCTGGGGGCGATTTCGGCGTTGCCGCTGGCTATGAGCATCGCAAGGAGACCACCGACTTCAACCCCGGCGCATTTTACCAAGGGCAGCCGAACGGCGACGGGACCTACACGTCTTACGGTCAGCTCGTTCCGATCGGAGCCGTAACCGGGGGATATCACACCAACGAACTGTTCGGCGAAGTTCGTGCGCCGCTGGTCTCGCCGCATAACAGCATCCCGGCGATCTACAGCCTCGAACTCCACGGCGCTGCACGTTACGTGGAGCACAGCACGGCGGGCAAAGCGACGACGTGGACCGCAGAAGGGCGTTGGGGCATCATCCGTGACATCGCGCTGCGCGCGAATTTCACGCACGCGATCAGGGCTCCTTCGATCACGGAAATCTTCAACCCGTCGAGCACCTTCTTCGACTTCGCGTCCGATCCTTGCGACTATCAGAACATCACGCAGGGGCCGGCTCCGACGACCCGCGCGGCAAACTGTCTGGCGGCAGGCATTCCGGCGGACTTTCATGCGACGTCGGACCTCGCCTCCTTCCTGCAAAGCGTTTCGGGTAACGTTGCGTTGAAGAACGAGGCATCGGACGCGTTTTCGGCCGGCGTCATCTTGTCGCCGCGGTTCATCCCGCACCTGACTGTTTCAGCCGATTATCTGAATATTCGCCTCAAAAACGCGATCTCTCAGTTCTCCGGATCGCAGGTGGTCGCGGCGTGCTTTGACTCGCCCAACTTCCCCGACAACCAGTTCTGCAGCCGAGTCACGCGCGATCCTGGTACGCACCAGATCAATTTCATAGAAACGAGCTACTTCAACGCCGCTCTGTTCAAGTATCGCGGCGTCATCGGGGCTCTCGACTATCGGACCGCAACGCCGTTCCTGGGTGCGAAGAGTCATTTCGGCATCAACGCGAGCTATCAGCACCTGATGGAGTTGACCCAGGCAGCCGACGTGAACAGCGCGCCGACGCATATCGGCGGCGGATACGGCTATCCCAAGGACTCCGCTGTCGTCACGTTGAACTACGACAATGGTCCGTTCGCGACATTCCTCCAGGCGAACTACACCGGCAAGGTTCGTTACGACCCGGATACGGACTTGAATTTCTATCAATATCCGACGGCTAACGCTGTGGTCTACCTGAACTCGGGCTTCACGTATGACATCGGGAAGCATGCCACCTTCCGGGTTGCGGTCGACAATGTTCTGAATGCCCAGGCGCCCAACCCTTACCAGGGAGGAGCAACGTCCTACTTCACCGGGCTGCTCGGCCGCTACTACAGGTTCGGTATCGACCTTCACATGTAAGCGTCGCCGCCGTGATGAGAGATTTGGGCAGGAAGCCGTACGCTTCCTGCCCTTTCTTTTGGCTGCAGCTTCGACCTATGAACGGATGATGGGGAGCAGGCCGCGCATTTCATGAGCGCCTTAACGGGGACCAGCTTGGCGATCGTCGGTTTGAGCCTGCTATGGCTCGTGCTCGGCATCGCGATCGCGATCATTGCCGCGCGTCGCTATCGCCTCGCGCAAAGCGTGCTGGACACCGCGCGGGCCCATTCCCGCCTACTCGAGCTAATGCCGTCCCGGCCGCTGGTTGTCCGGCCCGATGGGCGGATCGAGGCCGACGAGCGCCTCCTCCGCGAACTCGGGCTGGACGGTGCGCCGGTGGTCCTGTCCGACCTCACCAAGGACGGCAGCGGAATCGTCGCCGAGGATCTCGATGCGCTCGGCGCAATGGTCGAAGGCGCCCGCTTATCCGCCGGGCGCGTGTCGTGCCATGTCCGCACGCAAGGGCCTGGCCGGACATTCGACGTGCGGGGAGGGCCGGCTCCGCCCGGTGAGCCCGCCGGGACCTTGCTGCTGTGGTTCGTCGATGTCAGCGCCGCGGAGGAAGACCGGGCGAAGGTTGCTCTTCGGCTGCGGCAGACCGAAGCAGCGGTGAATTCGCTGACCCAGGTGATCGAAGCGGCGCCATTCCCGATGTGGTATCGCGATCCGGACCTGAGGCTCGGCCTCGTCAACAGCGCCTTCGTGCAAGCGGTCGAAGGGCGGGACGCCGCGGAAGTGATCGAACGGGGCGCCGAACTGATCGACGCCGAGGGCGACGACAGCCCGCTCGCTCGCGCCAAGGAAGCGCAGTCGAGCAGCCGCGTCGTGTCACGAATGCAGCCGGCAATCATCCGTGGCGAGCGGCGCATGCTGCGGCTCGTCGACGTGCCGTTGTCGACCGGCGCGGTTGCCGGCTTCGCGATCGACGTACAGGATCTGGAGGAGGCACGAGCCGAACTTGTGCGGCACATTGAATCGCAGCGCGAGCTCGCCGATCGCATGACTGCGGGAACGGCCCAATTCGACGCCGACCGAAGCCTCAGTTTTTTCAATCGGCCGTTTGCCGCCATGGCGCGGCTGGATCCCGAATGGCTGGCCGAGAATCCCGAATTCGATCGCGTCATTGAGCGGATGCGCGAAGAGCACCGCTTGCCGGAGACCCGCGACTTCCCCGCGTGGAAGGAGGAGCGGCGCGGCTGGTTTACCAGCGCCGACGAAGTCATCGAGGAAGAGTGGATGCTGCCCGCGGGCGATCACATCCGGGTGGTCGCGCAGCCACTGCCCGATGGGGGATTGAGGCTGTTCCTGGAGGACCGGACCGAGCAACTGCGGCTCGCCTCGGCGCGCGACACCTTGCTTCGGGTGCGTGCGGCGACGTTCGACAATCTTTACGAGGCGATCAGCGTGTTCGCGAGCGACGGCCGGCTCTACACCTGGAACCGCCGCTTCATCGAGGATTGGGAGCTGGATGAGGATTGGCTGACGAGCCATCCGCGCGTGGACGAACTCGTGCCCGCGATGGCGCGCAAGTTGGTCAATCCGACCGGGGCCGCGCTAATCCGCGAGATGGTCCGGAAAACGACCAATGAGCGGCAGTCATCCAATGGTCGGATTTCGATGACGGATGGCCGGCATTTCCAGTTCGCCGCGGTGCCGCTGCCCGACGGAAACGCGCTTCTGACGATGGTCGACGTGACGGACTCGACCCGGATCGAGGCGGCACTGCGCGAGCGCGCGACTGCGCTCGAAGAAGCCGACCGGGTCAAGACCGATTTCGTCGCCAACATGAGCTACGAACTCAGGACCCCACTGACCTCGATCGGCGGCTTCGCGGAGCTGCTCGGCGGCGGCTACGCCGGCGAGCTCAGCGCCAAGGGCAACGATTATGTCAGCGCGATCCTGGAATCGGTCGATCGCCTGTCCAAGCTGATCAACGACGTGCTCGACCTCACCACCGGCGACACGCGCGGCGTCGCGCTCGAAAAGGAGCGGGTCGACATCGGCGGACTGTGCCGCGCCGCGGTCGAGACCGCCAAGCCGCGCGCGGCCGAGAAAGCGCAGAAGCTCGAAGTCGAGATCGCCGCCGGTGCGGGGCACGTGTTCGGCGACGCCCGCCGGCTACGCGAATCCATCGAGCATGTGCTCCAGAACGCCATCGCCTACACCGACCGCAAGGGCCGGATTTTGCTGTCGGCGGACGGAGACAAGAAGCAGGCGATGATCCGCATCAGCGATAATGGAACCGGGATCGACGCCGACGACCTGCCGCGCGTGTTCGATCGCTTCGACCGCGTCGCCGAAGCCGGAGTGCGGGGCGAGGCGGCGCTCGGGCTCGGCCTCCCCCTCACGCAACAGTTCATCGAGGCCCACGGCGGCACGGTCGAGCTGCAGTCGGAAAGAGGAAAGGGCACGACGGTCATTCTGACCGTTCCGCGCGGCACTCGATGATCCTGCGAAGCGAAGCGGAGACGGCAGCCAGCGGGGCGGCCCTGGCGCGTGCGGCGAAAGCTGGCGACGTGATCACGCTGTCCGGGCCGCTCGGCGTCGGTAAGACTGCGCTCGCCCGCGGGTTCATCGGCGGGCTTGGCCATGACGGCGAAGTGCCGAGCCCGAGCTTCGCGATCGTCCAGCCCTATGAGGATGTCGACCCACCGGTCTGGCACGTCGATCTCTACCGGATCGAGGATGCGTCCGAGATCGAAGAGCTGGGGCTCGACGCGGCGGCCGATGCGGTCCTTCTCGTCGAATGGCCGGAGCGTGCGGGCGAGCGAGCCTGGCGCGATGCGCTCCGTCTGTCGCTCGAGTTTGCGCAGGACGGCGCGAGAATCTTGACAGCCGAGGTGCCCCCGTCATGGGAGGGCCGATGCCCTTTTCGATGACTCCGCCGCCGCACGCGCCCGATTTCCTTGCCGCGTCAGGGTGGGAAGGGGCCGAAATCCTGCCGTTGGCCGGCGACGCCTCCTTCCGCCGCTATTTTCGCGTGGTCCACGGGGAGCGAAGCGCCGTCCTGATGGACGCGCCGCCGCCCCATGAGGATCCGCGCCCGTTTATCGCGGTCGCCGAGTGGCTGATCGGCAGAGGCCTCAGCGCGCCCGAAATCCTGGCGCGCGATCTAGAAAAGGGTTTGTTGCTGCTCGGCGATTTCGGGAACGCGCGGCTGCGGGAAACACTCGACAACGACCCGGCGCGCGAGCGTGAGCTTTACGAGCTGGCGACCGACATTCTGGTGCATCTCCATGGCCACGCGCCGATGCCTGGCCTCAAGCCGCACGGGCTCGAGCAATGGCTAGACGAATTGTCGCTGTTCACCGAGTGGTATTGTCCGGCGGTCGGCGCCGAGGTCGATGGCGACGCCTATCGAGCGGCGTGGACGGAAGTGCTTCGCCCGGTTGCCGACGATGGCCTTGGGCCGGTGACGGTGCTGCGCGATTATCATGCCGAGAACATCATGCTCGTCGAAGGCCGCGACGGTGTGGCGCATTTCGGCCTGCTCGACTTCCAGGATGCGCTTGCGGGGCACCCGGCCTACGACCTCGCGTCGGTGCTCGAGGACGCGCGCCGTGACGTTGCCGAAGATGTCGAGCGGGCGATGATCGACCGCTACATCGCCGCGACCGGCCATGGCGATGCATTCGAGCGGGCCTATTGGGCGCTCGCCGCGCAGCGCAACACACGCATCCTCGGCGTCTTCACGAGGCTGTGGAAGCGCGACAACAAGCCCGGCTACCGCCGCTTCCAGCCGCGCATGTGGGGTCTGCTCGAACGCGACCTCGCGCAGCCGCACCTGAAGCCGGTCCGTGATTGGCTCGATGCCAATGTTCCGACCGAGAAGCGTCGTGAGCCGTGGATGGAGGCCGCGTGAGCACCGCCAAGCGAGCGCTGCGGTTGCGCGCCGAAGTTCCGGCAAAGGTGCCCCAGACGGCGATGATCATGGCCGCTGGCCTCGGCAAGAGAATGCGGCCGCTGACCGCGACCAAGCCCAAGCCGCTGCAGCGGGCCGCGCACAAGCCGAAGCGGAACCTGACGGCCTTGCTGGGCCAGAAGGGC
>JAZKBB010000012.1:732-34013 GCA_040388865.1 Pseudomonadota bacterium | reverse complement strand
TGTGCTCGAGAAACTCCGTGCCGCCGGTGTCGGGAAGATCGTGGTCAACGTCCATTATCTGGCGGATGCGCTGGAAGCGCATCTCGCGACCCGTGCGCACGGGCTCGAGGTGGTCATTTCCGACGAACGCGGGCTCTTGATGGAAACCGGTGGCGGCCTGGTCAAAGCCGAGCCACTGATCGACTGCGATCCGTTCCTTGCGCTCAACAGCGATAATCTGTGGATCGACGGGCCGGCTGACACGATCAAGTTGCTCGCTTCCCAATGGGACGATTCGAAGATGGACGCGCTGCTGCTGCTGGTGCCTCAGGCGCGCGCGCTTGGACACAAGGGCTTGGGCGACTTTCACATGGACCGCGCCGGCCGCATTCGCCGGCGCGAGCGCAGCCGCGTCGCGCCAGTCGTTTTCACCGGTATCCAGATCGCCTCGAAGCGGCTGTTGCGCGACGCGCCGGAAGGGCCGTTTTCGACCAACGTCCTGTGGGACCGGGCGATCGAGGAAGGCCGCGCATTCGGCGCCGTTCACCAGGGCCTGTGGTTTGATGTCGGTACCCCGCAATCGATCCCAATGACGGAATCGGCCCTCGAGAATGCCTGACGCGCCGCTTCGGCCGGCGGTCTTCACCATTCCGTCCCATCGCTCGTTCGCCGACGCGCTCGCCGCCGGGCTGATCGCGCGGTTCGGGAAGGAGCCGCTGGGGCTCGCCCAGGGCCGCATCCTGCTGCCCAACAATCGCGCGGTGCGCGCCGTCACAGACGCCTTCGTCCGGCAGAGCGGGAGCGGACTGCTTCTGCCGCGGCTGATCCCGGTTGGCGACCCGGAGCTCAATGAGCGGATCGGCGGTGCGCTGGACGGCGTGGATGACGCGCTGCCGCCGGCGATCGACCCGACCGAGCGGCTGTTGAGGCTGGCGGCGCTGGTGCGCGGGGAGGGGAGCGCCGAAAGCCTTCGCCTTGCCGCCGACCTGGCGCGAGCGCTCGATGCGCTGCTGATCGAGGAGATCGAGCCGCGCCGTCTCAAGGATGCCGTTACCGCGACGCCCGACCTCGCGCTTCATTGGGAGAAGTCGCTCGAAAAGCTCAAGCTGATTTACGAAAATTGGCCGGCACTGCTCGCGGCCGATGGAGTGATCGACCTTGCCGAACGGCGCAACTTCTTGCTGCATGACCTTGCCAACCGGTGGAAAGGTGAGCCGCCGCCCGGCTTCACCGTGGCCGCGGGCATCACCACCGCGGCACCGGCGGTGGCGGCACTGGTCGCCCGGGTCGCGCGGATGCCCGAAGGCATGGTCGTGCTGCCGGGGCTATGGCTGGCGAACGTCTTTCCGGACGAGGAATGGGATGCGCTCGGCCCGGACGAGGACGGGCGCGGGGAGGCCAACCACCCGCAGTTCCAGCTCAAGCTCCTGCTCGACCGGCTTGGTGTCGCGCGCGGCGAGGTACAGCCCTGGCGCAGGTCGGGCGGTGGCGCGTCTTCACCGGCGCGTGGGCGGGCGGTGGCCAATGCGATGGCCGCGCCAAAATTCTCGCACAAATGGGAGACGCTGAAGGCGGCCGAGCGGCGGCTGTCAGGTATCAGCTTGGCGGAGCTACCGGGCCCTGCCGCCGAGGCCCAGGCGATCGCCCTGGCGTTGCGCGAGGCGCTGGAGACGCCGGGCAAGACCGCGGCGCTGGTCACCCCGGACCGGCAGCTCGCGGCGCGTGTGTCGGCGCTGCTCGCGCGCTGGGACATCGCGGCCGACGACAGCGCCGGCAAGGCGCTTGCGGAAACGCCCGCCGGGACCTTGCTGCTCGGCATTGCGGGTGCCGCCGCCGAGGAACTGGCGCCAGTGCCATTGCTTGCGTTGCTGAAGCATCCTTTGGTCGGCGGCGAGGGCGACGAGCGGCTGGATTGGCTCGAAGCGGTTCGCCTTCTCGACCTTGCACTTCGAGGTCCGCGCCCTGCCGCCGGCTTGAGCGGGCTCGATGAGCATTTCGCCGCTCGCGAGAAAGAGCGAAAGCCGAAGGGCTGTCTTGCGGCGTGGCAGCGTGTTCGGGAGCAACTGAAGCCAATCGACGGGCTGATTAGCGAACCGTTGTCGCTGGCTGAGCTCGCCGCAGCCTTAGCGGCCGCCGCGCAGCCGCTCGCCGGCGACCGAGCCTGGCGTGGGGCCGACGGGCGCATGGCCGCTGAGCTGCTGGCCGAGCTGCAAGCTTCGGACGCTGCGCGGAAGCTGATTGTCCAGGGCGACGAAGCCGTGCCTCTGCTGCGCCAATTGCTGGAGGGGAGGGCAGTGCGCCCGCCTTACGGCGGGCACCCACGCATCTTCATCTGGGGCCTGCTCGAAGCGCGGCTGCAGCGCGCCGACCTGGTCGTGCTCGGCGGCTTGAACGAAGGCGTGTGGCCGGCTTTGCCCGCGCCCGACCCGTGGCTGCCGCCGAAAATTCGCGCCGCGCTCGGAATGCCGACGCTGGAGAGCCGCATCGGACTCGCGGCGCACGATTTCGCGAGCGCATTGGGTGCGCCAGAAGTGCTGATCACGCGTGCGCGGCGCGACTCAAAATCGCCGACAATCGCCTCGCGCTTCCTGCTTCGCTTGAACGCGATGAGCGGGGGCTTGCCGCGGGATTATGTGCTGGAGCGGCTGGTGAGTGCGCTCGACGATCCCGGCGCGCCGCGTCCTGTCGATCGCCCGGCGCCGTCTCCGCCCGCCGAGCAACGGCCCGAGCGCATTTCAGTCACCGCCGTCGACCGGCTGAAAGCCGATCCGTTCGCTTTCTATGCGCAAGCAATCCTGAAGCTTCGTTCGATCGATCCGGTCGACGCCGACCATAGTGCCGCGTGGAAGGGCACGGCGGTTCACGAGGTCTTCCAGGAATGGCTGCAGCATGACGATTGCGATCCTGACAAACTCCGCACGCGCGCCGAGCGACTGCTGAGCGAAGGCACGATCCACCCGATGCTTCGCGCGTTGTGGGCGCCGCGGCTGCTTGAAGCGATCGACTGGGTTGCAGATCTCGAGCGCAAGAACCGTGCAGAAGGCCGCCGGCCGCTCAAGGCCGAAGTAACCGGGGAGGCCGTGCTCGCGGGCGTTACCGTGCATGGCCGCGCCGACCGGATCGATGAGCTTGCCGACGGCTCGCTTGCCGTCATCGATTACAAGACCGGGCAGCCGCCGTCATACAAGGCCGTCAACGAGGGCTTTGCGCTGCAGCTGGGGTTGCTCGGCCTGATCGGGCGCGCCGGCGGCTTCGAAGGCGTGAGCGGCGATCCGCAGGAGTTTGAATATTGGTCGCTTGCCCGGTACCGGGGAACCTTCGGGCGGCTGATGTGCCCCGACAAGGACATGCAGCCCGGCGAGTTTCTGGCGCATGCCAACGCCCATTTCGTTGAAGCCGCGCGGCGTTGGCTGACCGGCACGGAAGCGTTCACCGCCAAGCTCAACCCGGCTTACGCGCCCTATGGCGACTACGACCAGCTGATGCGGCTGGAAGAATGGTACGGCCGCAAATGAATTTAGCGGCGCGGCTTCTTCTTGACCTTGGACGCATAAAGCAGGGCCGCAACGATGGCCGCGGAGCCGACGCCGACCGCGACTCCCGCCTTGACCAGCTTGGTGCGGCGCTGTTCGTTGCCTTTGTCGTCGTCGATGCTGTCGCTCATGGATCGCTTTCTATGGCGGCGCGCGTCGCATTGGAAGCGGCATGAGGGCACGTCTCAAGACACTGCCCGAACTTAAAGGCGAGCAGGCGCTCGCGTCGGATCCGGCGGTGCACGCGGCGGTGTCCGCGTCGGCCGGCACCGGAAAGACGCACGTGCTGACCGCGCGCGTGCTGCGGCTCTTGCTTAAGGGCGCGCGGCCTGAGTCGATCCTGTGCCTGACATTCACCAAGGCGGCGGCCGCGGAGATGGCGAACCGCATCGGCGCCCGGCTGGCGTCATGGGTGCGCCTGAAGGACAGCGAGCTTGGCGGCGACCTGCTCGCTCTGGGCGAATCCAACGATCCCGTCACCCGCGAGCATGCGCGGCAGCTGTTCGCCCGGGTGCTCGATTGCCCCGGCGGGCTCAAGATCCAGACGATCCATGCCTTCGCTCAGGGGCTGCTCGCGGCGTTTCCAGCCGAGGCGGGGATTGTACCCGGATTCCAGCCGATCGAGGGCAGGACCGAGCAGGAGTTAGTGCGGCGCACCCTCGCCGAGCTGATGGCCGATGCCGAGGCGACAGGCGACGGCGCGCTGATCCGCGATGTTCAGTGCCTCAGCCGGCGCCTCGGAGAAGCCGGCGCCGTCGAATATCTGCAGGCGTGCGCGCGCAAGCCGGAGGCCATGAAGGCATTGGGGTCGCGCGGCGGCATCGAGCCGGCGATCCGCCGGTTGATGGATCTGCCCGATGAATCGGTTGAAGACTATATCGCTCATCGCTGTGGCGACGCGGGGTTCGATTGCGACCTGCTGCGGGCCGTCGCCGACGCCAACCGCAAATGGGGCGCGCAGACCGGCTTGGGACACGCCAGCGTCATCGACGAATGGCTGGAGCTTACGCCCATCGAGCGCGCCGCTGCCCTTGGCGGGCTGCGCAAGGTCGTTCTGACCGAGAAAGGCACGCTGCGCGTTTCGGCAGGCCAATCGAAGGCCGAGCCGCACTACGAAGCGCACGCCGGCCGCCTCGCCAATCTGATCGGTGATCTGCTGCGTATCCAGAACGGTTCGAGACTTGCCGCCGATATCGCCGCCGGGTTACGCGCTGGGCAGGCGTTCTCAACCGCTTATACGCACGCCAAGCGTGCGGCGGGCGTCGCCGACTTCAATGATTTGATCGAATGGACCCGGTCACTGCTGGGGCAAGCGGGAATGGGCGAGTGGGTGCGCTACAAGCTCGACCGGCAGGTCGACCATGTGCTCGTCGACGAGGCGCAGGACACCAACGAGGCCCAGTGGGAGATCATCGAGCGGCTGGTCGAGGAGTTTTTCAGTGGATCGAGCGAGGCCGAGCAGCGGACGCGCACCTTGTTCATGGTGGGGGACCTGAAGCAGGCGATCTACGGTTTCCAGGGCAGTGATCCGGCGCGGTTCAGCGAAGCCCGCGAGATGTTCAAGAAGCGCGCGGCGTCAATGAACACTGGCGACGACCTGTTCAGCTTTAAGCAGCGGGCGCAGGAATTCCGCGACCTGTCGATCGCCGCCAGCTTCCGCTCGGCGCAGCCGGTGCTCGATGTGGTGGACCGGATGATCGAAACGATCGGGCCTGAGGCGCTAGCGCTGAGGGAAGCGCCGCAAGCGCATCGCGCGCACCATCAGGACCGGCCCGGCTCGGTCGAACTGTGGCAGCCGTTCGCGGTCGAGGAAGCGCTCGACGACAGTGACGAAGGCGAGGAGCGCTGGGTTGCGCTGCGTGACCGCCATTATGCCGACGTCCTCGCTGAGCGGATCCGTCTGATGGTCGAGGAAGCGCCGGTGCTCGCGTCGACGGGCCGTCCGCTCACCCCCGGCGACATCCTGGTGCTAGTGCGCAGCCGCGGTCAGCTCGCCTCGCTGATCGTGGCGCGGCTGTTTTCGGCGGGCGTGCCGGTGGCCGGGGTAGATCGCCTCCACCTGCACGAGCCGCTCGCGGTTCAGGACCTGCTCGCCGCGATCAAGTTCGCCGTGCAGCCCAACGACGACCTCAGCCTCGCCTGCCTCCTGGTCTCGCCGCTAATCGGTTGGGACCAGGACCAGCTGCGTGCGCTTGCGTACGGGCGCAAAGGTTCGCTGTGGCGGGAGCTTCGACAGCGCGCTGCGGAATTCGCCGAAGCGCATGGCGCTTTGGCCGAGCTACTGCGGATCGCCGACTTCACGCCGCCGTCGAAATTCCTCGAGACCATCCTGTCAGGCCCGATGCAGGGGCGGCGTCGTCTGTACTCGCGGCTCGGAATGGCGGCGCGGGACGCGATCGATGAGCTGATGAACAGCGCGCTCGAGTTCGAACGCAACGAGATCGCCTCGCTCGACCGCTTCCTCTCATGGTTCTCGCGTGGGACCGTGGACGTTCAGCGCGATCCGGGCGCACCGGGCAACGAAGTGCGGGTAATGACCGTCCATGGCGCCAAGGGGCTCGAGGCTCCGGTCGTCATCCTCGCCGACGCGACCGCCGATCCGGCGAAGCTCGGCCGGACGCCGCTCACGGTTGATATCGAGGTTGAGGGCGCGGGAAAGGCTCCGCTGCTGCGACCCAAAAAGGAAGAGCGCGTCACGCCGTTCGAGAAGGTTATCGCCCAAGAGGAGCAACGCGACGCCGAGGAGCATTTGCGGCTGCTCTATGTGGCGATGACGCGCGCGGCCGACCGGCTGATCGTCAGTGGCGTCATGCCCAAAGCCAGGAAGGACGGCTCGGACCCACGCCCGCCCAGCAGCTGGCACGTGATCGTCGAGCGGGCGATGGCGCCGATCGCCGCACCTGGCGAGAACCATGTGAGCCTGCGCTTCGGGACGGATGCTTTAACTGCCGAGGCACGACTCAAAGCGAAGGTCGAGGCGCCCGCGATTGCGGTTCCCGATTGGGCCAAACAGCCCGCGGCGCCCGAAGCGCGGCCGCCGCGCCCGCTCGCCCCATCCGTGATCGCCGTCGACGACGAGAGCGCGCCTCCGCCGAGCGAGACCATGCGCGCCGCGGCGCTGCGCGGGACCTGGATCCACCAGATCCTCGAGCGCTTTCCGCCGGTCGAAGCCGGAGCACGGGCTGGGGCGGCGGACCGATGGCTCGAGCGCTCGGCCGGCGTCTCGGACCCAGCAGTGCGAGCCGAGATCGTCGCCCAGATTTGCGGCGTGCTTTCCGATCCGCGCTTCGCCGCCTTGTTCGGTCCAGGATCGTTGGCCGAGGCGCCGCTTGCGGCGACGTTGCCGGATGGACGTGTGATCGCCGGCACCGTCGATCGCATTCTTGTCGAGGATAAGCACGTGCAGGTGATCGACTTCAAGACGGGCAGGGTGCCTGCCGACGAAGGGGCGATCCCCAATGCTCATCGTGCGCAAATGTCGGCCTACGTCGAAGCGCTTCGGGTGATCTTTCCGGGGAGGCAGGTGAGCGCGTCCCTGTTGTACACAGCGGGCCCGAAACTCATCGAGATCATGTCTTGAGAGCAACGAAACGAACGCCCATATCCTTGTTAACCTTTGACCCCCGCTCGGAGATTCGCCCGTCATGGCTACCACCACCGTCACCGACCAGAGTTTTGCTTCCGACGTCCTCGGCGCGGATGGCCCCGTCCTCGTCGACTTTTGGGCGGAATGGTGCGGTCCGTGCCGGATGATCGGTCCGGCGCTCGAAGAAATCTCGAATGAGCTTGGCGATAAGGTGACTGTCGCGAAACTCAATATTGATGAAAATCCCGACATTCCGAGCCGCTATGGCGTGCGTGGAATCCCGACCATGCTGCTGTTCAAGGGCGGCCAGCCTGTCGCGCAGAAGGTCGGCGCGGCTCCGCGTAGCCAGATCCAGCAGTGGCTTGAAGCGCAGCTGTAAGCTTTTGATCGGCGCCGCTTAATCGGGCGGCTCCGTTCCTTCGAGCCCGCGCGTATCCGGCCGGAACTTGTCGTGCCGAGGCAGGTCGTCTTTCGGCTCGAACCAGGCAATTTTGCTGGCCCAGAAGATATGGAAACCGGGCGCGAGCGCGTCCGGGTCATCGAGCGTCGCAACGCTGAAATCGACCGTCTCCGGCTGGTGATCGACCTTCATCAGGAACGGCGTTCCACATTCGCCGCAGAACTCGCGGTGCCCAAAACTGGAGGACGGAACCGACTTCACCTTGTTGGCGCCCTTGGTCCACACGAGATCGCCCTCGGGAACGCTTGCAAAGACCATGGCCGGTGCGCCGCTGCTGAGTTGGCAGGTGCGGCAATGGCACCATCCGGCGTCGAACGGTTGGCTCTTCAGCGCATAGCGGACCGCGCCGCACATACAGCCGCCAGTGATGCTCATCGGTCGCCCCTTAATTGACTAGCAACAGGGCGCTCCTTACATCGCCCGCGACAGTTTCCCAGTCGCGTCCGCGAGAGGTTTCCCCCGATCCTGAACGCGCGGGCATATAAGGAATTTCCATGTTCGCCGCAGTGGCAAAGAGCATCTTCGGATCGGCCAACGATCGCTATGTCCGTGGCCTCGGCAAATATGTCGACGCGGTCAACGGCTTCGAGCCCAATATTTCGGCCCTCAGCGACGACGAGCTCAAGGGCCAGACCGAGCTTTTTCGGCAGCGGCTGGCCAATGGCGAGAAGCTCGACGACCTCATCCCCGAGGCCTTCGCGACCGTGCGCGAAGCGGCTATCCGCACTCTTGGACAGCGCCATTATGACGTACAGCTGATCGGCGGCATCGCGCTCCATCGCGGCGAAATCGCCGAGATGAAGACGGGCGAAGGCAAGACGCTCGTCGCGACGCTCGCGGTTTATTTGAACGCGCTCGAGGGCAAGGGCGTCCACGTCGTCACCGTCAACGACTATCTCGCGCGGCGCGACGCTGACTGGATGGGCCAGATCTACCGTTTCCTCGGCATGACGGTCGGCGTGATCGTTCCCAACATGACCGACGCAGAGAAGGTCACGGCCTATAACAGCGACATAACCTACGCGACCAACAACGAGCTCGGCTTCGATTACCTCCGCGACAACATGAAATATTCGCGCGAGCAGATGGTCCAGCGCCCCTTCAATTTCGCGATTGTCGACGAGGTGGACTCGATCCTGATCGACGAGGCGCGGACGCCGCTGATCATTTCCGGCCCAACCGACGACAAATCCGATCTCTACATCTCGGTCGACGCGTTGGTGAAGACGCTGACCGAAGCCGATTACGAGAAGGACGAGAAGCAGAAGAGCGTCGTCCTGACCGAAGACGGGACCGAGAAGGCCGAACGGTTGCTCGAGGGTGCCGGCCTCATCGAGGGCCGCAATCTCTACGACGTCGCCAACACCCAGGTCGTCCACCACTTGAACCAGGCGCTCAAAGCCAACGTCTTGTTCAAGAAAGATATCGATTACATCGTCAAGGACGAGAAAGTCGTCATCATCGACGAGTTCACCGGCCGAATGATGGACGGGCGGCGCTGGTCGGACGGCCTTCACCAGGCAGTCGAGGCGAAGGAGGGCGTTGCGATCGAGCCCGAGAACCAGACGCTCGCCTCGATCACTTTCCAGAACTATTTCCGTATGTACCCCAAGCTTTCGGGCATGACCGGCACGGCGATGACCGAAGCGCCGGAATTCTTCGACATCTACAAGATGAACGTGGTGTCGATCCCGACCAACGTGCCGGTCCTGCGCAAGGACGAGGACGACGTTTTCTACAAGACCATGACGGAGAAGTTCGCGGCGATTGCCGAGGAGCTCAAGGTCAAGCAGGAGCTCGGCCAGCCGGTGCTGGTCGGCACCGTCTCGATCGAAAAGTCCGAGATGCTGTCGGAATTTCTCCACAAGCAAGGGGTCAAGCATTCGGTGCTGAATGCCCGCTTCCACGAGCAGGAGGCGCATATCGTCGCGCAGGCGGGCCGCATCGGCGCTGTGACCATCGCGACCAACATGGCCGGCCGTGGCACCGACATCCAGCTTGGCGGCAACCTCGAGTTCCGGATGCTCGACGAGTCCCCGGACCTGGTCCAGGGCACGCCCGAATATGAGGCGCAGGCGGAGAAGATCCGCGCTGAAATCATCGCCGAAAAGGCGCGGGTGCTTGAGGCCGGTGGTCTTTACGTGCTCGGTACCGAGCGCCACGAGAGCCGGCGCATCGACAATCAGCTGCGTGGGCGCTCGGGCCGTCAGGGTGACCCCGGCCTGTCCAAATTCTACCTGAGCCTCGACGACGATCTGCTGCGCATCTTCGGCCCGCAGACGATGTTCTCACGCCTGATGAAGAGCAATCTCGAGGACGGCGAAGCGATCGTCTCACCGTGGATCTCAAAAGCGATCGAGACCGCGCAGAAGAAGGTCGAGGCGCGCAATTACGACATTCGCAAACAGGTCGTCGAATTCGATGACGTGATGAACGACCAGCGCAAGGTCATTTACGAGCAGCGCGCCGACATCATGGATGCCGAAAGCGTCAGCGAAACGATCATCGACATGCGCGCCGAAACCGCGGCCGCGATCGTCGCTGTCAGCTGCCCCGAAGGCACGTATCCTGAGCAATGGGATATCCCCGGCCTCAAGGAAGCGATCGACGAGGTCTTCGGACTCCAGCCGCCGATCGATCAATGGATCGAGGAAGAGGCGGTAGAACCGCAGATGATCACCGAGCGGCTGCAGGCGCTGGCCGATGACGCCATGACGTCAAAGCTCGAGCAGGTTGAGCGCGACCGCTGGAACGAAGTCGAAAAGCAGCTGCTGATTCAGACCCTCGACCATCACTGGAAAGAGCATCTGGCGACATTGGACGCGCTGCGGCAGGTCATCCACCTCCGAAGTTACGCGCAGAAGAAGCCGATCGACGAATATAAGCAGGAGGCTTTCCTGCTGTTCGAGCGGCTGCTGGTCGCGATCCGCGAAGACGTGACCTCCAAGCTGATGAAGGCGCAGATTCAGCTCGAGCCGCCGCCGCTGCCCCAGCTACCCGACTTCATCACCCAGCATCTCGACCCATTTTCAGCGGACGACGACACGGCGGACCTCGACGCTGGGGCGCTGGGCCGTCTTCCCACTTTGCCACCGATGCTCAACATTCCGCAGCCTTTGATGCCGCAGCGCGAGGATGGCGGCGTCGCCGAGGCCCCGGTCAGCCGCAACGCGCCATGCCCGTGCGGGTCGGGCAAGAAGTACAAGCATTGCCACGGACAGCCCGCGTAGCACCGGCTGCGCCCGTGAAGGCAATTGACCGGACGGAGCTCCGCCGGGCCTATCGGCCTGACGAGGAGAGCGTCGCTGCCGAGCGGATCACTCAGGCGCGGCTGACCGCCGAGGAGTTGGGCGAGGCGAGCGTCACGGCGCGCGCGCTGGTCAAAGGCGTTCGTGCCCACAAGCCGAGCGGCGTCGACGCGTTCCTTCATGCCTACGACCTTGGCTCGGACGAGGGCATCGCAATGATGTGCCTCGCCGAGGCGCTGCTGCGCATTCCTGACGCGCATACTGCCGACGAGCTGATCGCCGACAAATTGTCCGGGCCGGACTGGTCGGAGAAGCTCGGCCGGTCCGATTCGTCGTTCGTCAACGCGGCGACCTTCTCGCTGCTGCTGACCGGCAAGGTGCTGGAGGGCGCCGCCGACCGTTCCGACAATTGGAAGGCGGCGCTCGGCCGCGCGGTCGGGCGGCTGGGCGAGCCGGTGGTCCGCACGGCGGTGCGTGAGGCGATGAAGATCCTCGGCCGCAATTTCGTGTTCGGACGGACCATCGATGAAGCGCTGAAGCGCGCCGAGCCCGAGCAGCGCCAGGGGCTCAGCCACAGCTTCGATATGCTCGGTGAGGCGGCCAAGACCTTTGCTGATGCCGAGCGCTATGCCGAGGCTTATGCCAAGGCGCTCGACCGGATCGCGAAGGAAGCGAACGGCGGGTACCGGAAATCGCCGGGCATCTCGGTCAAGCTGACCGCGCTTCACCCGCGTTTCGAATACACCCATCAGGCGGAGGCGGTCGCGGCTGTCATCCCCGTGGCCCGCGAACTGGCCATGAAGGCGTCGAAAGCGGACGTCCACTTCACGATTGACGCCGAGGAAGCCGACCGCCTCGAGCTGCAGATGGACGTGTTCGAGGCTTTGCTCGGCGACGATGCTTTGTTCGCGAACGGCTGGGCGGGCTTCGGGATGGCGATCCAGGCCTATCAGAAGCGCGCGGCGCCATTGTGCGACTGGGTGATCGAGGCGGCGCGCGCGCATGGCCGCAAGCTGATGTGCCGGCTGGTCAAGGGGGCGTACTGGGACACCGAAATCAAGCTGGCGCAAGTCGGCGGGCTGACGGACTATCCGGTATGGACGCGCAAGGTCGCGACCGACGTGTCGTACCTCGCCTGTGCCCGCAAGTTGCTGGCGGCGAGTGACGTCATCTATCCGGCTTTCGCGACGCATAACGCGAACACGATCGGTCAAATCAAGGCGCTGGCGCATGGCACGGAGTTCGAGTTCCAGCGGCTCCACGGCATGGGTGAGGAGCTTTATGCAGAGCTCGCGCAGATGGAGCGCCATATCGGCGAGCCGCAGACGCCGGTGCGGATTTACGCGCCGGTCGGAAGCCACAAGGAGCTGCTCGCCTATCTCGTTCGGCGCTTGCTCGAAAACGGGGCGAACTCCAGCTTCGTCAACCGCATCGCCGACGAGCAGGTGTCGGTGGACGAACTGGTCCGGGATCCGGTTGCGGAGCTCGAAGCGCTGGAGCCCAAACGTAACCCGAAGATCATTCTACCGCGGGACGTGTTCGGGACCGAGCGCCGCAACAGCGCCGGGCTCGATCTTAGCGATCCGTTGGTCCGTGAGCCGTTGCTCGAGCGACTGAAGGCGCTTGAAAGCCGCAGCTGGATCGCAAAGCCGGGCCTCGGAACCGGAGAATCCAGGTCGATCGTCTCGCCCCATGACCACAGGGTCACTGTCGGAGCGACGTTCGAAGCGACCGCCGCAGAGGTCGATCGCATGGTCCGCGCCGCGCACACCGCACAGGTCGGCTGGGATGCGCTTGCCGGCGAGGCGCGCGCGAAGCTGCTGGAGCGGGCGGCCGATCTTTATGAGGAGCATCGAGAGGAATTCTATTCCCTCTGCATTCGGGAGGGCGGAAAGACTCTGATCGATGCGGTCCTCGAAGTCCGGGAGGCGGTCGACTTCTTGCGCTTCTACGCTTCGGAAGCCCGGCGCCAGTTCACAAGGCCGATGCCGCTTCCCGGACCGACGGGCGAGCAGAACGAACTCAGACTACACGGCCGCGGAGTGATCGCGGCTATTTCCCCGTGGAATTTCCCGCTCGCCATCTTCACCGGACTGACCTCGGCGCCTTTGGCTGCGGGCAATGCGGTCATCGCCAAGCCGGCCGGGCAAACGCCGCTGATCGGCGCGCTGGGAATCGAGCTGATGCATCGGGCCGGCATTCCCAAGGACGTGGTTCAGCTCGCACCCGGTTCAGGCAGGGTCGTCGGTGGAAGATTGACCGCGCATCCGCTGGTCGCGGGAGTTGTTTTCACCGGCTCGACGGAAACAGCGCGAACGATCAACCGCACTTTGGCCGAGCGGGATGGGCCAATCATCCCGTTCGTCGCCGAAACCGGTGGCCAAAACGCAATGATCGTCGATTCATCTGCGCTGCCCGAGCAGGTCACGCGCGACGTCATTTCCTCAGCGTTCCAGAGCGCGGGGCAGCGCTGCTCGGCGTTGCGAGTGCTGTTCGTCCAGCAGGACGTTGCCGACGGCATGATCAAGATGATCGCGGGGGCAATGGAAGCGTTGAAGGTCGGCGATCCGTCCGAACTTGCCACCGACGCCGGCCCGGTCATCGACGAGGCCGCGAAGAAGGTGCTCGACGAGCATCTCGACTGGCTGGAAAAGAATGCGAAGAAGATCTGCCGGCTGAAGCCTCCAAAGGAAGCTGCGAACGGCTGTTTCGTTCCTCCCGCATTCTATGAGATTTCATCGCTAAGCCAATTGAATCACGAGAACTTCGGTCCGGTTCTGCATGTGGTCCGCTTTCCCGGCGATCGGCTCGATCAGGTCGTCGAGCAAATCAACGCAACCGGCTACGGCCTCACCTTGGGCCTGCAAAGCCGCATCGACACCGTCCGTGATTATGTCGAGGAGCATGCCCGCGTCGGCAATTTCTACGTCAACCGCAACCAGATCGGCGCGGTAGTCGAAAGCCAGCCGTTCGGCGGTGAGGGCTTGAGCGGCACCGGGCCCAAGGCGGGCGGGCCTCACTATGTCGCGCGCTTCGCGATCGAGCGTGTGACCTGCATCGACACCACGGCCGCCGGCGGAAATGCCAGCTTGATGGCGTCCATCGAGGGATAACCCAAGGCTCGGCATGCCGCATAATGCCGTCCAACCATTCGCTGGACGGTCGGCGTGCGGCTTAATGCCGTCCAAGCATCCACAGGATGCTCGGCGTGCGGCATTAATGTCTCACGCTGGCACAATCCCAATCAGCCGCTGGAGCCGCGGCTACTTCCCGGAGTTCATGTCTTGGCGGGGTGGTCCACAGTTAGCGGACACGAACACATCTCGCCGGAGCGGTCGGGCTGCACGCAATCCGGCCGCTTCGTCATTTCCGCGCTGTGGATGGAATGGCTCCCCGGGCCTGATTCGAACAGGCGACCATTCGATTAACAGTCGAACGCTCTACCGCTGAGCTACCGGGGAATGCCTTTTCGGAAGGTGGCGGCTAGATAGCGGACACTTCCCGAAAGGCAAGTCATCAAGTCGCGAATTGCTCCATCGCGATGCGCTCGTCGAGCGCATGTTCCGGATCGAATAGCAAAGTCAGCGAACGCTCGCGGTCGAGCCGGACCTCGACGCGGGCAACGTCGCGGACCTCGATCTGGTCGGCGACCGCCGAGACCGGACGGTGTTTTGCCTCGAGGATCGTGAAGCACACCGCCGTCTCGTCGGGCAGGATCGCGCCCGACCAGCGGCGGGGGCGGAACGGGCTGATCGGGGTCAGCGCCAGCATCTTGGCCTGAAGCGGCAGAATGGGGCCCCTCGCCGAGAGATTGTAGGCCGTGGAGCCGGCCGGTGTCGCGACAAGGACGCCGTCGCAGGCGAGCTCGGGCAGTGCGACGCGCCCGTTGACCGAAATCTCGATCTTGGCCGTTTGCCGAGTCTCCCTGAGCAGCGAGACCTCGTTGATGGCGGCGTAGGTGAACTTCTCGCCCCCGACCGTCGTTGCGCTCATTTGCAAGGGCGCGACGCGGATTGCCTTGGCCGCGGCGATGCGTTCCGACAGCTGGTCCATCCGCCAGTCGTTCATCAGGAAGCCGACGGTGCCGCGGTTCATCCCGAACACCGGCTTGGTGGAGCCCTCCTGGAGCATCCGGTGAAGCGTCTGGAGCATGAAACCGTCGCCGCCCAGGGCAACCAGCGTTTCCGCGGCTCCGGCATCGGCGAAGCGGTAGCGACGGCGCAGCAGGGCCTCGGCAGCGTCCGCGACGTCGGTTCCGGACGACAGCAGGCCGATGCCCAGCCTTGCCAGGTCCGCCGGCTTTGATCCCCCGGGAGTGGCCGCATCGGCGTTCAACCCGTCGCTCCTCGTCGCTTCAGATGCCTCGCAAGATAGGAGTTTCGAACGATAAGGTCACTGTCCCGTTTCGAACCGTGCTTGGAACAGCCCGTTCCAGTGCCGGTGAGCCCCCGCTAACCCCGTTCGCGTGCAGCCTGGGACGGACGCATCACTGAGTGGGGTAGGGTGCAGATATGTTGACCTGGGACGGCATGAGTAAGTGGGGCCGGCGGGCTTCGGACACAGGGGCAACGTTACCCGCCGCCCCACGGCGTGACCTTTTGCTCGAGGGCGCGATCAGCCACGAGCAGGTCGACGTCCTCTTTCAGCCGCTGATAGAGCCTTCGACGGGACGGGTGGTAGGCGCCGAGGCACTGGCACGCTCGGCGATGGCGGCCGATGCGCAATTGTTGTTCGCGCGCGCTACCGCAGGCGGTCTCGAAGAGCGGCTGTCGCGGCTTATCCAGCGTAAGGCGCTACGCTGCGCGGCGGCATGGGAAGGCGCGCTCAAGGGCCTCGATCTATCAATCAACCTGCTTCCGGCTGATATTTCCCGGCCGGGCTACGAGGACTGGCTGCTCGATGAAATCCGCGTCGCGGGCATCGACCCCAAGCGCATCACCGTCGAAATCACAGAAAGCGTGCTGCTGGTTGATCACGAGACCGTGGCCGAGCGCCTCAACAGGCTGCGCGACGCGGGCATCAGGATCGCGGTCGACGATTTCGGCACCGGCTATGCGAGCCTTGCCTACCTGACCTCGCTTCCGCTCGACGCAATAAAGATCGACCGCGGGCTGATCGCCGACCTCGTCGGTGGGGAGCGCGACCGCATCGTCGTCAAGGCCTTGATCCATCTGGCGCGCGAGCTTGAGCTCAAGGTTGTCGTCGAGGGGATTGAGACCGCGGCGCAGCTGGCGCTGATCGCGGAGTGGGGCTGTGACCTTTACCAGGGCTTTCTCGGCGCTGGCGCGCTCAATCACGAAGAGTTGATGCGCTTCGTGACCGCTGCAAACGCTGAAATGGCCGCCTAAGCCGCGACCAACTCCTTCTTCTCTCCTGCAGCCGCGACACGCGCGAGGCCGCGCGCGAGCTGAAGCGCCCCGTTGAGCCGTGCGTCGCTCGTCGGCCAGTCGCGGGCGACGATCAACTTGCTATCGGGCCGGAGCTTGGCCGAGCCCTTCAGCCGCTCGATATATCCGAGCAGTCCGGCGAGATCGGGGAAGCCGCTGCCGGCGAAGGTGATCACCGCGCCCTTGGGTCCGATATCGAGCTTGGCGACCATCGCCTGCTTTAGGTTCAGTTTGACCTCGACGATCTTCAGCAGGTTAGCTGTTTCTTCCGGAAGCGCACCAAAGCGGTCGATCATCTCGGCGGCAAAAGCGTCGATTGCCGGCCGGTCGTCGAGTTCGCCCAGGCGGCGATAAAGGCCCATGCGAAGATCGAGGTCGGGCACGTAGGTCTCCGGGATCATGATCGGTGCGTCGACGCTGATCTGCGGCGTGAACTCGTCGCGCTGCGGCATTCCACCCGCCTTCATCTCGATAATCGCATCCTCGAGCATCGCCTGGTAGAGTTCGAACCCGACTTCCTTGATATGGCCGGACTGCTCGTCGCCGAGCAGATTGCCGGCGCCGCGGATATCGAGATCGTGGCTGGCGAGCTGGAAGCCGGCGCCTAGGCTGTCGAGGTCGGCGAGCACCTGCAGCCGTTTCTGCGCGGCTTCGGTGATCGAGCGGTCGGCGGGCATGGTGAGATAGGAATAAGCGCGGATCTTCGAACGGCCGACGCGGCCGCGGAGCTGATACAGCTGCGCAAGCCCGAAGCGGTCCGAGCGATAGACGATCAAGGTGTTGGCGTTGGGGATGTCGAGGCCACTCTCGACGATCGTGGTCGACAGCAGCACGTCATATTTGCGATCGTAGAAGGAGCTCATTCGTTCTTCGATCTGGCTTGCGCTCATCTGCCCGTGGGCAGTGATGAACTTCATCTCCGGCACTTGCGCGCGGAGCCATTCCTCCATGTCGGGCAGGTCGGCGACGCGCGGCACGACGAAGAAGCTCTGCCCGCCGCGATAGTGCTCGCGCAGCAACGCCTCGCGAAGCACGACCTGGTCCCACGGCGTGACGTAGGTGCGGACGGCGAGCCGGTCGACTGGAGGGGTCTGGATCACCGACAGCTCGCGAAGGCCGCTCATCGCCATCTGCAGCGTGCGAGGAATGGGCGTGGCGGTCAGGGTCAGCACGTGGACGTCGCCCTTCAGCGCCTTCAGCCGTTCCTTGTGGGCGACTCCGAAATGCTGCTCCTCGTCGACGATCACCAGCCCAAGCCGCTTGAACTCGACGCTTTTCGCCAGCAGCGCATGCGTGCCGATGACGATATCGACCGTGCCGGCGGTGAGGCCCTCCTTGGTTTTCTTCACCTCGGCGGCGGGAACCAGCCGCGACAGGCGACCGATATTGAGCGGATAGCCGTGGAAGCGCTCGACGAAGTTCGAATAATGCTGGCGCGCGAGCAGGGTCGTTGGGCAGATTAGCGCGACCTGTCGGCCCGTCATCGCCATCACGAAGGCGGCGCGAAGCGCGACCTCTGTCTTGCCAAAGCCGACATCGCCGCACACCAGCCGGTCCATCGGCTTGCCGGATTCGAGGTCCTGGAGCACGTCGGCGATAGCGCGGTCCTGGTCGTCGGTTTCCTCATAGGGGAAGCGGTCGACGAACTGTGGATAGCTGCTGTCCGGCTCGGCGACGACGCCTGCGCGGGTCGCGCGCTGCGCTGCGACCTTGATGAGCTCGCCCGCGATCTCGCGGATGCGCTCTTTCATCCGCGCCTTGCGCCGCTGCCACGCTTCGCCGCCGAGGCTGTCGAGGCTGACGCCCTCGCTGTCGTTGCCGTAGCGGCTCAACAGCTCGATATTCTCGACAGGAACGTAGAGCTTGTCGCCGCGCGCATATTCGAGCGCGACGCAGTCGTGCGGAACCTTGCTGACGGGGATCTGGGTCAGGCCTTCGTAACGGCCGATGCCGTGGTCGGCGTGGACGACGAGGTCGCCGGGCGAAAGCGCCGCCAGCTCCGCGAGGAAGGCGTCGGCGGCCTTGCGTTTCTTGCGGCGGCGGACGAGCCGGTCGCCGAGCATGTCTTGCTCGGTGAGCACCGCGACCTCGGGCGTAGTGAAGCCATGGTCGAGCGGCAGGACTAGGAGCGTAGGCTGGGTCTTCGCGCCGAGCGCTTCCTGCCAGCTATCGACCAGCTTCAGCGATTTGACGTCATGGTCTTCGAGAAGTCCGGCGAGGCGTTCGCGTGCGCCGCGGGTGTAACTTGCGAGAACGACCTTATGGCCGCTCCGCCGCAGCGCGGCGATGTGCTTGGCGACCGCTTCGTAGACGTTCGCCTGCTGCGCGCGCTCCGGCCCGAAATCCAGCGCGGCCTGCACGCCGAATTCGATCACGCGATCGGATCCGGGCTCCGGGAACGGCGAAGCGAGATGGATCGGCCGCTCGGCTTCGACGTTCTCCCATTCGGCCTTCGTGAGATAGAGTGCGCCGGGTTCGAGCGGACGGTAGCTGCCGGGCTGACCTTCCATGGCGCGGACGCGGTTTTGGTAATAATCCTCGATCGCCTCGCGCCGGCTTTCCAGAGCCTGGTCGGCGGCGGAATCGCGGACGATCAGATCATCCTCGCCGAGATGGTCGAACAAGGTCTCGAGCCGCTCCTCGAGCAGCGGCAGCCAATGCTCCATGCCCGCCATCCGCCGCCCTTCCGACAGCGACTGGTAGAGTGGGTCCTGCGTGGCCGTGGCGCCGAAGGTCTCGCGATACCGCGAGCGAAAGCGCTTGATCGTTTCGACGTCGAGCAGCGCCTCGGAGGCGGGCATCAGAACGAAGGTCTTGGCCTTGTCGGTCGAGCGCTGGTCCGCGGGGTCGAAGCGGCGGATGCTGTCGATCTCGTCGCCGAAGAAATCGAGACGCAGCGCCAGCTCCTCGCCCGCTGGAAACAAATCGATCAGCGATCCGCGGACAGCATATTCGCCATGCTCGGCGACGGTGTCCGCGCGCTGGTAGCCGAGCGCGTTAAGCTGGCTGATCAGGGCTTCGCGTTCGACGCGCTCGCCCTCGGCGATGCGGCGGGTGAGCTGGCGAATGCGGAACGGCGTCAGCAGCCGCTGCGTCGCCGCGTTCGCCGTGGCGACCAGCAATTGCGGCTTGTCGGAGGTCGTCTGCAGCGCGCTGAGCGTCGCCAGCCGCTCCGCCATGACCCGCAGCGCCGGTGATGCGCGGTCGTAGGGCAGGCAGTCCCAGCCCGGGATGGTCAGGACCTCCACTTCCGGTGCAAAGGACGGCAGTGTCTCGGCAAGCGCGCGCATCGCCGCTTCGTCGGCGACGATGGCGACGGCGCGTGCGCCCTTTCCGGTGCCATGCGCCGCGCGCGCGAGATCGGCGGCGAGCCATGGCAGAAAGCCGGTCGGCACGCCCGCAAGCGTCAGCGGCTGCTTGGCGCGAAGGACTCGCTGGAGTGGGTCGCTCACTTCAAAATCCGAATGTAATCAAGCTGTTTCAGCGCCGCGATCATGGGTCCTTGGAAGCGTTCTGGCACCTCGGCGGTTCCGTGCGCCCAGGCCATGATGTCGACGTCCTGCTCCTCGAGCATGGCTTCGAACGTCGCGCAGGCATCTGCATCCCAGCTTTGGTGGTGAGCGTCGAAAAAGCCACCGACCAGCAGATCGGCTTCGCGGGTGCCGCGATGATGCGCGCGCCACGCGAGGCGCTTCAGTTCGGGGTCGGAAGGCATGGGGAGCATTTAGGTGCAAATCGCGGTCATTGCGAGGCCTCGAAGACGCCCCGGCAATCCAGCTGGATTGCTTCGCTGCGCTCGCAATGACAACAACGGATATGCGCCCCGAAATCCTCAACCCGCTGTTCACCGAAGTGGAAGCGCTGAAAGGCGTTGGGCCGCAGGTCGGCAAGCTGCTCAAGAAGCTCGGCATCGGCCGTGTCGTCGACCTGCTTTACCATCTTCCAACGGGCGCGATCGAGCGGGTGCGGGCGCCCGCGGCGTCGACAGCCTTGCTCGGTCGCAACGTGATCCTCGACCTCAAGCTATTCGAAGTCCGCGAGAGCCGATCGGGACGCGGCCCGATGCGCGTGTTCGCCTCGGATGGCGAGGGCAACACCATCAGCCTCATCTATTTCAACAATCCGGGTTGGGCGAAGCGCAGCCTGCCGCTTGGACAGACGCGTACCATCTCGGGCAAGCTCGAAGCCTATGGCGACGAGTGGCAGATCATCCATCCCGAGGTGAGTGAGGCGGGGAAGGGGCCTCAGCCCGCGGTGCGCGAGCCGGTTTATCCGCTGACCGAGGGCCTCACCAACCGCCGCCTCGGCGAGCTGGTTCGGGAAGCGCTGGAGCGCGCGCCCGAGCTTCCCGAATGGGTCGAGCCGGGGCTACTGTCGCGCGAAGGGTGGAGCATCTGGCGCGGATCGCTGGCCCTGATGCACCGCGAACCCGGCGCTGAGACGGCCCGCAAGCGGCTCGCCTACGATGAGGTGTTCGCCAACCAGCTCGCCTTGCTGCTGTTGCGGCAGTCGCAGCGGCGGCACCGGACCGTGCCGCTCGCCGGCACCGGCGAATTGGTCGCGAAATTGCGCCTGCCTTATCAGCTCACTGGAGCGCAGGGGCGGGTGATCGAGGAGATCCGCGGCGACATGGCGCAATCCGCGCCGATGCTTCGGCTGCTTCAGGGTGACGTTGGCTCGGGCAAGACGTTGGTCGCGGTCATGGCGATGCTCGCGGCGGTTGAGTCCGGCGCGCAGGCGGCCTTGCTTGCTCCGACGGAGATCCTTGCGCGGCAGCATCACGCGACCTTGCTCGGGCAACTCGACAGCATCGGCGTCCGTGTCGCGATCCTCACCGGCCGCGAAAAGGGCAGAGCGCGCGAAACCGTCCTGATGGGCCTCGCCGACGGCTCGATCGACATACTCGTCGGCACCCATGCGATTTTCCAGGAGAAGGTTGCGTACCAGAAGCTCGGTCTTGCGGTGATCGATGAGCAGCACCGGTTCGGCGTGTCGCAGCGGTTGCTGCTCGCGTCGAAGGCCGAGCACCCGCCACATTTGCTGGTGATGACTGCGACCCCGATCCCTCGCACGCTGACGCTGACCCAATATGGTGAGATGGACGTCAGCCGGATCGACGAGATGCCGCCGGGGCGATCGCCGGTCGAGACGCGTGTGATCAGCGAGGAGAAGCTGACCGACGTGATCGATGGCCTCGGCCGACACATCGCGGCAAGCGGCCAAGCCTATTGGGTTTGTCCGTTGGTCGAGGAGAGCGAGAAAAGCGACGCCGCCGCCGCCGAGGAACGCGCGCGCATTCTCAAGCTGCGGTTCGGCGACGACAAGGTCGGCCTCGTCCATGGCCGGATGAAGGGTCCCGACAAGGATGCAGTCATGGCGCGCTTCGCCGGCGGAGAGCTGGCGGTTTTGGTCGCGACAACGGTCATCGAGGTCGGCGTCGACGTGCCCAATGCGACCTTGATGATCGTCGAAGGCGCCGAGCGCTTCGGCCTCGCCCAGCTCCACCAGCTGCGTGGTCGGGTCGGTCGGGGAAGCGGCAAGAGCATCTGCCTGCTGATCCGCAGCCTGAACCTGACCGAGGTCGGCCGCGCGCGGCTGGCGCTGATGCGCGAAACCAATGACGGTTTCCGGATTGCAGAGGAGGATCTGCGCCTGCGCGGTCCGGGAGAAATCCTCGGCACGCGACAGTCGGGCGAGGAGGCGTTTCGCGCGGCAACGCCGGAGCTGGTCGCCGAGCTTGCCCCGATCGCACAGAGCGACGCCTTGCTCCTCCTCGACCGAGACGGCGGCCTCAAAGGCGAGCGCGGGCAGGCGGCGCGGGTCTGCCTCTATCTGTTCGAGCGCGACCAGGCCGTGGGGTTAATCCGGTCAGGGTGATGCGCTGGAATCCGGAGCATGGGAGAGACAGGCCGGATAGTACGGCCGTGCGTCATTAACATTCAGAGCCACGAAAGCTCTGTCGAGCTTGAGCTTGTTCAATCGCAGGTGCCTCAAGAGGAAACGTGCTTCTCTGCTGATCACGTCATTGTCCATTCTCAGCGCTTCGATTGCGCCGATCGCCGAGAGCTTTTCCGAGGTTTCCAGCGCGCCTCCCTTCCGCGGAAGCGCTCGCAAGCGAGACAGGTCGACGAGTTCTCTGTCCGCCAGGCGATCCATATCCGGGATCACTTCGTAGGTGATGCGATATTGAAGCATGCGCTGGTGCGGCATGTGCGAAGCGACGTCCGACGCGGTTGCGGCCTCCCGAGCCAGAGAATCGTATGTCCGTTCCGGAAACCAGATTGTGTCGATGAGCGCGACGGCCGCAGCACGATCGCCGTGTTCGATGGCTGAACGAAGACTGGTTAGCCGGGCGGCCACGCAGTCGTGCATGGCGAGGCGGGCATAAGCCTGCGGCCCGTCGCCCGACCCAAGCTCATTATCCATGTCCGCAACTGCCGCATCGACCTTCTGTTGCCAATCCAGCGATTCCGCTGCCTGCTGTGCCAGCAGGGCGGTCAATACGCCGAGGACGATGATCGCATATTCACGGCCAAAATCGCGCCAGTCGCCGAATAGCTTCGGCCCGTGAACTCTCATCAGCGCCCCCCAGCAAGAATTATTTCACCAGCAACCCGTGTTTCTTTTTGCCGAGGCTGAGCTTGCCGGCAACTGCCGCCATTCCTTGGTCGCTCACCGGCTGGTCGTTCAGCCGAATGGCGCCTTCCGCGATCTTGCGCTTGGCCTCACCGTTCGAGGCCGTAAAGCCGATCGCGGTGAGCGCCTGGGCAATCGTCATGCCATCCTTGAGCTGAAGCGTCGGAAGGCTCCCGCCTGCACCACCACCTGCGAATGTTTCGCGCGCAGTCCCTTCCGCAGCTAGCGCTGCTTCGCGGCCGTGGAGCATTGCCGTCGCTTCGGTGGCGAGCACGATCTTCGCCTGATTGATCTCCGCGCCTTGAAGACCCTCCAGTTTTCCGACGTCTTCCAGCGAAAGGTCGGTAAATAGCTTGAGGAAACGCCCGACATCCGCGTCCGCGGTGTTCCGCCAGAACTGCCAATAATCGTAGGGGCTGAGCAGCTTATCATCGAGCCAAATCGCGCCTTGCGCGGTCTTGCCCATCTTGGCCCCGTCCGCGGTCGTGATCAGCGGCGTGGTCACGCCGAACAGTTCGGTCCCGTCGATGCGCCGGCCAAGATCAATCCCGTTGACGATGTTGCCCCACTGGTCGGAACCGCCGAACTGCGCCCGGCAACCGACCCGTCGCGACAGCTCTAGGAAGTCGTAGGCCTGCAGGATCATGTAGTTGAATTCGAGGAAGGTCAGCGGTTGCTCGCGATCGAGCCGCAAGCGGACGCTGTCGAAGGTCAGCATGCGGTTGATGGTGAAGTGCGGCCCGATGTCGCGCAGGAAGGAAATATACTCGAGCGTATCGAGCCAGTCGGCGTTGTTCACCGTGATCGCGTCCGATGGTCCTTCGCCGAAGGTGAGGAAGCGCTCAAACACGCGGTGGATGCCCGCGATATTCGAAGCGATCTTCTCTTCGCTGAGGAGCTGGCGGCTTTCGTCCTTGCCGCTGGGATCGCCCACCTTGGTCGTGCCGCCGCCCATCAGCACGATCGGCCGGTGGCCCTCCTGCTGGAGACGGCGAAGCATCATGATCTGGACGAGGCTGCCGACGTGCAACGAGGGCGCTGTCGCATCGAAGCCGATGTACGCGCTGACGACCTCCTTCGATGCCAAGGCGTCGAGCGCCGCCGCGTCGGTTAGCTGGTGGATGTAGCCGCGCTCGTCGAGCAGCTTCAAAAGCGAGGAATTGTATGCCGTCATCAGCGCCGCTTAGCGTCGTTAACCTGCTCCTGCTACAATCGTAGTAGATTGGGGGCGCGATGCAGCTGAACCTGGTCCCGCATCCGGCGACTCCGCCAGCCGACCCGCCGTTCAAGGTGTGGGTCAACGTCGAGCACTCGGCGGCTTTCGGAGTTACGGCGACGACCAACATCTGGTTCGGGGTTGGCGCTCCGGCCAGCCGCTTCGTCATTCCGCCGGCGGTCGATCCAAAACGAGCCGACGATCTGTGGCAGACGACCTGCTTCGAAGCCTTCCTCCGGGTACCCGGCGCGCTGTCGTACCGTGAGTGGAATTTCGCGCCTTCGGGCGAATGGGCGGCTTACGATTTCACCGCCTGCCGTGAGGGCCGGACGGACGCCGAAGTTGCGGCGCCCTACCTCCGCGTCGAGGACAATTTCACCTGGCTGGCATTCGGGGCGACGATCAGCGTCGATGCCGCGGGCGCCTGGGAGCTAGGGCTTTCGGCTGTGCTCGAGGAGGCGGACGGCACCAAATCCTATTGGGCACTGGCTCACCCGAACGAAGAAAAACCGGACTTCCACGACCCCGCTTGCTTCGCCGCTCACCTGCCCTAATCAGGCGGGCATGACCCTGTTCGGTATCGACCGGCTGCTCGCCGAGCCGGAGCTCCGTCGCCCGTTGGAAGGCAAGCGCGTTGCGCTTCTCGCGCATCCCGCTTCGGTCACGCGCGATCTCACGCATAGCCTCGACGCGCTCGCCGCGGCGGGGGTCAATCTCACCGCCGCTTTTGGCCCGCAGCACGGCCTTCGCGGCGACAAGCAGGACAATATGGTCGAGTCGGACGATTTCACCGACCCGGTCCACCGCATCCCCGTGTTCAGCCTTTATGGCGAGCTTCGACGCCCGAGCGGCCAATCCATGGGCACGTTCGACACGATCCTGGTCGACCTCCAGGACCTCGGCTGCCGTATCTACACCTTCATCACAACGCTCCTGTACGTGCTCGAAGCCGCCGCCGAGCATGGCAAGAGCGTGTGGGTGCTCGACCGGCCGAACCCCGCGGGGCGGCCGATCGAAGGGCTGACGCTGCGCCCCGGCTGGGAGAGCTTTGTCGGCGCGGGTCCGCTGCCGATGCGCCACGGCCTCACGCTCGGCGAGCTCGGCCGCTGGTTCGTCGATCACTTCAAGATCGACGTCGGTTATCGCGTGATCGAGATGGAGGGGGGCTGGCAGCCCGAGGCAGCACCCGGCTTTGGCTGGCCGCCGGAGCGCGTGTGGATCAATCCGAGCCCCAACGCCGCCAACCTTAACATGGCGCGTGATTATGCCGGCACGGTGATGCTCGAAGGCACGACGCTGAGCGAGGGCAGGGGCACGACGCGCGCGCTCGAGCTGTTTGGAGCGCCGGATCTCGAACCGCTCAAGATCATGGCCGAGATGGAGCGGCTCGCGCCCCAGTGGCTCGCCGGCTGCAAATTGCGCGACGTGACGTTCCAGCCGACATTCCACAAGCATGTCGGCGAGATGTGCCGCGGGCTCTTCATCCACGCCGAGGGGCCATTCTACGACCACGAAGCGTTCAAGCCGTGGCGGCTTCAATCGCTCGCGTTCAAGGCGATCCGGCGGCTCTACCCAGATTATCCGCTGTGGCGCGACTTCCCGTACGAATATGTGTTCGACAAGCTCGCGATCGACGTCATCAACGGCTCGCCGCTGCTGCGCGAGTGGGTCGACGACCCGAACGCCGCGCCCGGCGACCTCGATGCGATCACAGTCCCTGATGAACAGGCTTGGGAAGCGGAGCGGCGGCCTTTCCTGCTTTACTGACCTGCTCGGGTTTGCGCACCCGAGCAACCGTAGAGACAAGCACGAAAGAGATAATCATCAGAAGGTACCAGCTGCCAAGCTTAGCCGGCGATACGAGATGCCATCCGTTGAGCTGGTTGGGATAGGCCCAGGCGTGGGCGAAAGTGCCGATATTTTCGGCCAGCCAGATAAACACCGCGACGAGCAAAAAACCGAGCAGCAGGGACATCGACCTATGCGTCGCAAGCGGGCGAAACCACACCCGCGTCCTCCAAAAGAGCGCGGCAGTGACAGCGAATAAGCCCCATCGCACGTCGGGAAGCCAGTGATGAGAGAAGAAATTGACGTAAATCGCCGCGGCAAGCGCGATGGTCGTCCAGTTCGGCGGGTAAGCGGTAAAGCGGAAGTCGAACCCGCGCCAAACCCGGGCAATGTAGCTGCCAACCGAGGCGTACATGAACCCGGAAAACAGCGGAACTCCGGCGATGTGAAGCACGGCATGGCCTGGATAAAGCCACGATCCGGCTGAGGTTTTGAACAGCTCCATGACCGTGCCAACCGCATGGAACAGGAAGATGACGAGTGCCTCCCGCAAGGTTTCCAGGCGGAAGGCGAGCATTCCGCCCTGGACCAAAATCGCCCATGCCGTCAGTGCATCGTAGCGGCTGACGGGCATGCTTGCCGGCCACCAGAACCCGGTGATCAGCAGTGCGCCGAGCATCAGTGCGCCGAACAGGCAAGCCCAGCCTTGCTTGAAGACAAAGACAGCAAATTCGAACAAGGCGCCGCGCCAGCCCGGCGCGACAGCCATTTCTTCGAGCCGCCGTCGGACCGCGTAGAAACGACTATGCGGCACGCGGGTGACAGCTTGGTCCGTCATTGCGGCAGGTTATGCAGCGTTCGCGCTACTGTCGATTGCTCGGCAGCGTGGTTAACGAAGAAGTAGGAGGTTCCTGCGTATCCCGGCTCCTGAAAAAGCTTGGGAGCAAGGCTTCAATATGGCCAGCGCGGGGATTGAGGAAGTCACGGAAAATGCGATCCGCGCGGTTGCCCGCGATTGCGGGTCGCTGTCGATGGAGTGCAGCGACGTCGCCGGCTACGTCAACGGCGTCGGACAGCGCATTGCCGAACATCTAAAGACGCTCGACCAGCTCGAGGAAGTCACCAACCGGCTGCTTAGCGACCAGGCGCGCGTTTCCGATTCGACCGACGAAGCACGGCTGCTTTCAGAGCAAGCGAAGGCGAAGCTCGATGCCGGGCGTGAGGCGATCGACGGCACCATCGACGGATTCAAGGGTCTCACCGACCTCATCGTCCAACTGGGCGAGCGTATGGCCGGTTTCGCGTCCGCGATGAACCAGGTGCAGAGCGTCTCCTCGACCATCGAGACGATCGCGCGCAAGACCAACATGCTGGCGCTGAATGCGACCATCGAAGCAGCCCGCGCCGGCGATGCCGGCCGCAGTTTCGCGGTGGTCGCTGCCGAAGTGAAAAAACTTGCTCACGATACCCGCGCCGCCACCAGCCAGATCGCCTCGACCATCGGCGAGCTGACTCGCGAAGCCGGCGCCGTGACGACCGAGATCAAGACCGGCGTCGAGCGCAGTCGCGCCGCCCAGGGCGGTTTCAGCACGATCAGCGACACCGTCCGTGAAGTCAGCGAAATCGTGGGCATGGTCGATCGTCAGACCGAGGGCATCGCGCATTCGACCAGCATGATTCAGACCAGCGTCGACCGGGTGAAGGCGGGCCTTACCGACTTTGCCGCCGATGCTCGCGATAACGGTCAGGAGCTGCTCACTGCGCAAAAGCGCCTTGGTCACCTCGAGATGCTGTCGAACACGATGCTCGACACGCTCGCCAACTCCGGCGCCGAGATCGACGACACGCCGTTCATCCTCAAGGCGCAGGAGACCTGCCGCCAGATCCAGGTGGCGATCGAGCGCGCGATCGACGAGGGCGAAGTGACGATCGATGACGTGTTCGACCGCGACTACCAACTGGTCGAGGGCACGAACCCGGTCCAGTACGATGTCCGCTTCAACGAAGCAGCCGACCGGCACATCCGCCCGATCCTCGACCGCACCAAGTCGGGGGACAACCGCATCATCGGTTCGGCGATCGGGGACATGAACGGCTATTTGCCGACCCACCTCAGCGAGCGCAGCCACGCTCAGGGGCCCGATCCGGTGTGGAACGACGAGCATTGCCGCAACAAGCGGATCCTGATCGACGACACGACGCGAATGGCGCTGGCTAGCGAACGTCCGGCAACGCTGGCGACCTACCGGATGGAGCTCGGCGACAAATATATCCCGGTGAAGAACGTGTTCGTGCCGCTGTGGATCAGGGGCCGCCGCTGGGGAAATTTCGAACTCGCCTACCGTGATGACTGACCAAGCGGAGCGCATGCCGGCGGCACGCGTGAGCACGTCAACACCCAGAACAGGGTTCAGGAAAGCTTACCCGCACATAAACCTCGTCTTTACGCCCTTACGCTACTGACGGTGGGGCAAGGTTTTGCAGAGAACAGGTCGAGGGGAGTATAATGGCGGTCAATCGGTCCGTAGGCCAGCAACAGGTCAGCGTCGCCGATGGCCAACTCGCCCGGATCGCGGCCGACGGCTGTGCTCGCCATCAATATCTCAATGCTTTGCTCGAGGCTTCCGGCCGTCATTCCGGCCGTGACCTCGCCGACGCCGTCCATCTCCTCTGCAGTCTTCATGGCCGCTACCCGGGGCTGATCGAGATCGCGCTTCAGCGCTGCCCCAAGGGGCCGGCGCAGGAGTGGTTGAGCCGCGCCTCCGACGCGTTCGAACGCGAGCGCCTTTATGTGGTGCGGCTGACTTCCGCCGTCGGGCCGCTTCCGAGCACGCCCGGGGCCGCCGAAACCGAGTCGAGCCTGGTCGCCGCGCGCCATGCGCTCGAAACATTGGCGATGTCGGAGCGTGACGGTTGCGCGCTCGGCGCCGCAACCGCGCTCGTCGGCGACTGGTGGCCGATCCGCCGCTTGCTCGACCGCGCCGCAACCCGCGCCGGGATTGAATCGCCCGCGCCGTCGCTTCCCGACGAAGCTTCGGTCGTCGCCGTCATCCGCGATGGCTCGGCAACTCCTTCAAGCGCCCGGGCTCTTTCCTTTGGCGGCGAGCAGCTGTTGCTGCAGCACCGGGCCTTGTTCGACCTTCTTGAAGCCCGCTCCGAAGCTCGCGGGGACTATTAAGCCACCCCTGCACCCCTCCCGCAAGCGGGAGGGGAGGGGGAGGGGAGGGCTAAGCGGCGTCCGCCATCTGGTGCTGCTCGTTTGCGGCGTTACGCGCCGGTGCGGCTGACTGAACTTCGGTCGGCTTGGAACGCGGGAAGATCAGCCGTGACACGAGCACCACGGCTCCCAGCGCGAGATAGACTGCGACAGCCAGTGTCGGGCTCCACAGAACACTGGCGGCGAGCGGAACGCGCAGCAGTATTGGATTGAAGCCGAAATCCTCGCCCAGCCCCTCGCACACGCCGAATATGGTGTGGGTCCTCATGGGCAATGCGACTTGATCCTGCTGCGTTTCCATCATTCACTCCGTTGGCGAAATTTCCTTGCCCATTACCCAGCAAGAGCCATGCCAAACCCGGAAGTGCTTGTTCGCCAAATAGTTAGACGGACCGCGAAGCTTCCAGTTGGCAAAAGCCGCCACCCTCACGGCCTAGCAGTTGGGAATTCCCACCTCATGCTGCAAGTGCGTTGCTGCAATGCAGCACTTGAACTGTGTTCGACGCGCGACAATCTGATACGGGCGCGCCGCAAGCCAAGGAGCCGGTCCCCGTGATGCGGATCATGATGAAGTCGAAGATCCACCGGGCAACGGTGACTCACGCCGATCTCCATTATGTCGGCTCGGTTACGCTCGATGCCGGCCTGATGGAGGCCGCCGACCTGCTCGAGGGCGAGCAGGTGGCCATCGTCGACATTACCAACGGCGCCAGGATCGAGACCTATGTCATCCCGGGCGAGCGCGGCAGCGGCGTGATCGGCATCAACGGTGCCGCGGCGCACCTGGTCCATGCCGGCGATCTCGTCATCATCATGAGCTACGCGGTGCTTGAGGACGCGAAGGCGCGGGCGCTCAGCCCGCTGGTAGTTCACGTCGACGGGCGAAACCGGGTGGTGAAGATCGGCAATGACCCGGCCGAGCCGGTTCCCGGCGCTAGCGAGCAGGTTCGGGGCGACTTGGCGGCTTAGCGTCTCCAGCGACGAGCAACCGCCACGGCGGCGGCAGATAATCGGTCGACATATAATAATAGAACAAACATTGGCCCGAGGACGCGCGGTTGACGCCCTTGGCGATGCCGAACGCAATTTCGCCGCTAAACACCGGTCCGCCGCTGTCGCCGGGGACGCATTTCGGCCCTTTGACCGTCACCCAGGTCGGTGAGCAGGGGCCTCCGCACAAATCGCCGGGCGGCGCATAGTCGGTCAGCTCGACCGTCGCGCAGCTGTAGCCGGAGCTTTCGCCATAATGGCACACGAAGTCCCCGGCGCGCGTGCTCGCGACATTGCGCCAGCTGACGAGCCGCCGGAGCGTGCCCGCGCCGCGGTTCGAGTAGAACAAGGGGTCGGGCGAATCGGGGCTGCCGTTGATCTGGACGTCGCGATACGCCGCGCCCCACGATCCGATCATCGGTAGATCGATGGTTGTGCCATCGCGGTCGACATAGGTCAGGTCGTCCGGGCAATGGGCCGCGGTCGCGATTGCGTTGGTTTCGCCATTGGTGATGACGAAGGCCGTGGTGCACAGGTTGCGTAGCCTGGTTTGGAGGTTGAGGCCTTCGACACGTCCTCCGCCGAATACACTCATGTTCGATTCGTTGAGCTCGTTGAGGACGACGCGAACCGGGACGCCGCTGACTTGCTCTGCCCGGGAACGGATCGCTTCCGCCCCATATTTGTCGGCATCGGAGCGGGTGACCAGCAGCACGACCTCGCCGGTCCGCTGGTCGTAGCCTGCTCCGCGGGCGTTGGGCAGGTCGGAGCGGAAGTCGATCAGATGCTTGCGCATCGCATCGAGCGCCTGCGCGTGGGTCGCCTTGGCGCCGGTCCTGAAGACGATCGGGACGCCGTCGCTGGAGCGTTCCGGAATGGGCTGATCGCCGGTCAGGAGCACGACGATCCGGTACACGGGCAGGTGCTCGATCGAGATGCCGGCGAGCCGATCAGAGAACTCGCGCGCGATTGCATCGGTGGTGGCGACGCTCGCTTGCTGCGCCTTCAGTCGGCGGAGTCCTTCATCGACAGTTACGCCGAAGGCTGCGGCATATTGGGCTGAGTCTTCGGCCAGGGCCTCGGCCTGCGTCTGTACCGGCTGCGCCGTGGCGCTTCCCGTGATAAGGGCCGCCGCAGCCGCAAAGGACCAGAAAATGAGCCAGGATCTCGCCGCCGACCATGCCACGTTCGACCTGACGCCTCCAACGCCCGAACAGTTCCAGGCTTTAGTGGCGGACCTCGACGATGAAGAGGAGCACGTCCTGCTCGAGCATGGGACGGAGGCGCCATTCTGCGGTCTCTTCCTCGAGGAGAAGCGCCCGGGAGTGTTCACCTGCCGGCTGTGCGGGCTGCCGTTGTTCCATGGCGGCACCAAGTTCGAGAGCGGCACCGGCTGGCCCAGCTTCACGCAGCCGTTTGCGGAAGGCCACCTCGAGACGATCCGCGACACCACCTACGGCATGGTCCGGACGGAGATCGTCTGCGCGCGATGCGGATCGCACCAGGGCCATGTGTTTCTCGATGGGCCGCCTCCGACAGGGCAGCGCTTTTGCATCAATTCGGTGAGCCTCGCGTTCACTCCCAAAGGGGAGCCGCTGCCGGACAAGCTTGGCCGCGGCTCGCCCGAAGGTGAGGTTGTGGAGGGCTGAGTGCCGGATCGCGGGCTGCGCTTTTCGACGCTGCTGCTGATAGTGCTGATGCTGCTGGCGGGCCTTGCGGGTGGGATAGCCGCGCGCCTGCTGCCGATCGGGAGCAACGAGGCGCCAGCACCACGCGTGCTCGCCGGTCCGGCCGACGACAGCCTCGCGCCGCTGGTCCGCAAGACCTCGCCGGCAGTCGTCAACATCGCTGTCCTGCAGCCGTCGCCCGCGGAGCAGAATCCGTTGCTTCAGGACCCGTTCTTCCGCCGTTACTTCGGCGTGCCTGATGCTGCGCTCCAGCCCGCGATCGCGGCCGGATCGGGGGTCATCGTCGACGGGCAGCGCGGTTTCGTGATCACCAACTTTCACGTCGTCCGCAACGCCGAAGCGATCCAGGTCACGACGAGGGACGGGCGCAAGTTCTCGGCCCAGCTGCTCGGTGCCTCGCCCGGTCTCGACCTCGCGGTGCTGAGGATCGGCGCCAAGGGCCTGCCATCACTGCCGCTAGGGGATAGCAAGAAGCTGGAGGTAGGCGATTATGTTGTCGCCATCGGTAATCCGTTCGGACTCGGCCAGACCGTGACCAGCGGCATCATCAGCGCGACCGAACGGCCGCTCGGCGAGGGCGACCAACGGCGCTTCATCCAGACCGACGCCCCGATCAATCCCGGCAATTCGGGCGGCGCGCTGATCGATCTCCACGGACGCCTTGTAGGCATCAACTCCGCGCTCTTCAGCCCAAGCACCAGCGAGAGCGGCGCCGGCAATGTCGGCATCGGCTTCGCCATTCCGAGCAATGTGGTCAAGCAGGTGTTGGCAGAGGCGGAACAGGCCAAATGATGGTTAACCGTCGCGCGGGTCGATCTCGATCAGGATCCTGACCCACGCGCCGATCAGCGCGCGGCCGCCCTTGCGCGGAGGGCGCACGCGGAACTGCCACGCGGCCTGGCGCACGGCCGAAGCGAGATGCGACCCGGGCGGGCTCTGATCGAGCTCGACGCAATCGTTGACCCGGTCGTTGGGAATGGTCTTGCAAGCGACGAGCCCCCAGCCGGTGACGGCGTGGGGCCAATAGCCGTTGATCTCGGCATCGCTGGGCTCGCGTAGCCACTCGGCCTTGTAGAGAGCTTCCCCGTTCGGCCCCTTTCCGACGACTTCGCTGTCGCCGGCGCCACCGTCGCCTGCTTTTGGTAGCGTGGAGATGTCCGCGGCGGCGAGTTCCTGGCTGCTCATCTCGATCCACGGCGTTTTCGAAGGACTTGGCTCGGCAATCGTCGGCTTGGACGGAATGACGATCGGCGGACGCTTCCGCGAAGGTGCTCGAATCTGCGGCTTGGCCGTCGTTTTCTCCTGTTGCTTGGCCGAGGAGCTGCGGCTCTGTGGCATCAAATCCACCGTGAGCGTGTTTGAGCCGGGCTTCTGGGGAGGCTTGACCACACCCATGCCAATGAGAAGCAAAAGAAGGGCAAGGTTGATCGCAGCCGCCAGCGCGAAGCTGGTGACTCGCCGCCGAAGCGGCGCCCGATCGTAGGGCGAAGGGAGGCGGTAAGCGGGCAAATTATGGAGGTTGGATCGTCGCGTTGGACCAGACCTAGCCGCTT
>JAZKBB010000012.1:0-722 GCA_040388865.1 Pseudomonadota bacterium | reverse complement strand
CTTAACGGGGAGTGATGTCTTGACCTTGCCCGCTGTTTGACAGCGATGCGAGGGAGCGCGGTCATGGACGAGCTCGCCATCCGCGAAGCGACAGCCGACGATGCGGCGGCGATCGCCGGCATCTATGGCCATCATGTGCTCCACGGCACTGCCTCCTACGATGTCGTTCCGCCGCCTGCGGATTATCACCGCGCCAAGATCGAGCGGGTGATCGCGGCGGGGTGGCCGTTCCTCGTCGCGAAGCGGGGTGGCGCGATTGCCGGCTACGCCTATGCGACGCAGTTCCGCGACCGCGGCGCCTACAGATTCACCGCCGAGGACAGCATCTACGTGCATCCGGATTGGATGCGGCAGGGCGTCGGCGGCGCGTTGCTCGACGCGCTCATCGATCGCTCGGTCGCCCTTGGCTTCCGCACTTTGATTGCGGTCATCGGCGGGGCCGAACCGGCGTCGATCAGGCTGCACGCCTCCCGCGGCTTTCGCGAGGTCGGCCGGCTCAACGCTGTCGGATGGAAGCACGAGCGCTGGCTCGACAGCGTCTACATGCAATTGGAGATGCGGCCCGCGCGCCGCTCAACCCGCGGTTAACCAAGCTCACGAACCTTTGCGAAGCCTTGCGGCGGTAATGAACGGGGCACTGCCGGCGCGGCAGGGGGCCACTCGCCCCAACCAAGGAGCGAAGACCATGAGCAAGTTTCTGAAGCTGATCAAAAATACGAAGG
>JAZKBB010000011.1:0-105315 GCA_040388865.1 Pseudomonadota bacterium | reverse complement strand
CTTCGAGGAATTCAAGGGCACCGGTAACTCGGAAATCGTGCTCGACCGCAAGGTCAGCGACAAGCGCATCTTCCCCTCGCTCGACGTCGGCAAATCCGGCACCCGCAAGGAGGAACTGCTGGTCGATCAGAACGTCCTCACCAAGATGTGGGTGCTGCGCCGGATCCTGATGCAGATGGGGACCATCGATGCGATGCAGTTCCTGCTCGACAAGATGAAGGACGCCAAGTCCAACGAGGACTTCTTCGCGTCGATGAATCAGTAGCGACGGGACTGCGTGCTCGAAGGTTTCGATTTCAGCGCGATATTCACGGCCGGGGGGCTCGCCAAGCTCGGTCAGATCATCGTCGGCGATCTCACGATGGCCGGCGATAATATCGTGATCATGGGCTCGCTGGCATCGGGTCTTGCCGCCCGCGATCGGCGCAAGGTGCTGCTTTACGGCGTGGGCATGGCCCTGATTTTCCTCGTCGGTTTCGCGACGTTGGCAACTCAGCTGCTCAAGATTACCGGGCTCGTCTTTGCCGGCGGGCTGCTCCTGCTGTGGGTGGCCTACACCATGTGGCGCCAACTTCACTCGGGCGCTGTTGTGATCGCCGACGATCCTCAAACTGCAGCGACCGAAGGGCCGCCGGCGAGCAAGACCTTGCTCCAGGCGGCGATCGCCATAACGCTCGCGGACCTCAGCATGAGTCTCGACAACGTGCTACTCGTTGCGTCGATCGCTCGCGCAAATCCCGCCCTGTTGGTGATCGGCCTGAGTTTCTCGGTTCTCTTCATGGGGCTGGCGGCGAATTACGTCGCGCGGCTGATCCAGCGCCACCACTGGATCAACTACATCGGGCTGACGGTTGTCGTGTGGGTCGCCTGCAACATGATTTACGAGGGGTTCATGGGCGGCGAACATGTGTTGGGCTTGAGGCACATACTGGGCCTCGGCTAGGCCGCAATCATGGACGCAGGTTTCATCAGTGCAGCCGCTGTCACCGCGTTCCTTGAAATCCTGTTCATCGATATCGTCCTCGCTGGCGACAATGCGATCGTTGTCGGCGCCTTGGCGGCGGGGCTCCCGGCCGAACAGCGCAAGAAGGTAATCCTGATTGGCGTCGCCGCGGCCTTGGTGCTGCGGATCGCTTTCGCCCTCGTCGTATCGCAACTGCTCCAGATCGTAGGCCTGGTGCTTGCAGGTGGCATCCTGCTTCTGTGGGTCGCCTGGAAGATGTACCGCGAGCTGCGTCACGCGGGCGAGAGCGCGGGCTCAGAAGAGACCGCCGGAGATGAACATTCCGGTGTGAAGCCCGCCAGGACCTTCGCGAACGCCGCATGGGGCGTCGCGCTCGCCGATGTGAGCATGAGTCTCGATAATGTGCTGGCCGTAGCAGGAGCGGCGCGGGAACATCCCTATGTCCTCGTCTTTGGTCTTGTCCTGTCGGTGCTGCTGATGGGTGTCGCAGCGAATTTCATTGCTCGCTACATAGAACGGTACCGGTGGATTGCCTGGGGCGGATTGCTCGTCATCCTCTGGGTAGCCTTGAAGATGATTTACGAGGGCGTGGGCCATGTGGCGCCTCACGTCGCGCCGCTTTTCAATTGACGCGATGAGCGACACGATCTTCGCGCTGTCTAGCGGGCGCCCACCGGCGGCGATTTCCGTGATCCGCATCAGCGGAGCGCAAGCGCACGGAGCGGGTGAAGCGATCGCCGGAGACTTGCCGGGCGCACGCAGGGCTGCCGTGCGCGAACTTCGACATCCCCGGTCCGGCGAATTGCTCGACGAGGGCTTGGTCCTGCGCTTCGATTCCTCGGCGAGCTCGACCGGCGAAGATGTCGTGGAATTTCACTGCCACGGCGGGCGTGCCGTGGTCGATGCGGTGCTCGCGGCTCTGGGTGATCTCAACGGGCTAAGGCAGGCCGAGCCGGGCGAATTCACCCGTCGCGCGTTCGAAAACGGGCGCATCGACCTGACCGAAGCCGAAGGTCTCGCCGATCTAATCGAGGCAGAGACGGAATCGCAGCGCAAGGCTGCTTTGGCTTTGGCCGAGGGAGGCCTGAGCAGGCAGATCGCTGTGTGGCAGGAACGGCTGCTGGCGCTGTCGGCCCAGGCCGAGCGAGCGATCGATTATGATGAGGAGGACGAGGCCGTCGATCCGGCGCTGCTGCGCGATTGTGACGCGCTCACCACCGAGCTGCGGGCTTGGCTGCAGAGACCCCGCCTCGAGCCGCTGAAGGACGGTGTGCGAGTCGTAATCGCAGGCCCGCCGAACGCAGGGAAATCTAGTCTTATCAATGTGATAGCCGGCGAAGAGCGGGCGATCGTTACCGATGTCCCCGGCACCACGCGGGACCATATCGAGGTACCGCTGTCGCTCGGCGGCGTGCCGTTGCGGCTGACGGACACCGCGGGTCTGCGCGAAACGGACGACAAGGTCGAGGCGATCGGGGTTGAGCGTGCGGCGCGGCTCGTCGACGCCGCCGACGTGCTTGTGTGGCTCGGTGAAACGTCGGCTGCTCTCGAGCATTCTCGTCTGATCCTCGTGCACGCGAAAGCGGACCTGTCGGAGCGATCCACGGCACCCGTTGGTTCGATTGCCGTGTCGTCGATAACTGGAAGCGGAGTGGCGTCGCTGCTCATCGCTATCGAAAGCCACGCGCGATCTTTGCTCCCGGCCGAGGACGCAATCTCCCTGAACCGGCGGCAGGCGCAGCATCTCGCTGACGCTGCGGAGGCGCTCGGCGCTGCCGGGCCGGCCACCGACCTGGTGGTGATCGCTGAGCACTTGCGCGTGGCGCGTGGCGCGTTCGATCGGCTGACCGGCCGCGCCGGAGTCGAGGATGTGCTCGACGCCTTGTTCGGCCGCTTCTGCCTCGGCAAATAGTTTCACGTGGAACGTTCATCCGCTAGGGAAATGCGGATGCACGATGTCCTGGTAATCGGCGCCGGCCATGCCGGATGTGAGGCTGCGGCTGCGGCGGTCCGTTGTGGCGCTCGCGTGGGATTGCTGACCTTCCGCCCCGAGGACGTCGGACAAATGTCATGCAATCCGTCGATTGGTGGTGTCGGCAAGGGCCACCTGGTCCGCGAGCTGGACGTGTTCGACGGCCTGATGGCGCGAGCCGCCGACCCCGCGGCGATTCACCGCCGCATGCTCAACCGCAGCAAGGGACCGGCGGTATGGGGCCCACGCGTCCAGGCGGACCGCAGGTTGTACCGCGCGGCCATCGCTCAGCTGCTGGCCGATACCGGCGTCGCGCTGATCGTCGCCGAGGCACTGAAGCTCATCGTTCGGAACGGGCGCATCGTCGGGATCGAGACGAGCGCAGGTGTCCTTCAGGCCAAAGCAGTCGTGATCGCAACCGGCACGTTCCTCGACGCGCGGATGTTCATTGGCGAACAGGTGATCGATGGCGGCCGCCGGGGGGAGCGCGCGTCTGTGGCGCTGTCGGGGCAGGTGCGGGAGCTCGGCCTGGGGCAGGGGCGCCTGAAGACAGGAACGCCGCCGCGGCTCGACGGTCGCACGATCGACTGGGCTCGGACGGAAGAGCAACCGAGCGATGCCGACACATGGACCATGTCGGCGCTCGATGATCAGAAGCGCGTGCCCCAGCTTCGTTGCGCCATCGCGCGCACGACTGAGCGGACGCATGACGTGATCCGCGCGAACTTCGACCGCTCGCCTTTGTTTGCTGGCGCGATCGAGGGCAGGGGGCCGCGCTACTGCCCGTCGATCGAGGACAAGGTAAAGCGCTTCGCCGATCGCGACGCGCACCAGATTTTCTTGGAGCCGGAGGGATTGGACGATGCGTTGGTCTACCCCAATGGCATTTCCACCTCGCTGCCCGTGGATGTGCAGCGGGCGTTCGTTCGCTCGGTTCCCGGGCTCGAGCGCGCCGAGGTCGTCCGGCCCGGCTATGCCGTCGAATATGAGTACGTCGATCCGCGCCGGCTCAGCCAGACGCTTGAGGTGCGCGACGTGCCCGGCCTGTTCCTCGCCGGCCAGATCAACGGCACTACCGGATATGAGGAAGCCGGCGCCCAAGGGCTCGTGGCCGGCCTTAACGCCGCCGCGGTCGCGCTGGAGTTGGAGGGGGTCCGCTTCGACCGGCGCACGTCGTACATCGGCGTAATGATCGACGATCTGACACTGCAGGGCGTCAGCGAGCCCTATCGCATGATGACTGCTCGCGCCGAATATCGTTTGTCCTTGCGTGCGGACAATGCGACGTCCCGGCTCGGCGAGAGGGCGCTTGCCGCGGGTTGCGTGGGTACTCGGCGGCGCGCACAGATTGAGAGACACCTGGCACTCAGGTCAACATCCGCCTGGGCCGAGACGGACGAGGGGCATGCCGACGCGCTCTACGCGCCATACGTCGCCCGGCAGCAGCGCGAGTGGGAAGTCGTGCAGCGCGACTCGCGTGTGTGGATTTCGGACACGCTAGATTTTGCGACAATAGCCGGTCTTTCCAATGAGATGGTCGAGCGGTTGCGCGCGGCGCGGCCCGAAACGCTCGACCAGGCGTCGCGCTTGCCAGGTGTGACGCCGGCGGCTTTGTCGGCGCTTTACGTTGCGGCAAGCCGCCACGCCGCAGCATGATCGATCGCTTATCGGCTGTTGCCGGCAGAGATGTTCCACGTGAAACATTCGGGAGGATCGAAGCTTATGCTGCGCTTCTGCGCGAGGAGGGCGTGCGCCAAAACCTGGTTTCGGCGTCAACCCTGGACCATTTATGGGAGCGCCACATCCTGGACTCTGCGCAGTTGGTGCGCTTCGAGCCGTGTGTCGGAGCGTCCTGGGTGGATATCGGCTCGGGGGCGGGTTTGCCCGGGATTGTCATCGCCTGCATCGTCGAAGGACCAGTGACATTGATCGAACCGAGGCGGCTCCGCGCCGGATTTCTCCACAGAGTTTGCGAATCACTCGGGCTGCGGGTGTCGGTGTTCGTTGGAAAGGCGGAACGCGCTCAGGGCGAGTACGACGTGATCACCGCCCGCGCCGTGTCGAATTTGGCGCAAGTCCTGAAAATATCCGCACATCTGTCCACAGGAAAGAGCCGGTGGGTGCTGCCCAAGGGGCGCAGCGCCGAACGGGAACTGGTGGAGGCGCAACAAGCGTGGCAAGGTGCGTTCCACGTGGAACAGAGCGCGACTGATCCTGATTCGCGGATCGTGATTGGCACAGGGGTGAGGGCAAGACGATGATTCGCATCGCGGTGGCCAATCAAAAGGGCGGGGTCGGCAAGACGACGACCTGCATCAACCTCGCCACGGCGCTCGCTGCGATCGGTTGGCGGGTGCTACTGATCGACCTCGATCCTCAAGGCAATGCGTCGACGGGCCTCGGCGTCAGCCAGGGACAGCGCACCCAATCCACGTACGATGTCCTCATCGGTAAAGCTTCGCCCGCCGAGGCAGCGATTGCCACGCGGGTGCCGCGGCTCGACCTGCTTGCAGCGACGCAGGACCTCTCAGGCGCGGAGATCGAACTGGTTGCGCTGGAGGATCGCGCGCATCGCTTGGAGAAGGCGCTCGCCGCCGTCTCGGTTGGCCGCTGGGACATTTGCCTGATCGATTGCCCTCCGTCCCTCGGGCTGCTGACGGTCAATGCCCTCGTCGCGGCGCGGCATCTGCTGGTGCCGCTCCAGTGCGAGTTCTTTGCCCTCGAGGGCCTGAGCCAGCTGCTTCAAACCGTCGAGCGGATCCGGGTGGCGTTCAACCCCGAACTGTCGATCCTCGGCGTTGCGCTGACCATGTTCGATAAGCGCAACAATCTATCGGCGGCCGTTGCCGAGGACGTGCGCGCGTGTCTTGGGGCCACGGTGTTCGACACGGTGGTCCCCCGCAACGTCCGCTTGTCGGAGGCGCCCAGCCATGGCCTTCCGGCTCTGATCTACGACCTGAAATGCCCCGGCTCCGAGGCTTATCTGAGGCTCGCTCGCGAGCTCATCGGGCGTCTCCCGCAGCTGGCGGTCGCGGCGTGAGCGGCGAACGGCCCGCGAAGGGTCTCGGGATGGGGCTGCAGGCGTTGCTTGGCGACGCGGCACGGCCGGCGTCCGCTTCCGCTGCAGCCACGCCAGAAGCGGGCTCCCGTGGCGGTGTGCGCGAAATCGACATTGCTCGGATCCGACCCAATCCCAACCAGCCGCGCGTCCAGTTCGACGAGGAATCGCTGGACGAGCTCGCCGAGTCGATCCGGCAGCGCGGTGTGCTTCAGCCGATCCTGCTTCGGCCGGAGGGCGACGATTATATGATTATCGCCGGCGAGCGGCGTTGGCGCGCGGCGCAGCGGGCGCGACTGCATGCGATTCCCGCGATCGTTCGCGAAATCGACGAATCGACCACGTCCGAACTCGCCCTGATCGAGAACATTCAGCGCCAGGACCTCAACCCGCTCGAGGAGGCCGAGGGGTATCGGCAGCTGATCCAACGGCACGGTCACACGCAGGATGAGGTCGGGCGGATCGTTCACAAGTCCCGCAGCCACGTGGCCAACCTTTTGAGATTGCTTGATCTTTCGGAGTTCGTGAGGAAATCGCTATTGAAAGGCGATATCAGCATGGGCCATGCCCGTGCGATTCTGACGTCCGAAGATCCGGAAGAACTGACCCGCGAAATCATCGCGAAAGGCTTGTCCGTGCGCCAGGCCGAGGCGTGCGCCCGGCGAGAAAAGAATCGTCCCGGACCCGGCGCCGACATCGGCCGCGCCAGCGCCCGCAACGCCGCCAAGGCGGTGGATGCCGACCTCGAAGTACTTGAGCGCCAGCTCGGGGACCTTCTCGGACTCAAGGTCCAGGTCGTGCACAAGGGGCAGGGCGGCGCCGTGACCTTGCACTATTCGAGCCTTGATCAGCTCGACCTCATCTGTCAGCGGCTGTCGGGCGAACCGATCTAGCGGCCGCCCCGCGCCTTTCGCGCGATTGCGAACAGCTCCTCGCCCAACGCCTCACGATCGGGCACTCCGGTATTCGGCCTCGCCAGCGCGCGCATGAGCTCTCGCTCGAGCTTGCCGGCCCGCTCTGCCGCTGTCGCCAGGCCCTCGGCGCTCCACTTGGCCAGCATCTGCCGAACCTTGGCCTGGTCCTTGAAAAACAATGACCTGCCTAATGACGTCATGACGGCGTCGGGTGCCTCACCCCGTTCAACCCGCGCCCGCAACGGCGCCAGCATCAATAGCCGGCGCTGGAGCGCCCGGACAATCGGCACCGCGTCATTACTTCCACTCGGAAGCCTCGCCAGTTCCTCCGACAGCTCATCTACCGCCCCAGCCAGCGCGAGGTCGGCGAGGCGGTGAACGTTTCCTTCCCCACTCTCGGCGCCGACGGCATCGACGGTGTCGTGGTCGAGGTCGCGTGGAGCTTCGGGCGACGCGCCGAGGAATATGGCGAACTTCTCGAGTTCACGGGCGGCGATCGCCTGGTCATTGCCCGAACTCTCGGCCAGCCGTGCCGCGACAGGCGTGCTGACCTTGAGGCCGAAGCGCCGCCCAAGGTCGACGACCATCCGCTCGGCGTCCCGGCCTTCGGGCAAGTAGGAAGCGAAGGCCAGCGCCAGCGGCGATGCCTCGGCGAGCTTGAGCAATGATGACGCCTTGGTGAGCGCCGCGGCAATGGCCACGACGACGCTTTCGACCGCGGCCGCTTCGAGCAGCGCCGCGACGCCGTCTTCAATGTCCTTCGTCGCCGGCTCGATCCAGATCGCTTGCTTGCCGCCGAACAGGCTCATCGCGCCCGCTTCGTCCACCAGTCGGGCCGGATCCGACTTGATCGCGCCCGAAGCCACGGCCGACTTGGTCGCTCCCAATGCCTCCAGCAAGCGAGCCGCCAGCGCTCGCGATTGCCCCTCGTCAGGTCCATGGAAGAGATAGAAGCGAGTCGCAGGCGCGGGCTTATCGAGCGCCCGGAAGATGTTGGACTTGCTCGCCTTCACTTGGCCGGCGCTGTGCGCGAGGCATAAAGCCCGATCCGCGCGACAATCTGGTCGGCCACAGTGCCGGTGAGATTTTCGAGTGCGGTCTGTTCCGCCGCGACAGTCGCATATTCCGAACTGACGATGTCGATACCGGCGTCCGAACCGGCGGTTGCATCGAGCACGACCATGCCGGTTTTGGAGTCGACCAGCTGGTAACGCGCGCGAAGGGTCCGGCGCTCCCGGGTTGCAGACTGATTGCTGCTGAGGCCGAACGCGGTGATGTTGTCGTCGAGCGTCACGTCGAGCCGGTAGGCCGCTTGGCCGGCGCCCTCGTCTCCCAGCCGCTCGATCAGCTTGTTGCGCACGAGCCAGCCGGACTGGCCGGCAATTGGGGCGACCGCGATCGACCGCATGGTCATGGCCACGGAGCTGCTGGCGCCGCCACCGTAAAGCGGGTGAAGCCCGCACCCGCCTAGGGCGAGGGAAGCGGCGAGGGCGATGGCGATGCGCATCAGGCGACGATATTCACCAACCGGTCGGGAACGACAATGACCTTGCGTGGGGCAACCCCGGCCAATTGCCGCTGTACCTTGTCCGATGCCAGTGCGAGCGCTTCGGCGGCGTCTCGATCGAGGCCGCGTGGAGCGCTCAACGTATCGCGTAGCTTGCCGTTGATCTGCACCGCCAGCGTGACCTGATCATCTACCAGCAGCGACGGGTCGAAGCTGGGCCACGCGGCGTCGGCAATCATCCCGCTCTCGCCCAGTGCCGCCCAGGCTTCTTCGGCAAGATGCGGGGCCGCTGGCGCGGCAAGCCTGATCAAGGTTCGGACGGCTTCGTGGCGCGTGGCGCTCGGCGCCGCTTTCTCGATCGCGTTAGTAAGCTCGTAGAGCTGGGCGACGGCCTTGTTGAACTGCAGGCCTTCGATCGCTTCACCGACCGCGGCAATCGCGCGGTGGAGCTTGCGCTTGAGGGTGAGGTCCTCGCCTTCGGCTGCCTTGCTCGTGCTCGCCAGCCGCCACACGCGCTGGACGAACCGCGACGCGCCCTCGATCCCGGCTTCGGACCATTCGAGGTCGCGTTCGGGCGGGCTGTCCGAGAGCATGAACCAGCGCACCGCGTCGGCGCCATATTTGGCGAGGATCGGCTCGGGGTCGACCGTGTTGCGCTTCGACTTGGACATTTTCTCGATGCGGCCTGGTGTTACCGGGTGTCCGCTCTCGATATGAACCCAGTCGTCGCCGTTCTTCCTCACTTCATCAGGGCTGAGCCAGCTGCCATCGCCGGCGCGATAGGTTTCGTGAGTGACCATGCCCTGGGTGAAGAGGCCCTTGAACGGCTCGGCGATCGAGATCCGCCCGAGGCGCTGCAGGGCCCTGGTCCAGAACCGCGCATAGAGCAGGTGGAGAATCGCATGCTCGACTCCGCCGATATATTGCCCGACCGGAAGCCATTTCTCAGCTTCGCCGCGGTCGAACGGCCTATCCTTGGGTTGGCTGGCGAAGCGGATGAAATACCAGCTTGAATCGACGAACGTGTCGAGGGTGTCGGTCTCGCGCGTCGCGGCTCCGCCGCAGCTCGGGCAGTCGACATGCTTCCACGTGGGATGCCGGTCGAGCGGGTTGCCCGGCTTGTCGAACTCGATGTCGTCGGGGAGGATCACCGGAAGCTGCTCGCGAGGCACCGGCACCGCCCCGCACTTAGAGCAATGAATGATCGGGATCGGCGTGCCCCAATAGCGCTGCCGTGACACCCCCCAGTCGCGCAACCGATACTGGACTGTCCCGTGACCCCAGCCCGCGGCTTCGGCGCGCCGGATGACTTCGGCAGTCGCTTGCTCGGTGGTGAGACCGTCGAGGAACCGCGAATTCACAGCGACGCCAGGTGTAGTGTCGGCTTCATCGCCAATGGGCTCTCTAGCCGCTTCTGCACTGGCCGCAACGACGCGTCTGATCGGTAAATGATATTGCGTCGCGAACTCGAAGTCGCGCTCGTCGTGCGCCGGCACGCCGAAGAGTGCGCCGGTGCCATAGTCCATCAGCACGAAGTTCGCGATGTAGACGGGCAGCCGCCATTCAGGGTCGAGCGGGTGGACAGCTTCGATAGCCGTCCGGAAGCCCTTCTTCTCGGCGGTCTCGACCTCTGCGGCGCTGGTGCCACCGGCTTTGCATTCAGCGATGAATGCCGCCGCGCCCGGATCCGAAGCTGCGACGGTTTCCGCGATCGGATGGTCAGCCGCAACCGCGATGAAGCTCGCGCCGAAGATCGTGTCGGGACGGGTCGTGAATACCTCGACGGAATCGATGCCTTCGGTTGGCTCGGCGAGCCGAAATTGAAACTGCAGGCCGCGGCTCTTGCCGATCCAGTTCTCCTGCATCAGCCGGACCTTGTCGGGCCACTCGTCGAGCGTTTGCAGGCCTTCGAGCAGGTCGTCAGCAAAGTCGGTGATCTTGAGGAACCATTGCGCGAGTTTGCGCCGCTCGACCGTCGCGCCAGAGCGCCAGCCCTTGCCGTCGATCACCTGTTCGTTGGCGAGCACGGTCATGTCGACCGGGTCCCAATTGACCTCGCTCTCCTTGCGATAGACGAGTCCGGCGTCGAAAAGGTCGAGGAACAGCGCTTGTTCGTGCCCGTAATATGAAGGGTCGCAGGTCGCGAGTTCCCGCGACCAATCGAGCGCGAAACCGATGCTCTTCAGCTGTTCGCGCATCGCCTTGATGTTGGCCCAGGTCCATTCGCCCGGATGGACCTTGCGCTCGATCGCGGCATTTTCGGCCGGCATGCCGAACGCGTCCCAACCCATGGGATGCAGCACTTCCATGCCCTGCATCCGGCGGTAGCGCGCGAGCACGTCGCCCATCGTGTAGTTGCGGACATGGCCCATGTGGATGCGCCCCGACGGATAGGGGAACATCTCAAGCACGTAGGTCTTGGGCTTGTTGCTGTCGCTGTCGGCGCGGAAACATTGCGCCTCGTCCCACCGCGCCTGCCAGCGCCGGTCGGCTTCAGCCGCGTTGAACCGGCTGCCCATCCGTGAACCTTAGCTGCGTCGGCTGCGGCTGCGCTTTTCGCCATCCGCGCCGGGAATCGTCGAGCGGCGAAGGTCGCGGGCCCGGGTCAGGATGATATCCTCAATCTTCTGGACCGTCGCGGCGGTCACCGGGGCATCATTCCAGGCACCGTTTTGATAGACTTGTTTGGCCGCGGAAACGCGAATCGCGTCGGCGCGGAGGTCAGGGTCGAGCACGGCGACAGTGAGCTTCACCCGCTCCAGCGGAACCTTGGGGTCGCGATACCAGTCGGTGATGATGACTCCGCTGCTTGGATTGGCCTGGACGAGCGGAGCGAACGAGAGGGTATCGATGGCGGCCCGCCAAAGGTAGGAGTTGATCGCGAGCGTCGTCACCTGCGCGGGCGCGAGCTGGTTCGGCAGTGTGCGGTCGCGGGCGCAGCCCGATGTAGCGAGAGCCAGAATCGTCAAGGCGGCGGCGGTCGTGTGCAGGCGGTTCATCTAGGGTCCTCGAGGATCGGGAAGCGGCTTTGTCGAGCGTTATAGAAGGTCGAGCCCTGCCCGCAAGCATCCGCGCTTGAGAGATGATTGTGCCCTGTCGGCCACAGGCGGCAACCGAATCGATTCCGCTCATGGAACCTTCATCTAAGTCCGACTATATCAACCGTCGACAGGGAGTCGATTGTGCTCAAAGTCGTGCGGAGTACTGGATCCAAGCTGGTTGCGGCAGCCGCCGCGGCCGGTCTTATGCTGACTCCCGTCATCGCGACTGGAATGCCGTCCAAGAAACGGCCGGCTGCACTGGCTCTGAGCTTTGATCCGGTGTCGTCGTTCACTCCGGCCAACGCCGATCCCAAGCTCGCTGCCGCCCTGACCGGCAAGCTGGCACTGACCGATTTTAAATTCACGCCGACCGCCGCGAAGAACCGGCCGTCACAGGTCCGGGTCGCCATCCGGGCGCGCAGCTTCGCGCCGTCGCGGCTGGCCGAAGCTTCATCTTCCGCAATCCCGCTCACGCAATTGACCCCGACCGGCTATAACCTTGGCGTCGCTGTTGGGTGGCATCGCTTTGCAGTTGCCGGCGACATCGCGCAGGCGAAGAGCGCGGACGCGGCCATTGGCGGCCGCCAGAGCGCGATCCTCGGGGTAAGCTATTCGCTCAGCAACCATCTGAGCACGCGTGTCGCCGTCGGCACCGAGCGGACAACGGGCAACCCGCTGCTGGCGCTTCGCCGCGGCGACAATGTCTCGCTCGATGCCGGCGCGTCCTATTCGCTGTCGCACCGCATCGCGCTGACAGGGGGTGTCCGCTACAATATCGAACGTGACAATCTGTCGGCGCTGCAGGATCTGCGTCGCGACAGCCAGGCGGTCTACGTCGGCACCGCGTTCAAGTTCTAACGCACAAGATTCCTGCCGAACCGACAGCGATGACCAGCGTCGCGGAACGACGCTCGAAAATTCTCGACGAGATTGGAAAGGCGGCGTTGCTGGCGAAGCGCGATCCGGCTGACATTGCACTCATCGCTGTCACCAAAGGGCGCGGCGTCGACGACATCCTGCCCCTGATTGCCGCCGGGCAGCACGACTTCGGCGAAAGCAAGGTGCAGGAAGCGCTCGCCAAATGGCCACCGCTGCTCGCCGACAACCCCGGTCTCCGGCTGCACGGCATCGGACGGTTGCAATCGAACAAGGCGGCCGAGGCGGTCCAGCTGTTCGATGTCATTCATTCGCTCGACCGCAGGTCGCTGCTCGACGCGTTGGTCAAGGAGGCCGAACGCGCCGGACGATTCCCGCGCGTCTATGTCCAGGTCAACATCGGCGAGGAGGAGCAGAAGGGCGGGTGCCCTATCGGTGAGATCGGGGAGCTGGTCGCTGCTGTCCGCGCCTCGCCGCTTCCGCTGGCCGGGCTTATGGCGATTCCGCCGCTCGGGCTCGAGCCGGCGCCATATTTCGCGCTTCTCGCCGAACTTGCACGACGCCATGACGTCACCGGTCTGAGCATGGGAATGTCCAATGATTTCAAGGCCGCTGTGATGCTCGGCGCAACCGTCGTGCGTGTCGGAACGGCCTTGTTCGAGGACTGAACGCTTAGTCGGTTCGGCTATCGGTTCCATGTTCGACCGATTTCACGTGCACGGTCTTGATGTTGACGAACTCCTTGATGCCGTAGCCCGAGCATTCGCGGCCGAAGCCCGAATGCTTGACCCCGCCGAAGGGCGTCCGCGGATCGGACCGGACATTCTCGTTGACGAAGCTCATCCCCGCCTCGAGCTCCTCGGCGGCGATCCGCCGGCCGCGGTCGAGATCGGAGGTCAGCACACCCGAGCCAAGTCCGAACTCGCTGGCGTTGGCGATGCAGATCGCGTCGGCTTCGTCGTCGGCGGCGATAATCGCGGCAACCGGCCCAAACACTTCCTCGTCATGAGCCGGCTGGCCGGCGCGGACGTCGCTGAGCACCGTCGCCGGATACCAGGCGCCCGGCCGATCGGGGACTTTGCCGCCGAGCAGCAAGCGAGCTCCCTTGGCGATGCTCGCCTCGACCTGATGATGAATTTCGTCGCGGGCTTTGACGCTCTGCATCGGCCCGAGCCTGGTGCCTTCCTTCGCCGGGTCGCCCATTTCGTAACCGCGCATGGCCTCGACCATTGCCTCGGTGAACGGTTCGAGGATCGAGCGGACGACGATGAAGCGCTTTCCGGCGATGCAGCTCTGCCCGCCGTTCACCATCCGCGCGGTCGCCGCGATCTTCGCGGCGGCCGGGATGTCGGCGTCTTCGAGCACCAAATACGCATCGGCGCCGCCAAGCTCGAGAACGCATTTCTTGAGTACTGACCCAGCTGCGGTCGCGACGCTGCGGCCCGCCGGGACGCTTCCCGTCAACGTGACGGCGGCGACATTGTCGTCCTTGATCAGCGCTTCGACGTCGCGGCTCGACAGCAGGAGGGTCCGGAACAGGTCCTTGGGCACGCCGGCCTGGTGAAGCACTTCCTCGATCGCCAGCGCGCAGCCCGGCACATTGCTGGCATGCTTCAACAGCATGCCGTTGCCCGCCATCAGCGCCGGTGCGGCGGCGCGGAACACCTGCCAGAACGGGAAATTCCACGGCATTATCGCGAGCACGATGCCGATCGGGTTGAAAGTCACGAAGGCTTCGCCGCCGCCGATATCGGCCGGTTCGTTGGCGAGATATTCGGCCGCGTGGTCGGCGAACCAGTCGCAGTGGAAGGCGCATTTCTCGGTTTCGGCGCGGCCGTCGTCGAGCGTCTTTCCCATCTCCTCGGTCATCAGCCGCGCGAATTCATCCTTCCGCGCACGCAGGTTCTCGGCCGCCTTGTGGAGGATGCGCGAACGCTCCTCGAAGCTCGTCCGCCGCCATTGCAGGAACGCGGCCCGCGCGGCCTTCGCCGCCGCCTTGGCGTCATCGATCGTGTGCGGGTCGTAGGTCTTGCCCGGCTCGCCGGTCGCCGGGTTGACGGTTTGGAGCTTGGCGGCTCCGGTCTTCGGGCGGTCCAGCTCAGCTTGTTCAGCCATGGCGAGTCTCCTTTGCGCTGCCCCTAGACCTGTCGCGCGAGCGGGGCCAAGACCAATGCAGAAATGGAGATGGAGTTGCGGATTCGCTTCTACGGTCGCCTTGCCGATGCGATCGCGCCGGAAATCGAGCTCGCCACCGGGGGCTGTTCAATCTCGGATCTGCGCTCTCGCATCGCTAGTGACTTTCCCGCTGCGGAAGCGATGCTCGACCGATCGCGTGCCTGCGTTGGAGACTGCATGGCCGGTGATGAGCAGCAGGTAGGCGACGCCGACGTCGTCGAATTCTTGCCGCCGGTGTCGGGCGGATGAGCGTCGTCGCGCTTCTCGAACAGCACGCGCTCGATCCTCAGCTCGAGCTCGCCGAGCTGGCCGAAGCCGCGCATGGCGACGGAGCGATCGTGACGTTCGTCGGCCTCGCCCGCCCTGAATCGAAGCAAGGCAATGCGGTCGATGCGCTGGTCCTCGATCACCATCCGGCGCTGACGCGCCAGTCGCTGCAGGATATCGCCGTCGCCTGCGCCGAGCGTTTCGACGTCAGCCATGTCCGCGTCGTCCACCGCTGCGGTACGGTCCCGGCCGGTGAGCCGATCGTCTTCGCCGGTGCGGCCTCGCTCCACCGCCGCTCGGCCTTCGATGCGGTCAATTATCTGATGGACCGGCTGAAGACCGAGGCGGTGTTCTGGAAGCGCGAGGTCGGTGACACCGGCTCGGCGTGGGTCGAGCCGACCGAAGCCGATTTCGCCGATCGCGACCGCTGGGGCTGAGCCGTGGCGGGTATCGACGAGAGCTTGGCGTTCCACCCGCTTCGGATCGCGGTGCTGACCGTATCGGACACGCGGACCGATGAGACCGACAAGTCAGGCGCCCTGCTGGCCGAACGGCTGACGAGCGCGGGGCATCAGCTCGCAGGCAAGGCGATCGTCGCCGACGATGTCGAGGCGATCCGCGCCCAAGTCCGCGCCTGGGCCGACCAGGTGGACGCCATCATCTCGACCGGCGGCACGGGTTTCGCTCCGCGCGACGTCACTCCCGAAGCGGTTAAGCCCTTGTGCCGACGCGAGATGGACGGGTTCGCCGTGCTGTTTCATCAGGCCAGCCACGGCACGGTCGGCCTGTCGACTCTGCAGTCGCGGGCCTTCGCGGGGCAGGTCGGCGACACGTTCATTTTCTGCCTGCCAGGTTCGACCGGCGCCTGCCGCGACGGCTGGGACCTGGTGCTGCGCGACGAGCTCGACAGTCGTTACCGACCCTGCTCGCTCGCCGGGCTGGTGCCGCGGCTCCGCGACCTGGTGCCCTCATGAGCGGCCTCAGCCATGTCGACGAGACGGGCCGCGCACGAATGGTCGACGTGTCCGACAAGGAGGCGACTGCGCGCACGGCGACCGCGCACGGCGTTCTGACTTGCAAGCCGGAGACCCTCGACCAGGTCCGCCGCGGGATGACACCCAAGGGCGCGGTGATCCAGACGGCCGAGCTCGCCGGGATCATGGCGGCCAAGCGCACCGCCGAGCTGATTCCCTTGTGCCACCCCCTGCCGCTGACCCATGTCGAGGTGCGGATTGAGATCGACAATGCGCTCCCCGGCTTCCGGGTCGAAGCCGAGGTCCGCATCAAGGGCGAAACAGGCGTCGAAATGGAGGCGCTGACCGCCGTCTCGGTCGCCTGCCTGACCTTGTTCGATATGCTCAAGGCGGTGGACCGGACGATGGTGATCGGCGGCATTGAAGTGACGTCCAAGACCGGCGGCAAATCGGTCAGCTGGTCTAGGTAAGCAGCAGCTTCGCTCCGGCGACGACGAGCACCAGCCCCAGCGCTCGCAGCAGCCACGGTCGCGGCAGCCGCTCGACCCCGAGCGAGGTGCCGACCAGCGCTCCGCCTGCGACCGAGGCCAGGAACAACGGCAGTTGGCCCGGCAGGTGACCGACCGAGGAAACATTCCCGGCCAGGCCCGCGACCGAATTCAGCAGGATAAAGGCAGCGACGACTCCCGAGGTGTGCCGCGGCTTCTCCCACGCACTGAGGATGATCAGCGGACTTAGGAAAATACCGCCGCCGGTCCCGGTCAGCCCCGCGAGCAGGCCGAGCACCGCACCGGCGGGAAGGCTGACCCACAACGGCGGTGGCTCGGTCGCGCGCTCGGCCAGTGCTTTCGGCTGCCACAATAGCCGCGCTGCGGCCGCCCACAGCAGGATCCCGACCAGCGGCTTGTAATAAATGGCGGGCAAATGGATCCCGCCACCTATGAACGCGGCGGGCGTCGCTGTCAGCGCAAAGGCGAGAACGAGCTTCCAGTTGGTGAGCCCGCGATGGGCGTAGCGCCAGGTGCCTAAGCCCGCGACGAGCAGGTTAAGCGCTAGCGCGGTGGGCTTCATCACTTCCGGCGCAACCGAGAACAAGGCCATGGCGGCGATGTAGGCCGACGCTCCGCCGTGCCCCACGCTTGAATACAGCGCGGCTCCGAGCGCGAAGAGCAGGCACAATGCCACGACGGTCGAGTGGTCCACACACGACTACTGCCGTTTTCTAGATCGCGAAGGAAGACTGTCGCCCCTCGCTGCGCTCGTGCGCTCCAGTTTCGAAACTGCCCCCAGCAGTTCGCGAAACTGGAGCGAGCGAAGTGATTTGAACCAAGCGCGCAGGCGCTTGCGCCGGAGCGCCATCAAGGCCGCGAGGGTTCGAATTCGCTGACGTCGGAAAACTGGAGCGGGCGAAGGGATTCGAACCCTCGACCCCAACCTTGGCAACCTAAATACAAGGGCTGTAGCGAGCTGTCACCGGTTGTATAAGTACCTGAGTTTCCTGCACAAAATGGTCCGCAGCGGTGTATCGAATTGTAAGCCGTTGCATCGGAAAACCTACGCAATGCCTACGCAGGAGAACTCAAGATGCCGCAACTTAACATCACGGAAGATTCGCTCCGTCGCCTCGCTCCGCCCGAGTCGGGCCGCGTCGTTTTCACCGACACGAAGCTTAAGGGCTTCTCGGTGGTCGTCGGCAAGCAATCGCGATCCTTCTACGCCCAGCGCGACGTGCGCGGGAAAACGCACAAGGTCTTCTTGGGGCGACACTCGGACATCAACGTGCCGGAAGCGCGCAAGGCCGCCGAAGACGTGATCTACGGAATGCGGCGCGGCGAAGCCCGATACCTCGAACGCGAGAACCCGACGCTGCAAAACGCCCTCGACGGCTACATTGCGGCATCGAGCGCCTGCGAACAGCACAAGACCTACGTGAAGCGGGCTTGCGAGGTTCGGCTAAAGGATTGGCTCGATCAGCCGTTGCGAGACCTCACGCGCGGCATGATCCGCACGAAGCACTCGACACTCGGCAAGGGCGGCAAGACGATGGCGAACGACACGCTGCGCGCCTTCCGCACCGTCTATAACTACGCGCTCGCCGAGTATGAGAAAGCGGTCCTGCCGGTCTGCCCGACCATCGCCCTGCGCGGCAAATGGTACACGGAAGCCAACGAGCGCAACGGCGCGATCCGCGATCTCGCTGAATGGAAGAAGGCCGTTGATGCGCTCGAAAACCCGACACATCGGCAAATCTATCTGCTGTGCTTGCTCACCGGTTTGCGGAAGACGGAAGCCTGTCGGCTCGAATGGGATCGGGTGCAGCCGGATCGCATCTTCATCCGGGAGAACAAAGCCAACAGGCCCTTCTATCTGCCACTGCTCGACGAGCACCGCGCCGTGATCGGAAAGATGAAGGGGCTGCACAAACAATGGGTCTTCCCTGATCGCTCAAACAGCGGGCCGACCGTCGATCCGCGCCATGACGAAGTGCCGGGGACGATGCACAGCCTGCGGCACACCTTTGCCAGCGTCGGGGCGGAGATCGGTGTTCCAGACGACATCATCGGACGGCTGCTCAACCACAGCAGTTCGAAGATCACGAGTCGCTACATCGCAGTCGATGTGGACGCACTGCGGGAGCCAATGCAGAAGATCGTGGATGAATTGATGAAACGTTTAAACGCAGTGACTGACGTGTCCTACGAAGAGGAGCAGCAAGAACTTCCGCTCGCTGCCTAATTCTGCCGAAACTTCTTGTTGCGTCCTGTCTGTGCCTGACCTATCCAAATGTGCCTCGTCGCTAGTCGGCGGGGCACATTTTCTGCTCTAGCTTTGGGGATCATAGCCGTCCCCACTGTGATGATCCGCCGCGCAAAAGCCCATAGTGGCAGTCGGTCGAGGCGTCGGATCGGGCTTCCAATCGGAGCCTGATCCATGACTGAATTACTCACCACTCGTGAAGCGGCGGGCTATCTGCGCCTCGCTATTACCACTCTCGAACACTGGCGGCTCGAAGGCCGCGGTCCCGCCTTCTGCAAGATTGGCAGACAGATCCGGTATCGCCGCGCCGATGTGGACCGCTGGCTGGCTGAAATGAACGAAGGCGTGACGGGTCGCTAAACCCCTCACGCCTTCAGATCGCAACAGTCAGCACACGAACGAGCACGGTTTTCATAAGTCAGTCATAGCGACTGTCCAACCGTTACGCCGACTGTTGCCTCAATCTGTGAGGTAACGACAATGCAGTGGGTTCACGAACTCGCGTCGAAGATGGACCAGAGCGCCTATGCTCGGTTCACTGGCAATCCGAAGTCCAAATACGTCAAGGTTGATAGCCCGCTCACGCCGGAAGTGATCGACCGCCACTTATCCGGCGAGCAGCCGATTGCGCCTTACGTCCTCAATCGCAGGAGCGATGATGGGCAACCCGGCTAACGAGAACCTGCCATTGCTGCTCGCATGGATGGTCGCTTGCTTTGTCAGGCCGGGGAACGAGGCTCCGATTGCCGTCCTCACTGGTCCCGCGGGATCGGCCAAGTCTTCGGTTCTCCAGATTGTGGTTGATCTGCTGGACCCGAAGGCAGGCCTGCGCGCGGGTATGCCCGGCAAGGAAGATGATCTCGTTGTCGCGGCCCACCAAGGCGCGGTCGTCTCATTCGACAACGCCACGACCTTGAACAAGCTGTCGGACCCTCTGTGCCGCCTCGCGACGGGCGGCGGTCTGCGCAAGCGAACCTTGTTCACGGACAAGGACGTGACCGCAATCGACGTGATCCGCCCGGTGATCATCGCCGGGATAGACCCCATTGCCCATCAGCAGGATCTCATTGAGCGGCTGCTGATCATCGAACTGCGTCCGCCGGCCGGACGGATCGACGACGAGACGTTAAGGCGCATGGTCGACGAGGCGCGGCCAAAACTACTTGGCTGGCTACTCGATCTCGTTGGGAAGGTGCTTGCGATGCCCGTCCCGTCGAACCTCGACGGTGCTCGCATGACCGGCTTCTCTAGTGTCGGAGAGCGTGTCGCTGTGACCCTCGGATATGCAGAAGGTTGGTTCATGGAGCGGTATCGAGCGATCCTCGCTGAAAGCGCAGAGGAAGGCGCAGAAGGTGATTGCGTGTTCCAGCTGGTTCTCATGCTGCTGGCCGACGCCGACGGTCGCCCGTTGCGCATGACTTCCGGTCAGCTGCTCGACGCGCTCCACCAGCACGTGACCAACCGGGTGATCAACGTCAGCATCAAGGACGTGCCGGGTGATCCTCGCGCCATGAGTTCTCGGATGAACCGGATCGTGGAACCACTACGCCGCTTCAAAGGCATCGAGATGCAGCGCGGGCGAGAGCGTGAGTGGATTATCTACCCTGCGCCGCGAGCGACTGACGAGGACGTTGAGAGAGCGTTCGCCTCGGCTGAGCCTCCGTTCTGATTGGGACGGTCGGGACGGTCGGGGCGGGCGTTTCGCAAACTAAGCACGTGAATTAATTGGATGGATGGTTTGATCGCATTCCATCCATCCAAATAACTTTCCCACGAAGACATGTAATCACGGGGTGAGACCGTCCCGACCGTCCCGCGTCACCAACCCTGATCGAAGCACACATCCGGCGCTCCGTCCGCGCCAGCGACAACCGCAGCGCGGATTATGTAAACCGCCCGATCACAGTCGCTGCCAGTGACGCCGCACCGTTAATTCGGCGGCGCGAAGCAGGTAGAATAGCGCGATCACCTACGCACTGCCTACGCAGCGCGGCGCTCGCGCGGTCGGTTACGCTGGAAGATCAAGCGGTTCGTCAGTCGCAACCCCAGCCCATGCGACCGACTGATCTTTCGGCGCTGCTTGCTCCTCATCAGGCGTGTCCAATGTCGCCATTCCGACTAGATAGACGGCCGTTTCGGGCGGCGCTAGTGTTCTCCGTCTGTTCTATTAACAGCAAAGAAAAAGGGGCGGTCGAAACCGCCCTCGATTCGGCATCACTGACGTTTGCAGCCTCGCATAAATGGAGGATGAGTCCAGTGCCGCTCAATAATCCGTGCTGTAGCCGTTCTCAGCGCATTTATTGCGGATCGTCTGCCGCAACGAGTCTCGCAGGTAAGCATCTTCCGACAGCGAGAGAGGCCCGCCACCAGCGCTCTCAGGCATGACCGCAATCTTGATCGTTCGGTCAGGATTAAACCGTACCATGAACGGCTCGAAGCCGTTGTAACCGCCCATGCGGTTCTTCGCATTGACCAACCCGCAGTAGAATTCCGACGCGGGACGGATCGGTCCCATATGGAACTGCGCCGATGATGGATCGACGAGCTGGGCTTCAACGGAGTGCTTGATCGCTGCCACTTCGGCGGACCTTAGCGGTCGCTCCGCCGGCGTCGCGGCGATGATCAACGGAGCAGCGATTGCCGCGGCAGCGCTTGCTTTAATGGACATGACGCAACCTCTGGTCTGTTTGACCACGCGATCAATTGCATCTTCTGAATGGGTCGTAAATGCCGTGGCCTTAAAGACCAGACGTGCTGACCTAAGCGCATGGCGCGGATATCCGGCAAATCTGACGCTGGGAGGCTGCTAGAGCCGCTTGGGGTCGTGATCCGCGCCAGCCGGAAGGAACGGGGCCTGTCTCAAGAGGCCCTTGCCGACGCCGCGGGGATTGACCGGTCGCACATGGGTAAGATCGAGCGCGGTGAGCGTAACGTCACGCTGCTCAATCTCTGTCGGATTGCGGACGCGCTGGAAACCAAAGCTTCAGCACTCTTGTTGGAAGCAGGCCTCTAATCTGCTGAAGGTCGGAGAATAATGAAACCGAGAAAGACTTTGGTCGATCTACGCGATTGGCCCGCCGCGACAGACCTCGCGCGCCGCTTCTACCGCGAACGCGGTCGTCTGAGGCAGGAGCATGAGTGCGATGAGATCGCCGTCCTGCTCGGGGTTAACCGCATCACCGTCTGGCACGCCTACCAGCGCGGTGATCTCGGCGTGCCAGCAAGGAATCCCGAGAGAGCGGCGGCGTGGGCGCGGCGTGAGAGCTTTTATGTCGCTTCGAGGCCGTGCCGCCAATGTGGGAGCGTCAGGCGCAGGCCAGGAGATGACATGTGCTTCGACTGCGAGGCATCGCGAAATGAACGAGAGAAGGATTCGAAACGCCTCGTGGTGAAACTTCAAGCTGCCGCCTGATAGCAGTCCGACCTCGTTGGCACCGTCTCATTCCGACAACAGCACGGTGCCAATCCGCAAACCTACGCAAAACCTACGCAACGAGTGACCGGCCCCATTGAGGGGGTCACTATCCGGTTCAATTCTTTAGTGATTTCTGGAGCGGGCGAAGGGATTCGAACCCTCGACCCCAACCTTGGCAAGGTTGTGCTCTACCCCTGAGCTACGCCCGCTCTGAGCTGACGCCGAAAGCTGGTTCGGCGGAGGTGAGGCGGGCGCCTAGCATGGTGATGCGCGCTCCCGCAAGGCGCTTGTGGCGGCTTCGCCAGCCGCCCATATGGGCGCCATCCGACACTATTAGATGGGAGTTGAGACCGGCACCGTGGCGACCTTGGACCTCAGCGAAGCCGAGCGCGAATCCATAGAGAGGTTCGAACGCGACGTCATCGAGCCTTCGATGACCGCGCTCGTCATCCTCGATTTCTGGGCGGAATGGTGCGGCCCGTGCAAGCAGCTCTCACCGGTGATCGAGAAAGTCGCGGCCGATTATGCCGACAAGGGCGTCAAGCTCGCGAAGATCGACGTCGACGAGGAAAAGCTGCTCGCCTCTCAGTTCCGCATCCAGTCCATCCCGACGGTCTATGCGATCTATCGCGGGCAGCCGGTTGCCGACCTCACCAACTACCGCAGCGAGGGACAAATCAAGAAGGCGCTCGACCAGCTGATCGAGCAACTGAAGATCGAACCCGAAGGTGCAACGCCCAAGGCGGAGATCGAGCCCCTGATCGCGATGGGCGAGCAGGTGCTGGGCGAAGGCGATGCGCCGCGCGCGGTGAATATCTTCCGGCAGGTCCGCGACATGGCGCCCGACAATGTCGAAGTGATCGGCGGCCTGGTTCGTGCCCTCGTCGCGGCCGGTGAGGTGGGTGAAGCGCGCGAGATCCTCGACGGACTGACCGAAGAGCAAGCGAAAAAGCCCGAGATCAGCCGCGCGCGCGCCGCGCTGGAAGTCGCGTCGGCACCGATAGTGGACACCTCGCCGCTCGAAGCGCGATTGGCGACCAACCCCGACGATCACGAAGCGCGGTTTGAGCTCGCCTCCGCCAAGATGGCCTCGGGCGACCGCGCCGCCGCCGCCGACGCTTTGCTCGAAATCGTTGGCCGCGACCGCGAGTGGAACGAGGGCGCCGCGCGGAAGAAGTTCCTCCAGCTGCTGGAGGCACAGGGCCTCGAAGATCCATGGTCGAGCGCCCAGCGCCGCCGCCTATCGGCGCTGCTCTTCACGTGAGCCGGACGCTCAGGGTCCCGCTGTTTCCACTGCCAGGAGCGATCCTGTTTCCACGCTCGCAACTCCCGCTGCACATTTTTGAGCCGCGCTATCGCGAGATGGTGCGCGATGCGATCGAGGGGCCCGGGCGAATTGCGATGATCCAGCCACACCGGCTCGACGACGACAATAAAGCGCCGCTCTACTCAGTCGGGTGCGTCGGCGATCTGGTCGGAGTCGAGGAGCTCGACGATGGGCGCTTCAATATCGTGCTTCTGGGCTCGAACCGCTTTCGGCTGGTCCGCGAGACCGATAGCGACACCGCCTATCGCTGCGCCGAGGTCGACATTGCCGCCTTCGACGACGAGGACCCGGAGCCGCTTCAGATGATCCAACGCGCCGAGGTCGAGCGCGAAGCGAGACGGCTGGGCGACGTGATGGGGCTTGCGGTCGACTGGGCTGCCGTCGGCCGGCTTGACGACGAAATGCTGGTCAATGCCATCGCCCAGGTCGCGCCGTTCGATGTCGGCGCCAAGCAGGCGCTGCTTGAGCAGGCCACGCTCGATGGGCGAGCGGACTTGCTCGTGCAGCTGATGCAGTTCCACCGGATGGCCGTGACCGGCGGGGTCGAAATCGAGCCGACGCTTCAGTAGCCGCTAGATCGGCAGGCCCCTGAGCAGCAGCGGCAGCTCGCCGCTGGTGCCGCGCGCCTCGCTCATCAGCCGGTCTCTCAACGGCGAAATGCGGCCGACCAGCCCCATGCCGAAGCGGCGGATTGCCGAGGCCGTGGCGCCGGGGATGCTATAGACCCGGGTCAGACTGTCCGTGGCGAATGCGACCGAGAGCGCGTCGAGCAAGCGCCAACGTTGGTAGCGCTCCAGCAATATCTGATCACCGAGGTCGAGCCCGAGGCGTGATCCTTCGACCAGCACTTCGGCCAACGCAGCGACGTCGCGGAAGCCGAGGTTCAGCCCCTGGCCGGCGATCGGGTGGATCGCGTGGGCGGCGTCACCGACCAGCGCTAGCCGCTTAGCCGTGATCTGCGCAGCATGGTGGAAGCCGAGCGGAAAGGTCGATCGCGGGGCGAGCATCTTGATCTTGCCGAGGAAGCCGCCCATCGCCGCCTCGGCCTCAGCGGCGAAATCCTGATCGTTGAGCGACAGCCATCCGGCGGCGTCATCTTCCGGCACCGACCACACGATCGCCGATCGGTGGCCCAGCTTGTCGTCGTTCATCGGCAGCAGCGCGAATGGGCCCGTCGGATAGAAGATCTCATAGGCGACATGCTCGTGCGGCCGTTCGTGCCGCAGCACCGAGACGATCGCCTGGTGGTCGTACTTCCAGCGCGCGACGTTGATGCCGGCCGCCTCGCGGGTCTTCGAGTTGCGGCCGTCTGCCGCGATCAGGAGCGGCGCCGACAGCTTGCGGCCGTCTTCCAGCGCAACGATGACGGCATGATCGCCGCGATCGACGCTCGCGACACGAGATTTCCACAGTAGCCAGATGTTCTTGCCGGCCTCGGCGCGCGCGTGAAGCGCGGCGCGCAACTTGCGGTTTTCGTGCATGAAGCCGAGCGGCTCGCCGTCGTCCGGATCGAAGTGCAGCCCGCCGGGCTTGAGACCGTCGGCGACCGCAATCCGCCAGATGGGGCAGCCCGGCTCGGTCAGAGGGCTCGCCACTCCGATCGTCTCGAGCATGCGCATCGAGCTCGATGAGACCGCGCTGGTGCGGCCGTCGAATCCGGAATCGGCGCGCGGCGCAGGGTCGGCGGGATCGACAACGATCGACGACAGGCCGCTTGAATCGAGAGCAGAGGCGAGCGCCAGTCCAGCCAGCCCGCCGCCGAAGATGATCACGTCCGCCCGGTCCATTGGCGCGCCCCTACCCCGTTCGTCGCAGCCGCGCCATGTCCTCGCTTGACCGCAGACTCCGCGTGAGGGATTCTACGTCGCAACTAGTTGGGGGTGGGACATGGCAACCGTGGCGACGCGCGCACCCAAGCGCGACTTGGCGCCGGATTGGCGGGACGCGCTGCGCGAAGCAGTGCGGCGTTTCGCGGTGCGCAGCTGGGGCGTGCTGCTCGTCGGTGTCAGTCTCGCCGGCGCCGTGGCGCTGGCAACACACAACCCTAACGATCCGTCATTGAGCACCGCCGCAGGCGGCCCGCCGACGAATTGGCTTGGGGCAACCGGCGCTTATGTGAGCGACGTCCTGCTGCTCCTGTTGGGCCTCGGATCGGCGCTGCTGCTGCCGGTGGTCGCAATTGCGGGTCTGCGCATGACCCGGCTGCAACCAGCCGGGCGCATTGGCCGCGGGCTGTTGCTCGCCGCCGTTGGCGCCTTGCTCCTCGGCATTGCGCTCGGCTTGACCAGCGCCTCATCGGTGTCGGGGCTTCCGGCCGGCTGGGGCGGGGCGATCGGCCTCGCCGCCGCGCATGGCGTGCACGCCGCGCTTCACCTCATTCCCAACCCTCAGGTCGAAGCGCCCGCCCGATTCGCAACCCTGCTGCTGTTCGCTCTTGCCGGACTCGGCTTCGGCTATTTCGCGCTCGGGCTGACAGAGGACGAGCGCGGCTGGATCGGCGGGCTGTTCCGCCGGACTCCGCGCGAGCGCCGCGCTGCCCCGCGCCGGACCGAGATGGACGAGGATCGGTCGATTCCCGCTGCCCCGCCACGCTCCAAACCCACCGTCGCGGTCGCTGAACCGCCGCGATCCGTTGCGGCGGCGATGCGCGGTGTCGGTCGCAAGCCATTTGCCAGGCAGCCGGGACTCGCGCTCGGCGACAGCTACCAGTTGCCGACCGTCGATCTGCTGGCTCCGCCACCCAAGGGAACGCGCCAGCAGATCGATCGCGCCGGGCTCGAGCGCAACGCGCGCCTGCTCGAAACGGTGCTCGAGGACTTCAACGTCCGCGGCGACATCGTCGAAGTGCGCCCTGGCCCCGTGGTCACGATGTACGAGCTGGAGCCGGCGAGCGGTATCAAGGCCAGCCGCGTCATCGCGCTCGCCGATGACATCGCCCGCAACATGTCGGCGCTGTCAGCACGCGTCGCGACCATCCCCGGCCGCAGCGTGATTGGCATCGAATTGCCCAACCCAAAGCGCGAGGCGGTGGCGCTGTCCGAGCTGATCGGAAGCCAGGCTTTCGAAGACCAGAACATGTCGCTGCCGCTGATCCTCGGCAAGAATATTGCAGGCGATCCCGTGATAGCGGACCTTGCGCCGATGCCGCATCTGCTCGTCGCCGGCACCACCGGATCGGGCAAGTCGGTCGGCCTCAACTGCATGATCCTGTCGCTGCTGTACCGGTACGGTCCGGACCAGTGCAAACTGATCATGATCGATCCCAAGATGCTCGAACTGAGCATGTACGACGACATCCCCCACTTGCTCAGCCCGGTCGTGACCGAGCCGGGCAAGGCGATCCGCGCGCTCAAATGGACGGTCGAGCAGATGGAGGAGCGCTATCGCATGATGGCGAACCTCGGCGTGCGCGCGCTGCCGAGCTTCAACGCCAAGGTGCGCGAAGCCAAGGCCAAGGGCGCGACGCTCGGGCGGCGGGTCCAGACGGGTTATGACGCGGATACCGGCCAGCCGCTCTACGAGACCGAAAGCCTCGAATATGAGGTGCTGCCGCAGATCGTGGTGGTGGTCGACGAACTCGCGGACCTGATGATGACCGCCGGGAAAGAGGTCGAGTTCCTGATTCAGCGCCTCGCGCAGAAGGCGCGGGCCGCGGGCATCCACCTGATCATGGCGACGCAGCGGCCATCGGTCGACGTCATCACCGGCGTCATCAAGGCCAATCTGCCCACCCGAATCAGCTTCCAGGTGACCAGCAAGATCGACAGCCGGACCATCCTCGGTGAGCAGGGTGCCGAGCAGCTGCTCGGGCGCGGCGACATGCTCTACATGCCGGGCGGCAAGCAGATCATCCGCGTCCACGGGCCGTTTGTCAGCGACGAGGAAGTGCGCTCCGTCGCCGAGCATTGGCGCAAGCAGGGTGCGCCCGATTACGTCCAGGCGGTGACCGAGGAGCCCGAGGACGGCGGCTATCTGTTCGACGGCCAACCGACGGGCGAGGACGACGCCGAGACCCAGCTCTACCGCAAGGCGATCCAGATCGTCGCCGAGAGCCAGAAGGCCTCGACCTCCTATCTCCAGCGCCAGCTGCGTGTCGGCTACAACAGCGCCGCGCGGCTGATCGAGCGGATGGAGAAGGACGGGCTCGTCGGCCAGCCTGACCATGTCGGTCGCCGCGAAGTCCTGATCGACCCCGACGGGCATCCGATCTAAGGCTGAACGGTACGGAACCGGAAGGTTCAGAGCGCATTCAATCGCGAATTGTCATTCGCCGCGGCAAATCCCGGGAGTTCTCCAATGACGTTCACGAATAGCCTTGCGCGTGTCCTTGTGCCGGTGGCGATGGTTGCGTTCGCGGCGCCGGCCGTGGCGGCAGAGTCGCCGGACCTTGCACGTCTCAAAGCCCATTTGAGCTCGGTCCAGACGATGACCGCCGACTTCACCCAGACCGATGCCAAGGGGCGCACCGACACGGGGACGCTCCAGCTCAAGCGCCCCGGCCGGGTTCGTTTCGAATATCGCGGCGGCGACCTCTTGCTCGTCGCGAACGGGTCGAGGCTCGCGTTTCTCGATTATCAGGTCGGCCAGAAATCCTCCTGGCCGCTGAGCCGGACGCCGCTCGGCCCTCTGCTGTCAGGCTCCCCGGACTTCAATGGCAAGGCCGAGATCCTGCCGAGCGCCGACAGCCGCGTGGTGGTCGCTCGCGCAAAAAATGCCGGCCAATATGGGCAGCTGACGCTCGCCTTCCTGCGCAATCCTGCGGCACCGGGAGGCCTGCAAATGTACGGCTGGACCGCAGTGGACCCGCAGGGCCATCGGACGACGGTGAAGCTCTCCGATGTTCGCTACAACGTCGCGGTCCCGGACAGCGCTTTCACCTACACCGAGCCGAAAAAGAAGCGTTGAGCCGGCGAAAAGCGTTTCAGTTCGATACCCGTTCATCGCAATGTCAGGCGCGACATCCTAAATAGACCTTCGGTGCCGAATGCCCGGGGTTTCCCCCTGTTACCCAGGTCCTCGGCACCCCTTGCGTGACAACGCTCGGCGGCCCTCGCTCCATGCCCCCGGAGCGGGGGCCTTTTGCTTGTTGGGGCGACGGGGCTAAGCGCAACGCGTGAGCAAGCGGCTGAAGATTGCATCGTGGAATATCAACTCGGTGCGCGCGCGCATCGGGCTGGTCGAGCGGCTGATCGAGGAACAGCAACCGGACATCCTTTGTCTTCAGGAAACGAAGGTGCTCGACAGCATCTTCCCGGCGGATCCGTTCAAGCGCCACGGCTACGCGCATGTGGAGCTTAACGGCCAACGCATGCATCACGGAGTCGCGATCCTCAGCCGCGTGCCGCTGAAGGACCCGGGCAAGCACGACTGGCAGGACAATGGCGAGGCGCGGCACGTCGGAGTCCGCCTGCCCAACGGAATTCGTCTCGAGAACGTCTATGTCCCGGCCGGCGGCGATGCGCCGGACCGCGACGTCAATCCGAAATTCGGGCAGAAGCTCGACTTCATCGGGCGGATGACCCGCTGGTCCGAGGGCCTCCGCGAGCCGACGATCATCGTCGGCGACTTCAACGTCGCGCCGCTGGAATACGATGTCTGGAGTCACAAGGCGCTGCTGACCGTCGTCAGCCACACGCCAGTCGAGGTCGAGGCGCTGGCTCGGTTGCGCGATGCCCACGACTGGATCGACATCGGCCGGCGGTTCGTGCCCGCGCCGGAGCGCTGCTTCACCTGGTGGAGCTATCGCTCGCCGGACTGGACGAAGAACGACCGTGGGCGCAGGCTCGATCATATGTGGGCTTCGCCAACGCTTGCCGGACATTTGAAGGCGCATGCGGTGCTCGAACCGTGCCGCAACTGGCAGCGGCCATCCGACCATGTCCCGTTGATTGTAGAGATCGAGGCTTGAGCGGCAGCGCCGTCCAGACCGGCATTGCGGCGCTCCGGGCCGGACGCCCGCTCAGGATCGACGGGCCGCGGCCGGTCGCTGTCCTTGCGGTCGAAACCGCAAGCCAGGAGCTGCTCGGCCTTGTCGATCCCAAACACGAGGCGGGGCTGCTGATCAGCGGTGAGCGCGCCGCAGCGCTCAACCTCGCCAACGAGCGTGACGCCGCCGACCCGGGCGCTCCCGTTGTGATTGGCCATGCCGACTGGCTAGACGCCGCGACCGCCCTGGCGATCGCCGATCCTGGCCGCGACCTCGATCGTGCTCCAGCCGGACCGCTTCACCCCATTGCGCCCGAATGCGTCGACACCGCACGCGCGGCGCTCGACCTCGCTCGCCTCGCTGGGCTCCTGCCGGCTCTGTGGTTGCTCGACCCGGACGCAGGCGGGCTGTCGGTACCGATCGACGACATCGTGCGGGAGCGAAAACATCCCGCTGTCGAGATCGTCGCCCGCGCCAAGCTGCCGCTCGACGAGATGCCGCCGACGCAGATCGTCGCCTTCCGCGCCTCCGACGATGGACAGGAGCATGTTGCCTTGGTGGTCGGCGCGTTCGGGGGCAAGCCGCCACTCGTCCGCCTGCACAGCGAATGCTTGACCGGCGACGTGTTCGGTTCGCTCAAGTGCGATTGCGGCCCGCAGCTTAAGGAAGCCCTGCACATTGTCGGCGCAAGCGGCGGCGGGGTGCTGCTCTACCTCCGGCAGGAAGGACGCGGGATCGGCCTCGCCAACAAGATCCGCGCCTATGCGCTCCAGGACCGCGGGCTCGACACCGTCGACGCCAACCAGCGGCTCGGTTTCGCCGACGACGAGCGGGATTACGGCCATGCCGCGGCGATGCTCCGCGGGCTCGGCATCGATGAGGTGCGGCTGCTCACCAACAATCCGGCCAAGGTTGCTGGCCTCGAAGCCGCTGGGATCAAGGTCGCCGAGCGTGTCCCGCACCACATGCCGATCAACCCGCACAATGCCGACTATCTCGCGACCAAGCGCAAGCGTTCGGGTCACTTACTCGGCTGAGGTGCCTGGCTTGCCGGCGCGGCCGGCGCGTTTTGCATGTCATGTTGCGCGATCACCGCACGCACGACATTGTTCATCAGCTCCATCCGGACCGGCAGCGGCACCGAGGTCAGCCTGATCATTACCGCAACCGCATAGCTCTTGCCGTCGGGCGCCGTGAGAATGCCGATGTCATTGTACCCGGCCTGCGCGTCGCCGAGCACCTGGCCTGTCCCGGTCTTGTGATTCAGCACCCACCCTGGGGCGAGGCCGCCCTTCAGCCGATTCGCGCCGGTCACCGTGTGGCTCATGATGTCGAGCAAATGCTGCGTCGAGGCTGGCGACAGCAGCTTGCCGCGCTTCAGCCGGGCGAGCGCATCGACGATCGCGCCCGGTGCGGCGCCGTCATAGGGCTTGGTAACATAGTGATCGAAGGCCGCCTTGCGCGCTTCGGGCGGCAGTGCGTCGCGCGCCTCGAAGAAGGCATTGCCGATCGAATATTCGGGTTTCCAGCTGAGGCCCGCGATCTTGCTCTGCAATGCGCGCTCGCCATTGTCGAAGCGGATCGTGCCGAGATGCTTGGCCTTGATCATGGCGCGCACAGCGGCAGGGCCGCCGACGGAGCGCATCAGCTTGTCGTTGGCCGTATTGTCGCTCTGCGTGATCTGCCGCAGCATCAGATCGCCGAGCTTCGTCGTGAAGCTGCCCGTCTTCAGCACCTCCGCAGCGATCGGCTGGTGGAAGAGGGTCAAATCTTCCGCTGTCAGCGTGACCGGATCGTCGAGCGACACCTTGCCCTTGTCGACCGCGTCCATCGCGGTGATCGCCACCCATAATTTGCTGACGCTCTGCTGGGGATAGAGCTCGTTTGCCTTCCAGCCGGCCGACCAGCCGTCGTCGATCGATTTGACGGCAATGCCGACCTGACCATTGAAGCCCTGCCCGAGTTCGGTGACGCGGTCCCGAATGTAAGCGGGAGCGGGCACGACCTTGGCGGCGGCACGCGTGGCGGCCTTCGGCTTAGCGTGTGGCGCCTGGTTCGTCGCAAGCGCGGCGACAGAAGCCGCCGCGGTCACTGCGAGCGCTATTCCGACGCGCCTCCAAACTGACGTCATGGCGTCGACAGGCCTCCATAATTTTTGCATTTGCAACGACTTAGCGGAACGCTTCTGAACAACCGGTGTGCCGTCAGCGGCCGTTGCCGGGGCCGGTCAGGAGCGCCGCCGATTCAATTTCGTCGAGCGCGCGATGGGCGGCAACGTAGCGTCGGGCCTTGGCAACCCAGTCGCTCGCTCGTGCGGCCCCCGGCATGCGCATCGTCTCCGCCAGCGCCTGGTCCACGTCGCCCATGGAAAGCCGCTGCAGGGCCCGATTATACCGCGCCTCCGCATTGACCGGAGGCTGGTCGGCACGATGAATTTCAATGATCGATCCCATTTCCCGCTTGAAGTTCGTCCACCAGCTATCCTCCGGGCCGCCACTACGAAGCTGCGGCCCCAGCGATTCATATTCGCTGGTGAGGTCCTCCAGACGGACCGGCTGGTGCGACGCGGTGACGATCGTCGCGACGGCCGCCTGATGCTGCGCGCCGAAGCGATCGACCAGCAAATTCTCGAGGAAGCCTAGCGCCACACCGCGATCGATTGCACGGCGTGCCGCGAACGCCACGACCAAAGCATCAGCTCGGCCGGCGAAACCCTCGGCGCGCTGCGTCGCATTCTCGACTGCGGACAGCCGCCGCTCAAGCTCGGCAATCCGAGCATTGTCCGGAACCACTGGGGCAGCCGCCGGTGACGGCGGGGGGACTGCAGTCTTCGGCGTCGTAATTACGGGCTGCGGCGCGGCCGGAACAACGCCGAGCACCCGAGCCGCGGGCGGGTAATGGGCGAGGCCCCATATCGCCGCGCCCGCGCCGACAATGATGAAGACCACCGCGATCAGCAGCCGCGCGCCCCAGCCCATGCGATTGCCGGTTCCGTTCATTCCGGGTCCGGCTTCTTGCACAGGCTTGCGGCGAGGGCCAGCAGCGCATCGTCGCTCGGCTGAGCGGCGGTCTCGACCGTTCGCCAGCCGTCGCCGACGGCGTCGGCCGCCGCTTCGCTGATCGCTACGACGCTGATCGAAGTGCGGTCATGGATGAGTTCGGCGAACCGTGCGCCCGCGCGCGGAGAGTGGATCAGCGCGACGCTGCGCGCGGCTTCGGAAAGGTCAGGAGCATCAACCGGTATGGCGCGATAGACGGTCACGCGAGTGATCTGCTGCTTGGCACGGGTCGGATCGCGGCGGTCGGCGCCGCACAAATGGAGTAGCTCGAGGTCGGGCTCGATCGAGCCGAGCAGCCGGTCGACGCCCGCGTCGCCGCTTGCCGCAATGTCGAAGCCGGCCTCCCGCGCCGCGTGGGCGGTGGCTTCCCCAATTGCATAGACCTTGAGGCCGCGTAGCGAGTGAAGCGCCTCGCCGCCGAATGTCACGGCATTTGCGCTGGTCAAAAGCACGCCGTCGAATGACCCGGCGTCCGGCGCCTCCCACTGGGCCGGCTCGATCGTGAACAACGGGATCGCAACCGCCTCCAGGCCCGCCCCTCGCGCCTTTTCCACCGTCGCGGTCGCGCCCGGCTCCGGCCGCAGGACCAATACCCGCCTCATTCAGGCGCCGAACAGCCTCCGGATCGACTCCGGCGCTTCGGCCAGCAGCGAGCGCGCGAGCGCCTCGGCCGGGCCATAATTGACGCAGTCGAGCACGGCGCGGCCCTCGACCATGTCGGCGCCGTCCTCGCTGAACAATTGCGCGCGCAGGCGAAGGTCGCCGTCCTCGAACGCGCAGAAGGCGGCGACCGGCGACTGGCAGGTTCCACCGAGCGCCCGCGTGAAAGTGCGCTCCGCGATCACGCAATTAAACGTGATGCCGTTGCTGACCGTGCTCAACACGCTTTGGGTGCGGGTGTCGTTGGTGCGGCATTCCATGCCGATCACCGCTTGCCCCGGCGCCGGCAACATCACTTCGGCCGGGATCGAAGTCCCGGCGCTAATCTCCAGCCGCTTGAGGCCCGCCGAAGCGAGCACGGTCGCGTCGACTTCGCCGCTTTCGACCTTCTTAAGACGCGTTTCGACATTGCCGCGGATCGGGACGATCTCGATATCGGGCCGCAACCGCCGAAGCTGCGCCGCGCGGCGTGGGGACGAGGTGCCGATCCGCGCTCCTTGCTTCAGCTTCTCGATCGACTCTGCGCCGACCAGTCGGTCGCGAACGTCGCCGCGCGGGCGGACGGCGGCGAGGTGGATCTCGCTCGGCCGCTCGCTTTCGACGTCCTTCATCGAATGAACGCAGAAATCGACCTCGCCTTCCAGCAGCGCGCGGTCGAGCTCTTTGGTCCACAGCGCCTTGCCGCCGATCTCGGCCAGCGGCCGGTCCTGGACCTTGTCGCCCGTGGTTTTGATCTCGACGATCTGAACCCAGCCGTCGGGCCAGCGCTGCGCCGTCTCGATTGCCGCGGCGACCTTGCGCGCCTGCGCCAGCGCCAGCGGCGATCCGCGAGTCCCGAGGCGAAGTCCCTGCATCGCCTACCCCTAGTGCATCGCGGCGCCTTCAGGCAAAGGGCCGCCAGCGAAATGATTGTTTTGGGCCTTGAATCTTCCTGCGACGACAGTGCTGTCGCGCTCGTCACGGGCGACCGGCACATCCTGGCGCAGGCCGTCGTCGGCCAAAACAGCGCTCACCAGCCCTACGGCGGCGTGGTGCCGGAGATTGCCGCGCGCGCCCATGTCGAGATCCTGCCCGGGCTGATCGAAAAGGTGCTTGCCGAGGCCGGGATGTCTATTGGCGACGTTGACGCTGTCGCCGCAACCGCGGGCCCCGGGCTGATCGGCGGGGTGATGGTCGCGCTTCTCGCGGGCAAGGGCCTCGCGCTTGCCGCGGGCAAGCCGCTGATCGCGGTCAACCATCTCGAAGGTCATGCGCTGTCGCCGCGCCTTGCCGACCCCGACCTCCAATTTCCATATCTGCTGCTGCTCGTCTCGGGCGGGCATTGCCAATTGCTCGAAGTGCGCGGGCTCGGCGATTATCGCCGCCTCGCGACGACCATCGACGATGCCGCTGGAGAAGCCTTCGACAAGGCCGCGAAACTGCTCGGTCTGCCCTATCCCGGCGGGCCGGCGATCGAGGAGCTGGCGAAGAGCGGTGATCCGGCGGCAGTGCCGCTGCCGCGTCCGCTCGTCGGTTCCGGCGAGCCGCATTTCTCGTTCGCGGGTCTCAAGAGCGCGGTACAGCGCGCAGTCGTCTCAGGCGACTTTCGCCGCGAGGACATCGCAGCGAGCTTTCAGCAGGCGGTGATCGATTGCCTCGTCGACCGCACCCGCCTCGCGCTGGAGAAGAGCGACGCCCCTTCGCTGGTAGTCGCCGGCGGAGTTGCCGCCAATCAGGCAATCCGAAGCGCGCTCGCCGGCCTCGCAGAGGCGCACGGCCGCGGCTTCAGCGTCCCCCCGGCGTGGCTGTGCACTGACAATGCGGCGATGATCGCCTGGGCCGGCGCCGAGCGCTTTGCCGCCGGAGAGAGCGACCCACTCGATGTCCCCGCTCGCGCGCGCTGGCCGCTCGATGAACGCGCCGAAAAGGTGCGCGGCGCGGGGGTGAAGGCATGAAGCTCGGGATCATTGGCGGCGGCGCGTGGGGAACCGCCCTGGCGCAGGTCGCGTCGGCGAACGGCGAGACGCTGCTGTGGGCTCTCGAGCCCGACGTGGTCGAATCGATCAATACGCGCCACGAGAACAAAGTCTTTCTCGCGGGTGTGCCGCTCAACCTGGCGATCCGCGCCACTTCCGATCTTCGCGAGCTCGACGCTTGCGATGCGTGGCTGGTCGTCACACCGGCGCAGCACATGCGGAGCGTGCTCGAATACGCCGCCGATTGCGACAAGCCTTTGATGCTGTGCGCCAAGGGCATCGAGGAGCGCAGCGGCCAGCTCCTTCACCAGATCGCGAAACAGCTTTGCCCGGATGCCGATATCGCGGTGCTGTCCGGCCCCACGTTCGCGCACGAGGTGGCGAAGGGCCTGCCGACAGCGGTCACCCTGGCCGCCGAAGATGCGGCGCTCGCCGAGCGGCTACGCGACCGGATCAAGCAGCCGGCCTTCCGCATTTACGTCTCCGATGACGTCGCCGGCGCGGAGATCGGCGGCGCCGTCAAAAATGTGCTGGCGATCGCTTGCGGCGTGGTCGAGGGCAAAGGCCTCGGCCAGAATGCCCGAGCGGCGCTGATCGGCCGCGGCTTTGCCGAAATGACCCGCTTCGGCCTCGCCTTCGGCGCGAAGCGCGAAACGCTTACCGGCTTAAGCGGTCTTGGCGACCTCGTGCTGACCTGCTCGTCGACCAGCTCGCGCAATTATTCGCTCGGGGTGGGCATTGGTCAGGGCCGATCCGCGGCTGAGCTTTTGTCGGACCGCAAGACGATTGCCGAAGGTGCGTTCACCGCGCCGGTGCTCGCGCGCCTGGCCCGCGACAAAGGCATCGACATGCCGATCGTCGATGCGGTGGACTCGCTAATCGCCGGCCGCGCGAACGTCGATGAAGTGCTGGGCGCCTTGCTGTCGCGACCGGCCAAATCGGAAGCGATCTAGAAATCGATCGCGATGCCCTTCTTTTCCCAGTCGCCGAAGCGCGTCGGGTCAGGCCGCTCCTCCTCTCCAGCGGGCGGCGGCGTGGAGTCGATCGGTTCGGGCTTCGGGACAGGCGGCGACGGGCTCAAATAGGCTGGCGCCTTGATGTGCTTCGGACGTTTCATGACGTCACCAACATGAGCATTGGGAAGCCTCATGCCAAGCGTTGAAGGAGCCAAGGACCAGGGAGTTGGCGCGCGCCGCGCTGCGCTACAGATGCTCGATGCTGTCCTAAGGCGCGGCCAGACGCTGGAGGCGGCGGGCGGGGCGGTCCGTAATCTGCCGGCACCGGATCATGGGCTGGCAGTGGCGATCGCCGGCGAAGCGCTGCGCCGCTTGCCAGACCTCGACGCGCTGATCGACAGCGCCACCCGCCAGCGGTTGCCTGACGACAGCAAGGCGCGGATGGTTCTCCGGCTGGCGCTCGCGCAAAAGATCGGACTCGGCACACCCGATCATGCGCTGGTCGCGACGGCGCTGCCTTTGGTTGACGGCGGCCCGCGGCGGCTGGTGCACGGCGTGCTCGGGACGCTGTTGCGCCGGGGCCTTGAGCCGATCGACGCGCCCCGCCTCCCGGTCGAAGTCGAGGAGCGGTGGGGGGCCGCGTGGGGCGAGACGGTCTTGCAAACCGCGCGCCGGCAGATCGCGGCCCGGCCCGCGCTCGACCTGACCTTTGCCGACGACACGGAGGCGCAAGCCTATGCGGCCCAGCATGGCGGCACCTCGCTCGCCCCCAATCACCTTCGGGTGCAAAGCTCGTCGGTTGCCGAGCTTCCGGGGTTCGGCGGCGGCCGCTGGTGGGTCCAAGACTTGGCCGCGTCGCTTCCCGCGCGCCTGATTTCGGGCAAGTCGAATGAGGTGCTCGACCTCTGCGCGGCGCCCGGCGGAAAGACGATGCAACTAGCCTCCGCCGGTCATCGCGTCATCGGGGTCGACGCGTCGGCCAATCGCCTGAAGCGGCTGCGCGAGAATTTGCAGCGGACAAATCTAAAAGCCGATCTCGTCGAGGCAGACGCGCTGACGTGGCAGCCCAAGCGGCAATTCGATGCGATCCTGCTCGACGCGCCCTGCTCGGCCACCGGCACCTTCCGCCGCCACCCGGAGGTGCTCTACCGCGCTCGCCCGGGCGTCATCGACGAAGGCGCCGAGTTGCAGGGCAAGTTGCTCGACCGCGCCGCGCAATGGCTGAAGCCCGGCGGTTCGCTTGTCTACTCGGTTTGCTCGCTCGAGCCGGAGGAAGGCGAAGGGGTCATCCGCGCCTTCCTGGCCAGCCATCCGGGCTTCGCGATCGACGCTCCGCGGCCCGGCGAGCTGCCGGACTTCGCGCCAATTTCATCCGAAGGCAGGGTCCGCATCTTGCCCGGCCTACTCGAGGCGGAAGGCGGCCTCGACGGCTTCTTCATGACGCGCCTTGTCGGCGCCGGTTAAACCCGCTTAATCGCTCCATGCCCATCATCGCGCCCTCGATCCTCTCCGCGGACTTCGCCCGGCTCGGCGAGGAAGTCCGTGCGATCGACGAGGCCGGCGCCGACTGGATCCACATCGACGTCATGGACGGCCATTTCGTGCCCAACCTCACGATCGGTCCGGCGGTTGTGAAGGCGCTTCGGCCGCACACGAAAAGGCCGTTTGACGTGCATCTGATGATTTCGCCCGTCGATCCCTTCCTCGACGCCTTCGCCGAAGCCGGCGCGGACATCATCACCGTCCACCCCGAGGCCGGGCCGCACCTTCACCGCACGGTCCAGCGGGTAAAATCGCTGGGCAAGAAAGCCGGGGTGGCCCTGAACCCTGCCACCCCGGCCAAGGCGCTCGATTACGTGCTCGAGGATCTCGACCTCGTGCTGGTGATGACCGTGAATCCCGGATTCGGCGGGCAGAAGTTCATCGCCGGCCAGCTTAAGAAGATCGAGGCGATCGCCAATCGCATCGCCAAGCAGAACCTGACTATCGAGCTCGAGGTCGATGGCGGCATCGACACCGAAACCGCGCGCCAGGCGGTTGGCGCCGGGGCCACCGCGCTTGTCGCCGGCACTGCCGTGTTTCGCGGCGGTGCGAGCTCCTACGCCGACAATATCAAGGCGCTCAGGGGTACGACGTGAGCGACGACGGTTCGGCCGCCGAGCGCGCAATTGTCACCAAACTTGCCCGCGGCTCCCTCCTTTCCCGGCTGAGAACGTCCAGGCAGCCGTTGAAGCTCGTCGCCGTCCCGCGCGACCATGTCCGGGGCGAGCGTGCGCGGGGTGACGCACTGCTCGCCGGCCGGTTCACCGTGGGCAGCGAGACTTTGCCGCTGAGGGATCTCGACTTCGGCTCCGTCGGTGCATCCGGGGCGCTGGCCGAACAACTTCAGGGATTTTCGTGGCTGCGCGACCTCGCCGCCGCGGCCTCGCGCGAAAAAGGCGCCCGCTTGTCGGAGGCCGTGGTCGGACGCTGGTTGCTCGCTCACGGCACCAGGGTCGATGGCGCCTGGGCGCCGCATTTGTGGGGCGAGCGGATCCTCTTCTGGACCGCTTACGCGCCGTACATCCTGTCGAGCGGCGACAGCGGTTACCGCTCGGCGCTGCTCAACACGCTCGCGCGCGGTGCCCGTCATATCGACGCGACGGCGGACAAGGCCGCCGCCGGGCTCGACCGCGTGACGGCATGGTGCGGCGTGGTTGCCGCCGGACTGCTGGTGCAGGGCGGCGTGCCGCGTTTGGCGCGTGGCGAAGCTGGCCTCGCTCGGGCGCTCGCCTCGGCGCAGTTCGACGACGGTGGATTGATCAGCCGCTCGCCCTACGAGCAGGTTCAGCTGGTCGACCGCTTCGGATTGCTGCGCTCCTGCTATCTCGCCGCCAAACAGGTGATGCCCGAAGGCATCGAGGCCGCGGCGCAGGCGTCGCTTGCCGCGCTGCACGGGATTATGATGGGCGATGGGCGGCTTTCGAGCTGGCAGGCTTGCGGCCCGGGCGAGGCGGCCCGGCTAACCGCGCTGATCGACGGCTGCGGGCTGCGCGCGCGGCCGCTGCGGCTGGCGCGCGGCTGGGGCTATCAACGAATGTCGGCGCTTGGCACGATTCTGGTCCTCGACGCGGCGCCGCCGCCGCCGCAGAAGATCGCGGAGCAGGGCTCGGCCTCGACGCTTGCCTTCGAGCTTTCCGATGGATCACAACGACTTGTGGTCAATTGCGGTGGCCCGGGACCTCTTCCGGCCACTCTGTCGCCGGAGCTTGTCCAGGCGCTCCGAAGCACCGCCGCGCACAGCACGCTGGTGCTCGCCGACACCAATTCCACTGCCATCCTCGCCGACGGGACGCTCGGCAAGGGAGTCGAGGATGTCACGATCGACCGCAGCGAGGATAATGACGCCAGCCGGCTCGAGGCCAGCCACGACGGTTACGTCCGCTCGTTCGGGATGATCCACAAGCGTAGTCTGATGCTCGGCAATGACGGCAAGGAACTGCGCGGCGCCGATCAGCTGATCACAAAGGGGCGCAAGAAGATCCGCGAGGCGGCGCCTTATGCTGTCCGCTTCCACCTCGCACCCGGAGTCGAGGCCACCGTCACCGCCGACGGCATGGGGGCGATTCTTCGGTCGAAAGGCGCGCCGCCGTGGAACTTCCGCTGCCGGGGCGGCAACCTCGCCATCGAGGAGAGCATCTGGATCGACGGTCGCGGCCAGCCGCACAACACAATCCAGCTTGTCATCGTGGGCGAGGTTTCGGCATTGGGCGGCGACATTGGCTGGACCTTCCGCCGCTCCAGCTAAAGCCAAAGGACTTCAAGTGACCGATCTCGTTCCCGTCCGCCGCGCGCTCATTTCGCTTTCCGACAAGACAGGCCTCGAGGACCTTGCGGCGGGCTTGGCCAGGCACGGCGTCGAGATCGTGTCGACCGGCGGCACGGCGGCGAAGCTGCGCGCAACCGGTGCCGAAGTCCGCGACATCACCGATCTCACGGGCTTCCCCGAGATGATGGACGGGCGCGTGAAGACGCTTCATCCGAAGGTCCATGGCGGGCTGCTTGGGGTACGCGACGATCCAGAGCATGTCGCGGCGATGGAGGAGCATCAGATCGCGCCGATCGATCTCGTCGTGGTGAATTTGTACCCATTCCTCAGCACGGTGATGCGCGGGGCCGACCGCGATACGATCATCGAGAATATCGACATCGGCGGTCCGTCGATGGTGCGCTCGGCGGCGAAGAACCACGCATTCGTCGCAATCGTCACCGATCCCGCGGACTATGCCGAGCTGTTGGCCGAGCTCGACGCCAACGGCGGTGCGACCACATTGCAGCTCCGCCGTAAGCTCGCGGCCAGGGCCTACGCGCTCACGGCCGAATATGATTCCACGATCTCCCAATGGTTCGCGTTCGCGGACCAGGGCGAGCGCTGGCCGGCGCGCTGGACCCGGGCGAGCAAGCTCAAAATGCCGCTTCGTTATGGCGAGAACCCGCACCAGCAAGCGGCCCTCTACGTACCCGCTGGCCCGGCGGCGAGCGGCGTCGCTCAGGCGACGCAGGTCCAGGGCAAGGAGCTCAGCTACAACAATCTCAACGACGCCAACGCCGCGCTCGAGCTGGTCTCGGAATTTCGCGACGCCGAGCCGACGGTGGTCATCGTCAAGCATGCCAATCCCTGCGGTGTGGCGACACGCGCCAGCCTGCTTGACGCCTGGAAGGAGGCGCTAGCCTGCGACAGCGTGTCGGCCTTCGGTGGCATTGTCGCCACCAACCGACCGCTCGATGCCGCGACGGCTGAGGCGATCACGCAGATTTTCACCGAGGTCGTGGTTGCGCCCGATGCCGACGAGGAAGCGAAAGCAATTTTCGCGAAGAGGAAGAATCTCCGTTTGTTGCTGACCGGCACATTGCTCGATCCCTCGCGCTCCGGTCAGAACATCGCCGTGATTGCCGGCGGCATTCTCGTTCAGGACCGCGACAACGGGATGGTGACGCGCGACCAGCTCAAATGCGTCACCAAGCGCCAGCCGACGGAGCAGGAGCTACGCGATTGCCTGTTCGCCTGGACCGTCGCCAAGCACGTCAAGTCCAACGCGATCGTTTACGCCAGAGACGGCGTCACCGCGGGCGTTGGCGCCGGGCAAATGAACCGCCGCGACAGTTCGCGCATCGCCGCACTGCGCGCAAAGGAGGCGGCCGAAGCAAACGGCTGGCCGGAGGCGCGGACGGTCGGCTCCGCGGTCGCATCGGACGCGTTCTTTCCCTTCGCCGACGGGCTACTTGCGGCGGCCGAAGCCGGTGCAACCGCGGTGATACAGCCCGGCGGCTCAATCCGCGACGACGAAGTGATCGCGGCCGCGGACGACGCCGGCCTCGCGATGCTCTTCACGGGCATGCGGCACTTTCGCCATTAGACGATGGTGTCGCTGATCTGATCGCGCGCCATGGCGGCGTCCTCCGCCTCGCGCAGCTCGCGCACCTCATGCTTGCGCATTGTGAACAGCTCGCGGTCTTTGGCGCTAAAGCCCTTGGTCCACAGGACAGCCCCCGACGCCGCGAGGATAGCGGGAACGCCGATAAGCAGCTGCAGCGTTTGGGGCAGGAAATAGCGGACCGGGATGCCGATCGCGGCGCCCACCGCAGCCATCCACGCAAGATCCCAGCGCCAGCCCGATACGGACGCGCCAAGCGTTTTCGACAGGAGCCGAGATTTGGCGATGGAGGCGAATGCCAGCGCCAGGCACAAAGCGATCGCGGGCCCCGTCGCCTGATAGGTCAGCGGCAGGCCTTCTGTCTGCATCGCCAGGATCAGCCCGACGGCGAGTACCGCCTCAAGTGCAAGCATGATCAAGCTGATGACCATGTTGCGCGTGCGCTCGAGATAGATCAGCGCCGATTCGCTGATCACGGCCACTGCCGCAATGACTTCGGCGGCAAGCAGGAAGCCCAGCATCGCCGTGCCGCTGGTAAATGCCGATCCGACCAGCGACATCACGGCGCGTCCCGGCAATCCGAGTGCGAGCGCGATGCCGAGCTGTGCGGCGATGATCCAATAGCCGACCTGCCGCACCTGCTCGGCAATCGACGCGCGGTCGTTGGCGGCAATCTTGCGGACGATCGCCGGCCCAAGCACCGGCTCAAAGCTGGTCTTGAGCTTGGCGGGTAAAGTCGCGACCTGCTGCGCGGCGTAATAAACGCCAACGAAGCTTGCGGGCAGGAACGCGCCCAGCACCGCGAGGTCGATGCGGCGCGACGCCCATTCGACCGTGTCCGCGGCGGCGAGCGGCACGTGCCGCCACGCGGTCCACCAGGCGGTCGGCAGGTCGGGTTTCCACCCGTGCGGCAAGCCATAGCAGCGGATCAACGGGATGAGCGCGGCGATGAACGCCGCAACCATCGATACCACATAAGCGATGATCAGCCCGTCGCCACGGGTGACCATGATCGGCACGTAAGACAGAGCGAAGGCGGCGACCGCGATGGTCCACGGCTGGACGATCGAGCGGGCGCGGACCGTCGCGCCGACGTCATGCTGATAAGCGAGCGCCGCAAGCGCGATGTCGGTCCATGAAACGGCGAGAACGGTGACCGCCAGCATTCGATCGAGGCCGCCGACCGGTGTCGTCGGATACATTGCCTTGGGAAACGCGAACAGGATCGCCATGCCGATCGCCGAACCGATCGCCGCCACCAGAAGCGCGTCGGCGACGATGCATGCCTGCGGTTTTTTCGCATCGGACAGCAATTGGGCGAGGCCGCGCCGCAATCCAAAGGCCGCGACCTGCGCGCCGAACTCGACCACCAGCACGGCATAGGCGAACCGGCCCAACGCGGCCGGGCCGTACAATCGCCCGCCGATGAACAGGAACGGCACCATTCCCACCAGCCGCAGCGCGAAGCCGAAGACGTTGAGGCGGCCGCCCGCGGCTAGCGTCGCCATATCGGCATGTGGCGCCTCGGCAGCCGATGCGGCGGGGCGCTCGGTCTCGGTCAATGCGCAGCGCCCCAATGTTCGCCCCAGCCGACCTCGACGTCGAGCGGCACGTCGAGCTGCATCGCCGGCTCGGCGGCGCGGCTCATCACCTGTTTGATCACGACGGCGGCTTCTTCCTCGCGGCCGTCGGGGACTTCGAACACCAGCTCATCATGGACCTGCAGCAGCATCCGAACGCCATCCAGGCCGGCGTCCACCAGCGCCTGGTCCATCCGCGCCATCGCCCGCTTGATGAGATCGGCGCTGGTCCCCTGGATCGGCGCGTTGATCGCCGCGCGCTCGGCGCCGCCCCGGATCGATGGATTGGGCGAGCGGATGTTCGGCTCAAAATGGGTTTTCCGCCCGAACAAGGTCTTGGTGAAGCCATGCTCGCGGACGAACGACAATGTGCTGTGGCTGAACGCGCGGATGCCGGGGAAGCGTTCGTAATAGCGGTCGATGATCGCCTTGCCCTCGTCCTTGGGTAGCCCGAGGCGCCCGGCAATTCCCCACGCCGAGCTTCCGTAGAGGATCGCGAAGTTGATCGTTTTGGCCTGGTTGCGCGTGTCGCGGTCTACCCTGCCGAACAGCTCCTGGGCGGTCAGGCTGTGGATGTCGACGCCCTGCCGGAATGCGTCCTTGAGCTGCGGCACGTCGGCCATGTGTGCGGCCAGCCGCAATTCGATCTGGCTATAGTCGGCTGAGAGCAATTTGTAGCCCGGCTCGGCGACGAAGGCGTCGCGGATCTTGCGCCCGATCTCCGTCCGGATCGGAATGTTCTGCAAATTGGGATCGTTCGAAGACAGCCGCCCGGTTTGCGCGCCGGTCAGCGAGAAGCTGGTGTGGACCCGGCCGGTCTCGGGATTGATCTGCGCCTGCAGCGCGTCGGTGTAGGTCGACTTGAGCTTGGTCAGCTGCCGCCATTCGAGCACCAGGGTCGCGCATTCCACTCCCTCCGCCGCGAGCCGCTCCAGCTCGTTGACGTCGGTCGAATATTGTCCGCTCTTGCCCCTGCGCCCGCCCTTGAGGCCGAGGCGTTCATAGAGCACCTGACCGAGCTGCTGCGTTGAGCCGATCTGGAATGGCCCACACGCGGCCTCGTAGATCCTTTGCTCGAGCCGCCCCGTTTCCTCCGCAAACTCGCGGCTGAGTTTCGCCAGATAGTCGCGGTCGACCTTGATCCCCCGCCGCTCCATCCGCGCCAGAACCGGCACCAGCGGCTTGTCGATGCGATCATAGACGCGGGTCACATTCTCACTCGCCAGCCGCGGCTTCAGCCGAAGCCACAGCCGAAGCGCGATGTCTGCGTCTTCGCCGGCATAGTCGGTCGCCGGCCCCAGCGGGACCTTGTCGAAGGTGATCTGCTTCGCGCCGGTCCCGCACAGCTGCTTATAAGGGATGGTCTCGTGGTCGAAATGGAGCTTGGCGAGCTCGTCGAGGCCGTGGCCGAAGCTCCGCCCGGCATCCAGGTCGAAGCTCATCACCATCGTGTCGTCGACCGGTGCGGCCTCGATGCCGAGCTTGTCGAACATCACCCAGTCATATTTGAAATTGTGCCCGATCTTTAGCACCGCCGGGTCTTCGAGCAGCGGCTTCAGCCGGTCGAGCACGAACTGCATCGGCATCTGGCTGGGCGCATCGGAATAGAGGTCGGCGCCGCTGTGCCCGACCGGGATGTAGCAGGCGCGGTTTGGCGCCGTCGCCAGGCTGACGCCGGCGAGCCGGGCGATGATGCAGTCGATGCAGTCGGTCTCGGTATCGACCGCGACATAGCCCTGTGCCGTCGCCTCGGCGATCCAGCGGTCGAGCGCTGCCTCGTCGGTCACGGTCTCGTACTTCGACCGGTCGACCTCGATCTGCTCGGCCGGTGGCGGCCCCGCCGGCTTCTTGTCCATTGACGCCATGACGGCATTGATGCCGCCGCCGCTGCTGCTCCGGCCCTGGGACGGCCCGCCCGCCTCCAGACGCGCGAGCAAGGTCTTGAACCCCTGGTCGGCGAGAAACTCCGCCAGCGGCTCCTTGGGGATGCCCTTCAGCGCCAGATCCTCGAGCGGCTCGGGCAGCGGCGCCTCGCACACCAGCCGCACGAGTTCGCGGCTCAACCGCGCATCGTCGGCAAAATCGATCAGCGACTGCTTCAATTTGGGCTTCGTGATCTGGTCGGTGCTTGCAAGCACGGTCTCCAGGTCGCCGAACGCCTGGATCAGCTGCGTCGCGGTCTTCGGGCCGATGCCCGGCACTCCGGGGACGTTGTCGACGCTGTCGCCCATGAGCGCGAGCACGTCGCCGACCTTCTCGGGGCCGACGCCGAACTTCTCGATCACCGCCGCCTCGTCGATCCGGCGGTCGTTCATCGTGTCGAGCATGTCGATCTGCCCGTCCTCGATCAGCTGCATCAAGTCCTTGTCGGAGCTGACGATGGTCACGCGCCATCCCGCCTTCTTCGCCGCGGTCACGTAGCAGGCGATGATGTCGTCGGCTTCCAGCCCGGCTTCCTCGATGCACGGGATCGAAAAGGCACGGGTGGCGACGCGGATCAGCGGAAATTGCGGAACCAGATCCTCGGGCGGCGGCGGCCGGTGCGCCTTGTACTGGGCGTACATCTCGTTGCGGTGGGTGTGCTCGGACGCATCGAGGATCACCGCCATGTGGGTCGGCCCGTCGGCCTTGGTCAGCCCGTCGGCGAGCTTCCACAGCATGGTCGTATAGCCATAGACCGCGCCCGCCGGCGTGCCGTGGCGGTTGGTGAGCGGCGGCAGCCGATGATAGGCGCGGAAGATATAGCTCGAGCCATCGACGAGATAGAGATGGGGCTGGGCGGAAGGATCGGCTTCGGACATGAGCAAGCCGGTTTAGCAGGGTGGCGGCGGGAAGGAAGCTGAACGGAACGTGGGGCCGGCAATGTCCGCTTGCGACCCATTGCGGACATTGCTCTTAGACGCGCTGGAGGGCGGGAGCTTTCACTTTGCGCTTGCGGCGCCAGACGCCAATCGCTCCAAAACCGACAATCATCAACGCCCAAGTGTCAGGCTCCGGAACTGGCGCCGCGCTGGACCCGGTTATGAATTGAGTAATATCGAGTTCGGTCCCGGCGGGCTGGCTGAAAGTCAACGTCAGAGGGCCCGATGAACTGGTAAAGCCAAAAAACGCAGTGTCTGGGACGTAGAAAGTGCCAGTGTCGCCGTTCGCCGTATAGGTCACGGTGAACGCGCCCGACCAAAACGACCCGAAGTAAAGACCAATGGCAGAGGTAGTGGTGTCCACCGCGATAGCGCCCGTCGAGCCGAGATATGGGGTACCGTAGGCATCGTCATACGAGAAGAGGTTCGTGGAGCTGAAGGTCGCCGGTCCCAACGTATACGCTGTTCCGATGCTGGTGCCGCCACCAGCACCAGCGAACGGGAATGCGTATGTTGTCGTCCCCGTTGTTGCGTTGGTGAACGCACTTGCACTGGTATAGACCGACACCGTAGCCAGTGCCGGTGCACTGATCGCTCCGAGCAGCGACGAACTCGCGATCAACGCGTTGCGCAATTTCATGTCAGTACCCCCGTTACAAAAACCGGACTTGCCGAATTCCTATACAGGAAATTAACCAATCTCAAATCTGAGAGCTTGTTTGGCTCCTAATGTCCGCTTTGCGCCCGAAGCAGACGTCCCCACGAAATTTGTCCTGTCCTACAGGCGGTCAGTTGTGATCCAAGCTGGCGGATGAGCGGATCCAATTCGTCAGGCCAACGCCGAAGAATCCGAAGCGACGGCTGGACCGCCGAGCGCCAGCTGCGCTTCCTCGACGCGCTGGCGTCGACACGGAGCATCGTCAATGCTGCCGCCTTCGCCGGCATGAGCCGCGAGAGCGCCTACCGCCTGCGCAATCGCCGCGACGGAACTCTCTTCGGCGCGCTTTGGGATCGCATCCTCGCGCCGAAGCCGCAGCGGCATGAAGTTCACAATCAGGCGCCGGCGGATGGCCGCCTGATGCGCCTGTTGGGCAATCATTATCGGCGGGAACCCGGGGATTTCGTTCGCATCGGCGCACAGCAACCGGAATGGCGCGGAGGTGATCGGACGCGAACTTAGTGACCTTTACGGAACCAGCACCGTGTCCTTGGCCTCCGGCAGCAGCTCGGGAAAATCGAGGGTGTAGTGAAGCCCGCGGCTCTCGTGCCGGCTGAGCGCCGAGCGGATGATGAGGTCGGCGACCTCGACCAGATTGCGAAGCTCGATCAAGTCCGGCGTGACGCGGAAATGCGCGTAATATTCTTTCACTTCCTGCCGCAGCATGTCGATCCGGTGCTTGGCGCGCTCGAGCCTTTTGGTGGTGCGGACGATGCCGACGTAATTCCACATGAAGCGGCGAATCTCGCCCCAGGTTTGGGCGATCACCACTTCTTCGTCGCTGTCTGTGACCCGGCTTTCGTCCCAGCCGCGGATCTCCGGCACTTGCGGGAGGTCGCCGAAGTTCGCCGCGACGTGCTTTGCGGCCGCTTCGCCGAACACCAGGCATTCGAGCAGGCTGTTGGAAGCGAGCCGGTTGGCGCCGTGCAATCCCGACTGGGTGACTTCGCCAGCGGCATAGAGCCCCGGCGCGTCGGTGCAGCCGTTCAGGTCCACGACCACTCCGCCGCAGGTGTAATGCTGTGCCGGCACGACCGGGATCGGCTCCTTGGTGATGTCGATGCCGAGGCCGAGCAGCTTGTCGTAGATGTTGGGGAAGTGAGCGCGGACGAAATCCTCGTCGCGGTGCGAAATGTCGAGGTGGACGTAATCGAGGCCTAGGCGCTTGATCTCGTGGTCGATCGCTCGGGCGACGATGTCGCGCGGCGCGAGCTCTCCGCGCTCGTCGAACTTCGGCATGAACCGTTTGCCGCCGCCCTTCACACCCGGCGGGAGCTTGAGCTGCCCGCCCTCGCCGCGCACCGCCTCGGTGATCAGGAAGTTCTTGACCGCGAGATTGTAGAGGCAGGTCGGGTGGAACTGCATCATCTCCATGTTGGAGACGCGGCAGCCCGCCCGCCACGCCATCGCAATGCCATCGCCGGTCGCTCCGCGCGGTGCGGTCGAATAGAGGTAGGCTCGGCCCGCGCCGCCGCTGGCGAGGATGGTCGCCTTGCCGGTCAGCGTCTCCACCCGCTTCGTCTTGCGGTTGTAGGCGTAGAGTCCGTGGACCGCGCCGCTGGTCGAGAAATGCGTCGCGTGTCGGCCGGTGACGAGGTCGATCGCGACCATGTCCGGCACCAAGGTGATGTTGGGATGCTGGCCCGCCGCGCTCTCCAGCGCCTGTTGCACCGCATAGCCGGTGGCGTCGGCGACGTGGACGATCCGCCGGTGACTGTGTCCACCCTCTCGGGTCAGGTGCAGCGCATTGCCATCCTGCGCGAACGGTACGCCGAGGTCGATCAGATGCTGAATCGCGCGCGGTGCTGCCTCGACGACATGCTCGACGACCTTGATGTCGTTGAGCCCGGCGCCGGCGATCATCGTATCATTGACGTGGGCGTCGAAGCTGTCGCCTTCCTCCAGCACCGCGGCGATCCCGCCCTGCGCCCAGCTGGTCGCGCCTTCGCCGAGCGCGCCCTTGGCAATGACCGCGATCTGGTGCGTCTCGGCGAGGTTCAGCGCCGCTGTCAGTCCCGCCGCGCCCGAGCCGACGATCAGGACGTCGGCTGTCGTGCTCACGCGGCTTCCTGGTCGGCCGCGGTCAGGCTCAGGAAGACGTCCTCGAGGTCAGGGTCGCGCGTCGACACATCGACGATGGTCAGACCGGCGGCGGTCAGCGAGGCCAGCACCTGCCCTGCGTTGGTCCGGTCCTTGCGGTAGGTGATTTCCAGCGTGCGCTCGTCCATCAGGCTGATGTTCTCGAACGTCGCGTTGACGGGCACCTCGGCGATGTCGCCATCGAACGTGACGACGACCGCTTTCTCCTGTGCCTTCGCCACCAGTTCACGCGTCGGCTCATTGGCGATCACCCGGCCGTGGTGGATGATCGCGATGCGGTCGCACAGCTCCTCGGCTTCCTCGAGATAATGGGTGGTCAGCACGATCGTGACGCCCTGTGCATTGAGCTGCCGGACATAGTTCCACAGCTGGCGGCGAAGCTCGACGTCGACGCCTGCGGTCGGCTCGTCGAGCACCAGGATCGGAGGCGAATGGACCATGGCCTTGGCGACCAGCAGCCGCCGCTTCATGCCCCCCGACAGCGTCCGCGAATAAGCGTTCGCCTTGTCGGTCAGGTGCATGGCGGCAAGCAGCGCGTCGCTCTGCCGCTCGCCCGGACGGATGCCGTACAGCCCGGCCTGGATTTCCAGCGTCTCGCGCGGTGTGAAGAAGGGGTCGAAGATGATCTCCTGTGGAACGACACCGATCGCACGCTTCGCGTTCCTCGGATGCTCGTCGATGTCGAAGCCCCACAGGGTCACCTTGCCGGAGGTTTTGATCACCAGTCCGGCGAGGATGTTGATCAGCGTCGACTTGCCCGCGCCATTTGGGCCGAGCAGCCCGAAGATCTGTCCGCGCGGTACATCGAAGCTGACGCCATTGAGCGCAACTTTCCCGCCGGCATAGGTCTTCGACAGCGTGTCGATGCGGATGGCGGGTGCGTCCATGGCGCACCGGCGCATAAGAGGGCCGCGCCGAGCCGACAAGCTTGTGGGGGCGACGCAGCATCCCTAATTGCTTGGGCATGGCTTCCGATATTCCCCCGCCCGAGACCATTCGCATCAAGACGCTGCAGGTCGCCTGCGATGGTTCGGGCGAGATTTCGCCCGCTCTCGGCCACCCGCGCGTGTTCCTCCGGATCGACGAGGATCTGGGCTTCGTCGAGTGCGGCTATTGCGACCGGCGCTTCGTCCTTGAGGGGGGACGTGCGGATACCAAGGCTGCGTGATGGCCGCTGACCCGCGCCGTTCCCTCTACCGCAATCTCGACCCGGACGGCGCGAAACGCCTCGCCGCGACGCATCTGGCGCCGCACGACGATGGCGAGCTCTACCTCCAGTACAGTGCGAGTGAAGCGTTCGGCTTCGACGATGGGCGGCTCAAGACCGCCGACTATCACACCAGTTCCGGATTCGGCCTGCGCGGCGTGTCGGGCGAGACGACTGCGTTTGCACACGCCAACGAGATCAGCGAGGCCGCGATCGATCGCGCGGCGGCGACCTTAAAGCTGCTCGATCCGCGCAAGGGCGAACCTGCGGCTCCTCCGGCGCGGACCAACCAGGCGATGTACGGCGCCGACGATCCGCTCAGCCTCATCCCGTTCGCCGACAAGGTTGCTTTATGCCAGCGGATCGACGCCGCGGCCCGAGCGAAGGATCCGCGCGTCGCCCAGGTCAGCGTCAGCCTGGCGGCGAGCTGGAGCGTGATCGACATCGTTCGCGGCGACGGCTTCGTCGCCTCGGACGTGCGCCCGCTCGTGCGCCTGGGAGTGCAGATCGTCGCCGAGCAGAACGGCCGCCGCGAGACCGGCTATCATGGGCTCGGTGGACGCTATCTCTATGACAATCTCTTCGACGAGGCTCAGTGGAGCCGCGCCATCGACATCGCGCTCGCGCAGGCGCTCGTGAACCTTGAATCGGTTGCGGCACCGGCCGGCGAGATGACGGTCGTCCTCGGTCCCGGCTGGCCCGGAGTGCTGCTCCACGAAGCGATCGGTCACGGGCTAGAGGGCGACTTCAACCGCAAGGGCACGTCCGCCTTCTCGGGCCGCATCGGTGAGCGCGTCGCGGCTCCCGGCGTCACCGTGGTCGACGATGGAGCGATGGACCGCAGGCGTGGATCGCTGACCATCGACGACGAGGGTACACCGACCGGGCGCACCTGCCTGATCGAGGACGGCATCCTCAAAGGCTATCTGCAGGACCGGCTCAATGCCCGGCTGATGGGCATGGAGCCGACCGGCAACGGCCGCCGCGAAAGCTTCGCCCACGCGCCGATGCCGCGCATGACCAATACCTTCATGCTCGGCGGCAGGGACGATCCGGCCGAGCTGCTGAGCCGCGTGAAGGATGGCATTTTCGCCAGGAGCTTCGGCGGCGGACAGGTCGACATCACCAGCGGAAAGTTCGTTTTCTCATGCACCGAGGCGTACCGCATCCGCGGCGGCAAGATCGCCGAGCCGATCAAGGGCGCGACCCTGATCGGCGACGGGCCGACGGTGCTGACCCGCGTCAAGGGAATCGGCAATGACCTCGCGCTCGACGAGGGCGTCGGCGTCTGCGGCAAGGGAGGACAGACGGTGCCCGCCGGGGTTGGTCAGCCGACCTTGCTAATCGACGGGCTGACGGTGGGAGGCACTGTGGCCTGAGCGGCTGTTAGCCTCAGAGCAAGTGAGCGATCGGCCCGTGGTCGAACCCGGCCTGGTTGAGCTGCCGGATAACCTCCTCGGCTGATGCGCCTTCGTCGCGCTTCGCCAATGCAACTGCCAGAGCCGAGCGCGTCCCCGAGCGACAGAAAGCGAGCAGCTTGCCGTCGCCGGTTTCGCGCAGCGCCTCCTGCATGACCTCAACATCCGCAGGGCCAATGCCGCGAACGATCGGCACGAAACGGTAGCCGATCCCGGCTTGCGCTGCGGCGTCCTCGATCTCACCGGCGAGCGGCTGGCCCGGCTCCTCTCCATCGGGACGGTTGTTGACCAGCATCGTGACGCCCTGCGCCGCCAGCCCGGCGACCTCGTGCGGCGCGACCTGACCGCTGACCATCACCTTCTCGTCGAGCTGGCGCATCATCGTCTTATCCTCTCTCGCCCTTCTTCGGCGCTGCGGGAGCCGGAACCGGCGGTGCGGCCGGAACCACGGACACCGGTTGCGGCGCGCCGCTGCCTGTCGGCAGCCCATAGAAGCGCAGCATCGGTGTGACGTCTGGGTCGTGTCCGGTGAAGCTGCGGTACATCTGGCCGTAATCAAGCGTGTTGCCCCGCGACAGGATCTGGTCGCGGAAGCGCTGGCCGTTGGCACGCGTAAGGCCGCCATGGTTCTCGAACCAGTCGAACGCGTCCTCCGCGAGCATCCGCGTCCACGGATACGCGTAGTAGCCCGCCGAATAGCCGTTGCTCCAAATGTGGAGGAAGTAGCTGGAGCGGTAGCGAGGCGGCACATCCTGCGTATCGAAACCGCCACTTGCCAACGCCTGCGCCTCGAACTTGTCGACGTCCTGGCGCGGCGCGGTTGCCGGAAGCGAGTGCCAGTCGAGGTCGAGCCGGGCCGCTTCGAGCACCTCGCCAAGCTCATAGCCTTGGTTAAAGGTGCGGGACGCCTTGATCTTGTCGACCAGTGCTTGCGGGATCGTCTGCCCCGTCTGGTATTGCACGGCGTAGTGCGACAGCACCTTCGGATCGAGCGCCCAATTCTCGTTGAACTGCGACGGGAATTCGACGAAGTCGCGCGCCACGCTAGTCCCCGAAATGGTTGGGTAGGTCTGCGCGGCGAACATGCCGTGCAGCGCGTGCCCGAACTCGTGGAACATGGTCGTTACGTCGTCGAAGCTGATCAGCATCGGCTGGCCCGGCGCGGGCTTAGTGAAGTTCTGGACGTTGAACACCACCGGCTTGGTGCCGCGCAGGTAGGACTGGTTGACCAGGTTCGACATCCACGCGCCGCCGCTCTTGTTGTCGCGCTTCCACGGGTCGATCATGAAGATCGCCAGTTCCTTGCCGTCCTGGTCATAGACCTGGAACACCCGCATGTCGGGGCTCCACGTCGGGATGTCGTGCCGCTCCTTGAATGTTAGCCCATAAAGCTGGTTGGCGGCGTAGAAGACGCCGTCGGTCAGCACCTTGTTGAACTCGAAATAGGGCTTCAGCTCGTCATTATTGAGCGCGTAGCGCTGCTTGCGGATCTGCTCGGCATAGAAATTCCAGTCGGCCGCTGTCGGCTGGAATGGGGCGCCCTGGCTTTTGGCAAGTCCGACGATGTCCGACCATTCCTGATGCTCCTTCGTCGAGACCGCAGGAGCCAGGCGATCGAGGAAACCGACCGCAGTTGCCCGGTCCTTCGCCATTTGGTCGTAGAGCGTGTAGTCGGCGAAATTGTCGGCGCCGAAGAGCGCCGCCTTTTGGGCGCGCAGTTGCGCGATCTCGCTGATGATGGAGCGCGTGTCGTTCGCGTCGCCGTGCTCAGCACGATTGAGACTCGCGTCGAACAGCTTCTGGCGGGTGTCGTGGCTGGTGAGCGAGGACAGTGACGGCTGCTGTGTCGTGTTCTGCAGCGGCAGGACATAGCCCGAGAGCTTGCGTCCCTTGGCTGCTTCCTGCGCGGCAGCGAGCTGTTGGTCGGAAAGGCCAGCGAGCGCGGCGGCATTGTCGACATGCAGCGCGCCGGCCTTGGCGGCCGCGAGTAGCTTCTGGGTGAACTCGGTCTGGAGCGTGCTCAGCCGCTTGTTCATCACCTTGAGCTGGGCCTGCTTCGCCGGGGAGAGCTGCGCGCCCGCGTGAACGAACTGCTTGTAATAGACGTCGAGCAGCTTCGCCTGCTCGGGGTTGAGGTTCAGCTCGGCCTGATGATCATGGAGATACTCGAACCGCTGAAACAGCTTTGCATTGAGGTAGATGAAGTCGTTGTGCGCGGCGAACAGGGGCGAAGTCCTGGTGTCGGTCGCCTGCAGGACATCATTGGTGTTGGCACCGTTTACCGCGCTGAAGGCGAGGTTTGCCCGCTCGAGCAGCAGGCCCGAACGCTCCATTGCGGCGACCGTATTCTCGAATGTCGGCGGCGCTTTCTGGTTGGCAATCGCGGTCACTTCAGCCTTCTGCTGCGCCATGCCGGCGAGCAGCGCCGGAAGATAATCTCTGTCCTTGATGCGCGAAAAGTCCGGCGTCTGGAACGGAAGCGTGCTTGGCCGCGCAAATGGATTGGAGGCCGGCAAAGTGGCCGATGACATAGCTGAGACCTTGCGGGTTGCGGCTGCGGCCGGCGTGGTGCTGACAAAGGCGAGCGCGGCGGTCGCCAGAAGAAGGTTGCGGATCATGACTCTCCCGTAGCTTGAAAACTGTTGGCTGGCGCTCTTCAACCGACTCGCGAATTACGCAAGGCTGAATTCCGCAGTCGGCCAAAAGGCGCAGGTCACCGGAACCCTGCTTCTTCAAAACCTTCAAGGCCTTGGCGATGGTTTGCTCCGCGGCCGCAACTCCCTTAGCGTCAGCCAATGACGGGCATGCCGCTGCGCCGCCGAAGCTTGCTGAAGAGCGCCAGCGCGGCGCTTCTCCTGAGCGCCGCGCAGCGGCCGCAACCAAGCCGCGACTGGCGCGCGCTGGCACAAGACGTCCGCTCCGAAATGCGCTGGGCGTGGCGCAACTATCGTGAGCACGCCTGGGGCAAGGACCAGATCAAGCCGATCAGCGGCGGCTTTGAAAGCTTCCCGCTCAAAAACCATCACCTCGGCCTCAGCCTGGTCGAAGCGCTCGATACCTTGTGGGTGATGGGCCTCGACGACGACTTCCGCGACGGCGTCGAGTGGGCCAAGGCCAACCTCGAATTCGATGTCGACGGTGAGGTGTCGGTATTCGAGACATCGATCCGGCTAGTCGGCGGGCTGCTGTCGGCGTTTCATGCGTGCGGCGATCCGGCGCTGCTCTCGAAGGCCCGCAACTTGGCTGATCGGCTGCTGCCGAGCTTTGCCGCGTCGCCGCTCAGCATTCCGCACCGCTACATCAATCTCAAGACCGGAGCCCTGCGCGGAACGGTGACCAACCCCGCGGAGACCGGGACCTTCATTCCCGAGTTCGGCTTCCTCAGTCGCGCGACCGGCGACGACCGCTACCGCGCCGCGGCCAAGCGCGCGCTGGTCTCGATGTTCGAGCGGCGATCGAAGATCGGCCTTCTGGCCGACAGCATGGATTGCATGACTGGCGAGTGGAAAAGTCGCCGCGCGACGATCGGACCGCCATCCGACAGCTATTACGAATATCTATGGGACGGCTGGGACCTGCTCGGGGATCGCGATTGCCTGCGCATGTACCGGGCGTGCACCGCCGCGATCCTCAAGCACCAGCCGCTGCGCCACGGCCCCAATCTCTGGTTCGCCAACGTCGATTTCGAAACCGGCATGCCGCTCGGCACGGAGCAGGACGAACTCGGATCCTTCTACGGCGGACTGTTGGCGCAGGGCGGCGACGCCGCAATCGGTGCGGCCCACACGCGCACCTGGGCGAGGGTGCAGGCGCGCTATGGCGTGCTTCCGGAGAGCGTGGATTCTACCGACATGCGAGCGCTGAGCGTCAGGAATGATCTGAGGCCGGAGCTCGCCGACGCCGCCTTCAATCACTGGCTGATCGACCGCCGCGAGGAGTGGCGCCACGTCGTTCGTGACCATTATCTGGCGATGAAACGGTGGAACAAAGCGCGGTTCGGCTATGCCGATCTCGTCGACGTGACGGCCAAGGTCCAAGACGACCATTGCCCCGGCTATTGGTGGTCCGAGCAGATGAAATATTACTATCTGATCTTCGCGGACACGCCGCGCGTCGATTACCGCCGTCTCTATCTCAGCACCGAGGGCAACATCCTGCGCGGCCTCCGCGGCGCCTGATCACTCCGCCGCTTGCGCGGTCTCTTCGGCGATCTGCTCGGCGGCCTGGCGGAACCACAGGTCGGCATAGAGGCCGCCAAGCTCGAGCAGCTCCTCGTGCGTCCCCCGCTCCACAGCACGGCCAGCGTCTAGCACCACGATCTGGTCGGCATCGACGATGGTCGACAGGCGGTGGGCGATCATGATCGTCGTCCGGCTTTCGGCGACCTTGTCGAGCGTCTCCTGGATCGCCTGCTCGGTGCGGCTGTCGAGCGCGCTCGTCGCCTCGTCGAGCACCAGGACCGGCGGATTCTTGAGCAAGGTGCGCGCGATGGCGACGCGCTGCTTCTCGCCGCCCGACAGCTTGAGCCCGCGCTCACCGACCATCGATTCATATTTCTCGGGAAGCACGGCGATGAACTTGTCGATCGCGGCACCGCGGGCGGCCGCTTCGATGTCGGCTTGCGATGCGCCGTCGCGGCCGTAGCCGATGTTGTAACCGATCGTGTCGTTGAACAGGACGGTGTCCTGGGGGACGATGCCGATGGCGGCCCGCAGGCTGCGCTGGTTGACCTCGGCTATGTCCTGGCCGTCGATCAGAATGCGCCCTGCCTGCGGATCGTAGAAGCGGTACAGCAGCCGGGCGATCGTCGACTTGCCCGCGCCTGATGGCCCGACGATGGCGCAGCTCGTCCCCGCCGGGATATCGATGTCCAGCCCCTTGAGGATCTCGCGGCCTGGATCGTAGCCGAAGCGGAGATTGTCGAAGCGGATGGCGCCGCGGCCGACGGCGAGCGCAGGAGCGCCCGGTTTGTCGACGACCTCGGCCGGAGTGTCGAGCAGGTCCCACATCGCTTCCATGTCGATCAGGCCCTGGCGTATCGAGCGATAGACCCAGCCGAGCATGTCGAGCGGACGGAAGAGCTGCATCAACAGGCCGTTGATCCACACCACATCGCCCGGGGTGAAGCGGCCGTGGCTCCAACCCCAGACCGTGAAGATCATCGCCCCGGCCATCATGAGATTAGTGATCAGCGACTGGCCGATATTGAGCCAAGCCAGGCTGACCTCGTTGCGGACCGAGGCGCGGGCAAACGCGCCGACCGCTTCCTCGTAGCGCCGCGCCTCGCGGTCCTCGGCGCCGAAATATTTGACCGTTTCGTAGTTCAGCAGCGAGTCGACAGCACGGCCAATCGCCTTGTTGTCGACATCGTTCATCTGCCGCTGGATATGCGTGCGCCAGTCGCTCACCTTGCGCGTGAACGCGATGTAGATGACGACAATTGCCAGCGTGCCGACAACCAGCCCCGCACCGAACTTGACGAAGAAGATTACGCAGATGGCGGTGAGCTCGATCACCGTCGGGACGATGTTGAAGAGGATGAAATAGAGCATCATGTCGATGCTCTTGGTGCCGCGCTCGACGATCTTGGTCAGCGATCCGGTACGCCGTTCGAGGTGGAAGCGCAGTGACAAATCGTGGACGTGGCGGAAGACCTTGCCCGCGAGCCGACGCGCCGCGTCCTGGCCGACTTTCTCGAATACCGCATTGCGGAGATTGTCCGACAGAACGCCGCCGAACCGCGCGCCGGCATAAGCGAGCACCAGTCCGGCAACGACAGCGAAGGCGGCGTGGCCGCTCATCCGGTCGATGGCGAGCTTCAGCGCGTAGGGGCCGAGCAGCCCAACCGCTTTCCCCGCGAGGACCAGTACGACGGCGAGGACGACGCGCGCCTTGAGCTCGGCCTCGCCTCTCGGCCATAGCATCGGCAGGAAGCGCCACAGCGCGGCGAACCCGCGATTCGGGGTCTCGGTCATGGTCTTCGCTGTCGCCACGGCTCCTAGGTAGGAGCGGCGGCCGAGCCCCGCAAATCGTTCACATCGCTACTTGGCGCGGAACCGGGTAGGAAAGAGGCGGGTTTCACGCATGGGGAAGGATCGGCACGTGGCCGCAAGAAGCCAGAAACCGACGCCGCAGGGGAAGGATGGCAAGAAGCCGCCGCGACCCGAGCCCAATCACGAGGCGACGGTCGACGAATTCGAGCGGGAGGGCATGGGCGTAGCATCGAAGGAGTAGCCATCATGTCCGAAGTCATGGAACCGATGATCCACGAGGATCGGCTTCCCGGACACGAAAGCAAACTCGAACCCAAGCCCGAATGGCAGCCGCGGCATCCCGGCTCCGGACGATTGAAGGACAAGGTGGCGCTGATCACCGGCGCCGACAGCGGCATCGGCCGCGCCGTCGCAGCATTGTTCGCCCGTGAAGGCGCACACGTCGCGATCCTCTATCTTTGCGAGCACGACGATGCGGCCAAAACCAGGGAGATCGTGGAGGGAGAAGGGCGCCGCGCGATCACGATTGCAGGCGACATCGGTGACAAGCAGTTCTGTGAGAAAGCGGTGAAGCAAACCGTCGATCGGCTCGGCCGGCTCGATATCCTCGTCAACAATGCGGGCGAGCAGCACGCCGACAAGGACATCCGCGACATCACCGAAGAACAATTACGGCGGACGTTCCAGACCAACATTTTCGGCATGTTCTTCCTGACGCAGGCCGCGCTGCCGCACCTCAAGGAAGGCTCGGCGATCATCAACACCACGTCCGAGACAACCTACGAGGGATCGAAACTCCTCCTCGATTACAGCGCGACAAAGGGGGCAATCGTTGGATTCACCCGTTCGCTTGCGAAGAACCTGATCAAGGACGGAATCCGCGTGAACGGCGTCGCGCCGGGCCCCATCTGGACTCCGCTCAACCCGTCGGGCGGTCAGCCCCCGGAGAAAGTTCCCGAATTCGGCAAGGACACGCCGATGGGCCGGCCGGGACAGCCCAATGAGGTCGCGCCAAGCTTCCTGTTCCTCGCCTGCGAGGACTCCAGCTACATGACTGGGCAGGTCCTCCATCCTGACGGCGGGAACACGACCGCGAGCTAGCAACGGCGTTGGTATTTTTCACCAACAGTCGGCGCGACCTGCGTCGGGAATCGCGCTAGCCGCATGCAGCGACACTGAAAAACAACGACAATTTCCATTTGGCACACCCCGTGCATTGATAAAGGCACGGACCCGACGGTCGGGTTCGACCAAACAATGCCAAAGGGGTTTGACCATGTTTAACGTTGCTTCTTTCCGTGAGACCGCCACCGTTCTCGCCGGCACGCTCATCAGCGCGCTTCTGCTCGTCTCGGCCGCGACTTCGCTGCCGATCGCCTGAAGCCATTCAAACGAAGGAAACCGAGATGAACGGACGTTTCCTCATCAACCGCGGCGACGCCAAGGTCATGGGCGTCGCCTCCGGACTCGCCGATTACACCGGCATCGACCCGACAATCGTCCGCCTGGGCTTTGTCGCTTTGACCCTGATCACCGGCCCGGTGATGCTGTTTCTGTACGTCGTCACGGGGCTGCTCGCGCCGCGCGCCTAAGCGTTCATCGAGCAGTCCCGCTCGCACTTTCGCTCGCGCGGATGTAAATGATCTTCCGTAGGGGTTCACCGAATCCGAAAGGAGATCGCCAATGCGCAAGCTTCTCATCGCCATCGTCGCTTCCACGCTCGCCGCCGCTCCAGCTGGCGCGGCGCTCAAGGTCGGCGCGACAGCTCCCGACTTCAGCACCACGGGCGCGGTCGGAGGCAAGGAGTTCAAGCTTCACCTTGCCGACCAGCTGAAGAAGGGCCCGGTGGTTCTCTATTTCTTCCCCAAGGCCTTCACGAGCGGCTGCACCGCCGAGGCGCATGCCTTCAGCGAGTCGATCGGCGAGTTTAAGAAGGCCGGGGCGCAGGTCATCGGAATGTCCGGCGATGATCTGAAGACGCTGCACGATTTCTCGACGAAGGAATGCCGCAGCGCCTTCCCGGTCGCCACCGCGACGCCCGAAATCCAGAAGGACTATGACGTTGCCTGGGCGGCTCATCCGGGGATCACCACCCGCACGTCATACGTGATCGGCAAGGATCGCAAGGTGGTGATGGTGCACGACGACCTCGACTTCAGCCAGCATGTCGCCAAGACGCTCGCGGCGGTGAAGGCGCTCAAATAGCGTCGGTCAGTTAATGTTGCGGCCATGTAGCGGTCATGGACGGCCGCTATTCCGCCGTCCACGCTTAATAAACTCAACAAGGGGAAAGCGCATGAAGACCAGCACGACCATGATTATTGCTGCCGCCGTTGTGGCGCTTGCAGCCTGCAACAAGAAGAATCCGGCCGAAAACGAGGCCGCAGCGGTCGAGGCCAATGCCAGCAACGCAGCCGAGAATGTCAGCGCGACCGGCGAGAACGAGGCGGCCAACATCATGAACAGCGCCGAGAACAAGGCTTCGGCGGTCAAGAACGAAACGTCGAACGAAGCTTCGGCGATCAAGAACGCCGGCGAGAACAAGGCCGCCGCGATCAAGAACTCGGCCTCGAACACGACCGAGAACAAGACCAAATAATTCACGCGAGAGCACGCGTCGAAGATGAAGGGCGTTCGGGTAAACCGGGCGCCCTTCTTTATTTCATCGGGCCGGCTCAGCCGTGTGCCGATTCCTTGGCGACGAACTTGCTGAAGCGGCTGTCGCCTTCCGGGTCGTGCAGGAAGGCGATGTCATTTTCATCGAAAATGCGGAAGAATTCGTCCCAGCTTATGCGGTGGAGGCGGTCGTCGTCATTGCCGCCCGGCTCGTCGTAATCGATGCGGAGCAGTCCGCCGTCACGGCCACGGCTGTTCTCCGTTGCGGCCACGACCGCGGGATGCCCGCCGCGCTTCTCGACCCAGCGGCGGATCTCGTCATGGTTGGTGGTGGTTTTGGCGCTCGACATCTCCCTCTCCTTCGCCGGTGACGGGTACGCGTGAGGAATGATCGTCGCGCGCTGCAGTTCCTCGGCGGCAGGCACGTGCTTTCTGCTATTAACACAGCCAATTCGTCCGGATTACCCCCCTTCCGGGCGATAATCATGCGACCCGCTGCGGTAGCGCGCGGTTAATCCTGATTATGATCAAACCAACGCATTACGCATCAGCCTGCGCACTCCCCGCGATTGCCGCGGCCCTCGCGCTTTCTTCAACTCCCTTGGCGGCGCAGACGGCACAGCCCGTGACTACGGAGCCGCCGACCGTAACGACACAGCCAGCGCCAACCCCCGCGCCGCCGCCAGTTACGGACGCTACACCCACCGCACCGGACTCGAGCACGACCGCGACGGCCATCGATGCTTCGCCGGCACCCGCGGCAAAAGCAAAGACGGCAAAGAGGACGGTCACTCGGACCACGCACACAGTCACGACGAGGCCGGCTCCGACTCACTCAGCCGCCGCCAGGAGCACGTCGACCCACGTGGCGGCCGCCCCAGCCCCGCCGGCCCCGGCGCCTCCGGCGCAGCCAGTCAATTCGCAATCATCTGTCGCGCCGGTCGTTGATTTGACGGCGAGGCCGGCGAACCAGCCGTCCGCGACGCAACGGCCCTCGACGCGTGCCGATGAAACTCTGCCGATCGCAGGCGGCGCGCTCGTCGCCCTGCTGGTGCTCGGCGGTGCTGCGTACGCAGTGTCGCGTCGTCGCAGGCGGGAGGACGCGTGGAATGACGAATGGGTCGATGAGCCGGCAACAGAGAATCAAACCATGGAGCAGGAGACAACCGCGTCGGCGATGGAGCCCCGACACGACGCGATAGTGCGCGACGAGCAGCCTGAGATTGTCGCCCCTTCCGCCTTCGCCTGGGACGCAACGGAATCGAGTAACCGGGAGGCGGGTCGCGACCCCGACGACGACCGGCTGCCGGGCGAAACCTGGGTCCAGCGCGCCTATCGTGGACCAAGTGCCAACAACCCGTCGGTTTCGCTGAAGAACCGGCTGGGCCGCGCGGCTTTCTTCGATAAGCGCGAACGCGACGTCGCGGCCGGTCTGGCCGAGCCGGTCGAGGCCGACGCGGGGCTGCCGGATGGAGGGGTCGAGGAATCGGGTCGCGAACTCGCGTAAAACCACAGACCAAGCGGAACGGCCGACGGCCGCCGTTGGGATGCCAGCGGCGGCTTTCGCATTTCGGCAAGTTTCACTTTAACCCTTTCTAAGCACCAAGAGCGCACAAGCTCCCGCGGGTAAACAAGCGGAGTCGGACATGGGAGCGCCCTCCACAGGGATGCAGACAGGCGAACAGGCGTCGGCTGAGGCGCTGCTCGGCGCATTCAAGACGATCAAGGCCTCGGAACGCCGCAAGCACGCCAGCGTGCTCAATTACTGGCTGTCCATTCGGGGCGACAAGGAGTTCCCGCCGCTCCACGACCTCGATCCGCTGGAACTTTCAGACGCCGGGCCGAACAGCGCGCTGCTCGAGCTGATCAGCGGTGGGCACGATGCCGAGATCCGTCACCTCGGCGAGGCGCTGCGTGGCGGCGAGGACTGGCCCGAGCGCATCATGGACGCGCCCAACTCATCCATCCTGGCCTGCATTGCCAAGAAACTCCCGATCGTCGCGATTTCGCGCGATTTCCTGGCGTTCGAGGACGAATTTTCGGACGATAGCGGCTCCACTCGGGTGTGGATTACGCTGCTGCCGCTGAGCGCCGGCGGTGCCTGGGTCGACTATGTCTATGCACTGGTCAGCCTTGAGGAGACGCCCGCGAAGGGTGCAAAGGCGGCGGAGAAACCGAAGGCTCAGGCCAAGGCCGAAGTGATCGACGAGCCTGTTGTCGAAGTCGAAGAACCCGCCGCCGAGGTGGAGGAACTCGAAGCTCCGGTCGAAGAAGCGGAAGAGCCGGTCCAGAGCGTCGCGGAAGAAGCCGAAGTCGAGACCGCTGAAGCCGAGGTGCCGACGGATGAAGCACCCGCAGCGAAGCCCGACAAGTCGCCACCCAAGGCTGCGCCTGGCTTTTCCAAGCTATTCGACAGCCTCGCGGGGCTGACTGGCTTTCATGCTCAGTCGGTCAAGGTGGAGCCGGTACTTCCCGAGTCGACCGCTGACGAGGATATCCCCGACGCGATCGTCGAGCCCGAGCCGGTCCAGGACGCCGTTGTGGAAACAGAGGCATCCGAGGTCGAACAGCCGGTCGCTGAAGAGCCCCAAGCCGAGGAGTCGGTCGAGCCAGAGGCGGAGGCATTCGAGGTTGAAGCCGCAAGCGAGCCCGAGTCTGTCGCGGCCGAACGTGAGGCCGAACCGGTCAAGCAAATTGAACAACCCAAACAACCAAGCAGCAAAGCGGAGGGCGCGTTGCAAGACAAGCTTACCCAAGTCAGGGCCATGGCCGACGAGGCGCGGCTCGCAAAGCTGCGCGCCAACAGCGCTCTCTACGAAGGCCTCAGCGCCGCTTACGACTTTGCGCTCGACGCCGAAGATGCGCCCGAGGAATATCTCCGGCTGGTCGAGACGAAAGGCCTCAAGATCCAGCTGCGCTCGCCGATGAAACCAGTCGTCAAACTCGCGTTCGACGGCCTGAGTGACGAGGCGACGATCAAGCAGCTCGAGGCGGTGCTCGCCTGGGCCTTCGATCAGGAGCTGCCGCGCGGTGCGCTGGCCGAGAAGATCGAGTCCGCAGGCGGGATCGCCGGGGTGCTGACAGAGTCGAAGGCCGCGTAACCACGCGCCGCAACGGTTCGTTCACCAATCGAGCGACAAGGTCGGCCCAGGGGTAAGAAATAGCATGGCTCAGGCAAATCAACGCAAACAACCGGACCGCCGCAGCGTCGAGCGCATCGCGCTCCGCCTGACCGCGACGATGCGCGACGGCACTCGGAGCCGGGTGAAGGTCCGGGTGATCGACATGTCGACCCGCGGCTGCCGCATCGAATGCTCGTCCACCCTCACCGAGGATACCTGGATCTGGCTCAGCATCGCGGGGCTTGAGACCCAATTTTGCCGCGTAGTTTGGCATTGCCAGGAATTCGTCGGCCTGGAGTTCGAAAAGCCGCTGGCCGACGCCGTGTTCGAGCGCCTGCTGGCAGATCAGCAGCAGCTGCCTGAAGCCGCGATCCGCGATCTCCGCAATATCGCCAGCCGCACCCATTGGCTGGCGCGCAAGGCCGACGATTCCGATATCGCCATCCTCGCCGAGCTCAGCCGCCGCTGCGCCGTCGATGCCGTGGTCGAGGGCCTTCGCCGCAACGAAAAGACCAAGCCCGCCTAAACCGCAACGGGCGTAGTCGCTGGCGGCGCGCTCGGCGCTATTTCTGACAGACGTCTGGGCTGTTGTTCGACGACAATCGCGTGATCACCATCTCATTCGATCCGGTGTGGATAACGATGCCTTCCTCGCGACACTGTCGCAGCTGGAATCGGACCTTGCGGGCGCGAAAATCGAGCGACACGCGGCGGAATTTCTCAAGCAGATCAGTCCCGAGCAGCAGCGCGGGCTCATTGGACAGCCCAAAGATCTCGAAGGGCGGCACGTCGGCAAAGGCAATGGGCACGTTTTGGAATGTGACAGGCCCGAGCTGCAGGTAATCGATCGTCGTCATCTGTATCGGAACGGTGACGCCGGTGACGCCGGTCACCTCCGCGGTCCAGAATTTCACATTATGCCGACCGATGAGCTTATCGCGCAGCGCGCTGTTGCCGATCGTGACCTCGGACCCTGTGTCAATCACCGCGTCGAGCGGGACATTGCCGGCGCGGACGTGGGTGAGAATCAGCTGACCGCGCAGCCGTCGAGCTGTGACGACGATCGCGCCCGGCATTGACGGAAGTGGATTCCGCGCGTCCTCGACGCGCACCTTGTGCGTCTCGAAGTCAAGCATCAGCCGCTGCTGGCTCAGGGCATCAATGCCGACCAGACCGTCAGCTCCGACATCGTTTTCACGCAGCGCCGGGAGCTCGAGATCGGGAATCCGACTGTCGCCAATGGTAAGCTCCGCGATCTTCACGGTATCGACAATGTTGCGCGCGGTCGTGCCGTTGAGGACCGTGGGCTCGCCCAGCGGAAGCTGGAGATCGTACGCGATGCGTCGTCCGACGACCGATGTGTCGGCGCCGCTGTCGACGACGAAACGGTAGGGCCCGCGGCCATTGACGCTGACATCGACGTTAAGCCGGGTGTCGACGTCTCGCGCCTTCAAGTCGCGGCCGCCGACCGCGAGCGTGCTGTCGAAGTCGGCCGGGGGAAGGGGCACCACGCTTGGAGGGGTCGGAGGCGCCGGGCGCGGATTGGCGATCTGTGGCGGGTCGGCCGGCGTCGAGGCAACGGCGGGCTGCGTTGCAACGGCAAGGCCGAACGCGAACAGCGCAAGATGGCGAATGAGAATCGGACCCTCCCCCAAGCGAACAATGCCCAACCTATACTTCCTCAAACGTGAACGGCAGCCCGCTTATGCGGATTGTACCGCCGGTTCGATGAGTGAAGATCACAATCGTCGCGTTCGAACGTGGAGCAAGCGCCTGGTCCCTTTGAGCAGTTGCCCCTTTGGTCCTGCTCGGGTGTGACCTTGCGCTCTCCTCTTGGCCTTGGCGCCTGGCGGAGTGTAGATCACAGCAGCTACGCTGTAGGACAGCGAAAAGCGCTCAGCAGGAGGGAATCGCGATGGCCAAGGGACAGCAACGGAAGAACAAGGAAGCGCGCAAGCCCAAGAAAGCGAAGGTCAAGACCATCGCCGCCCAACCGTCGCAGAAGGGTGGCGCGCGCGGGTTGGAAAATCTCAAGAACAGCTAGTCCGCGGGTTGGTTCGATCGACTGAAGCGCCGACGGAACGGATGTCCGCCACGACCGTTCATAACGGAAGCGGAATTTCTAGGACGATCCATGCACAATCCGAACATTATCGAACGCGCCTTTCAACTCGCGCCCGCGTCGACCAGTGTCGATGACATTCGCAAGACGCTGCGACAGGAAGGCTATTCGAACGTCGACGCGCATCTCGCCGGCGCATCGATCAAGGCCGAGCTCAAGAGGAAGTTCGCGCGCTAGGCTTCAGGCGGGCTCACGACCGCACTGCCTGCGGCGGGATGTGCCGCGCTGTTTGCTCCTGTCGAGAACCACAATAGGCGTCTCGGTCGTTAACTTCTCGTTTAACAAACCGATTGCCTATTGCTGTTCCCGGTGGTTAGCTCTTGCTGTGGCGACACCGGCGGCCCTCCACGGAGCCGACGCCGCCGCTCCCGCCAACCCGCCAATTGTGACGGGCGTGACGGAATAAGGGGGTATTTCCGATGCGATTGACGATCATCGCGGCGCTTGCCGCTACATCTTTGCTGTCGCTGTCCGCGTGCAAGCAAGCAACCACGAGCGGAAACATGTCGAACGGCAATGCCGCGGCGCCCGCGGCTGCCGCCACCGGGATTGACGGCACGTGGAAGGCCGACCTTTCAAGCGTGCAAATCAATCAGAAGCCCGATCAGATGCTGCTCAAGGCGGGACAATTCTCCTGCGCTACATGCACGCCGCCGCTGACCATCGCCGCGGATGGAGCATTGCATGCGGTGACCCGGCCCTATTCGGATCAGATCTCGGTCAAGGTTGACGACGATCACAACGTCACCTGGACGAGCAAAAAGGGCGGACGTGCCATGGGGCAGACCAAATATTCGGTCTCCGCCGACGGCAAGAAGCTGACGGTCAGCTTCACCGACAGCTCGATCCCGAACGCCAAGCCAGTGACTGGCAGTCTTACCGAGACGCGCGTCGCCGATGCTCCCGCTGGCGCTCACGCGATCTCCGGATCGTGGAAAGTGGACAAGTATAACAATGTTTCGGACGAAGGGCTCACCGTCACCTACAAGCTCGATGGTGACACGCTCCACATGAGCAGCCCCGTCGGAACGAGTTACGACGCCAAGCTCGATGGCAGCGACGCGCCGATCAAGGGCGACGTTGGCGGCACCACCGCATCAGTGAAGAAGCTCGGCGACAACAGCTACCAGGAAACCGACAAGCGTGGCGGCAAGGTCGTCAACGTCACGACTTTTACTGTTCGTTCCGACGGCAAGCTGAACGTTGTCGGCGAGGACAAGCTGGCCGGATCGACGATAAAATATACGGCGAACAGGCAGTAGGGGGCGAGGGGCGGTCCGTCCGACAGGGAGGGCCGCCCACGACCAGGGAAGAGGGTCGTGCTTCTATTCCGTGGAGCCCTCGTGACGCTGCTCAACTTTGCCGCTAGTCGGCGGGAATGACGTCTCAATCAGTTCCGCCCAAGCGTATCTTCCCCAGCTCCGCCGTCGACGCCCGATCGGCCGAGCATGTGCCGTCGGCACCGCAGACCGAAAGCGTTGCATATAAACTCGCGTTCCAGGACACAGAATTCCTGTTGCGTGAAGACCTGCGCCCCGTCCGGTTTCAGCTCGAACTGTTGAAGCCGGAATTGCTGCTCAACGAAGCCAATATTGGCTCGACGTTCGTGTTTTACGGGTCGGCGCGGATCCCCTCGCCGGACATGGCTGACGCGCTGGTCGCCGCGGCCACCAACCCCGAGCAGGAGAAAATCGCCGGGCGCCTGAAGGCCAAGGCGCCTTATTACGAAATCGCGCGCGAGCTCGCCAAGCTGGCCAGCCAATGTGCCTGCGACGAGGAGGGCAAGAAGCATTTCGTGGTGTGCTCGGGCGGCGGGCCGTCGATCATGGAAGCGGCCAACCGCGGCGCGGCCGAGGTCGGGCGGGAATCGATTGGGCTCAACATCGTGCTCCCGCATGAGCAGATGCCCAACCGTTATGTCACCCCCGACCTGAGCTTCCAGTTCCACTATTTCGCGCTGAGGAAGATGCACTTCCTGCTGCGGGCGCGGGCGGTGGCGGTGTTCCCCGGAGGCTACGGCACGTTCGACGAGATGTTCGAGCTATTGACGCTGATCCAGACGGGCAAGGTCCGGCCGCTGCCGATCCTTTTGTTCGGCAAGGATTATTGGGACCGCGTTGTCAATTTCGAGGCGATGGTTGAGGAAGGCGTGATCGCGCCGCACGACCTCGACCTCATTCACTGGACCGAGGACGCAGGCGAGGCGTGGGAGTTCGTCCAGAACTATTACGCCGACCATCCGGCTGCGCCTTTGGTGCAGTCAGGGCCGCCGGAATGAGCCAGCCTTAGGGTTTTGTCGGGGCGCCGGCCGGACCGCCGCTGGTCTGCGGCGTCTTGTTGGCGGCGGATGCCGGAGGCGTCGGTTCCTTGCCAGCCTTCTGCGGCCCGTTGTTGGATCCATTGCCCGGCGGGTTGCCGGCTGCCTGCTGGCCGGTGCTTCCGTTCGCCGCTGCGGCCGCCGCCGGAAGGGGCTTGGGTGCATCGCTGTGCGAGTTGAGGAAGGCGATCACGTCCGCGCGGTCCTGCGGATTGCCGAGTCCGGCGAAGGTCATCTTGGTGCCCGGCGCGAAGGCCCGCGGGCTGGTCAGCCACTGACTGAGATTGTCCCAGTTCCAAGTGCCGCCCTTGCTTGAAAGCGCCGTGGAGAAGGCGAAACCCTTGCCCTGGCCGATCGGCTCGCCGATCACGTCCCACAGGTTCGGGCCCATCTGATTGGCGCCGCCCTTGTCGGCGTTGTGGCAGGCCATGCACTTATTGAAGACCTGCTCGCCCTTGGCCGCGTCGGCTTTGGCGAGATAAACCTCGATTGGCTGCTCGGCGGCGGCACCGCCTTCACCCTCCTGCGCCACGCCTGCAATCGGATACCCCATCTTCTCGGGCCGCTCGGCATGGAACAATTCGCCCGCGACGATCGACGAGCCTAGCGCTACGATCCCTGCGAACAGCACCCAGCCGGCAATGGTGTTGAAACGATCGTCCATGGAGCTTCCCTGCTGATCCCGGAACCGGGGTATAGAAGTTGCGCCGCTCTTAAGTGCGACTCTTCAGTTCATCAAGCGGCCACCCGAGCGGCGAGAACCAGCTCGGCGGCGCGGCGGTAAAGCGTCGGTAGGCCGGCCTCGTCGAGACGGTCGAGCGGGTGCCACCAGCCTTCCCCCTGAGGATCGGCGCAGGGGACCACGGCAAGGTCGAGCGAGAAATGGGTGAAGACATGGCGGACAGTGCCGATAGTGTTCAATTGATGGGGGATGTCTTCGCTCCAGTTGGTTCCTGGCAACGCGGCCATGCCACCGAGCAGACCCTTGGCTGGGCGGCGCACCAACCAGACCGATCCGCCGCGCTCCACCCAATAAGCTGTGCCGTACTTGTGCGGTCGCGCTGCGCGTTCCTTTCGCTCGGGGAAGATCTCGGGGTTACCGCGGGCGTACGCGGTGCAATCGCGCCCCAGCGGGCAGTCGCGGCAGCGTGGGTTACGCGGCCGGCAAATTGTCGCGCCGAGGTCCATCATCGCCTGGACGAAGTCCCCGGAGCGCTCGGCGGGAGTCATCGCCAGCGCAAGCCGCTCGACCTCCGACTGCGATGGCTGCTTGAGGCCGTGCAGTCGGGCGATCACCCGTTCGACATTGGTGTCGACCGCCGCAACCCGCCCGCCGAACGCAATCGCGGCGATTGCCGCCGAGGTATAAACGCCGATGCCCGGGAGCTCGCGAAGCTGGGCGGCGGTGGTCGGGAAGCCACCCCGCCGAACCACCTCGCGGGCGCAGGCGATTAAATTGCGAGCGCGGGCGTAATAGCCGAGGCCTGCCCATTCGGCGAGGATCGCCTCATCGCTTGCCGCCGCCAGCGCCTCAATCGTCGGCCAGCGCTTCATGAAGCGCTCGAACCGCGGCCGCACCGTAGCGACAGTGGTTTGCTGAAGCATCACCTCGCTCAGCCAAACCCGATAGGGATCCGGCGGCGCGTTGCCCGGCGGCGAACGCCACGGCAGCTCCCGGAAGTTATCCACATAATGTTCGAGCAGGCGCGCGGCGGTGTTGGCGGTCACCTTTTCGCTATGGCATGGTCCTGGCTCATGTCGAAGAGGCTGCCGGACAAAGAAGATTCGCCGAGGAGCTGCCGCGCGCGCTCGGCGGGCGACCTCGTCGGCGACATTGGCGGACAGTCGTTCCGGCGCTTCGGGTTCGTCCAGCATTCGATCGTCAGCCGCTGGGGCGAAATCGTCGGCACGCGTTACGCCAAAGTATCCTCGCCGGAATCGATCAAGTTCCCGCAGGGGAAGAAGGCGGGCGGCGCGCTGACCCTACTGGTGGACGGCGCCCATGCCCCGCTGATCCAGCATCTGACCCCGATGATCCTTGAAAAGGTCAATCGTTTCTTCGGCTATGCGGCGATCAATCGCATCGTGTTCAGGCAGGGCAAGCCGCCTGCGGATGCGCCGCGGCCTGCGCGGCCCCAGCTTCGCGCCGTGCCGAAGGAGCTGGGCGAGGGATTGCGCGAGATCGCCGATCCGGAGCTCCGCCTTTGCCTGGAGTCGCTTGCCGCGCAAATTGCCGCTAGCAGCGGCCCGCCGTCGCTCTCGCTCGAGGACGACGATCCAATACCCGCGATCACACGGAGCTAATCAATGAAGGTCGGCACTCTCCTCGCGTGCAGCATGGCGGCCCTGGCGCTCGCCGCGTGCAACAAGAACAAGAACCAGGAGGCCGGAACTCCGGCCGGGAACGACACGATCCAGGTCACTCAGGCGACGCCTCCGCCGGGCGGCACCTGGGCCGACGTCGCCAATGCTTCATCGTCCGGCGGCTTTGTCATGGGCAACCCCAACGCCAAGGTGAAGCTGCTCGAGATCGGATCGCTGTCGTGCCCACACTGCAAGGCATTCGACGACGAAGGCGTGCCTGCGCTGATTGAGAATTACGTGAAGCCGGGCAAGGTCAGCTGGGAGTTTCGGACCTACGTGATCCACGGCCCGATTGACGTCGCCGCCGACATTCTCGTTCGCTGCAACGGTGTGAAGACATTCTTCCCGCTTACCCGCGCGCTGTACAAGGACCAGACCGTGTGGCTCGGCAAGATCGAGGCAGTCCCGCAGGACAAGCTCGCGGCGGTTCAGAACCTCCCGACCAACCAGGTATTCGTGAACTTCGCCAGCCTCGGCGGCTTGCAGGATTGGGCGGCTGCGCGCGGCGTGCCCCAGGCCAAGAGCAATCAGTGCCTCGGCAATCAGCAGATGATCAATCAGCAGGTCCAGATGACCGCCGACGTCAACACCGAGTTCCCGGATTTCACGGGGACGCCGGCCTTCGCCATTAACGGCAAGCTGCTCAAAGACACCGCCGGCTGGGACAAGCTGAAGCCACAGCTCGACGAGGCCGTGAAGTAATGATCGGACGCTGCGCCGTAGCGTTGGTTTCGATGCTGATGCTGGCCGCGCCAGCTGCCGCGAAAACCGTCGTAAAGAGTCCGGCAGCCACCGACTGGACCCATGTGGTCGCGGCTACGCCAGCCGGGGGATTCGTGCTCGGCAACCCAAAAGCCAAGATCAAGCTGGTCGAATATGGCTCGTTGAGCTGCCCGCACTGCCGCGCCTTCGACCAGGAGGGCGTGCCGACATTGCTCGCGAAATACGTCAAGCCGGGTCAGGTCAGCTGGGAGTTCCGGAACTATGTGCGCGATCCGGTCGACCTCACCGCCGCACTGATCGCGCGATGCAATGGCGCGCGGAGTTTTTTCCCGCTGGTGCGCGCGATCTTCAATGATCAGCCGGTGTGGTTCGGTAAAGCCGTGGCTGCCCCGAAGGAGCAGCTCCAGAAAGTCGCCGACCTGCCGCAGAAGCAGCAGTTCGTGGCGATGGCGAAGATTGCTGGGCTCGATGCCTGGGCCGCGGCCCACGGAGTGCCAGCGGCCAGGACCAATCAGTGCCTGTCCAATGTCAAAAGCATCGACCAACTCGTCCAAATGACCGGCAATGCCACCGAGCAACATCCGGATTTCCAGGGCACGCCGACGTTCCTGATCAATGGCGGGCTGGTGAAGGATGTCGCAAGCTGGGACCGCCTCGAGCCCAAGCTCAAGGCCGCTCTCGGCGGATAGCAGCTAAGCGGGGGACTACACAGCTTGCGGATCAGGCGGCTCAAGCTCAGCGGCTTCAAGAGCTTCGTCGAGGCGGCCGAGCTCAGAATTGAGCCGGGCCTGACCGGAGTCGTCGGTCCGAACGGCTGCGGCAAGTCCAATCTTCTGGAAGCAATCCGCTGGGCGATGGGCGAGTCCAGTCCCAAGAGCCTGCGCGGCGGCGGCATGGACGATGTCATCTTCGCCGGGACCACAACACGCCCGCAGCGCGACTTCGCCGAAGTATCGATCCTGGTAGAACGTGAGGCGACCGAAGAAGGCGGTGGCGAGAGCGAGGTCACCCGCCGGATCGAGCGCGGCGCCGGCTCAGCGTATAGGATCGACGGCCGCGACGTTCGCGCCAAGGACGTGGCTTTGCTCTTTGCCGATGCTGCGACGGGAGCCCACTCTCCGGCGCTGGTCAGCCAGGGGAAGATCGGTGCGGTCATTTCCGCGAAGCCAGTCGAGCGCCGCCAACTGCTAGAGGAAGCGGCGGGCATTTCGGGGCTTCATGCGCGGCGCAAGGATGCCGAGCAGAAGCTGCGCGCAACCGAAGCTAATCTCGCCCGGCTGGCGGAAATCCTCGGTGACCAGGAACAGCGCGCCGCACAGCTGCGCCGACAGGCGCGGGCGGCCGAGCGCTATCGTAAGCTGACCGAGCAGATCCGCGGCGTCGAGGGCCGCCTGCTCCATGCTCGCTGGGCCGAAGCCGAGCTCGCCGCGCAGGCGGCAGTCGCGGAGGCAAGCGCGGCGGCCGAGGAAGTCGAGCGCATCCACCAGGCGATCGTCGAAGCCCAGGCCGCGCATGAGCGCGCCACCGGAGAACTCAACGCTAAACGGGCGGAGCTCGGACAATTGCGCGAGCAGGGGCACGGCCTTGCACACGAGCTTGCGACGGCACGGGCGCGCCGCGATACGGTGGCTCGGCGGCTGGCCGAGCTCGAACGGCTCGATGCGTCGCTCGCCGGCGACATTCAGCGCGAGGAAGCGCTCAAGGGGGACGCGGCACGCGCGATTGCAAACCTCGAGGCCGAACGCGCCGAGATTGCCCGCCGGCTGGAAGATGCCGAGAATCATTCGGCGCGGATTGCGGCCGAGCTCAGTGCCACCGAGGCCAAGTCACGGGAAGCCGAAGCGGCGCTTGCCGAACTGCTTGCGCGCCAGGCGGCGATGCGAGCCGAGCGTCGCGTGGCCGACGCTGCGCTGGAAGCCGCTAACGCGCAACTCGCCCGGACCGACGCGGAGCGGCACAAGCTCGCCGAACAACTGCAGACGCTTGGTGACGGCAGTGAACAACAGCGGGCCAGCAAGGAGGCGGAAGCAAAGGTCGCAACAGCAACCGAAACGCTGGCCGCCGCCGAAGCGCGGCGTGTCGAAGCCGAGCAGGGACGCGCGGCAGCGGCCGAGGAACGCGATGTAGCGGAAAGCCGTCTCGCGTCTTCGCGCGCGGGCCTGTCGGCGGCACGGTCGGAGCATGATGCGCTCGTCCGGGCGCTTGAACTCGGCCGCGGGGCGGCGATTGCGAGCTTGCGCGCCGAGCCGGGCTACGAGCGGGCGCTGGCGGCGGCTCTGGGCGAGGATACCGACGCGGCAATCGGCGGCGACGCTCCGCGCCGCTGGCAAGGTAGTGACGTGCTTGCCGGCGATCCGGGGCTTCCGGTGGGCACGGAGTGTCTGGCCAATCATGCCGACGCGCCGAAGGAGCTGTTGCGCCGGTTGAAGCAGGTTGCGGTGGTGGACGAGGATGGCGGCCAGCCGCTGGCGGTTGGGCAGAGGCTGGTCACGCGAGATGGGCGGCTGCGGCGCTGGGATGGCTTCGTCGCGACGGGGATCGGGGCCGCGGCCGCCGAGCGGCTGTTACGTGCAAACCGGCTCGCCCAGCTGGCCGACGAATTGCCTGCAATGGAGGCGGCGGTAGCGGCCGCGATGGCCGAGCGCGACCGCGTACTCGCCGAAATGGAGCAATGCCGCGGGAACGCCGAGGAAGCGCGGATAGTGGCTTTGGCAGCCGAGCGGGATGCGCGCGAAGCGGGGCGCGCAATCGATGCGGCGGCGGCGGCGCTCGAACGGATCGACGCACAGCGGGCAAGCCTCGAGCAGCGGCTCGCGGACCTGGAGCCGGTCCTCGGTGCCGCAACCGAGGCATTTGCTGCCGCCGAGCTTTCGCTAGGCAGCCTGCCCGATCCGGCCGCGATCGAGTATCAGGTGGAAGCGGCGCGCGCGAAGGCGGCGACGGCGGCTTCGGCTGTGGCTGACAAGCGCGCAGAGGCAGCAACCAAGGCGCGCGAGACCGCGGCCGACCGAGAGCGGTCGAGCGGCGCAGGACGCGAGCAGTCAGAATGGCGCAAGCGTCAGGCTGACGCCGAGCAGCGTCTGGCTGCGACGGTCGAGCGTCAGAAGCAGCAGGCCGCCGAGAACGCCGAGCTGATGCAAGAGCCGGCCGAGCTGGATTCGAGAATTGTCGAGCTGGAGCGTGCCAATGAGCAGAGTCAGGTGCGGATCGGCGAAGCGGCCAGTGCCGAGCGCGCGGCCGAGGAAGCGGTCGTTGCGGCGGCGCAAGCGGTGTCAGCCGCGAACGAAAGCTCGGCGGACACGCGGGAGCGCAGGGCAGCGGCGGCGGCACGCGCCGAGGCGCAGCAATCGCGGAGCGCAGAGTTCGCCAGGGCTGCGGTCGACAAATTCGAGGTGGTTCCGCAGCGGCTGCCCGAGAAGCTCGGCTTTGACGGCGACGAGCCGCGCAACGCCGACGAAGAGGCTGCTACGCTCGAGCGGCTGATGGCCGAGCGCGAACGCATTGGCCCGGTCAACCTGGTTGCCGAAGCCGAGCTGGCCGAGCTCGATGCGGCGCGGAGCAAGGGCGCCGAAGAAATCGAAGAGCTGACCCAGGCGATCCACCGCCTGCGCGGCTCGATCGGCAGTCTCAACCGCGAGGGCCGCGTCCGGCTGCTCGAAGCCTATGAGAAAGTCGACGCGCATTTTCGGCGGCTGTTCACGACATTGTTCGAGGGCGGCCAAGCGCATCTCGAACTGGTCGAAAGCGACGATCCGCTCGAAGCGGGACTGGAGATCATGGCGCAGCCGCCGGGCAAACGCCTGTCGACCCTGAGCCTGCTCTCGGGCGGCGAGCAGGCGCTGACCGCGGTCGCATTGATTTTCGCGATCTTCCTCACCAACCCGGCGCCGATCTGCGTGCTCGACGAAGTCGATGCGCCACTCGACGACGCCAATGTCGAGCGCTTCTGCGAGCTGCTGCAGCGCATGGTTCGGGAGACCGACACGCGTTACCTGATCGTCACCCACAATGCGGTCACCATGAGCCGCATGGATCGGCTCTACGGCGTCACAATGATCGAGAAAGGCGTCAGCCGGCTCGTTTCGGTCGATCTTGGCGGTGCGGAGACCTTGCTCGCCGCTGAGTGATATCCGCTATTGCGAATGATTTGCAGTAACACTAATCACCGGGCGAATGGTTTACTTCCTCGCCCTCGCGGCCGCGCTCGCCGCCCCAGCAGCTTCGCCTGCGTTGACCGCCGACGACGCAACTGCGTCCGACGCCGGACCGGAAATCGTGGTGACCGGCGAGCGCACTGCCTATGGCGTGAAGGTCACAAGCACCGCCACCAAGACCCCGACCGACATCCGCAACGTGCCGCAGGCGCTCACCATCGTGTCTGGCGCGCAAATCGCGGACCAGCAACTGCGCTCCGTCGGGGAATTGCTGCTTTTCGTCCCAGGCGCGTCGTACAATTCCGGTGAAGGCAATCGCGACACGATCGTGCTGCGCGGCAATTCCAGCACGGCGGATTTCTTCGTCGACGGGGTACGCGATGACGTCCAATATTTCCGTGACTTCTACAACGTCGACCGCGTCGAGGTGCTCAAGGGTCCCAACGCGATGATCTTCGGGCGCGGCGGCGGCGGCGGGATCGTCAACCGCGTGCTCAAGCGTCCGACCTTCAACCCAGGCCGAAGCGTGTCCGCATCGACCGACAATTGGGGTGCGGCGCGCTTCACGGCGGACGTGGATCAGCCGCTCTCAAGCAAGGCCGGCGTCCGGCTCAACGGCGTCTATGAGGACAGCGACAGCTTCCGCCGGCACGTCAATCTGAAGCGCTACGGCATCAATCCGACACTCGCGCTGCTGGCCGGGCCGAACACTCGCGTCGACCTTAGCTATGAATATTTTCACGATCGCCGCACCGCCGACCGCGGCGTGCCGGCGGACGGCAATGAGCCGATCCGTGCACACACCCGCGACTTCTTCGGCGATCCCGACGAGAGCTTCGCCCGCGCAAATGTGAATCTCGCAAGCGTCGCCATCGAGCACCAGTTCGGCGACGGCCTGACGCTCAAGAACCGGACGATGGCCGGCGACTATCGCAAGTTCTACCAAAACGTCTATCCAAACAGCTTCGACCCGCTGACCAGGCGCGTTGCGCTCGCCGGCTACAACAACCGCAACGACCGAAAGAACGTGTTCAGCCAGACCGACCTCGTCTGGGACAAACGCCTTGCCGGCGTGGACCAGACGCTGCTGCTCGGCTTCGAGATCGGCCGCGAACGTTCGCGCAACAAGCGGCTGACGGCGACCTTCATCAGCCCGTCAAGCGTGCCGGTCAGCGATCCGACGGTGGACGCGACAATTATCTTCTCGCCGCTCACCAGCGACGCCGACAATCGCGTGACGGCCGATGTTGCGGCGGTCTACGTGCAGGATCAGGTTCGACCCGTCGACTGGCTCGAGATCGTCGCCGGACTTCGCTTCGACAGCTTCAAGATCGACGTGAACGACCTGCGGCCAGTCGGCGGTGGCCGCTTCAGCCGACGCGACAGCCTGTGGTCGCCGCGTCTCGGAGTCGTGCTGAAGCCCGCCGACCAGCTCTCCGTCTACGCAAGCTACAGCCGCTCGTTCCTGCCCCAGTCGGGTGACCAATTCAGCAGCCTGACCTCGGTGACCGAGGGCCTGAAGCCGGAGCGATTCGACAATTACGAGGCGGGCGCCAAGCTGCAGCTGCCCGGCGGCCTGCTGGCGACCGCCGCGATTTATCGTCTCGACCGCAGCAACACCCGCGCGACCGATCCGCTGAACCCCGCGCGCACTGTCCTGACGGGTGCGCAGCGCAGTCGCGGGATCGAGCTCGGGATCGAGCGCAGCGTGACCAGCCGCTGGCTCGTGTCGGGCGGCTATGCCTTGCAGAAGGCGGAGATCACGCAGACCACCGCCGCGGCGCCCAAGGGCCGCGACGCGCCCCTGGTGCCGCGCCACAGCTTCTCGCTGTGGAACCGCTACGACTTTACAAAGCGGATCGGCGGCGGCCTCGGCCTGATCGCGCGGTCGAAGTCCTACGCAAGCATCAGCAATGCGGTGCAGCTGCCCGGATACGCCCGCGTCGACGCTGCGTTCTACTACAAGTTGCCGCACGGCCTCGAGGCGCAGGTCAATGTCGAGAACCTGTTGGGAAAGTATTATTTTGCGACTGCGAACAGCGACAACAATATCGCGCCCGGAGCGCCGCGAACGGTGAAGGCGAGCCTCGGCTACCGCTTTTAGCGGGCAAGCTCTTCGGCACGCGTCTTGATACGCTTGAGGTCGCGCAAGAACAGCTTCTTCTCCTCGCGCTTGCGATCCTCTTCCGGAATGCGCAGCAGGAAGCTCGGGTGAACGGTGATCCAGCATTCGCTGCCGTCTGCGAGCTGCAGCGGAACCCCGCGGTTCTTGCCGATCGCCATGGCCTTGCCGAACAGGCTCTGGGCGGCGGTTGCGCCGAGCGCGACTGTGACGTGTGGCCCGACCAGCCCGCGCTCATGATCGATCCACCAGCGGCAGGCGGTGATTTCGCCCGTGTCAGGCTTATTGTGGATGCGGCGCTTGCCACGCGGCACGAATTTGAAATGCTTGACCGCGTTGGTGACATAGACGGTCGAGCGATCGATGCCGGCCGCCTCGAGCGCCTTGTCCAACAACGCTCCTGCCGGTCCGACGAATGGCCGTCCCGCCAAATCCTCCTGGTCGCCTGGCTGCTCGCCGACGAACATGATCGCGGCATCGAGCGGCCCCTCGCCGAACACCGTCTGGGTCGCCGGCTTGTAGAGGTCGCACCGCGTGCACACCCGCGCATCGGCAAGCAGCGCCTCCCACGATGAGCGGAGATTTGAGCGAGATTCAATCCGGCGCTCCGCTTCGAGCGCGTGGCTTAGCCCTTCGGTCGAGATGTCCACCATGCAGGCGTTCAAACGACCGAGAGCGGTTCATGTTGCCGGAACGCGCTGCCCGCCTTACTCACCGCACCATGACCAAGCTCGCCCTCAAACTCACCGCTTCGCTCCTCCCTCTTCTCGCTGTCGCCGCGGCACCACCGGCTGCTGCGCCAGTGACGGCGATGACGCCCGACGTCTTCCCCAAATATGAGCAGGTGATGCCGTGGGCCGACTTCGTCCGGCGCGAGGTCATGATTCCGATGCGCGACGGGACCAAGCTCTACACCGTCATGGTGTTCAAGAAGGGAACGAAGAACGGGCCGATCCTGCTGTCGCGGTCGCCCTATGACGCGCATGGATCAGTATTCAGTAACGCCAACCAGCGGATCGACGACATCGTTCCGGCGATGGACAAGGAGTTCGCCGACGATGGCTATATCATCGTCGAGCAGGACATCCGCGGCATGCACCGGTCGCAAGGCACATGGATCCTGACGAGGCCAATCGTCGGTCCGCTCAACCACACGGGGATCGACGAAGCGACCGACGCCTACGACACTATCGACTGGCTGGTGAAGAACGTGCCCGAGTCCAATGGCCGCGTCGCCACCATCGGCTCATCCTATCTCGGCTTCACCACACTGATGACCGAAATCAATCCGCACCCGGCGCTCAAGGCCGCTGTGCCGGAAAGCCCGATGGTCGACACCTGGATCGGCGACGACGATTTCCACAACGGCGCCTTTCGCCAGCCGTCGTGGGATTATTTCCTCGAAATGAGCACCGGCAAGGGCGACGCCGGAGCCAAAATCGCGCGCGGCGCAGGAGACGACTATACCGTCTATCTGGAGGCGGGCTCCGCCGGCGATTTCGCGCGGAAGTGGGGCGTCGACCAGGTGCCGTACGTCCGCAAGGTGATGGACAACCCCGCGTACACCGACTTCTGGCAACTGCAGGCGGTCGACAAATGGTTCGCGGCACGACCGCTTAAAGTTCCGACGATGCTCGAGGTCGGGCAGTGGGACCAGGAAGACAGTTACGGTGCGCCGGCCGTCTATCGCGCGCTCAAGGACCGGTATGAGGGCACCGACATGCTCCACCTGGTGATCGGGCCCTGGCGGCACTCGGGCGCAAACCATTATGGCTATGAGCTTGGCGACCTGACCTTCGCCGGCGACACGGCGCGCCAGTGGCGCACGCAATATATGAAACCGTGGCTCGACCATTATCTCAAAGGCGCGCCCGACCCGCACATTCCGGCGGCGCTGACCTACGCCACCGGCATCGACAAATGGGAGGGCAGCGCGAAATGGCCGATGGGCACGCCGACGCCGCTGTACCTATCGGCGAACGGCTCGGCGGGGTTCGACCGACCCACTGCGGCAGGTCATGACGATTATCTGTCGGACCCTGCCAACCCCGTTCCGTTTCTTCCGCGGCCGATCAACATGGGCGACAGCGATCAGTGGCACAGCTGGCTGACGCGCGACCAGCGATTCGTCGACGGGCGCCCCGACGTGATCAGCTACACCAGTGCGCCCCTGACTAAACCCGTCCACATCATGGGTCCGCCGCAGGTCGATCTGTTCGCGGCGACAAGCGGCACCGACAGTGACTGGGTGGTAAAGGTGATCGACCTTTATCCCAACGACATCCCGGAAGGCCGCTCGCAAGGAGCCAAGCCGAGCATGGCCGGCTACGAGCTGCCTATCGGCATCGATATTTTCCGTGGCCGCTACGTCCATGACCTTGCGCACCCCGCGGCGCTGCAGCCGGGGAAGGTCGAGGAATATAAATTCGGGCTGCCGAACGTCGATCATGTCTTCCTGCCGGGTCACAGGATCATGGTGCAGATCCAGTCGAGCCTGTTCCCGCTCTACGACCGGAACCCGCAGACCTTCGTCCCGAATATCTTCAACGCAAAGCCGGGTGATTATCGGGCGGCGGCGCAGAGTGTGTATCGCGGCGGCGCCACCGCGAGCGCGGTACTGCTTCCGGTGGTCCCGAACTAGCTGAGCGCGGCGGCCTGGTCCTGCGAAGTGCCTTCCATCCGCTTGCCAAGAACGACCTTGAAGATCGCGAAGGCAATTAGGCCAACCACCGCGCTGGCAACATGGATCAGCCAGAAGGTGGTCGTGGGCATTGAGGAATAGAGCCCGCCGACCGCGCCCACGACCTTGTTGGCGATGAAAAATGCCAGATAATAAAGCCCGATAACCGTCGCTCCGATCTGCTTGGGCGCCAGCTTCGAAAAAAATGCGAGACTCACCGGCAAAACGTGGGCGAAGCCGATGCTGTTCATTAACTCGAACATCATCGGCCAGAGCATGCTGATCTTGCCGCCATGCGGCTGCGTCAGCGCCGCCATGAACAGGCACAGGCCGCCGCCGATCGTAAAGAGACTGCCGATGATCATCTTGCTGATCTCGTCGGGCTCGCGGTGGCGGATGCCGTACCATTTCCAAAAGGCCGCGACGGCAACGAGCATGGTGAAGCTGACCCCCGCGTCGATCGACACGAGCCAGCTGCTCGGGAAGCTGATGCCCGCGAACCTAAGATCGAAATGCTGATCGCCCCAGACGAGATAGGCGTTGAAGATCTCCTGGTTCGTCAGGAGCGAAATCGCGAGGATCGGGATCAGAATTACCAGCAGCAGGGTACAAAAGCGGTCCGCCCGGTCGAGCTTGCGCGTAAGCATGAAGTAGAGGCTCGCCACCAGCACGATGGCTGAGACGAGGCCGACCGGCCACGATGAAAAGAGGAACCCGGAGATCGCGAGCCACACCAGGACGAGCGCCCCGATGCCGAGGCCACCTGCGATCACTCGGCCGGTGAGCTTGTTAGCCGGGGCCCGTCCCGCATCGATTTCTTCGGGCAGCCAGCGTTGGCCCGAGAGATAGATGGCGAGGCCGAGCACCATCACCACGCCAGCGCAGCCGAAGCCATAATGCCAGCCGACATTCTGGCCCAGCGTGCCTGAGATCAAAGGAGCGATGATGACGCTCACGTTGATGAAGATGTAGAAGATCTGGAACGCCATCGCCCGTCGAAGGTCTCGCTCCGAGTAGAGGTCGCCGACCTGGGTCGCGATATTCCCCTTGAACAGGCCCACACCGATGATCAGCGAGAGAAGCGCGAACAGGAACGCCCCCTCGACCGCCATCAGGAAGTGGCCGAGCGACATCACCAGACCACCCGCAATCATCGCGGCTTTTCGGCCGGTGAATCGGTCGGCGATGATCCCGCCGAGGATTGGAGTCAGGTAAACCAGCGAACTGTAGTCGCCGAAAATGGCCGACGAGAGCGGTTGCCCCTCCAGACCCGGATAGTGCCAGCCGCGAAGCCAATTCAGCCCGACGACATTTCCCATCCGGGCGGGCACGAGCAGATAATTGACCATGTAGAGCACGAGCAGCGTCTGCATGGAGTAATAAGAGAAGCGCTCGCAGGCCTCGGTGAAACCGAGGAAGCCGAGTCCCTTGGGATGGCCGAGGAAGGCGCGATCATGCCGGTCGACCTGCTCGAGGTCGGGGGTTGCTTCGGCGATGGTCATGGCTGCGCTCTCCCCTTGGCAGCGGCTATCATGAAACGATTATTGCGGTGGCGGGCTATTGTTCTGCTGCTGCTCCGCGTTTGCCTTGCGGTTCTCGTTGATCTCCTGGGTCAGGCAGCCGGTGAAGCCGCCTGGTCCGACCGGCGAGCAGTTGCCGGTGCCGGTGTTGCCGACTGTGCTGAGCGTCTGGGCTTTGTTCGCCCATGATTCGCGCTGTTGACGTGTTCCCTGGAGCTGTTGGTTCTTCGGGAGCCGATAACGCTCGGTTTCAGGGCGGCGGTTGCAGACATAGACGGCGGTATCGGTCGATCGCGGGCAGGGATCACTGCCAAAGACGGTAATTTCGCGCATGCTTGGGGCTCCTTGCCCCAAGGCGGGCGCAGGAAGCATCGAAAAGCCGCCGGCGGCCAGCGCCGCAAGGGTGATCTTCAACTTCGACATCTCTCACGTCCTCTCAATGGGTCTTCAGCGGCCGGACCGCCGGCAGGTTCCTCAAATGCGCTTCGATAATCCAATAGCCACCCTGCAACCCGCACGGATCGCCGCCGTCAATAGCGGATACCCCACAGCCTGCGCCGCTCCCGCCTCGCGCGCGGTATCGCGATGCTCAAGCTCTTCGGCCTTAAACTCGGCAATATCGCTGGAGAGTTCCGGGTCGTCCTCGCCGAGATCAGCAAGCTGACCGGCGTAATGGCGGTCAATCTCCGTCTCCACCGCGTCGGTGCAGGCGAGGGCCGCCTTCTCGGACATGAGGGCCGTGGCGGCGCCAAGCGCGAAACCGGCAACGTTCCACAAGGGCTGGAGCGCTGTCGGCCGCACACGGCGGTCAGCCACCAACGCGTTGAAGCGCTTCAAGTGGCGCTCCTCCTGCGCTGCCATGCGCGCGATCAGCTTGGCCTCCGGACAATTGCGGCGGAGCACGGCGAGCTGGCCCGCGTAGATTCGCGTTGCGCCATATTCGCCGGCCTGATCGACGCGCAGCATCGACTTGGTGTCGGCACGGCGGTCGCCGGGACGCCAGCCGCTCATGCGCGCTTGCCGCGTAGCATCAGCACCGAGATCAGCGGCGCTCCACCGAGGGAGAGGATCGCGTTCCAGCCAGCCATCGAGATGCCGAGGAAGCGAAATTGTACCTCGTCGCAGCGCACCAGCGCCGCATGGGTGATCTGCTGCAACAGTTCAGCGGTGCTGCCGCTCTTGGACAGCGCCGTGCACTGCGTGAAGCCCTCGAAAATCTTGGCCTCGACGCCGGCGTGATAGACGCCGATCGCCCCCGAAATCGCGATCGCCAAAGCGGCGAGCAGCGTGAACGTACGCGCCCGGGATGATGCGGCCGGAGCGCTGAAGGCAGAAGCGGCAAGCAAGATCGCGGCCGCGTGCGGCCAGCGTTGCCAATAGCACATCTCGCACGGGTGCAGGTGGCCGAGATATTGTGAGCCGAGCGCGCCGCCGAGCAGCGCCAGCGGGAGCACCAGGGCAATCAGCCGTGCCAGGGCAGCAAATTCAAGGCCGCTCGATCGAGAGGCGCCGACGGCTGCCGACCGGTTCATGCGGCTCTTAACGCGCCTTCTTGCCGGGCGCGCCGGAGGCGATCGACTGGGGAGCCGCCAGCCGTTTGATGGTATTCAGCGCATAATAGAGCTGAAAGTCCTTGATGCCCTTCTTTTCGAGCTCCTCGGCCTTGGCCGTGAAGCGCGGGTCGGGAGCATCGTCTGCCTCGAGCAACTTGTCGTCCACCTTGGTCTGCGCGAGCAAGTGACGGCGAAGGTCCGCTTCGCGCACGAGCCTTCGGTCCTTGTAGTCGGCATCGCTCAGCTGCGGCACGGCTATGTCGGGCTCGATGCCGCCGGCCTGCACCGACCGGCCGGACGGCGTATAATAGCGGGCAGTGGTCAGCCGCAGCGCCGCGTCGGGGCCCGTCTGCACGACCGTCTGGACCGAGCCCTTGCCGAAGCTGGTTTCGCCCATGATCAGCGCGCGGCGGTGGTCCTGGAGCGCACCGGCGACAATCTCGGACGCTGAAGCGGTTCCGGCATCGGTAAGCACGATGACCGGCAGGCCATGCGCCATATCGCCAGGACGCGCGTAATAGCGTTCGATATCGTCCTTTGCGCGGCCCCTCTGCGAGACGATCTCGCCACTGTCGAGGAAGTCGTCGGCGACATCCACGGCCTGGTCGAGCAAGCCGCCAGGGTTTGAACGCAGGTCGACGACATAGCCCAGCGGGTGCCCGCCAGTGGCCTTGTCGATGCCGACTAGAGCCGCCTTGGTCTGATCGGCGACATTGCCGGTGAACGTGTTGATGTTGATGTACCCGATGCCGTCCTTGATCTCCCATTTCACCGGGTGCAGCTCGATGCGCTCGCGGTTCATCGAAACGTCGAAGGGCTTGTCCCGCCCCGGCCGCACGATCGTGATCTTGATCGGCGTCCCCGGCTCGCCGCGCATCTTGGTGACGGCTTCGTCTAGGGTCAGGCCGTATGCCAGCTCGCCGTTGATGTGCGTAATATAGTCTCCGGCCTTGATGCCCGCGCGCCATGCCGGCGTGTCTTCGGTCGGTGCGATGACTTTGACCGCGCCGTCCTCGATCGAGACGCTGAGTCCGAGGCCGCCATAATTACCGTCGGTGGTCGACTTGAGCTGGTCGAAGTCGGCCCCTTCAGAATAGGCCGAATGCGGGTCCAGCGCGGCCAACATCCCGTCAATCGCGCCCTTGATCAGCGTGTGGTCGTCGACGGGCTCAACGTAATTGGCCTTGACCCGCTCGTACACGCTCATGAACTTCTCGAGTTCCTGGTAATTGGTCGTGTCGGCCGCCGCGAACGAGCTGGCGGTCACCGGGACCAAGGCGAGCGCGCCCACAAGCGCGAGCGGCGGAAGAAGCTTCATAGTACGTTTCATGATCGAATCCTGGTCGGTCGGTCGGGCTGGATTATGGCCTGGCGTTTAGCCGCCTTTCGACGTCTTTGACAGGGAATCAGATGAACCTGCGATGAGGGCGGGCGAGATTCGGCGCCCATTTCGGGACAATTCGACCTCCAGCGGCCCCAGAGCACGGCCAGCGGGATCACCGAGCCGCACTCGGTCGCCCGCATGGAGTTCGCTCGCGACATTGACGATCAGGCTGATCCATCCCCCGCCATGGTCGATGATGAGCACTCCATCATAGTCGCGGAACGGCCCCGCGAATTTTACTATCCCATCGGACGGAACGGCTATCGCGGCGCCGCGTGCCGTAGCCAGCGTCAGGCCGCGTGAGCGCACGCCGCTCTCGTTCACCGACGCGACACCGTCCGTGACGGGAGCAGCGGCGGGAAGCTGGTAAGCGAATGGCGGGAGCGGGTTGGTTCCCTCGGGTCCAAACGGACTGAGCGGTGCCGCGTCCTCCAAGGTCGCGAGATGCGCCGCAACGGCGCGGATGGATTGCGTGTTGGCCTGCTGCCCGCGAAGGCGCTCCACATCCTCGCTGGCCGCCATTCCGATGTCGCTGGTTCCAAGCGCCTGCCCCTGCGAAGCAAGCGCACGTAGCATGGCCTGTTGCTCGAGCGCGGCAAAGGACCGGCGGCGAATTGCGAGATTATCACGGCTTCGGGCGAGCTCGGCGCCCGCGGCAAGCGCCGTCTGCTGGAGCCGCTCGCCTTGGGTGAGCTCGGCCGACAAGCGCTCGGTGCGGCCGCGGATAACCGGCAACGTCGCGTCGAGCAGCAAGCGCACCTTGACCAGCTCGTCGGTGCCACCGCGGTCGGCGAGCACCAGCAACGGCGGCCGCCGCGCCATGGTCGCAAGCCCGGCGAGAAGCGAGGAGACTGGCTGCTGCTCGGTCGCGAGCTGCTGCCGGTGAGCAGAGACGTAAGCGGACGCCAGTTGCAGGCGCGCGTTCGCGGCGCCGATCCGCGCTTCGGCAGCCTCGATCGCCTGCGCCGCCGCCGCCTGCTGTGCCTGGAGGCGGCCGGCCTCAGTCTGGGCCTTGGCCGCGGCCTGCTCGAGCCGCGCCGTCTGCGCGTCCGCGATAGCCTGTTCGGAAAGGGCTGCCTTTAGCGCTAAATCCAGCGGATCACCGCCACCCTGCGCGATCGCGCTGGCTGTGAGCATTGGGCAAAGCAGAAGCGCGAATACGACGTGCCGCATCGACCTAACCTTCGCGGTGATACGGATGGTTGGCAAGGATCGATGTCGCGCGAAACAATTGCTCGGCGAGCATCGCGCGGACCAGCAGATGCGGCCACGTCGCCGGCCCGAACGACAGCAGAAGATCGGCGTTGCTGCGCTCATCCTCGCCATGCCCGTCGGCGGCGCCGATCAGGAATCGGGCTTCGCGCTTGCCAGCGACACGCCACTTCTCGAGCATTCTGGCCAGCTCGATTGAGGTCAGAGCGTTCCCGCGCTCATCGAGTACGATCTCGAGGCTATTGGGAGGGAGTTCGGGCAACTTGCCGCCTCGATCCGGCAATTCCGTGAGCCTGGTCGGCCACACTATGCGCTTGAGGTAGCGATCGACCAGCTCGGCTTCCGGGGAGCGGCCGATCTTGCCTCGGGCAATTATGTGAAGAAGCACCTATTGTGCGGCGGAGGCGGCGGTACTCAGCGGCCAAGTCAGGATCGCCTTGAAGCCCTCATAAATGACCCGCGCCGTTTCGGCGATCGTCCGCGGCCGGTCGGTGCCACCACGGGTGAAGATCGCGACGGCGACGCGGTGCCCATCCGGCATGGTCAGGAATCCGACGTCGTCGGCGAGCCCGTCCAGCGTCCCGGTCTTATGCTCGATCGGCACCCCAGGGAGCAGCGCCTTGATGCGGTTCTTGCCGGTCTGGCATTGCGCCATCAGATCGAGGAGGAAATCGCGGCTCTGGGGCTTGATCAGCTCCGCCTTGTAGATGCGCCTCAACAGATCGACCATCGCGACCGGCGTGCTCGAATCGCGCCGGTCCCAAAGGTCTCGCCGGCTATGCAGGAGATCGGAGATGTTCCGGTCGACGCGAAGCCCGTTAATGCCATTGGCCTGCAGCCAATCGTGGACCGCATGGGGACCCCCGAGGTCGGCAAGCAGGATGTCGGTGGCCTGGTTGTCGCTGTGGACCAGCATTCGCTTCATCAGGCTGCGCGCCGATTGGCCGTTGATGCTGTCATCGAGCGAGCGGCGCCCGTTATCGACCTGCGCAAGATAGAGCGCCGCGACAGCGACTTTGACGGTGCTTGCCATCGGAAAGGGTGTGTTGCCCTTGATGCTGACGGTCTCACCCGAGTTGAGGTCGAGTGCGGCAACGCCGACGTCGGCGGACTTGCCGGCAACCATCGAGTTCAGTTGCTGTTCGAGGCTCAGGAGGTCGGGCGAAGAGGCCGCGACCGCAGGCTGCGCGACCAACGCCAAAAGCGAAAAAATAAGTGCACTGAACCGCATTGCCCTCACCCGCGTGCAGTCGCGCTTACGCCCGACTCGTCGCCAAATGCCCACATTCGTTCCAAATTGTAAAAATTTCTCACTTCGGGACGAAAGATGTGGATGATTACGTCGTCCGCGTCGATCAGCACCCAATCCGCCGCCGGGAGCCCTTCGATGCGAACGTTACGGCTAAATCGCTCTTTAATCTTGTCGCGAAGCTTAACGGCCATCGACGCGACCTGCCTGGTCGAGCGCCCTGTCGCGATCACCATATGGTCGGCAATGTTGGATTTCCCCGCCAATGGGATTGAAACGACCTCAACGGCCTGGTCGTCGTCAAGCGACTGAAGAACGAGCTTGTGAAGATCGTCGACGTCGATGGGGGCACGGGCGGCGGCGCCGGCGGCTTCAACGGGTTGTTCGGTCAAGGGGTCTCCTGGCGAACCTTGGCAGGCCGAAACGATGCGAACGCGCAAGTCGCGCTTTCGTTCGGCGATACCAATAGGGGTCTTGCACGCGAATGGCGGTTGCGGAGGTCGGATCGGGCGGCAGGCGAAGAAAGATGATCGCCGGTGCACTCCATTCCGTCCACTGCTTTGCCTGGCTGGAAGGATGGACGAACCTCCGCAACCAACCCATCGCGCGAGCCGCGTGGGTTATGGAATCATAACCGGGCCGGCGAATCACCGCAATCGGCACTTCACGAGCTAAGCCCCTCCAACGGCGCCATAAGTGAAAATTTGGCAGAGTGTCGCTTCCAAGCAACCAAATGAAGCGGTGGGCCGGGTAGCGCCGCTTCAGCAACCGAACTGTGTCGATCGTGAAACGCGTGCCTGCCCGCTGCTCGAAGTCGCTGACCTGGATGCAAGAGCGCTTGGCCATGGCTTCCGCAGCGGCGAGGCGCGCCTCGAACGGCGCCATGTCCCTGGCGCCTTCCTTCAACGGATTGCCGGGAGAGACCAGCCACCACACCTCGTCCAAATCAAGCGCCGCCATCGCATCGAGGCTGATGCGCCGGTGGCCGGCGTGGGCCGGGTTGAAGGAGCCGCCAAGGAGCCCGATGCGCGCCATGTGCCCGCGCTAGCATGCCGCTTGAACCTCGCATAATATCTACGCGGGGGTAGCGAATGGGCGAGTTTGAAGCAGTCGCGGATGCGGTGACCGGGGGCCTGCTCGGTCGAGCGGTGGAGCCGCGAGCGGGTGAAGGGGCGGCGCCCGGCCACACGCATGAGAAGAATTGTCTCAATTGCGTCACCCCACTCGTGGGAAGCTATTGTTATGCCTGCGGGCAGCACGCCCATGTTCATCGGACGCTGCGTGCTTTCGCCCAGGACTTGCTGACCGGCACGCTGAACTTCGAAGGGAAGATCTTTAAAACACTGCCGTTGCTGGCCTGGCGACCGGGAGATCTCACGCGCCGGTACATCGAAGGACAGCGGGCAAGATTCGTCTCACCACTGGCGCTGTTCCTGTTCAGCGTCTTCCTGCTGTTTGCAGTGCTGCAGTTGGTCAGTCCTCCCGGGCTCACCAATATCTCAGCCGGCAATCGGATGTATCATTCGACCGATGAGGCAATCGCCGGCGTCAGGGCGAAGATTGCCAGGCTCGAGACGGAGCGCGCGAAAGCGGATGAGTCGGACAGAGGTCCGATTGAGCTGGCTCTCGGCGAGCAAAACAAAGAACTGAACACACTCCTTCGCATCAAAAAGGAAGGCATCAGCAACGCGATCTTGGCCGACAACAAAGATAATGCGATTACGTCCGACCTTCCCCTGGTGCGCAATGCGGTTGCCAAGGCGAAGGCCAATCCGCAGTTGGCCGTGTACAAATTGCAGGATGCCGCTTCGAAGTTTGCGTGGCTGCTGATCCCGATTTCCGTGCCGTTCCTGTGGCTGCTGTTTCCGTTCAGCCGGCGCTTCAGGCTCTACGACCACAGCGTTTTCGTGACCTATTCGCTGTCGTTCATGATGCTGCTGACGGTTGCGCTGACCGGCTGGGGAAAAGCGGGTCTCCCCGGTGTCGGGGTGGCGGCCCTGATCATTCCGCCGGTCCATATGTACAGGCAGCTGAGGGGCGCATATCAGCTTCGGCGCTTCGGCGCGCTTTGGCGGCTTACGCTGTTGTTAGCCTTCGCCCTTACCGCGCTGCTGTTATTCGCGGTCGCCGTCGTCCTGCTGGGGATCAGCGACTAGGCGCCGGCCGTGGCCGGTCCGCCGAGCGCGCCGGGTTTCGGCCGCTTCGCCTTCGGGATTGACGAGCCGGCAGCAGGGATCGCTGGGCCCTTGCTTCCGCCGCGGTCGATCGTTTCTCCGGCCAGGACCTTCTTGATCTCGTCGCCCGACAATGTCTCATATTCGAGAAGCGCCTGGGCGAGGCTTTCGAGTTGGTCCCTGTTCTCGGTCAGCACGAACTTGGCGCGCTCGTAGCCGTCCTCGACCGTCTTGCGGATTTCCTTATCGATCGCCTGCGCCGTTTCGTTCGACATCTGGCGCGTGCGGTTGACCGAATAGCCGAGAAACACTTCCTCGTCGGGCTCGGCATATTGCAGCGGGCCGAGCGCGTCCGACATGCCCCAACGCGTCACCATGTCGCGCGCGAGGCTGGTCGCATACTGGATATCGGAAGAAGCGCCGGAAGACACTTTGTCGTAGCCGAAGATCATTTCCTCGGCGACGCGTCCGCCCATCGAGACAGCAAGGTTCGCGTACATCTTGTCGCGGTGATAGGAGTAACTATCCCGCTCCGGCAGGCGCATGACAAGGCCGAGGGCGCGGCCACGTGGGATGATCGTCGCCTTGTGGATCGGGTCGGAAGCCGGCTCATTGAGCGCGACGATCGCATGCCCCGCCTCGTGATAGGCAGTCATCCGCTTCTCGTCCTCGGTCATTACCATCGACTTGCGCTCGGAGCCCATCAGCACCTTGTCCTTGGCGTCCTCGAACTCCTGCATCGCGACCAGGCGCTTGCCGCGACGGGCGGCAAGCAGCGCGGCTTCGTTGACGAGGTTGGCAAGGTCGGCGCCCGAGAAGCCGGGCGTGCCGCGGGCGATCACGCGCGCTTCGACGTCGGGCGCCAGCGGCACCTTCTTCATGTGCACGCCAAGGATCTGCTCGCGCCCATCGATGTCGGGGCGCGGCACCACGCCCTGGCGGTCGAAGCGGCCGGGGCGCAGAAGCGCCGGGTCGAGCACGTCGGGCCGATTCGTGGCGGCGATGATGATGATGCCTTCGTTGGCCTCAAAGCCGTCCATCTCGACCAGCAGCTGGTTCAGCGTTTGCTCGCGCTCGTCATTGCCATTGCCAAGACCGGCGCCACGATGGCGCCCAACGGCGTCGATCTCATCGATGAAGACGATGCACGGAGCCGACTTCTTGGCCTGGTCGAACATGTCGCGGACTCGGCTCGCACCGACGCCGACGAACATCTCGACGAAGTCCGAACCGGAGATGGTGAAGAACGGAACGCCGGCCTCACCCGCGATAGCGCGGGCAAGTAGCGTTTTACCGGTGCCCGGAGGGCCGACGAGCAGCGCGCCCTTGGGAATCTTGCCCCCAAGGCGAGCGAACTTGCCGGGGTCCTTCAGATACTCGACGATCTCCTGGAGCTCTTCGCGAGCCTCGTCGATGCCGGCGACATCCTGGAAGGTCACCCGGCCCTGCTTTTCGGTCAGCATTCGGGCGCGGCTCTTGCCAAAGCCCATCGCGCCCGAACCGGCGTTCTTCTGCATCTGCCGCATCACGAAGAAACTGATGCCGACGATGAGCAGGAACGGCAGCGAGTTGTAGAGCATGTAGAGCCAAATGCTCGACTGCTCCTCGGCCTTGACCTGGACCGCGACGCCCTTCTGGACCATGCGGTCGGCAATGTCCGAGCCGGCGGGCGCAATCGTGTGGAAGTCCTCGCCGCTCGCGAGTTTTCCCGCGATGGTCGAGTTGCTGGTGGTGCCGCCGGCGGACATGATGACGGTGCGGACGTTGCCATCGTCAACCTGGCGGACAAATTCGGAATAAGGGACCGCGTTGCCGGCCGGCGCGCGCGACCCGCCGTCGATCATCTGCACGAACAGGACGAGCGCGAACAGCACGCCTCCCCAGATCAGGAGGCTCTTGGTCCAGGGATTTCCAGGCTTCTTGTCTTTGTCGTTCATCGCTCGTCTTTCGGGGGCGTCAACGCCCGGCCCAATAAAATAGGCGTAATCAGGCCAATAACAATGTGGCGTTGAGATGACATGAACGTTGTACCGCGCCGGGACGGCGGCGGTGAGCGCAGCTTTATGGTGCCGCCAAGTTCTTAGTCGACGGTGACGTAGCCGCCCTCAACCGTTTTCAGGCGTTCCAGGAAACTATCCGCCAGCATGAGGCGCCGCTCGCGCGCTGCGTCGGTTACGGCACGGCGTGCAGCAGCGAGCTCCTCGCTCGCGCGACGCCGGAAATAGCGTTGATCGGTCTCCACTGGCCCCTCCACGCACATCGACCCTGCCCCGAGTCGCGGGAGCAGAACTTAATCAAAGTTATCCACAGGTCGAGTCCGGTTCGGGGACGGAACAAAGTGCCACTCGGCTCCGCCTTGGCAAAGGACCCCTCGCAGCGTGGCCTTTCCGCCGTCGGCGAGGGTCGAAATCAGCCGCGAAATTTCCGCTCCCCGCGGTTCAAACTCGCCTTCGGTGGCCAGCTTTCGGATTGCGCGGCCGACGATCCGGCGGACGATTTCGGTTGGGGCGTCGGAACGGCGATAGGTGATGCTGCGGTGCTTTTCGTGGACGCAGTCGTCCCATTCGGCCCTCGCTGCCCAGTCGAGGGCGGCATCGGCGTCGGCAAGGTGGGCGGCGGACAGCGCGATTGCGCCGGGATCGAGCCAGTCGAGTTCGGCGAGTGCGCGGCGAACGCGCACTCGCTCGAACCGCGCATCCTGATTGCTGGGGTCGGCGACGGGCGTCAGGCCCGCGCTCTTACAAATCTCCTCCAGTTCCGCGCGGCGCCAGCCGAGCAGGGGACGCAGGAGGCGGACATGGGCGCCGGGCGAGACCGAACGAGGCCGCATTCCGGCGAGACCGCGGACGCCGGAACCCCGGGCCAGGCGCATCAACAATGTCTCGGCCTGGTCCTCGGCATGGTGAGCGGTGGCGAGCGCGTGGAGCCCGCGCTCCTCCGCCCAATAGCCGAGCAAACGGTAGCGCTGATTGCGCGCGCGCTCCTGAATCGCGGTCTCGGGAACCTCCGACCAGCGGGCGGTCAGCGTTGCGTGGCGGACTCCGAGCCGCTCGCACACGGCGCCAACCATCAGCGCTTCATCGTGCGCTTCGGCACGAAGACCATGGTCGATCGTCGCCGCTTCAACTTGTCCCCGCCGCGCCGCGGCCGCGAGGAGCAGCAAGGCGAGGCTGTCGGGCCCTCCCGACACCGCCACTCCGATCCGCGCATGCGGTGCGATTAGCGCATCAAGGTTGGCCCGAAATCGTTCGAGGATAGTTGCGTGCACGCGCCCCCCAAGAGCTCGTTTCCTTGCCCCTTACGACCAGCGGACCCCTGCCTCCAATATGGATGCTGAGGCAATCTCAATATGACGCAGCCTCGTTGGCTAGATCGTCAGTTGCATTGGGCCTGGGCCTTGCCGTCGCTGACCTGCTTCTTGAGGTCGGCTCGTGCCTTGCCGCCATAGATGGCTTCGAATTCCGCATAGACCCTGCAGGCCTGTGCCGGCTGGCCAAGCTGCAACGCCGCCTGGCCGAGGTAATACAGGCTGTCCGCCGCGCGCTCGCCGCCCGGATTGCCGCGGTAATTGGCAAGAAAGGTGTTAGCCGCATCGCGCGTCTGGCCCTTGCTCAAGAGCGACCGGCCGATGAGGTTGTTGGCGTAGCTGACTCGGCGATGCTTGGGATAGGCTGCGGTGAAAGCCTTCAGTGCCGCAATCGCCTGATCATACTGGCCCGCTTCCCACAGATGGAAGCCCTGGGTGTAGGCGTCTTCCCCTGGATCGCTTGCCGCAGCCGCCGATTCGACCGGGGCAGCCCCTTCATTCTCAATCGGCTGCGCGGCGGTTGTTTTCTTCGCCGGCGCCTTTGGCGGCACATTCTTGGACCTTGTGGGCGCCGTCGAAACCGCCGGAGCTTCCGGTGGCGCAACAACGGGAGCGGCGGCCGAAGCTTCGTTCAGGCGCTGCTCGAGCGCGGAGATTCGTTGATCCTGGCCGGTCTTGAACTCGCTAATGCCCGTTTCAAGGTTGCGCAGGCGATTGCCATTCTCTTCCGACAGGCGAACGAGGTCCGCGACCTGCTTTTCGAGCGCGTCGAGGCGCTGGTCGAGGTTGACGACCGACGACTGGGTCGCGGCTGGATCGTCGGAAAAGCCAGCCGTGTCGGCGGGGCGGCCCTTCGGAAAGACCTGCCGCTGCACCTGCTGGATCTGCTTTTCGAGACGGTCGAGCCGCTGCTCGGGAGTGGGCGGCGCCTGACGCTGCGCCTGAACAGTCGCCGGAACGAGTGTCAGAGCAGCGCCGGTCGCGAGAGCGGCGATCAAACGATTCTTCACGACAATTTCCCCACGCTTCGGTTCGGACCCCATTCTGCCGCCCCGCGCATTGCGCGGCGATGAATCCTATTGGGTGTTGGTAACGGGCTCGGTTGCCGGCGACTGCGCTGGCGCGGCGGATGTATGGAGGCGCCTGGCGGGCACAGGTGCGCGCGGCGCGGAAATGGCGGGGGCCGGTGGCGTTGCCGTGGGCGACTGAGTCGCCGGCGCCGATGTTTTCAGCAGGTTCGATGGAAGCAAGCTCACCGTCGTGACCTTGCCCGCGGGACCGACCTGGGGAACGGCTGTTCCTCCTACCGTAACGTTCAGTGCTTCGGGCTTTCCGGCCTTGAGCATCGGCGCGGTCACGCCCGCGGGTACGGTGTAGGACTGCCCGGCCGAAAGCTGACCTTCGAACAAGGTCTTGCCCTCGTCCGTCACCTTGATCCACGCCGGTGCCGTCGCCGTCAGGGCGACAGGCCCCGACGTTGACGCAACCGGCGCCGGTGCCGGTTGCGCGGAAGGCGCAGTTGTAATTGGCGCCGCCGCCGCATTCATCGCGGCATTCTGGTCCGGCTGTTCGAGCGCGCGCCGATTGAGCACACTCATGACCACGATCAGGAGCACGGCAACGATGACCGCGCCGATCACCAGCGATTTTGGCATGGTGCGTCGCGGGTCCGCGGGCTCGAACACGTCGGCCGATGTGGTCGTGAAGCGTTGACCACCCATCTCTTCGCGCAACTGATCGCCAATTTCGGTCCGGTCGAGGCCGACAATCGAAGCGTAATTCTTGGCAAAGCCGATCGTGTAGGTCGGCGCCGGCAGATTATCCCACTCGCCGCTCTCGATGCTGGCCAGATGGCGCAGCGGAATTCTGGTCTGTGCAGCGATCTCTTCAAGGCTCAGCTTTTGCTTCTCGCGTGCCGCGCGGAGCCGCTCGCCGGCGGTCGGCGGCATTTCCGATACCGGTTCCGAGTCCGCCGTCTCAATCTCAGGGTCGCGCTTGGGCATGTGCCTTGTTTGAGGGCTGTGGAGCGGGTGTCAACCGCAACCTACCCCACCACAACATTATGTCGTCGCGCCCACTCTGTGAGTGTCTTGCGCATGTCTCGCGGCGGGCGGACCAGAAGCTGGTCCATTCGGCTGCGTATTGCGGCAGCGTCGAGCGAACGTACCATTGCCTTGACCGGGCCGACAGCCGCTGGCGTAATCGAAACACTTTCCGCGCCCAGGCCAACCAGCGCCATGGCTTCGAGTGGGCGTCCCGCCATTTCCCCGCAGATGCGCACGGGGACGTTCGCTGCTCGCGACTGATCCAGTACGCGTTTCAGGAAGCGAAGGATGGCTGGGCTAAGCCAGTCGTAACGCTGGGCGAGGCGCGGGTCGGAGCGGTCGGCCGCGAACAGGAACTGCGTCAAATCATTGGTGCCGACCGAAATGAAGTCGACCCTCGGCAACAGCTGATCGAGCATTTCGGCGAGACTAGGCACCTCAAGCATGGCACCGAACAGGATGCGCGAGGGGAGTTTCCGGTGCGCGCCGCGGGCCCATTCGACCTGCTCCTCGAACAACGAGCGAGCCTGCTCATACTCCCATGGCTCGGAAATCATCGGGAACATGACCCGAAGGACTTTGCCGGCGGACGCATCGATCAGCGCTCGGGCCTGGGCCTTCATCAGCGTCGAGCGGTCGAGCGAGAGCCGCAGCGCGCGCCAGCCCATCGCCGGGTTCTCGGCCTGCTCCTCGGCATCGTCGGTCAAATAGGGCAGCGCCTTGTCGCCCCCGATGTCGACCGTGCGGAAGACGACCGGGCGGCCGCCCACCGCCTCGAGCACCTTGGTGTAAAGGCGCATTTGCCGATCGCGCCCGGGCAGCGTTGCCGAAACGAGAAACTGGAACTCGGTGCGGAAAAGGCCGATGCCCTCGGCGCCGCTCATCGGCAGTGCGAGGGCGTCCTCGGCCAGCCCCGCATTGACCATGATGCTGACCTGCACCCCGTCGACGGTCTTGGCCGGCAGGTTCCTGATCGCCTCGAACTCGGCCCGCCGCTTCTGGCTCAGCGTCATGCGGTGCTCGAACCCGGCGAGCAGCACGCGATTCGGGCGGATGATGACGCTGCCGTTGTCGCCGTCGACGAGGATCGTCTCGCCCTCTTCGACGCTGTGGCGGATGTCGTGCAGGCGCCCGATGACTGGCACGCCGATGGCCCGCGCGACGATCGTCATATGCGAGGTCAGCGAGCCTTCTTCGAGCAGCACGGCCTTCAGCCGGCGGCGGTCATATTCGAGGAGCTCGGCAGGCCCGAGATTGCGCGCGATCAGCACCGCGTCACGGGCGAGGCCGGTCTGCGCGGCAGTACCCATGCGCCCGGAGACGATTCGCAGCAGCCGGTTGGACAGGTCTTCGAGGTCGTGCATCCGCTCTTGGAGCAGCGGGTCGTCGATTTCACGCATCCGCGCCCGGGTGCGCTGCTGCACGCGCTCGATCGCCGCTTCGGCGGTAAGGCCGCTGTCGATGGCCGCGTTGATGCGCCGCGACCAGCCCTCGTCGTACGCGAACATGCGGTAGGTCTCGAGGATATCCTGGTGCTCGCCAGTGGTGCCGAACTCGGCGTCGCGGGCCATATTGTCGATCTGCTCGCGCATCTTGCGAAACGCGCCGTAGACCCGCGCGCGCTCGGCCTCGATGTCCTCGGCGACGGTATGCTCAACAACGACGCGCGGCTCGTGGAACACCGCCACGCCCTTGGCCATGCCCGCTACGAGCCGAAGGCCGGGCAGGCGCAACGGCCCGGCGCTGCGGAGGCGACTGCGGCGAGCGCCGTCGGTGAGGCGGGCGCCGGCGATCATCTCCGACAGCACCATTGCGACGGTCTGCAGCGCTTCGATTTCGACATCTTCGTAGCGGCGCGGCTCGGCATGCTGGACGGCGAGGACGCCGATCGGGCTTTCGAGCCGGACGATCGGGACTCCTGCGAAGCTGTGGTAGCGCTCCTCACCGGTTTCGGGCTTGTAGAGAAACGCCGGGTGCTCTGCGGCTTCGGCGAGATTGAGCACGCGGCCCTCGGCGGCAATCGTGCCGACAAGGCCTTCACCCATTTTGAGCCGCGTCACATGGACGGCTTCCTTGCGGAGGCCGTGAGTGGCGAACAATTCGAGGTTATTATCGCGCAGCAGGTAAATCGAGCAGACCTCGCTGACCATTTTCCCGGCGATGAGGTCGACCACCTTGTCGAGCTTGGACTGGGCCGATCCGCGGCCCGCCATGATCGCGTGCAGACCGGTCAGGATCTCGCGGGCTGAGGTGGCGGCGCTGAGCGGCATGAGCACCCGGCTAACAGATGCGCCGCAGCCCTGTCACGCGCGCGATGGAAAATGCGAGCCGGTTAAGCTCAGCGGTACCAGCCGGCGACTGCCATCCACTTCGCTTCGCTTTTCATCCGGTCGAGAGTTTTGCCAGCCAGCGGCTCATCGAAGCGCACGCCGCAATGATCGTCGCTGCGCCACACAACCTTCGCCAGTCCGTCGAATGGTCCGACGACGACGAGCACGTCGTCACCGGGAGCCGGCATGTCGCGGGCGTCGAGGCGGGCGCCATCAGTGGAGAGATCGGATACCATGATCGAGCGCGAGCGGCCGAGCCCGAAGGCGGATCCCGCAAGGACTACCTGTTCACGCTCTGAAGCGCGGCGGCAGGAGTTGGTTTGTTCTTCGACCATGATCCGCCTTGTGTCAGTCAAGCAAAGCCGGACGAAGCGCCGATCTGCCGCTGTACCGCCGCGAGACGCTTTTAGCCGCGACTTTCGAGCGCGGCGGCCGCCTCATCGACCAATTCCCGGATGATTTCGGCGACAGGCTCCTCGCGGCTGACCATCCCGACCGACTGTCCGGCCATGACCGATCCGCTCTCGACGTCGCCGTCGATGACGGCGCGCCTAAGCGCGCCCGCCCAATAATGCTCGATCTGGAGCTGGGCCTCGGCCATTTCGATCTCGCCTTCGTCAAGCTTCTGTGCGACCTCGCGCTGCTTCGCGGCGAAGTTGACCATCTCCTGATTCTTGAGCGCGCGCACCGGGATCACCGGCAGACGCGGGTCGATCTGCACCGAGGGAATCGCATCGCGGGCCGAGGCGCGGATGAAGGCCTTCTTGAAGTTCGGATGGGCGATGCATTCGGTCGCGCAGACGAAGCGCGTGCCGAGCTGGACCCCGACCGCGCCCATTTCGAGGTAAGCCGCGATCGCTTCGCCGCGGCCGATACCGCCGGCGACGAACACGGGGATGTCCTTTGAAACGTTCGGCAGAATCTCCTGCGCGAGGACCGAGGTCGAGACGGGACCTATGTGGCCGCCGGCCTCCATGCCCTCAATGACCAAAGCGTCAACGCCCGAGCGCATCAGCTTTTTCGCCAGCGACAGCGCCGGAGAGAAGGCCATCAGTTTGGCGCCACTGGCCTTGATCCGGTCGATCGCACCGCCGGGCGGAAGACCACCCGCAAGCACGACATGGCTGACGCGGTGCTTCGCGCAGGTGTCGATCAGGTCGGAGAGCTGCGGGTGCATGGTGATGAGGTTGACGCCGAATGGCCTGTTCGTGCGAGCCACGGTTTCGGCGATCTCCGCGTCGAGCAGTTCAGGGCTCATGGCGCCGCACGCGATAACTCCGAAGCCGCCGGCATCGCTGATCGCCGAGACGAGGTGGCGCTCGGAAATCCAGCTCATCGCGCCGCCCATGATTGCAACATCGCAACCGAAGAATTCGGTACCGCGGTGCATCAGCTCCTTTAGCCGCGCGTGCCCCACGCCAAAGTTCGATGGGGTGTGGACCGCGCGCGGCTCGGCGATCAGGCCCTCGCCGCTCACGCCGCCTGCTCCGCGTCGAGCCCGAAGGCGGTGTGAAGCACGCGGACCGCAAGCTCCGTATAATCCTCCGGAAGCAGCACCGAGACTTTGATCTCGGAGGTCGAAATGGCGAGGATGTTGATCCCGCGCTCAGCCAGTGTTTCGAACATTTTCGCTGCAATGCCAGCATTGGAGCGCATGCCGATCCCGACTGCGCTGACCTTCACGACATCGGTGTCGGTCACAATCGTCGCGAAGCCAATTGCGCCTTTGGCCTTCTCGAGCTCGGCGACGGCATGCGCCAGGGAAGCTGTGGGGACGGTGAAGGTAAGGTCGCTCGGCGCGCCAGTCCCGGCACCGCTCTGGACGATCATGTCGACATTGATGCTCGCCTTGGCGAGCGGCGCGAAGATCGCAGCGACGGTGCCGGCCTTGTCGGGCAGGCCGGTGAGCGTCACCCGCGCCTCATTCTTGTCATGGGCGATGCCCGTGACGAGCTGCTTTTCCATGTTGAGCTCCCCAATCTTGTCGTCGCTGACGATGAGCGTTCCCGGCCTGTCCTCGAATGATGAAAGCACCTGCAGTGCCATGTTGTAGCGCATTGCGAGCCCGACCGAGCGGGTTTGCAGCACCTTCGCTCCCACCGATGCCAGCTCCAGCATTTCCTCATAGGTGATGGCATTGAGCTTGCGAGCGCGAGGAACGATGCGCGGGTCGGTGGTGAAGACGCCTTCGACGTCGGTGTAAATGTCGCATCGGTCGGCCTTGACCGCGACGGCGAGCGCGACCGCCGAGGTATCGGATCCGCCCCGGCCCAGCGTCGCAAGGTCGCCCTCGGCGGTGATCCCCTGGAATCCGGGAATGACGGCGATCCCGCCCTTGGCGAATACGTCTTCGAGGATCGCGGCGTCGATATGGTCAATCAATGCCGAGCTGTGGCCTGAGGCGCGGATCGGCAGCTGCCAACCCATGTAGGAACGCGCGTTGGCACCCATGCCGGACAAAGTGATCGCGAGCAGGCCGGCCGTGACTTGCTCGCCGCTGGCGACCACGACATCATATTCGCGCGGGTCGTAAAGCGGCGCAGCTTCCTTGCACAACTGGACGAGGCGATCGGTCTCTCCAGCCATGGCCGAGACCACAACGGCGACGTCGTTACACCTGTCGGCCTCGCGCTTCACCAGCCCGGCGACGTGGCGAATGCGCTCGATGCCCGCCATCGAGGTGCCGCCGAATTTCATCACGATACGGGCCATTGCGGCGCGGGTTTAGCTGCTAGGGACGGTGGCGCAACCAGTGAGCCAGTCGGGGACCCGATCCGCAGCAATCAGGGCGTCGATGCCGACGCGCGGCCTGACCACGGCCCAGCATTTCCCGTCAACCAGCACCTCAGGGGTCAGCGGCCTCGAATTGTAGGTGCTCGCCATTGCGGCGGCGTAGGCGCCTGCGGTGCGGAACACGACAAGATCCCCGGCTGCGACTTCGTCCATCTGCCGCCCGGTAGCGAAGGTATCGCCGGTCTCGCACACCGGGCCGACGACATTGGAAGTGCGCAGCCTTCCGCCCGGCCTGACCGCCTCGATCCGGTGCCAGGCGTCGTAAAGCGCGGGACGCATCAGGTCGTTCATTGCCGCATCGACGATCACGAATGGATCGGTCGCGCCGGGCTTCACGCGGATGACGCGCGACAGGAGGACGCCGGCATTGGCGACGATCAGCCGTCCGGGCTCGAACACCAGACGAGCGTTCCAGCCGCCGGCGATGCGCTTGACCATCGCGCCATAGTCGGCGGGGCTGGGCGGCAGCGGCTGACCTGGATCGTAGGGCACGCCGAGCCCGCCACCGAGATCAGCCACCCTGATGTCGTGGCCGGCGCCGCGAAACTCCGCGATCAATTCGCCGATGCGGGTGAAGGCGCGCTCGAGCGGGTCGAGGCTGGTCAGCTGGCTGCCGATATGGACAGCGACGCCTTGAACGTGGAGGCTGGGCAACGTCGCGATGCGGTCGTAAGCCTCAGTTGCCTCGCCGATGGCGATCCCGAACTTGTTTTCCGCGGAACCGGTGGTGATCTTGGCGTGCCCGCCGGCGGCAACATCCGGATTGACCCTGAAGCCGACTGGGGCCGTCCTGCCCATCCCGGTCGCGACCGCCGAAAGCATCTCAGCCTCGTCGAGCGATTCGAGATTGAACTGATAGATGCCGTCTTCGAGCGCGAGCCGCATCTCGTCGTCGGTCTTGCCCACGCCCGAGAAGACGATCTTGTCGCCGGACACTCCCGCGGCGATTGCGCGCCGATACTCACCGCCGGAAACGACATCGGCGCCGAGCCCGGCCTTGGCCAGGGTCGCGATCACCGCGCTGTTGGGATTGGCCTTTACCGCATAAGCGATCAGCGGGTCGGGAAAGGGCTCCAGCGCTTGCCTGAGCGCCGCGACGTGGCGGCACATGGTTCCGGTCGAATAGACATAGACGGGCGTACCCACCGCCGCGGCAATCTCGGCCAGCGGCACCTCCTCGCAGTGAAGCTCGCCGTCCCTCAGCTCGAAATGATCCATCGCGACGCCTCAACGCATGAGGTTCTTCCCCTTTGCAAGCCCAAGAGGCATGGAGGCGGGCGTGAGCAGCATCGTCAGCGATGAAGTAAAGCAGTTCGCCGCGCAGGCAGGGGACTGGTGGGACCCCAGTGGACCTGAAGCGATGCTGCACCGGCTCAATCCCGTCCGCCTCAAATATATTCGCGACCAGATCGACCAGCACTGGCAATGCGACGAGTGCCGCCGCACGCCGCTCGAGGGGAAAACTGCGCTGGACGTCGGTTGTGGCGCGGGGCTGCTGGCCGAGCCGCTGGCGCGGCTCGGTGCGGAGGTCACCGGACTCGATGCCGCCCCCGAATTGATCGCGGCGGCGCGCGAGCACGCGGCCGCGCAGGGACTGGCGATTGACTATCGCGCCGGCGAGCTGACGAATCTCGAAGGTCAGTTCGACCTCATCACCTGCATGGAGGTGATCGAGCATGTCGCCGACCCGGCCGCGTTCGTGAAGGCGCTGGCGACGCGGCTCGCGCCCGATGGGTTGCTGATCCTGTCGACGCCCAACGCAACCGGCTGGTCGAAGCTCCTGATGATCACCATTGGCGAAGGGCTCGGTCGGATCCCGAGGGGCACGCACGATTTCGCCAAATTCATCGCCCCCGAGCGTATGAAGCTACTGCTGGCCGATGCGGGCCTGTCCTGCATCGACATCGAGGGAATTGCCTGGTCGCCGGCGCGCGGCCTCCACCTCAGTGACGACCTGCGCTTGAACTATCTCGTGTCGGCGGTGAGCACCTGAGCTTTTCAGCTCGACTGATTTCAAGAACAGTCCACGCTTAACCGCCATTAACCATCTTCTCGTTGCACCATCCTCCCCTAAGCCCTTGTAAATCAGATTCGTTTTTGGCCGGGGGGCCAGCCCATGCGCTCATTGTTCAACTTCTCGTCACGCGATGTTGCGATCGACCTCGGCACCGCCAACACGGTGGTTTATGTCCGCGGCCAGGGCATCATCACCAGCGAACCGTCGGTCGTCGCGATGGAGATCGAGAACGGCGCGCGCAAAGTCCGCGCGGTCGGCAATGACGCCAAGCTGATGATGGGCAAGACGCCCGACAACATCCGCACGATCAGACCGCTGCGCGCCGGAGTCATCGCCGACATCGAAGTCGCCGAAGAAATGATCAAGCATTTCATCCGCAAGGCGCACGGCGGACCTAGCCGCTTCTCGCGGGGCCCCGAGGTGGTGATCTGCATTCCGTCGGGCGCAACCAACGTCGAGCGCCGCGCCATTCGCGACGCGGTCACCAATGCAGGCGCGGACAAGGTGTCGCTGATCGAAGAGCCAATGGCGGCCGCGATCGGCGCCGGATTGCCCGTGGCCGAGCCGATCGGGTCGATGGTGGTCGACATCGGCGGCGGCACGACCGAGGTCGGCGTGATCTCGCTCCAGGGTCTGGCGCTGTGCCGTTCCGCCCGGGTCGGCGGCGACAAGATGGACGAGGCGATCGCCTCCTATGTCCGGCGCAACTACAATCTGCTGATCGGCGAAGGCACGGCCGAGCGCGTGAAGCTGGAGATCGGAGCGGCGGTTCGGCCCGGCGACGGCAAGGGAAAGACGGCGCTGGTTCGCGGTCGCGATGTCGGCCGCGGCATGCCTGGCGAGATCGAGCTAACCCAATCGCAAGTCGCCGATGCCCTCGCCGAGCCGGTCAACCAAATCGTCGAGGTCGTCCGCACCGCCCTCGAACATACCCAGCCGGAAATCGCCGCGGACGTGATCGACCAGGGCATCACCATGACCGGCGGCGGATCATTGCTGCGCGAGTTCGCGACCGTGCTCCAGGATTCGACCGGGCTGCCGGTGCGTGTCGCCGACGATCCGATGAGCTGCGTCGCGCTGGGCGCGGGGCGGACGCTGGAGGACCAGGTCTATCGCGGGGCGCTGATCGCCGCGTAAGATGTTTCATGCTATGGATCGGGCGCAGAGGTCTCTTCACATGCCCACGAGCTTCTTCAGACTCTTCCTCTTCTCGACCGCGCTCTCCCTGATCGCGACCTTCACCGCCGTCGGCATTAAAGCCGTTCTTCGCAAACTAAGCAGGCCCGATAGCGACCAGCCGCGGCTACGCTAAAAGTCCACCTTGTCATAATGACCGGGCGGAACGATGACCTCCATCCGCTCGGCGAGCAATGGCCTGAAGCAGGGACGCGATTTCATCACTGCATACCAGTCCTTGGTCTGTTTATGGCCGCGCCAGTCTAGCGCACCGAGATAGTCGATCACGCTCAAATGCGCGGCGGCGGTGAAGTCGGCGAGGCTTAAGCCGGGTCCGGCAAGCCAGCGGCGGTGGTCGAGCAGATAATCGAGATAGTCGAGATGTTCGGACGCGGTCCGCATCGCTTCGCGGAGGACGCGCGTGTCGGGGCTCTCGCGATTGACCAGTCGCTTTCGCATCCGCTCGTTCATCAGCGGCTCGACCGCTTCTCGGTAGAGCTTGATGTCGAACCATTCGGTCATGCGCCGGATTTCGGCGCGAAGCGCGGCATTGCCGTGGATCATCGGCATTCGATCCACCGTCTCGTCAAAATATTCGACCATCGGCTGGGACCCGATCAGCGTGACCCCCTGGTCCGCCTCAACCATCACCGGAGTTTCACCGGCAGGGTTCAGGTCCATGAACTCGTCGCGGCGCTCCCACGGGTTTTCGCGCACCAGCTCATGGCCCACGCCCTTCTCGGCCAGGACCAGGCGGACCTTGCGCGAAAAGGGGCAGAGCGGGAACTGAAAGAGCTGCCACATGGCGCGGCAGCTTTAGCGGCAAAGGCGTGTGCGTCTAGCGGCGAGGATAGGTCGGATCGGGCATATTCGCGATCGCCCGATCTACGGCCCGCTCGGCATCGTCGATCGCCTGCGAGACCGCCGGCAAAGCGCGGTTGGCTGCACGGACGCCGCGCTGCACCTCCGGCTCGACGCTCGCGATTTGCCGGTGCAGGTGCCGGTCGAAATTGGGGTCGTTGCGGCGCGCGTAGTCGCCGATGGTCATGTTGCGTTCGCGCGGAGTCGCGTCGCGTCCTTCGAGCGCGGCGCGCGCTTCGCCAATGCGGATGTTCATCAGCGCACGCGACAGCTGATCAAGAGCTCCAGCGAACTGATGGACCGTCGCCGGGTCGGTGAGCTCAGGCGGGAGTTGCGGCACCGGCTGTGCGAAAGCAGCAGTCGAGCCGAGCAACAACGGAAAGAGGATCAGGATCTTACGCATGGTGATCACCCATCTAAGTCTCTGAATTATCGGCCTTCGATGTTGCGCCTGCAAGTTAAAGTTTAATGACCGACGCTAAGCCAGACGAGCGCGGCGATTCCGGCGGCGATGCGGTACCAGGCGAACGGCGCGAAGCCGTGGCGCGAAATATAGTGGACGAAGGCGCGGACGACGACGAGCGCGACGACGAAGCTGACAATGAAACCGACCGCCACCGCACTAAAGCCGACGCCGCTCGCTCCGGCGAGTAGGTCACGACGGTGCTTGATGAATTCCAGCGTAGTCGCGCCGACCATGGTCGGGATAGCGAGGAAGAAGCTGAACTCGGCCGCCGTCCGCCGCTCGACGCCGAGCGACAGCGCCCCCATGATGGTCGCGCCCGAGCGGCTGACGCCCGGAACCATCGCCAGGCATTGGGCGATGCCGATACCTATCGCGGTGCCGACCGGCAGCTCGGCGACACCGACGACATCGCTACGTCTGGCCAGCTTCTCAATCACGAGGATCGCGATGCCGCCGACGATGAAGGCGATCGCAACGACGTAGGCGTTCCCGAGCAGCGCCTCGATATGTTTGATGAGAATGAAGCCCAGGATGGCCGACGGGAGGAAACCGATCAGAATGTTGCGCACGAAGCGCAACGAGACCGGGTCGCGGCGGATCAGCCCCTGGATCACCGCCCAGAAAGTCCGCCAGTAAAGGACGACGATCGCGAGGATCGCCCCAAGCTGGATGATGACGTTGAACGCCGCCCACTTCTGAGCGTCGAAGCCGAGCAGTTCGGTGGCGAGAATCAAATGCCCGGTCGACGACACCGGCAGGAACTCGGTGATGCCCTCGACGATGCCGAGGATAATCGCGATGATAAGGATCGGCACTGGCTAGTTCGTTGCCGCCAGGTTGATGCGCCGACCGGCGAACTTGCCGCCCTTGTGGAAGCGTCCGAGCCATTCATAGGCGACCGCGGCGAGCGGGGTCGGGCGGATGCCGAACGCCTCCAGGCCGGGCAGGTCGCCCGAGGGAACATTGTCCTGCCCGAGCATCAGCCACTGATCGCGCGTCAGTGGCGCGCCCGGTAGCCAGCCGAAGCGCGACAGCAGGTCGGCGAAGATGTCGGGCACCGGGGTGATCTCCGGCTGCTGGCCCGTGATCTCAAGAATTGCACGGTGGAGCTCGACCATCGTCAGGCGCTGCGGCCCGCCGATCTCATAGGTTTTGCCGCCGAACTGCCCCGGATCGAGCACGGCCATGGCGATCGCTTTCCCAACGTCGCGAACGTAGACCGGCTGGAAATTGCGCTTGGCGGCGATCACCGGAAGGAAGGGCAGCCGGGCCATTCGGGCGAACCGGTTGGTAAGCTCGTCCTCCGGCCCGAACACCAGCGACGGACGAATGATTGTTGCCTGCGAAAACGCGTTGCGAACCGCCTCTTCGCCTTCGGCCTTGGTGCGTCCGTAAGCGGAAGGCGACCGGAGGCTCGCTCCGATCGCCGATACCTGCACAACGGCGCTGAGGCCCGCATCGCGCGCCGCTTCCGCGACGTTGCGAGCGCCTTCGACGTGGGTGGCGCGCATCTTCGCTCCGAACACGCCGCACAGGTTGACCGCGGCTGTTGCGCCGTGGAGCGCGTGACGCACGCTGTCGCGGTTGGTGATGTCGGCCTTCAGGAAACCGAACTGGCCCACCTGCCCAAGCGGCTGGATGATGTAGGCCTGGCGCGGATCGCGCTGGGCGATGCGGACCCGGGCACCTTGCTTCATCAGGAATTCGCAGACGTAGCGGCCGATGAAACCGCCGCCTCCAAAAACCGTCACCAGCTCTTCATTGCGATCGATCATGGAGCCGGGCACTAGCCCTTCGCTTCCTAGATTGACAAGGCGGGCCGGCGACCCTTAAGCGCCGCCCCCTGCCGAAAGTCTGACCCCGTGCCCAGGTGGCGGAATTGGTAGACGCACCAGCTTCAGGTGCTGGCGCTCG
>JAZKBB010000010.1:163186-176983 GCA_040388865.1 Pseudomonadota bacterium | reverse complement strand
CGCCTGCTCGACCGCGGCTTCGTCCTCGTCAGCGACGACCAGACGATTGTCAGGAAAGACGGTAACCGCCTGCTTGCCACAGCGCCCCCGACGATCGCCGGCAAGCTCGAGGTCCGCGGCATCGGCATCGTCGACATGGAGCGGGCGGAAAATGTACCTGTCGCACTGATCGTCGAGCTGACAAGCGATATCCAGCGCCTGCCCGACGACAGCCGCGAGCGAGTCATCCTCGGTACCCGCGTGCCGCTGCTCAGCATCGATGCCGCGGCGGCTTCAGCGCCGTCGAAGGTAGCGATCGCGCTCGACCGAATGGGCTTGAAGTTCTGATGCCCGAGACGCGGCAGCACCGGCTGCCGCGCCTGCTGCTCGTCACCGGCATGTCGGGCGGGGGCAAATCGACCGCACTCGACGCGCTCGAGGACATGGGCTGGGACATCGTTGACAACCTGCCTGCCGACCTGCTCCAGGAGTTTGTCCACGGCGGAGGGCAGCGAACCGCCAACGCTGCCATCGGCATGGACGTCCGCAGCCGCGGCTTTGATCCGGAATCGCTTGGCGGCCTGATCCACTCGATCGAGGGCGTGGCGCCCGAGCTGCTCTACCTCGATTGCTCCGCCGCCGAATTGATCCGCCGGTACGACGAGACCCGTCGCCGCCATCCTCTCGCTCCCGATCGCCCGGCGGAGGACGGCATTGCGTTGGAACGCAAGCTGACATGGCCGCTGAGGAGCGAGGCCGACAGCCTGATCGACACAACCGACCTCTCTCCCACCGAGCTTCGGGATGAATTGCGGCGCCGGTTCGGCGGCGATGCCTACCAGCCGGTGCTGACCATCGCCTCCTTCTCCTTCGCGCGCGGTATCTTGCGGACCGCCGACCTGGTGTTTGATCTCCGCTTCATTCCCAATCCGCACTGGGTGGAGGAGCTTCGCCCACTCAGCGGCCTCGACCGTGAGGTCCGCGACTATCTTCGACAAGAGCCGTCCTGGGGCGAGACGATGGACCGCATTGAATCGCTTCTCATCGACTGGATTCCCCGCTACTGGGCCGCGGGCAAAAGTTACCTGACCGTCGCATTCGGATGCACTGGAGGGCGCCACCGCTCGGTGGCGGCGGCAGTCGAAATGGCGGAGCGGTTGCATGCTGCCGGGTTCGCACCCAACGTGCGTCACCGCGATCTCGCCTCAACGCCGAGGGACACGATCGAAGGGGACCGCGGGCGCGCTCCGGAGAGCGAGGACGAGTTGAATCGATGATTGGATTAGTGCTGGTGACCCATGGCCGGCTCGCGGCCGAGTTCGTCACCGCGATGGAACATGTGGTCGGTCCCCAGGAAGCGATCGAAGCGATCTGCATCGGGCCCGATGACGACATGGAAGGCCGCCGCAAGGACATTGCCGCCGCGATCAGCCGTGTCGACCAGGGCCAGGGCGTGATCATCCTCACCGACTTGTTCGGCGGCACGCCGTCGAACCTCGCCATCAGCCTGATGAAGACCGAGAATATCGAGGTTATCGCCGGAGTGAACCTGCCGATGCTGATCCGCCTCGAGGGCGCTCGCAAGGTCATGCCCGTCCACGCCGCCGTCGCCGCAGCGCGCGAGGCCGGCCGCAAATATATCTCCGTCGCGAGCGAAATTCTCGGCGAGGCCGCGGCTTGACCGGCGGCCAGGGTCAAGCAAGCCGGCAGGTCGCGATCACCAACCAACGCGGGCTCCATGCGCGGGCGAGCGCCAAGTTCGTCAATCTCGCCAGCCAGATCGACGCCAAGATCGAGGTCGAGAAGGACGGACACCGCGTCTGCGGGACCTCGATCATGGGCCTGATGATGCTCGGCGCCGCCAAGGGAGACTTCGTGGTCCTACATGTCGAAGGCGACGAGGCCGATGCCGTGCTGGCGCAATTGGTGGCGCTGGTCGAGGACCGATTCGGGGAAGAGTAGCAGGCCTTTTCCCATCTACCGTTGGGGCTGAGCCCGTCGAAGCCCTGCCCTTTCCCTTTTGCCCCAAGAAGCAGAACAGCCCTTCGACAAGCTCAGAGCGAACGGTAAGGGGAACAGATGCCCCGCCAGATCACCGGTTTCTCCAACGCGACCGTCAAGCTGCTGCGCTCGCTGCGCGACAAGAAGGCGCGGCGCGCCGAGGGCCTGTTCCTCGCCGAGGGGCTGAGAATTCTGACCGAAGCGCGCGACGGCGGCCGCCTGCCCGAAATCATCGCCTTCTCGGCCGAGGGCGCGAAGCACCCGCTGGCCGGCGAGATCATCGCCGCGACCGAAGCCGCGGGCGGCGATGCGATCGAGACCAGTGCCGACATCCTCTCCAAAATGAGCGGCAAGGACAATCCGCAGATGCTGCTCGGCGCCTATCGGCAGCCCGACGTTTCCCTCGAGCGCATCGACCGGTCGAAGGCCGATTTGTGGATCGTCGCCCAGGCGCTGCGCGACCCCGGCAATATCGGCACGATCCTCAGGACTGGCGACGCTGTCGGTGCGGGCGGGCTGATATTGGTCGACGATAGCGCCGACCCTTATTCGGTCGAGGCGGTCCGCGCCTCGATGGGCGCGGTGTTCACCCAGGAGATCGCCGTGGCTCGGTGGCCCGAATTCCTGACTTGGCTCCGGGCCGGCGACGGACAGCTCGTCGGCACCAGCCTCAAAGCCACTCATGACTATCTCGATGCCGAATATCGCAAGCCTTGCTTCCTCTTGATCGGCAATGAGCAACAGGGACTTCCTGCGGACTACGAAGCCGAGTGCGACCTCCTGATCAAGATCCCGATGGCGGGGCGCGCCGACAGCCTCAACGCGGCGATGGCGACTGCCGTCATGGCCTTTGCGATAAGGGCGAGCTGGCGCTAAAAGTCACAAACGCCACGTCGGATGGGGTCAATTCGGGCAGCTTCTCCTTGGTGAGCGGCAAACGAGATGTGACCTTCGCACCGGGCCAATCTTCACCAATCTTCGCAGTGACAAGCTGAGTTTTCTGCCATTTACCGTCGATCAAAGAGCCGCGCAAACGACAGCAGGCGGAATCCTACATTGCAAGTAGAAGCTAATCTGCGGCGATCTGCGGCGGGTCGTCGTTCGCGGAAGCGGATGGAAGACCCACGTCGTCGCTGTAACGCGGGAGAGTATCCAACGGCATAGGTCCTTCAAGCTTCTTTGCGCTAGGTTCGATGTTCAGGTCTTCGAACTTCTTTCCCGTTTTAATGAGACGCTCCTCGAAGCTATTCACGAATTTGTTGTAGTTGGTGACTGCGGTTCCCAAGCCGCTGCCAACGATACGGAGATGTCCCGCTGCGACGACGAGCCGATCGTAGAGCTCCTTGCCAAGCTCGCCGATCTGACGCGCTTCCTTGGCCAGCTTCTCCTGCCGCCACACCGCCGCGACCGTGCGGGCGATGGCGATGAGATTGGTCGGCGTTGCGAGTAGTACGCGCTTGTCGAACGCATAATCCCACAGGCCAGAATCCTGTTCGAGTGCCGCGGAGAGGAAATGCTCGCCGGGAATGAACATCACGACATAATCCGGAGCGTCGGCAAATTGTGACCAATAGGCCTTGTTGCCTAGCGCGTTGACGTGCGCTTTGATCGACGAGGCGTGCGACGCAAGGTGGAGCGCACGATCGCTTTCGTCGACCGCGCCGAACGCGTCCTGATAAGCATTGAGTGAAACTTTGGCGTCAATCACCAAGCTCTGCCCGCCGGGAATGCGGACGATCACGTCGGGGCGAATCCGCCCGCCTTCGTCATCGGAACGGTTAACTTCAGTCGCGAAGTCAGCATGTTCGGAGAGTCCACAGCTCTCCAGCACATTGCGTAACTGCTGCTCGCCCCAACGGCCCCGCGCCTTTGGGGCATTGCGCAGAGCGTTGACCAGCTTTGCGGCTTCGGCCGAGACGCGCTCGGTCCCGGACTTCATTGCTTCGATGTGGCCTGCGAGTAATCCAAAAGCGTCCTTGCGCTCGCTCTCAACCTTGGTCACCGTCTCTTCGTATTTCTGAAGTCGTTCGTGAACTGGCTGGAGCAGTGCCTTCAAATTGCTGCCGGAAGTTGCTTCGGCTTCCTTGAACCGCTGGTCAGCCCGGGTAAGGAATTGCTGCTGCGCGCTTTCGAGCAACTTGCCCCCAACCTCGGCGAATTGCGCAGACAGTGCTTCCTTGGCCGTGACCAGCTCGGCCAGCCGCGCTTCGAACCCCCGTTCACGCTCAGCCTGCGCTGCCTTCAACGCCCCAAGCTCCGTTACCGCGGCGCGGTTAGCGTCACGCTCCTTGACCACCTCATCGAGCTGGAGACGCAAATTGTCGACGGTCAGTTTGGCACCCGCAGCGGGCCTGCTACCAACCAACCAACCAATTACGCCGCCGATCAATAATGCGACGAGCGCTACGAAAACGAAAAAAGCGTCCAAGGTCTTCTCCGGGTGCACCACCACGAATCGATAATCGCGGGCTTTCAATGCTAGCTGTCATGCAGCAGCCTTCTTCAGGGGGCTGTCGCGCCACTTCAGGTGATTGTAGCCTACATCGTTTTACGCCTTAAACGCAGCATCGCCTCGTCATAGTCTTGCCGACAGTCTTCCCATGAGAAGAAAGACTTAGGTGAGACGAATGACGTCTGGCCGCGATCGTCGATCTCATACCAGCGCCACATGAAATCCTTATCCATGTGGAGCATCGGATTGACGTCTGCCATGGCGACCCTCCTTTTATTAGAGGTGGGCCCGGCTCATGGTCTTCTCTGATCGTAGGTACCGCGAGATTTGAAATTTGAAAGAGTCTGACCTTCTTAGGGGTCGCCATCCTTCAGGGATTTAGGATCGTACGGGCCGTGTCGTCGGATAGACATGAGCACTACCAATTTTGTGCTGAAGCTAGGTCATGTTTCGGCTCCTTCATCCAAGCTGATCACCTGAAGTGGCGCAACGGAGCGTATGCTTCCAGTTGACTTTGGCAAGCGGCACTCGAAGGCCTATCCACAGAAAAAGGAACGAAGGCGTGATTGCATCTTTACGCTCCCAATGACGAAGGAAATCCCATGTCCATCCGCAAGATGATCGCCCTTCACCCCGACGTCGCCGGGCACGTCAACCAGCCGCTCGGCGATGCCGCCCATCACCTCATGTACTGCTCACGGATGTGCCTCAGCTGCGCGGACGCTTGCGCGGCCGAGAAGATGGACATGTCGCAATGCATCCGCGTCTGTCTCGACTGCTCCGATATTTGCGAAGCCGCCGGCAAGCTCGCGGTCCGGCGGACCGGCGCCAACGAGCAGGTGTTGCGCGAAATGCTCGAGCTATGCGCGCGGGTGTGCGACGAATGCGCCGCCGAGTGCGAGCGTCACGATCACGAGCATTGCAAGCTGTGCGCGCAGATGTGCCGCGAGTGCGCCGCCGATTGCCGCGTGGCGGCTGAAAGCGTCGGGGCATAGGCTGGTGTGCCCGGCCTAGCGTTCCCCGGCCAAGCTAATGGCAAGTATCTGTGGAAGGCGGACATTCGTGGTCTATCTTCGACGGGCGTTGACTAGCCAACGCACTCCAAAGAAGACCGCCGCAGTGAGTAGCAGCGTCGGCAGCAGAACATTTGTGAAAAAACCCTTGGTGCAGCGCGTGTCAGGAGCGCAATCCCCGAGGGCATCAAGTCCCAGCAAGAACATGAAACAGGCTGCCCCGATGAGGCCACCAACGCCACATCCCCATCTCTCACCGGGGCTCAGCGTCTCGTATTTCTCTGCAGGCACCACCGCATTTTAAGGTGGGAATGAATGTCTGCAATGGGCCGGAAGCGGACGTTAGGCTCTGCGGTCGCGCCACCGCTTGAGGACAAGCATCGAGTTAAAGGATGCTCCAGCCGTGATCCCAGTGAAGGCTGTCACGACAAGTAGAAGGACGACGGCTCTGACGATCGCCGTTTCCGCTGCAAGGCCAAGCGCTAGCGCAGCAAACCAACAGACCATGAGCGTCACGGTCGCGATGAGAAGAGCGACGCGAAAGCCGCCCCAAATGAACGCGGCCCTGGAGTTCAGCCGCATTTTGGGCAGTTTGCCGATCACTAGGCGGCGTACGCCCCAAGCCACCAGTGACCAGACGACGAGCGCCAAGATAACCTGAACCGTAAGGACGTGCCCAAACAGCGGGCTTACGGAGTCACCCTGCGTGAACGTCAATAACAGCGCACCGCTGGCAAGTAGCAGCGCGACACTAATGACGAGCGCCAACACAGGTCTGGCAGCTGGAGGTGGGTCCATACCCCCAACATTTCACCATCGGCTAATGTCTGCAATGGGTCGAAAGCAGACGCAAAGCTCAGTGACAAAGGCCGAATAATTGCCGCCACAGCACCACAAGCTCGACCGGCTTGGTCTCGGGATTCTTCTCGGCGATTTCGACAAGCGTGGTTAGACGGCCCCATTCATCCAGCAGCGCCTCGCGCGGCCGCGTCGAACTCGCAAATCTGGTTGCCATGTCCGTTTCCCCCGAGCGCGCATCATGCGGCGCGGGTCGCGGAGTGACTAGATAACAAAAGTTAAACGTCCCGTTGAGGGACTTTGATCTGCCAAGCGCAGCATGTGGACTACCACTCGATCTCGCCCAAACTGGCTACACCTCTGCTCCGCGCGCCACCAAACCAGCGCACATCACCGGGCTGCGATTGGCGAAGTAGCGAACCGCTGTTTCAGCGTCGACCAGCAGCACCAGTTGATGGGTCGGGGCGTTGTACAGGTAGAGCGCCGGTCCATAGGGATAAAAGCTCGGTTGCTTGTACATCGACGTTTGCAATCCCTTGGGCGTCGGGGACATCCGAGGGCTAACGGCATCGCCGGCGAGCGGGCGGGCCAGCGCAAGGGTCAAGGCGCCCCCGACATCCCAGTTGGTTTCGAACACGACCGCCGGACCAAAATAGGGGCACACACCGTCGAGTATCACCGTGGAATGCGCGGGAACGCTCTGGAGATCAGCCCGCGCCGCCGTCAGCACGCTGAGCTGCAAAGCCGGCGCCCCCGCCCAGTAATGTTCAATCGAGGACAGGCGCACAAAAGCCGACACGCTTACGACTGCAATGGCCGCGCTAAAGACCATTCCACCGCGACGGGGCGAAAGCGCGCTTGCCCCAAGCGAGATCAGGGCGACCAGGATCATGGCAACTCCGATCGCCGCCGCGACCTGAACGCGATTGTCTATCCCCGTCGACGTGAAGACGATTGAGGGAACGATGAGGAAGGTGGCGTTGCCGAGAAGGAAGGCGGCGATGCCCAGCACCAGCAGTCGCAGCGCGGGACCTCGGCGCGGGGCCTCCATGGCGGTTCCGAGGCGCCATACGGCGAAACCGGCGATCAAGAGGGCAATAGCAGCAACCTCCAGGCCCGCCCTTCCGGCGAGCAGTGCGTGCGCCCCGCTCCACCAACCTTGAACTGGAGCCCAGAAGTAGGCTCGGAGCATCGCAAAGACGTTCAAACCAGAATCGACCCGCCAGTCGTAATCGATGCGGAACAGCTGGCGCAATCCGGCCAGGTATCGCCTAGGATCGGCGACGAACGCGGCTCGATCACCGCTGAAAGTGAGCTTGTAGACGAACGCCAGCGCGATCATCGCGAGCACAATTGCCGCCGCCGCGATTGATCTGGGGCCAAGCTTTCCGCCCGACCTTCGCCATTCCAGCAACAGCAGCGCAATGGCGAAGGCCGCAATGAGCGGGGCGAAGATTTCATAGGCCGCGATACTGACCAGTGCGGCGACGATTGCCGCGACGAACCACCCCAGCTTGCGTGTACGAGCGAATGAGAGCTGGCAATGCATGGAGATCAGCATCAGCGCCAGGCTCAGTGGCACCGCGAATGCAGCATACCAGACGCGAACCGTCGAGAGTTGCGGCAGCATCAGGAAAACAAGGGTCGAGGCGAACGACTGAGCGCGGCCAACGCCAATCCGTCCAAGAAGCAGGCAGAGAAGAGCGGCTGAAGCTGCCAGCACCGCCGTGTTGACGATGTGATAGCCGAGCGGCTCGAGCCCGAACGCTCGGAACAGGAGCAGCGAATAGATCCCCTGAACCGGCCGAGCAGGAAAACCATTGCTGACTGCCGCCGCGAAGCTTTGGGAGGCCCCGGTTGAGAAGCGGGCCAGGAGGCCCCAGTCGTCGCTGTAGAACCCCAGGTGCGCCAGATACGGCAACGCAGAAAGCATCGTGACGGCCGCCGCGCAAATGGCATCTACGGCCATGGCGGTTCGCAACCGCACCAAATCGAACTTCAGGAAAGGATGATTAAGCAGCCTTTTGCTGCTGTTCTTTCCGCCACTTGGCGAGCTTCTTTAGCACCATGTCGCGCTTCAGCCGGGAGAGGTGGTCGATGAACAGTACGCCGTTCAAATGGTCCATCTCGTGCTGGAGACAGACGGCGAGTAGCCCCTCGATCTCCTCCTCGTAGGACTTGCCCTTCTCGTCCTTCCAGCGCGCGCGGATTTTGTCCGGCCGCATCACCTCGGCATATTGCTCGGGCACCGACAGGCAGCCCTCGGTGTAGGGGACTTCGCTGTCCGAATGCCACAGGATCTCGGGGTTGATGAACACGCGCGGGTCACGGACCGGCGGGCTCTCGGGATCCTCGGGGTCCTCCGGCTCCTGCAGATCGATGACCAGCAGCCGGATCGGGACGCCGACCTGCACCGCGGCGAGCCCGATGCCCGGCGCCTCGTACATCGTCTCGAACATGTCGGCGACGAGCGTTTTCAGCGCGCCGTCGAACGTCTCCACCGGCTTTGAAATCTGCCGGAGGACAGGATCGGGCGTCTCATAGATGCGGCGAATGGCCATTGAGGGGATTTAAGTCTGGCCTCCCATCCCTGCAAGGGAGGGGAGATCACGAGATTGGACGCCTTGCGCGCAAGGCCTGGGCCAGCGTGCCCTCGTCGAGGTAGTCGAGCTCCCCTCCTACCGGAAGTCCGTGCGCCAACTGGCTGAGACGGATAGGAAATCCTTCGAGCCGCTCGGCGAGATAGTGAGCCGTCGTCTGGCCCTCGAGCGTGGCGTTCATCGCCAGTACGACCTCGTCGATGCCGCCCTTCGAGACACGGCCGGCAAGGCGGTCGATCGTCAAATCCTCGGGCCGCACGCCCTCGAGCGCCGACAAGCGGCCGCCAAGCACATGGTACCTGCCAGGAAACAGGCGTGAGCGGTCGAGCGCCCAGAGGTCGGCGACCTCCTCGACCACGCACAGCATCTTGTCGTCGCGGCGGGGGTCCTTGCAGATGCTGCACGGGTCCGACGTGTCGACGTTGCCGCAGACAGAGCAAGTCGACAGCTTGTCCGCGACCTGCGTGAGCGCGGAGAGCAAAGGCTGGAGCGCGGTCTCGCGCTTCTTCATCAGGTGTAGCACCGCGCGGCGTGCCGAGCGCGGCCCCAACCCAGGAAGGCGGGCGAGCGCTTGCGACAATGCTTCGATTTCCTGCGACGCCATATCTCCCCATACCGCTCGGGCTGAGCTTGTCGAAGCCCTGCCCTTTCTTCAAAGCGGCGCCACGAGAAAGACAGCCCTTCGACAAGCTCAGGGCGAACGGAGATTGTTCAACTGCGCATCATCTTCATGGGATCGCCGGACTTCGCGGTGCCGAGCCTCAAGGCGCTCGTCGAGGCGGGGCATGACGTCGTCGCGGCCTATTGCCAGCCGCCAAGGCCGGCGGGGCGCGGCAAGGCCGAGCGGAAGACCGCGGTCCACGAACGGGCGGAACAGCTTGGTATTGAAGTGCGGACACCGAAAACGCTCCGCAATGAGGAGGAGCAGGCGCGATTCCGCTCGCTCGATGCCGATTTGGCCGTCGTGGCGGCTTACGGTCTGATTCTGCCCAAGCCGATCCTCGATGCCCCGAAAGCAGGCTGCATCAACGTTCACGCGTCGCTGCTGCCCCGTTGGCGCGGCGCGGCGCCGATCCAGCGCGCGATCCTGGCCGGAGACAGGGAAACGGGCATCACGCTGATGCAGATGGACGAGGGCCTCGACACCGGGCCGATGCTCGCCAGGTGGGAGACGCCGCTCTGCATTGAGAATGCTCGTATGCTTACCAAACGCCTCGCCGAGGCCGGAGCACATCTGTTGGTCGAAGTCCTCTCGAATCCTTCAGCATTCCCGCCAGTTCCGCAGCCAGAAGAAGGCGCGACGTACGCCAAGAAGGTGGACAAGTCGGAAGCTCGGATCGACTTCAGGAAGACCGCAGATGAGATCGAGCGGCAAGTCGATGCCTTTAACCCTTATCCAGGCGCGTTTTTTGAGTTGAAAGGAGAGCGCATAAAAATCCTCGTTGCGGAAGCTGATGAAGGATCGGCTGAACCCGGCACCGTTCTTGACGATCGCTTGACGATCGCCTGCGGTGATGGCGTCCTGATTCCACTGCAAGTCCAGAGAGCCGGTCGAGCGCTAATGAATACGGAAGACCTGTTGCGCGGGTTCCCGATCAGCAAAGGCACGATTCTGCCGTGACCCGCTGGCAGCTGACGATCGAATATGACGGCGGGCCGTTCATGGGCTGGCAGCGCCAGGAGCATGGGCCGTCGGTCCAGCAGACGCTCGAAGAAGCGCTGCAGCGGATGACCGGCGAGACGGCACAGTTCATTGGCGCGGGGCGGACCGATGCGGGCGTGCATGCGCTGGCAATGAGCGCGCATGTCGATGTGGCGCGCGAGGTAACGCCACATCGGCTGCGCGAGGGGCTGAACGCTCTAGTCCGTCCGCACCCCATTTCGATCCTGGAGGTCGAGCCCGTAGCCGACGACTGGCACGCGCGCTTTTCGTGCCTGGGGCGACGCTACCTGTACCGAATACTCAGCCGCCGCAGTCCACCGGCACTAGATTCCGGGCGGGTGTGGCATATCCCCGTCCCTCTCGACGTCGAGGCGATGCGGACAGGTGCCGCGCATTTGGTTGGACGTCATGACTTCACGACTTTCCGCTCGGCGCAGTGTCAGTCGGACAGCCCGGTGAAGACGCTCGACCGGCTGGAGGTGACGCAGGCCGGCGAAGAGATGCACGTCACCGCCGCAGCGCGCAGCTTCCTCCACCACCAGGTGCGATCGATCGTCGGCTGCCTCGCGCTGGTTGGACGCGGTCAATGGACGCCCGACGACATGAGAAAAGCGCTAGAGGCGCGCGATCGCTCGGCGCTCGGCTTCAACGCACCGCCGCACGGCCTCTATTTCGTCGAGGCAGTCTATCCTCCCCGGGACCGGGAGGTGGCAGCCGAAGGCTGACGGAGGGGGGTCAGAGACCTGCACGCCGCCCCTCCACCAGCTTCGCTGGTCCCCCTCCCCGTTCCGGGGAGGATTCATTCCGCGGCGATCGCCTCATATTCCAGCGCGGCGAGATATTTCTCGGCATCGAGCGCGGCCATGCAGCCAGTGCCGGCGGCGGTGACCGCCTGGCGGTAGATCTTATCCATGACGTCGCCGCAGGCGAAGACGCCCTCGATGCTGGTGCGGGTGGTCCCCGCCTCAACCCTGATATAGCCGTCGGCGTCCAGGTCGAGCTGGCCCTTGAACAGCTCGGTCGCGGGTGAGTGGCCGATCGCAACGAACGCGCCTTCGACCTCGACACGGCTTAGCTCGCCGCTGCGCTTGTTGCGGATGTCGAGACCGACAAGAGCCTCTGGGTCGCCGCCGCCGACGAATTCGACCACTTCGCTGTCCCAGATGACCTTGATGTTGGGGTTGGCGAACAACCGGTCCTGGAGGATCTTCTCGGCGCGAAACGAATCGCGGCGGTGGATCAGAGTGACGTCGTGGCTGTGATTGGTGAGGTATAGCGCTTCCTCGACCGCGGTATTGCCGCCGCCGATGACCGCAACCTTCTTGCCGCGATAGAAGAAACCGTCGCACGTCGCGCAAGCCGAAGCGCCCCTGCCCTTCATATGCTCTTCCGAGGGAAGACCGAGCCAGCGCGCCTGCGCGCCGGTCGCGATCACCAAGGCATCGGCGAAAAACTGGGCGCCGCTGTCGCCGGTCAGGCGGAAAGGCCGGCGCGAGAGGTCGACTTCGGCGATGTGGTCCCAGAGCACCTTGGTCCCGACATGCTCGGCCTGGGCCTGCATTTCCTCCATCAGCCACGGGCCCTGGATGACTTCGCGGAAGCCGGGATAATTTTCGACGTCGGTGGTGGTGGTGAGCTGTCCGCCGGGCACGATTCCCTGGATGAGAACGGGGCTCAAGCCGGCTCGCGCGGCATAGATGGCGGCGGTGTAGCCGGCCGGCCCGGAGCCGAGCACGGCCACACGCGTCGAAATGCTGTTCGTCATGCGGAGCATGTAAGCGGGGTAAACGCGCCCCGCAACGCTTCGTGAGCCGCTAGACGGCGCGGCGGCCCGCGACGAAGTTCCAGATCAGAACGATGATGCCGATCACGAGCAGAATGTGGATGAGGCCGCCGGCAACGTGGAACGCGAAGAAACCGAGCGCCCACAGGATGAGCAGAATGATGGCGATGGTCAGAAGCATGGATGTCCTCCGTGTCGGATACGCGAGCGTAACCAACCGGGCGGAAGCCTGTTCCACCTAACATCCTCTCCGGCATTCGCCTGGGACCAGCGAAGCTGATGGAGGGGTCCTGCGACGGTCGAAAAAGACCCCTCCACGACACTTCGTGCGGTCCCCCTCCCCCCGAAATCGGGGGGAGGATACTAGACGAGACGGCAGCACGATGGCGAACGGCGGAGCGGTCCCTGTTCTGAGGAGCTTCGCTACGTGCCGGCCAGAAGCTTGTCGACGTTGTGGGCCCAAAACGCGAACTCGTCATCGAGCTCCTTCTGGACCGCGTCGGCGTCGCGCTTGGTGATTACGTGCGTCTGCGGGTTGACGGTCAATGCCGCAAGGGATTTACCGCCACGGCTGGCCCGGAAGACGTAGAAAATCCCGTCGGTCCGGCGCACGTAAAGAACGAGGTCTTGATCAGTCCCCCGGCTAATGGTGAACGCATGGGAGGTCTTGTCCGTCGCGTCCGCTGCGATCTGATGATCCGGCCAATCCTGCCCTGCCGGCGTGAGACCGAGCGCGTTCACGTAATCGACAGATACGGCCTTATCGACCCCCTTCGACAGGATCAGCCTAGTCATCTTGTCCAGGAACACCTGGGTGGTTGTTTGGCCACCGGCCGGGAACGAGGGCGCGGCCGCCGAGGGAAGCGCCGCAACGCTCAACAAGGCAAATAGCGCGGTGATCCAAGGACGCATTGATCCCTCCCCGACGCGAAATGCAGACCCGGTTCGCACGTCTGAATCGGTCAAGCCTGAGCTTACATCAATGGACTGTCAATCGAGCGCCTAAACGAGCCGGCTCTGCTTGACCGCCGCCTCGATGAAGCCCGCGAACAAGGGATGGGGATCGAACGGGCGGCTCTTGAGCTCGGGATGGAACTGGACGCCGATGAACCATGGATGGTCCGGCCGCTCGACAATCTCCGGCAGCTGACCGTCGGGGGACATACCTGAGAAAATGAGGCCCGCGCCTTCCAGCGCGCTGCGGTAATGGACGTTGACCTCATAGCGATGACGATGACGCTCGCTGATCATGTCCGCGCCGTAGAGACTTCGAACGACGCTATTGCCGTCGAGCTTGGCCGGATAGGCACCGAGCCGCATCGTCCCACCGAGGTCGGCCTCACCAACACGTTCACCTTCTCTTTCCGTGTGGAAAACCCCGGCCTCTTCACCGCCACCAATGTTCTGTTTTCGTGGCCGCTGGCTGCGGATATCCGGTTCCTCAGCGGCAATGCCGGGCCCGGCCTTCCCTGCACCACCACAAACCACACCGTCTATTGCCGCATCCC
>JAZKBB010000010.1:148836-163176 GCA_040388865.1 Pseudomonadota bacterium | reverse complement strand
CCGAGCCGCATCGTCCCACCGAGGTCGCCGCCGGCGGCGCGCTGTTGCAGGCCCTCCTCGCTCATCCACTCGGTGATCATGCCAACGACCGGTTCGGAGGTTTCGCCGAACTCGGTTGTCGAAGCTTCGCTGATCCCCGCCTGGTTCCGCGCCGCCTCGATGCACGCCATCTGCATGCCGAGGCAGATGCCGAAGAACGGGATGTCGCGCTCGCGGGCGAATTTGACGGATGCGATCTTGCCCTCGCTGCCGCGCTCGCCGAACCCCCCCGGAACAAGGATGCCATGCAGCGGCTCGAGCTCGGCCGCGAGCTCCGCGTCCGGATGCTCGAATAACTCAGCATCGAGCCACTGGATGTTGACCTTGGCGCGGTTGGCGATGCCGCCATGGACCAGCGCCTCGCGCAGGCTCTTGTAGGCGTCGGGCAGGCCGACATATTTCCCGACCACGCCGATCGTCACTTCGCTCTCGTAATGATCGATCCGGTCCATGATCTCGCGCCAACTGGCGAGTTCGGGCCGCGGCGCGTCGGTGATCCCGAAGGCGTCGAGCACTTCGTCGTCGAGCCCGGCCTCGTGGTATTGAAGCGGGACATCGTAGATATTGCGGGCATCCAGCGCGGGGATCACCGCAGACTTCCTGACGTTGCAGAACAAGGCGATCTTCTCGCGCTCGGCCTCGGGCAGCGGCCGATCGCAACGGCACAGCAACACCTCCGGCTGGACGCCGAGGCTCGAAAGTTCTCGCACCGACTGCTGCGTTGGCTTGGTTTTAAGCTCGCCGGCAGCGTTGATCCACGGCACCAGCGTGGTGTGGACGCTGACGCTGTTTCCACGCCCAAGTTCGTTCCTCAGCTGTCTAATGCTCTCAATGAACGGCAGGCTCTCGATGTCACCGACGGTGCCGCCAATCTCGCAGATGACGAAGTCGAGCCCGTCGATGTCGGCTAGAGCGAATTCTTTGATGGCGCTGGTGACGTGCGGAATGACCTGGACGGTCGCGCCGAGATAATCGCCGCGCCGCTCCTTGGCGATGATGTCGCGGTAGATGCGGCCGGTGGTGATATTGTCCGACTGGCGCGAACTGACGCCGGTGAAGCGCTCATAATGGCCAAGGTCGAGGTCGGTCTCGGCGCCGTCGTCGGTCACATAGACTTCGCCGTGCTGATAGGGCGACATCGTCCCCGGATCGACGTTCAGATAGGGATCGAACTTCCGGATTCGGACCTTGAAGCCCCGCGCCTGAAGGAGCGCCCCGAGGGACGCGGAAAGCAGGCCTTTCCCAAGCGATGAGACCACGCCGCCGGTGACAAATATGAACCGCGCCATGGGAGTTGAGGCTTAGGGGTCTTGACCCCGCTTAAGCAACCCGGCGCGTGAAAAAATCTCCGCCAGTGAGAATTTACTGCGCCAGCGGCACTCCCGGCGACTGCTGGTTCTGCGTCGGGTTCGCCGGAGCCGGCTGCACCGGTTGTGCCTTCTGGGGCTGAGGCTGCTCGGCCGGCGCGACCTTGTTGGCGAGCGAGGTGTCGATCTTGACCGGCTCGCGCGTCGCGCCGGCAATCGCCGCCATGACGATCGAGAGCACGATGAACAGCCCTCCCAGCACAGCGGTCGAGCGGGTGAGGAAGTCGGCCGCGCCGCGCGCGGTCATGAAGCCGGACGAGCTCCCGCCCACGCCGAGGCCGCCACCCTCGGAGCGCTGCATCAAGATGACGGCGATAAGCGTGACGGCGATGAGCGACTGGACGATCAGCAAGAAGGCAAACATGTCGGGATTTTCCTCGTGGGTGGCGGCGACTTAGGCGATCGATCCTCAGCCTTCAACCGCCGCCGACCAGCGCGCCATCGACGTTGGCAATTGCGAAAATTTCACCGGCGTTCGAGGCCTTAACCGAACCGCCGTAAAGGGTGCGGATGCTGGCACCGTCCGCACCGTAGCGCTCGTCCAATTTGGCCCGGATCGTTGCATGCATCTCGGCTATCTCTTCGCTGGTCGGGATCTTTCCGGTACCGATCGCCCAGATCGGCTCATAGGCAATCGCGAGTTCCGCCTCGCTATCAAGCGCCGCCGGCAAAGAGCCGTCGAGCTGGGCTATGACCGTCGCGACGGCTCCGCCTCGCTCGCGCACCTCGAGGCTTTCGCCGACGCAGAGGATAACGTCGAGGCCGGCCGATAGCGCCGCAGTCGCTTTGGCCCTTACCTCGCTATCGTCCTCGCGCTGGGCTTCGCGCCGCTCCGAGTGGCCGACGATCGTCAGGCTGGCACCGGCATCGACCATCATCAGCGCCGACGTACAGCCGGTGTGCGCGCCTTTGTCGGCGTGGTGGACATCCTGTCCGCCGATCGCAAAGCCTGGGACCGCGCGGGCGGCGCGCTCGATCAGGATCGCTGGAACGCACAAGGCGACGTCGACGGCCGGATATTCACCGGCCGCCGCGGCAATCGCCCTCACCTCCTCGAGGTCGGACGATAGGCCGTGCATCTTCCAATTGCCCGCGACCAGTTTCTTAAGCGGCATGTTTCTCGTCGTCCCCAGCCCTTTTCGAGCGCCCTAGCGGCGCGGCTTGCTGCGCGCCAGCCTGCCCCCTAAAGCGTCGATCAACCTCCAATTACCCGCGGAATCCGATGCTTTCCTTCTTTCGTCGCGCCTCCAAGTCCAAGATCGGCACCTGGGTCATGGCCCTCGTCGTCATCGCAATCATGGCTGGCTTCGCCGCCGGCGGCATTTCCAACTTCGGCAGCGGCTCGCTCGGCTTCGGATTGAGCAGCGACACGCTTGCGAGCGTGGGCGACCAGGAAGTCACCGAGCGCGACATGAGCGATCTCATGCAGCGAGGCTTGCAAGAGGCGAGGAAAAACAATCCCGAGGCCAGCTATGCGAGCATCATGTCGGAGTTCGCGCCGATCCTCGAAGACACAATCAATATGCGCAGCCTGATTGCCTTCGCTGACAAATATGGTTTTCCACTTTCGCGGCGCCTGATCGACGCCGAAATTGCACAGATTCCGGGCGCCCGCGGGCTCAACGGCCAGGTCAGCGATGCGTCTTACCGTGCTTTCCTGGCGCAGCAGCGAATGACCGACCCGGAGCTCCGGCAGATTGTCGCCGCGTCATTGGCACAGCGGCTGCTGCTGACTCCTGTCGCGGCTTCCGGTCACGTCGGCCTCGGCATCGCGACGCCCTACGCGTCCATGCTGCTCGAGCAACGTGAGGGCGAAGGCGCCGTCGTGCCTGCCGCTTTGTTCAAGTCCGGCTTGCAGCCGAGCGATGCGGAACTCCAGCAATATTATGCCTCCCATCGAGCGCACTACATGATCCCCGAGCAAAGGACGCTGCGCATAGCGCGCATCGGTCCAGAACAGGTCGCAGGCGTCACCGCGTCCGACCAGGAAGTCATGGCCTATTACAACACCAACAAGGCGACTTATGCGCCGAGCGATACGCGTTCGCTGAGCCAGGTCGTCGTGCCGGATCAGGGAACGGCAAACGCAATCGCCGCGCGCGCCAAGGCCGGCGCGACCCTCGCCGCCGCTGCCGCTCCTGCGGGCGCCAACGCCGCCGTGACGACGCTCAACGACCAAACCCGACAGGCTTATGCCGGAGTTGCCGGGGAGCAGGCCGCAAACGCGGTCTTCGCTGCGGCCAAGGGCGCGATCGTCGGCCCGGTCCACACCGATTTCGGCTGGGCGGTGGTGAAGGTCGATGCGGTGAAGGCCGGCGGCGGCAAGACCCTCGAGCAGGCGAAGAGCGAAATCGCGGCCAAGCTCAACGACGACAAGCGCAAGGCAGCAATCGAGCAGCTGGTCGACAAGGTCCAGAACGCGCTCGACGGCGGGGCCAATTTCACAGAGGCCGTCGGTGCGGCCAAGCTGCCGGTGACGACCACGCCGTTGATCACGGCCAACGGCACATCGCGAGCCGATCCGTCGTTCAAGCTCCCGCCGGAACTCGCCCCCGCCCTCCAGAGCGGTTTCCAGATGGCGCCGACCGACGAGCCTGATGTTGTCGCGCTACCGAACAACGCGGGCTACGTGGTGGTGTCCCCCGGACAGGTCGTTGCCCCCTCGCCGCCGCCTTTGGCGACGATCCGGGCGCAGGTCGCGATCGACTGGATCAACGATCAGGCGACGCAGCGCGCGCGCGCTGCCGCCACGCAAATCGCCGCCAAGGCTTCGAGCGGGATGTCGCTCAGCGACGCACTCAAGGGTGTCGGCGTGGCCATCCCACCTGCCCGGCCGCTCAACGCGCGCCGGATCCAGATCGCGACGGCACAGGGTCCGGTTTCGCCTGCACTCAAGATGCTGTTTTCGCTGAAGGTCGGGCAGAGCCAAATGGCGCCCGACCCTCAAGACGGCGGCTTTTTCGTGATCAAGGTCACCAAGGTGACGCCGGGCAACGCGCTGGTCGCGCCCAATCTCATCACGCGAGTGCAGACCGAACTCGGGCAGGCAGTCAGCCAGGATTATGTCGAAGAGTTCCAAAATGCCATCAAGCGTCAGCTCAAAGTCAAGCGCAATGACAGCGCGATCGAGGCGTTCCGCGCCAGGCTGACCACCAGCGGCAGTTGATCGCCGGCTTGACCTTAGCATTTTTGTTGCCTAAAAGTTCCCCGTTCGTTCTTAAGGGGAGTGACCGCCGATGCTCACCGCCAAGCAGCGCGAGTTGCTGCTCTTCATCGACAACCGCCTGAACGCGAGCGGGATCAGTCCGAGCTTCGACGAAATGCGCGAAGCGCTCGACCTCAAGTCCAAGTCGGGCGTGCACCGGCTGATTTCGGCGCTCGAGGAACGCGGTTTCATCCGCCGGCTGCCCAACCGGGCGCGCGCGCTTGAGGTCGTGAAGCTGCCCGAAATGCGGCCCGCGGCGACGGTCACGGCAATCCGCCCGGCGGTCGCGGCACCGGCCAATGACACGATGGAGATACCGCTACACGGGCGCATCGCCGCCGGCACGCCGATCGAGGCGCTTCAGGGCACCGAAAGCTTCGCGGTTCCGGCTGCGTTGCTCGGCCCGGGCGAGCATTATGCGCTGGAAGTCTCGGGGGATTCGATGGTCGACGAAGGCATTCTCGACGGCGACTTTGCGCTGATCCGCAAGGCCGATGTCGCGCGGGATGGCGAAATCGTGGTGGCGCTGATCGACAATGAGGAAGCGACGCTCAAGACCTTCCGGCACGAGGGAAGCATGATCCGGCTCGACCCTGCCAACCGCAATTACGAAGCCCAGCGCTACGACCCACGTCGGGTGCAGATCCAGGGGCGGCTCGCCGGGTTGATACGGCGGTATTGAGTCCGGTTTCTGCGGCCCACGGGTGTTCGCCCACGCGTCCGGCGACGCTCTCCACCCGGGGTTCTTTGCCGAGGTAAATCGCAAGGCCTCCGGTGCGCTCCAGCGCTTGGGCGTCGAGCCTCAGCCAGCGCGGCTTGCAGCCGCGCGGCAACCGCCGGTCGGAGACGGCGATGTCCGACGCGGCACAGGCGCTGGTAATGTCCGCCCAGTCTATCCGATAGGCCGAGCGCGTCGCCAGCAGCCGCCATTCGGCATTTCCGTGGCGGAGAAGGGCGACGCAGGCATCGCGCGAACAATCGCTTGCCGACTGATCCTCGAGCAATTCCGGATCGCTGTCGTAACCCGATGCCTCCGCCAGCAGCTTCTGGACATAATCGCCAGCGCGATCGCGGAGGATGTACGGTACGCCATCATCGATGACGGCAAGATGCCGTCCGTCGCCGGTGATGAGCAGATCTGGCGCCGGGGCCAGCGCCGCGCCGAGCGCGCCGATCACAACCGGCACTAGGCCGAGCAACCGCCAGCGCCTTGTCCACAGGCAAAGCCAGATGCCGCCCGTCACCATGGCCGCAAATGCCCAAGCCGGCATCGACGGTAGAAGCGCGACCGCGCCGCGCGACGAACTTACCCAGTGGGCGAGACCGAGAAGCGCGTCGATCGACAGTCCGCACAACCACCAGAACGGCGCTCCCAGTCCGAGGGCGTCGAACGCCAGTGCGGCCGCTTCGAGCGGCATGATGACGAAGGTCGTAAGCGGGATCGCAACGATGTTGGCGCCAACGCCGTAGAGGCCCGAGCGGTGGAAATGGTAGAGCGCGAGCGGCATCAATGCGATCTCCACCGCAAGACCCGTGCCGACGATGCCGAGAAGCGCGCGATAAATCCGCCCAATCACCCCCTCCTCGCGCCGCTGGAGAAGGTTGCGCGCCCAGGCAGTCGAGTGAAGTGCGACGATTGAGGTCACTGCGGCAAAGCTCATCTGGAAGCTCGGGCCGGCAAGCGCCTCGGGCCGGAAGACGAGGACCACCAGTGCCCCGGTCGCGATCAGGCGGATGCTGAGCGCGTCGCGCCCCAACGCGATGCCGGCGAGGATGAGCAAGGCCGCGACGCAACTTCGCACCGTCGGCACCTGCATTCCCGTGAGTAAAGTGTAACCAATGCCCGCGGCAGCAGCCATCGCAGCTGCTACGAGAACCAGGTTCAGGCGCAGCGCCAGAGTCTCGCTCAGCGCCAGCAGCCGCAACGTCAGGAACATCGCAAAAGCGACCACGGCGGCGATGTGAAGCCCGCTAACCGACAACAAGTGGGTGAGGCCGCTGCGGCGCATTGCATCGGCGTCGTCCTGGTCGACGGCGTTCTGATCCCCGGTCACCAGCGCGATGGCGATGCCGGCCGAGCTGGCCGGTAGTCGTGCAGTGATCAACGTCCTCAGACCTTCACGGGCGCGATCCAGCCCGTGGGGTACCGAGGGCCGGGTGACGGTCAGTGGCCCAAGAGCTTTGCCGACCGCGCCAATGCCGTTGAACCAGGCATCGCGGGCAAAATCATAAGTTCCCGGCAGCGCCATTGGCGGCGGCGGCGCCAGCCGGGCGCGGACGTGAATCTCGGCTCCTGGCGCAATATCGCGCGGGAACTTGTCCTCATCGATCGAAACCCGGACGTTCGGCGGCAATGCGCGATCATCCGGCCGTACCAGCAGCCTAACCTTCGCCCTCGCTGCCAAATGGTCGACGCTCTCAACCTTGCCCAACAGATCGGCGATGACCGCTCGATCAAGCCGCGGCTGTGCAACCCAACCGGCGCGGGCCCACACCAGAGCGCAGCCGAGCGTCGCCGCAAGCGCGAACCAGCCGAGCGAGCGCCCCGCCCGTTCGCGGCCGATGCCAAAGCCTGCCAGTGTGAGAGCCGCCGAGATACACAAGAACAGCGTCCACTGAGCTTGGGATCCCAGCGCGAACCACGCGGCGATACCGGTACCAAATCCAACGACGAACCACGGCGGGAGTTGGGCGCGCTCCGCCTCGAGGAGCTTTTCAAGCGCCTCGCCAGCCGCGGAAAACCGCGCCTTCCAATAGCTCCGAGCACGCTGTGGAAGAGGCGCTTCCCCTATGTTAGGGGCGCTCGTCCATTGCATTGCAGAAACAAGAGAAGAGGAAAGCGCGCTTGAGCGCAAGTGATACGTCGCGGCCGGTGGTTACCCGCTTCGCCCCCTCGCCGACCGGATATTTGCATATCGGCGGCGCGCGCACGGCGCTGTTCAACTGGCTCTATGCGCGCCACCGAGGCGGCAAGTTCCTGCTGCGCATCGAGGATACCGACCGGGCGCGTTCGACGGACGAGGCGATCGCGGCGATCCTCGACGGCATGCGTTGGCTCGGTCTCGATTGGGATGGCCACGAATATTACCAGTCACAATTCTGGGCTCGTCACGCAGAGATTGCCCACCGACTGCTCGAGAGAGGCGCGGCTTACCGGTGCTATATGACGCAGGAGGAGCTGGCCGAGCAACGCGAACGGGCGAAGGCGGAGCGCAAGCCATTCCGCATCGTCAGCCCGTGGCGCGACATCAGCGAGGAGCAGCACAAGCCATTCGTCATCCGCCTCAAGGCCCCGCGAGACGGCCAAACGGTCATCGACGACGAGGTGCAGGGCCGCGTCACCGTGCAGAACGCCGAGATCGACGACTTCGTCCTCCTGCGCTCGGATGGAACCCCGACCTACATGCTTGCAGTGGTGGTCGACGATCACGACATGGGGGTCACTCACGTGATCCGAGGCGATGACCATCTCAACAACGCCTTCCGGCAATTGGCGATCATCGGCGCGATGGGCTGGCCGGAGCCGACCTATGCCCATGTGCCGCTGATCCACGGCCCCGACGGCGCCAAGCTCAGCAAGCGCCACGGCGCAATGGGAGTCGATGCCTATCGCGACGAGCTCGGCCTGCTTCCTGAAGCCGTCAGCAATTATCTGCTCCGGCTCGGCTGGGGCCATGGCGACGACGAGATCATCAGCCAGAGCCAAGCGATCGAGTGGTTCGACCTGCCCCAGGTCGGCAAGTCGCCGTCCCGCTTCGACTTCAAGAAGCTCGAGAATCTAAACGGCCATTACATCCGCGAGGCGGACGATCAGCGGCTCGTCGATCTTGTCGCACCTCGGCTCGGCATCAGCACCGCCGGCGAAAAGGCGATGCTGCTCCGCGCGATGCCCGATCTCAAGGCGCGCGCCCATACGTTGATTGAGCTCGCCGACGGCGCCCGATTCCTCTTCGCCAAGCGGCCGCTTGACATGGACGCGGCCGCGGCGGCGCTCCTAGCTGATGAAGCTCGCACCCTTCTAGCTTCGGCACACGCCAAGCTTGTTGCACTTGCGAACTGGGATGTGCCGGTCCTAGAGGCGGCCATCCGCGAGGTCGCGGAGGGCACAGGCGTGAAGCTCGGCAAGCTTGCCCAGCCGCTACGCGCTGCCCTCACGGGGCGCACGACGTCTCCCGGGATTTTTGATGTGCTGGTGCTGTTGGGCCGCGATGAAAGCCTCGCCCGCATCACCGACCAGATGGAGCAACAAGCATGACCGACAAGACTGCCACGCTGGGGGTCGAGGGAACGAACCATCAGTTCATGCTGCTCGAAGGATCGGTCGGGCCGGAGGTCATCGATATCCGCAAACTGTACGGCGAGACCGGGATGTTCACTTACGACCCGGGTTTTACCTCAACCGCGAGCTGCGAGAGCGCGATCACCTACATCGACGGTGAAAAGGGCATCCTGCTCCACCGTGGCTATCCGATCGATCAGCTTGCCGAGAAGTCGACGTTCATGGAGGTCGCCTACCTTCTCCTCCACGGCGAGCTCCCCAACAAGGCCGAGCTCGACGGGTTCGTCTACACGATCAGCCGCCACACGATGGTGCACGAACAGCTGGCGACCTTCTATCGCGGCTTCCGGCGTGATGCCCACCCAATGGCCGTGCTTTGCGGCGTGGTCGGCGCGCTGTCCTCTTTCTATCATGACAGCACCGACATCACCGATCCCGAGCAGCGGATGATCGCCTCGCATCGGCTGATCGCAAAGATGCCGACGCTTGTTGCGATGGCGTTCAAATACACGCTCGGGCAGCCGTTCATGTATCCCGACAACAGCCTCAGCTACACGGGCAACTTCCTAAGGATGACGTTCGGCGTTCCCGCCGAGCCCTATGTCGTCAATCCGATTATCGAGAATGCGATGCGGCGCATCTTCATTCTCCACGCCGACCACGAGCAGAACGCCTCGACGTCGACGGTGCGCCTCGCTGGCTCGTCCGGTGCCAATCCCTTCGCCTGCATCGCTGCTGGAATCGCCTGCCTGTGGGGGCCCGCGCATGGCGGCGCGAACGAGGCGGCGCTCAACATGCTTCGCGAAATCGGAACCGTGGACCGGATCCCCGCATATATCGCCCGCGCCAAGGACAAGAACGACCCGTTCCGGCTGATGGGCTTCGGGCACCGCGTCTACAAGAATTTCGACCCTCGGGCGAAGGTGATGAAGGCGACGGCTGACGAGGTGCTGAAGGAACTCAATATCTCCGACCCGGTGCTCGACGTCGCCAAGGAGCTCGAGCATATCGCCCTGAACGACCCCTATTTCATCGAGAAGAAGCTTTACCCCAACGTCGATTTTTACTCGGGCGTAATCCTCAACGCGATCGGCTTCCCCACGGACATGTTCACCGCGCTATTCGCGCTCGCCCGCACCGTTGGCTGGGTCGCGCAGTGGAATGAAATGATCGCCGACCCCGATCAAAAGATCGGCCGCCCGCGCCAACTCTACACCGGCGCGACGCAGCGCGATTACATTCCCTGCGATCAGCGTTAGAGTCTTGAGGCTAGGCGGGAGGCAGCGTTAGCGTGAACCGCGCGCCTTCGCCGGGGGCGCTACCGAGGGTTACGTCGCCGCCCATTGAGCGCGCCAGACGTCGCGAAATTGCCAAGCCGAGACCGGTACCGTCGCCCTTTGACTGAGCGCGTTCGAACCGCTCGAAGATGCGCTCCCGGTCTTCGGCATTTACCCCCGCGCCTTCGTCGGCAACGCTGACCGACGCACGGCCGGCAGTCGAACGAAAGCTCAAGCGGATCATTCCGCCGCGCGGCGAATGACGAATCGCGTTGCCGATCAAATTGACCAGGATCTGGATGACGGCGCGTTCCTCCCCGCTCGCGATCAGCTGCCCATCGCCTTCCGGCACAATGGTCACGCCTTGTTCTTCGGCCGAAGATTCGAGCATGACCACAGCCTCCGCGGCAAGCGCGGCAAGATCGACCGAACGGTGGCTGACGGCCGGCTGCTCGCTCATCGACGTCAGCACGGAGAGGAGGTGGCGTGCAGCGGCGGCTATATCGTTGCCGTAACCGGCATAATCGCTGCGCAGCGGTCCGTCGGCGCGCTCAACGATGCGCTCGGCGCTTTCGATGATCCGATCGAGCGGCGAGCGCAGAACCTGGTCGAGAGCATCGTCGAAGGCTGAGCTGCGCACCGGTTCGGCGGCAGGCACGCCGTTGGATTGCACCGAACCGCGGAACCCGGCGAAGCTCCCGTCAGCGCCCGTTACCACTTCACCAGTCAGCACCACTTCGCGGCTGTCGTCGGCGCGGCTGCGCGCGTGCTGGCCAGTGAAACCCCGGCGGGCAGCAAGCGCGCTGATCAGCGGCATTTCCCCATTCTCGTCCTCTTCCAGCCGGACAACGCGCGTCAGCGGCTGACCGGCGACGCCGTCTGGATCGACGCCAAGGAGTTCGGCGAGCTCCGACGAAAGCGAGATGATGCGCAATTCCTCATCCGCCGCCCATTCGTTTCGGGCTCCGCCGGTTTCGGCTTCCGCGCCGCCGCCGAGAATTGCGGCAAGTCGCGGCCCGGCCGGTGCTCGCTCGGTCCAGCCCTCGAGCGACAGGGCGATTTCGTCCCCCTCGGGCGTCGCGGTAACCCACAGTTCGATGTCGTGATCGGTCGACGCCGCAAGCGCGGGCCTGGAAACCGGCGTGCGGAGCTTACGCGCCAGTTCGCCGACCGCGGCGATCTGCGGCAGCGCAAGAGGCTGCCCAAGCGTGGATCCAGCTTCGCGCTGCAGTGATTCGAGCGCTGGATCGGCCGAGACCAAGCGTCCGGCGCGGTCGAGCCGACCGAACACGGGGCGCGGTTCGGACGGCGCGCTAGCCACGACGGCCACCAAGACGTTCCAGCGCGGAGCGATAAGCCGGCGCGGTCAGCAGCCATCCGCGCGCTGCGCGGACCTCGTCCTCGCTCATCTGGTCGAACAGAGTAATGGCATCACCGGCTTCGGCGATTCCGAGCAAATCGCCGACTCCGGCCAGCAAACCGGCCCCAAGCTGGCGTGAAGCACCGGCGACCCGGAGCAGAGCCATGAGCCGTCGCGCGTCGCCCGACAAAAGCTCGTCCATCGCCGAATCGATTCCAACGCCAGCGCGGCGGGCGAGAACCTCGGCAACGAAACTTATTTCGCCTTCCTGGGCCGCGGATAGCACCAAATCGTCGCCAAGGCTGCCGGCTTCTTCAAGGAAATGGACCAGGGCGCCGGTCAGGGCTTCAATGCTGCGCTCCGGATCATGCGTGTCGAGGACCTGATCCGAAGCCTGAGTCAGTTCGGAATCGGCGAGCGATGGCCCGCGAGCACCGGCGAGATCGCGCCTAAGTCCCGCCGCGACGGCATAAACGAGCTGTTCGGCACTTGCGTCGGGCAAGTCGTCGAAAGCGATCAGGCATTGGCCGAACCTGTCGCGCCGCCGCCCGCGGCCCAGGATCAGGGCCATCGCCGCGGCGGCGACCGCGCCATAATCGTGGCTCACCAGTCCTTGTAAAACGCGCGCCTCGCGGCGGCCGCTCCTGGCGCGCGCGGCGGTAGCAATCCGCTCTTCATCCGCGCGGCGGAGCAACAGCGCCATGAGACCGGGTTCATCGAGCAGCCCCGTGGCGGTCAAAGCTTCGACCAGCGCCGCATCGCCTTCGTCGTTCGCGGCGACGCGCCCGCTCGGCAGAGCCGCACGAACGGCATCGGCAACATCGCTAATCAGGCAGTGGAGCATCGCGGTCATGAGCGCCCGCTCCTGCTCCGTGAGGCGCTCGGCAGGGTTGAGGAAAAAGTCGCGGCGCACAGTCGCCAGCCGGCCCCGGCCCGCGGCGCGCGCGGGACCGCTGCCGTCCGCTGGCGGCGTAGCAATGGGCCATTCCTCGGGCATCATCGCGCCGCGTCTAGCGGATTCCGGTTAAATTGGCGTCAACTCGTTAGGCTGTGGCGAACACGCTGAACGATGAAGAAGGAAATCGCCGCATAAGCGAGGAGGCCGAGCAGGTAAGCGGTCCAGACGCCGCCAAGCGCAAACGGGATTGCAAGCGCAACTACATTGCGGCGCGAGAAGAGCCACAGGTCTCCGCCGGGCGGCATCGACGCCTTCTCTATCCGCATCGCCTCGGCAAAGCCGCAGCCAGCAGCAGCCGCGACGAGCGCTCCCCAGCCGGGACCGTGGCGCATCTCCCACAGGCCGATCGCCAGCAGCGCGAGCCCACTCGCTGGCCACAGCAAAGATCGAGACAGCATTTTGATGGGCAGCGGCTTCAGGCGAAGGCTGGCAAGCCGACCGGCAATGAGGTCGAGCGGAGTCGACAACAGCAAGAGGACCAGCCCGGCGCCCAGCCATCCGCGCGTGAAGCAGAATGCGCCACCAAGTGTCAGGGCAAGGGCGGTCCATATCAGCCACAGCGGCCGCACCGGCGTTTCCATCAGCTGCTCGGTGGCGAAGTCCTCGACCGGCGCAAGGAGGTAGCGGCTGGCGAAGTCCGTCCGCGCGCCGCGGGATGCCTTGATCAGCACACGTTGGAACTCGGCGAGCTGTCCCGCATTCTCGACCAGCAACGGCTCGCCGCCCGCTTCGGTCGCATTGATCCTGAGCGCGCCTTCCTGGATTGCGCGCCTGAGCAGCGTCGACTGAAGGTCCCAGTCGCCGAGCATCACCGCCGTCGATCCCAGCAGCGGCACGTCGACCATCGCAACGCCGGCCCAGCGCGAGCCCGCGTCGATCCGCTCATAGGCCTGGTGCTGCTCATCGTCGGGCACGACCGCGACCACGCGCTCGGACTCCTCGGCCATGCGCGTCACCAGCTCGACTGGCGGCGCAATGCCGTCGGCAATCAGCAGGATCGACATGCCAGGCTCAAACCGGCTGATCGCCTCGTTGATCTCGCTAACCGCGAAAACGACGATCGAGTCGAGGCGCAACCGCTCGATCGCGTCCTGCAGCGCCTGGGGCACACGTTGAACCACGAGCACGATCGGCGCTGCCCCGGCGGCAGCGGCGCAGCGCACCTGATATTCGACCAGGGTGCGCCCGGCGAGCGGAAGCAACGCGCGCAGCGCGCCGCTGTCGTCCTCCTGATAGGCGCTGATCAGCGCCGCGACGCCCATCTTATCCGCTTCGTCCCCCGTTTTGGCCCCGCCTCTTTCTAACCGCTTTCGCGCGGCGTCAAAGGTGGTAAACTGATCCTTGCGATGACACCCACCCCAAAGCGCGCCGAATCCCTGCCCCCGGCCGATGACGCGGCAGAGACCACCAATCTGCTGGCGAACAGCGTCGACTTCGTCGAGCCGTCGTTCGACGAGGAGCAGTGGCGGGAGCGAACGGCCGAGGAGCGTGGCTCGGGAGGGCGGCAGGTCCTTGCCGGTGCACTTGCGGTGCTCGCAGCGCTGTGGCTCGCTTATACCGCCTGGTCGGCAGGCCGAACGCTCGCCGGGCAACCGCTCACATCGCCGCTGATCGCGCAGTGGATCGCGATTGCCGCCGGGCCGCTGGCGATCATCGGTCTGGCGTGGCTCATCTTCGGCCGTACCCGCCGCAAGGAAGCCGAGCGCTTCACCCGCTCGGTCATCACAATGCGCAGCGAAGCGCGTTCGCTCGAGGCGCTGCTCGAAGTGCTGTCGCAGCGGATCCACGACAGCCGCACCGAGCTGACGATGATCGCCAAGCAATGCGCCGGCGTGTTGCCGGAGCCGGGTGCCTT
>JAZKBB010000010.1:136397-148826 GCA_040388865.1 Pseudomonadota bacterium | reverse complement strand
CCTTCTACACGAACTTCCTGATCGTCACGGAACGCCACGGCGAAGCGCTCGACCGTGCAGCCGGAACCGCGAGGGTCGACATCGCAGTGCTTCTCGAGGACCTGCCGCAGGCCGAGCAGACGGCGCGCGCGGTTGCCGAGCAGCTGCGCCTTGTCGGCAGCGAATCGGCCGAAAAGACAGCCGTGCTGGGCCGCCAGGTCAGCGAGTTGGCCGAACGTGCGCTCAGCGCCGACCAAATGGTCGCGCAAGCGGTCAGCCAGCTTTCCGCACGCCTTGCCGAAATCGAAACGGCAAGCACCAGCGCCGCCGCACGCGTGGGCGAGGCCGAAAGCGCTTACTCGGGCACACTCGACGACCTGCTCGATAAGACCGCAATGAGCCTTGAGCAGATCCGCTCGGGTATCGACGTCCAGTCCGCGGCGGTTGCCGCGCTTGTGGCGCAAGCCTCGGCGGGCATCGGCAAAGCGGGAGCGGACGCAGCGGAATCGCTCGCCGCCAACCTCGATCATGCCAACAGCTCGCTCGAAACGCTGTCGAGCCGCGTGGCGGAGCAGGATCGCGCATCACAGTCGATGATCGCGGAGATCGAACGCGGCCTCGCGCTGATCGACGAGCGCTTCACGGAGCTTGCCGCCAACGGCGACGAGCGCGCCAACCGTTTCCTCGAATCGCTGACCCGTGCCCGGCTCGAACTCGACACCCTAGCGGCGCAGGCGAGCAGCCAGGACAATGCAATGGGTTCGCTGGCCGAGCGTACGACGGCGCTGCGCGAAAGCATCCAGCGGCTCAGCGTCGACATTCGCGAGAGTGTAGGGACGCCGATCGGCGAAGCGCAGGGCGGCGCCGACCGGCTCGCCGAGACCGCGGCGGCGATGGGACCGGAAATCGGCTGGTTGCGCGATGCGACGGTCGAGACAAGCGAGCGGCTTGCGGCGACCGGCGTCGAGATCGATCAGCAGCGCGAGCGCTTCGCCGCACTCCTGGCGAGCGTCGACGGCGGCGTCGAGGATGCCCAGTCCAAACTTGCCGAACTCGCCTCGACCCTCGTCAAGGTCGAGCGCGAAGCCGCAACGCTCAGCACCGAAACCGGCCCGACATTGCTCGCATCGCTGGTCCAGGTGAAGGAAGCCGCCGCGCATGCCGCGGACCGGGCGCGCGAAGCGATCGAGGCCGCGATCCCGCAAGCTGCAGGCAAGCTGTCGCAAGAAGCGCGGACGGCGCTCGAACGGGTGATCCGAGAGAGCATCGAAGAGCAGCTGCGCGATGTCGACAATGTGGCGGCAAGGGCCGTCGAAGCAGCTCGCGCGGCTTCCGACCGCCTGACGCAGCAGATGTTCACGCTTGGCCAGACCGCCTCGGCGCTCGAGGCGCATATCGAGCAGACCAGCAAGGAGCAGCGCGAGAAGGACAGCGAAGTTTTCGCCAAGCGCGTCTCGCTACTGATCGATTCGATACATTCCGCGGCAATCGACGTCGGCAAGATCATGGCCGACGAGATCGACGACAAAGCGTGGAATTCGTACCTCAAGGGCAACCGCGGTGTGTTCACCAGCCGCGCGGTGCGCCTGATCGGTGGCAGCGAGACGCGCGCGCTCCGCGCCCACTATGAAAACGACGCGGAGTTCCAGCGGTCGGTCAACCGCTACGTCCACGATTTCGAATCCATGCTTCGGCGCGTGTTGGCCGAACGGGACGGCGGCGTGATCGCGGTCACGCTCATGTCGTCGGACATGGGCAAGCTTTATGCGGCGCTGGCACAGGCGATCGACAAGAGGCGCTAAGCTTCCTCCCCTGCATTTACGGGGGAAAGCGGACTGCACGGCGTACACATCGACATCGAAGCTAGCCGTGGTGGAAAGTGCTCTCTGCCGAATATTCGCAATGGCAGGAAAGCGGACACCGGAAACGGCTCTGCGTCAGCTTGCCTGAGGTAATGGCGATGCGAACGATCCACGCGTAATTGATACTCTCAGTCCTGGGTCGCCGGCATCCAATTTCACGCGTGCATCAAGTTGCTTGGCCAGCGCATTAACGATGGTCGTTCCCAGCCCGGCTGGCACCAGAGAATCAAATCCCGGAATCTTGCCGACCCCGTTGTCCGAAACCGTGAGTTTCCAGTCTGAGCCATCCACTTCGTAGGTAACGAGGATTTGCGCATCGACCTTGTTCGTGGGGAAAGCATATTTGATGGAGTTGATCACGAGCTCCGTTACGATCAGCCCCAGGCTGACCGCATTGGAGGAATCAACCGTCCCTTCATCGGTGGTCACCTTGACCGTAATCGGCTGCTCACCGATCATCGACGAGGCAAGGGCCCCGCAGAGCTTTGTCAGGTAAGTCCCCACATCAATCCGCTCGATGCCACTCGTCGCGTGGAGGTGAAGCTGCACCTCGGCCACCGACATGACCCGTTGGTGGGCTTCCTTGAGATGCTGTCGCGTCTCCTCCGAAGTAACCGTCCCGGCCTTCAACAGTAGGATGGCCGCAATGATCGAAAGGCTGTTGGCGACGCGGTGCTCCATCTCCTGCAGCAGCACTTGCTTTTGCCGAAGCAGCTCTTCCGTGGCCTCCAGCAGATCCTGCTTCTCATGCTCGATCGCCCGGCGGGTCGTGACGTCGCTGAAGGCAAGTAGGATCGTCGAGCTCGGGCTATCGTCGTAAATCACCTTCCGAGCGTTCAGGAGCATCGTCTTTCGTCCAACGCCCGGGAAATCATGCTCAACCTCAAAGCCATCCATAGAGGCTTTCTCCGGTATGATCGTCTCGAGCAGGACGCGAAGCGCGGGAATATCCCATTGCCCGTTGCCCAGATCGTATAGCAGACAGCCCCTCGTTTGTTCGGGATCGACCTTGAACGTCGCGTAGAATGAGCGGCTGGCCGCCAGGACGTGAAAACTTTCGTCGAGCACGAGAAACGGCTCAGGAATCGTGTTCACGATCGCTTGCGCTAGTATTTGCGCGTCCTGGATATTCTCAGTCGAGCTCAGCATGATAGCCAATGTTATCCGTTTTTGAGGAGCAGCGCGACAGTCGCCCGCAAGCGCCCTATCGCAGACACACTAGGCCCTTCGCCAGCAGATGTCGCTTTGTTGATCTGATATGGCTGGAGCGGTTGATTTGAGCGAAACGCGTCCATCGCAACATTGGTAACAACGCGTATTGAACAGCACTAGGCGTCGCGCATCTGGTAAGCTGCTAATGCCTGCTTTGGGTGGAAAGCGGACATTGCGATAGGGGTTGCTGACCCAACCCGACTTACGGGATACGATCCGCCACGACCTCAGTGAAAAAAGTCGAGGTCGTCGACCGTGATCCAGCCGTAGCTCCAGTTCGCGTAATAAATGGCGAACAGGATTGCCGCGAGAATGGCGGCCTTCACCAGGTGCCGCTTCAAGTCGAAACGATGCGGCGCGCTGTCCGCCTGGCCCGCGATCTTCGGCGTTCCCGCTTCCTCGTCGGTCCGGACGCCGAACGGCAGCAGCACGAAGGCGCTGAACGCGAAAACCAGGAAGTAGATGGCAATTATGGACGTGAGAGCCATCAGGCGACCTGGAGCAACATGACCTCAACCAGCGGTTTCTTGCCAGTCCATAGGGTCGCGCAGCGGCGCACGGCGAGGCGGACCGCCTCGCGCATCTTTTCCTCGTCGCCGCCGGAGCTGTAGGCACGCTTCGCCGCGTCGGTGGCGTCGGAGATGAAATCGTCGCGGTCTTCCTCGACCGGGACGCCGAACGGGCGGATCAGCGGAGCCCCCGCAAGCTTGCCGTCGCCGCCGACCGGCAGCGCCACGGTGATCAGCCCGCCATAACCCATGCGCCGCCGCTCGGTGATGGTCGCGCCATCCGCGGGAAGGATCACGTCGCCGTCGAGGACCAGACGGCCGACCCGCACCTCGTCGAGCTTCTTGGGATCGCCAGGCGCGAGGCGGATGACATCGCCATTTTCCTGAACGACCGCGCGCGGCACGCCGTGGCTGAGCGCCAGGCGGGCATGCTCAGCCAAATGGCGGGCCTCGCCGTGGACTGGCACCACGATCTGGGGCCGCACCCAATTGTACATCTCGATGAGCTCCGGGCGGCCGGGGTGACCGGACACGTGAACGTGCGCCTGGCGCTCGGTGATGATCCGCACGCCAAGCTCGGACAGCTGGTTCATGATCCGGCCGATCGCGACTTCGTTGCCGGGGATGATGCGCGAGGAGAAGATGACGGTGTCGCCGTCGACCAGCTTCAGCTCGTGGTTGCCCGAAGCGACGCGACCGAGTGCGGCGCGAGGCTCGCCCTGGCCGCCGGTGGCGATGACCAGGACTTCGCTTCGCGGCAAGCGCATCGCCGCCTCGAAGTCGATCGGCGCCGGAAAATCCTGAAGATAGCCGGTCGCCTGGGCGACGCGCAGGATGCGGTCGAGCGAGCGGCCCGCGATGCACACGCGCCGGCCGGTCTCCGCCGCCACGCGTCCGATGGTCTGCAGCCGGGCTGCGTTGGAGGCGAAGGTCGTGACCAGCACGCGCCCCCTGGCTTCGGCAACCTTGGCGAGCAGGCCGGCATGGACGCTCTCCTCGGAGCCCGAGGGCTGGTCCTGGAATACGTTGGTTGAATCGCACACCAGCGCCAGCACGCCCTCGTCGCCGATCGCGCGAAGCGTGTCGGGGCTTGGCGCCTCGCCGAGCACCGGCGTTTCGTCGATCTTCCAGTCTCCGGTGTGGAAGATGTTGCCGAACGGCGTTTCGATGAGGACGCCGTTCCCCTCCGGGATCGAGTGCGACAACGCGACGAAGCTGACGCGGAACGGGCCCAGCTCGATGGTCCCGCCGCGCTCGACGATGTTGAGCTTGACCTGACCGGTGAGCCCCTCCTCCTCGAGCTTGCCGGCGATCAGACCGGCGGTGAACGGCGTCGCGAACAAAGGCGCCTTCAGCTCTTCGGCGAGATAGGGAAGCGCGCCGATATGATCCTCATGCCCGTGGGTAAGGACGATCCCGGCGAGCCGCTCCTGCTGACCCTCGATGAATTCGAGATCGGGCAGGATGAGCTCGATCCCGGGATAGGTCGGATCGGCAAAGGTCAGGCCGAGATCGACCATGATCCATTGGCCACGGGAGCCGTACAGATTGACGTTCATGCCGATCTCGCCCGAGCCGCCAAGCGCCACGAACAGCAGTTCTTCTCCAGGGACCATTTTCAGCTGCGCGTCGTCATGTCGTACAGCAAGCTCAAACCCTGGATCGTAAGATCGGGTTCAATCGCGTCGAACACCTTGGTGTGCTTATCGAACAGGGTCGCGAGGCCGCCGGTGCCGACGACAGTAACGGGTCGGCCAAGCTCGCGCTTGATCCGATCAGCGAGGCCCTCGAGCATGGCGACATAGCCCCAGTAGATGCCGATGATCATCTGGCTCTCGGTCGTGCGGCCGATGACGCTGTCGCTGTCGGGCGCCTCGATCGCGATGCGCGGGAGCTTGGCCGCGGCGCTGACGAGGGCATCGAGCGAGAGGTTGATGCCCGGCGCGATGATCCCGCCGGCATAGGCACCGGAAGAGCTGACGACGTCGAAAGTCGTCGCGGTACCGAAGTCGATGATGAGCAGGTCGCCGGGATATTTGGCGTGAGCGGCGATGGCGTTGAGCGCGCGGTCGGCACCGACATTCTGCGGTTCGTCGACATCGAGCTGGAGCGGCCACTGAGCGGCGCCCTGGCCCGCGATGATCGGCGTCTTGCGGAAATATTTCTGCGACAGGACTTCGAGATTGTGCAGCGCGCGCGGCACCACGGTCCCGATGATCACGGCCTCGACCTGGTCGCGCGAAAAACCTTCCAACTCGAGCAACTGGTGAAGCCAGACGCTGTACTGGTCGGCCGTCCGGCGCGGGTCGGTGGCGATGCGCCAGCGAGCCTTGATCTCACCTTTGTCCACGAGCGCGAAGACGAGGTTGGTATTACCGACGTCGATGGCCAGGATCATGGCCGCGCCCTAGCTGTGATGGTTGGGCTTCACAACTCGACGTCGCGACTAATAAGTCGCTTGCCCGACAACAGCGGTTGGGGGTAGCCTCAGTCGGGGGGACCAGATGGCAAGTCCATGGGCGCGGGACCGCGCGACCCACTTCTACGTCGGCTTTGGTTTCGTCGGCATAGCCGCCATCGCAATCGGCTTCAGCACGACCTTTATCCTTCCGATGTACAGGGGCACATTCGTCGCCCCGGCAGTCGTGCACTTGCACGGTGCGCTCGCAGTCAGCTGGGTTGTCCTGCTGATTTCGCAATCGTTCCTGGTCCGCGCGCAACTGACCCCGCTGCATCGCCGCGTCGGAGTAATCGGCCTGCCGCTGGCGCTTGGCATCCTCATAACCGGCGTGATGGTGGGTTTCCGTGCTGCGCGTCGCGACCTTCCGTCTCAAGGTCCAGTGGCTGCTTCGTCGATCATCGGCGTTTTGACGACCCTGTCGCTATTCGCGCTGCTCGTCGGACTGGCGATCCTTTGGAGGCGCTGGCCCGATTGGCACAAGCGGCTGATGCTGCTGGCGACCATTCTTGTGCTTTGGCCAGCGTGGTTCCGATTCAGACATTTGATGCCGTGGGTCTCACACGCTGATTTCTGGCTTTCCTATGTCGTGCCGCTCTCGCCGATTGGTGTCGCGGCGCTCCGTGATCGCTGGAAATATGGCTTCGTGCACCCGGTCTGGGTCTATTTCGGCACGGGCATTATCGTTGAGCAAGGACTTGAGATGCTCGCATTCGACAGCGCACCGTGGCGCGCTGTTGGAATGTGGCTGTTTCAAACGTTCGGCTGAGTGCTCCTCTGCGCAAAGCATCAGGCAGTCGCCACCGCCGGCTGGGCCACGGGCGGCGAAGCGACCGTCTCCCGCGCGCGCGCGCGATAGGCGTGGATCGCGGCTACGACCTGCGCTCCGTCCCCGACTGCAGCGGCAACGCGCTTGACCGAACAGGCGCGGACGTCGCCGACTCCGAAGATCCCGCTCCGGCTGGTTTCCATCGGCAGCCGGTCGTCGCCGACATCATCGCCGGTGAGGACGAAGCCGCGCTCGTCGAGCTTCAGCCCGGACCCGGCGAGCCAGTCGGTATTGGGCTCGGCCCCGATGAACGAGAACAAGTAGCGCACCGGCCGTTTGGTCACCGTGCCGCTGCGGCGGTCGCGCCAGCTGACGCCCTCGAGGGCACCGCCGACGCCTTCCAACTCCGAGATCTCGCAGCCGATCACCACCTCGATGTTGGGCTGGGCGCGAATCCGCTCGATCAGATATTGGGACATGGTCTGCTCGAGCGGGCGGCGGGCGATCAACGTCACGCGGCGGGCGCGGGTGGCAAGGAAGACCGTCGCCTGGCCGGCCGAATTGCCGCCGCCGACCAGCGCGACCTCCTCGCCGGCGCACAGATCCGCCTCGAGCGGCGATGCCCAGTAATGGACCGACGTCCCCTCATATTGGTCGAGCTGATCGACGCTTAGGCGGCGGTAGCGGGCGCCGGTGGCGAGCACGATGGTCCGCGCCTGCACGCTCTCGCCCGTGCCAAGGCTGACATGGCAGGGATCGTTGCCGCACTCGAGCTTCACCGCCTCGTCGGGGATCGCGACTTCGACCCCGAACTTCTGCGCCTGGCTGAAAGCGCGTCCCATCAGTGCCATGCCCGAGATGCCGGTCGGGAAGCCGAGATAATTCTCGATCCGGGCCGAGGCGCCGGCCTGCCCGCCAAACGATCGGCAATCGATCGCGAGCACCGAAAGCCCTTCGGACGCGGCATAGACCGAGGTGGCAAGTCCCGCGGGCCCTGCGCCGATGACCACGACGTCATAGAGCTTGGCGGCATCGAGCGGCCCGACCAGGCCGACGCAGCGTGCGAGCTGGCGTTCGGTCGGATTGCGCAGCAGCGTGCCACTGGGACAGAGCACGATGGGCAATTCTTCGGGCTCGACATTGAAGCGCTCGACTAAAGTCTGGGCGCAGCTGTCGTTGGCGGGATCGAGCTGCTGATAGGGATGCCCGTTGCGGCGCAGGAAGTTGGTCAGGCGAAGAACGTCGGCATTCTGCTCGCTGCCGACAACTATCGGACCCGCGCCGGATTCGATAAGCCCGACGCGGCGCAGGATCAACGCGCGCATCAGGCGCTCGCCAAGATCCGCTTCGGCAACCAGCAAGGCACGCAGCCGGTCGGGCGCAATTGTGACCGCCTCGACGTCGGTCAGCGCCTGCTCGTCAACGAGATAGGGCCGGCCTGAAAGCTGGGCAAGCTCGCCCATGAAATTGCCGCGCTCGTGGTTGACGACCTGCGTCTTCTCGCCGCCGTTGGGCTGGGTCACTTCCACACGGCCGGACAGGATCAGGATCAGACCGGGACCGGGCTCGCCCACCCGCGCCAACATGTCGCCGACGCGATAACTGCGCGCTTGGCCGAAGCGGGCGAGCCGATCGATCTCGTCATCGTTGAAGCGCAGGAACATCTGGTCACCGCGCGTCGTGTAAGTCTCACCCCTCGAATCACTCATGGCTTGCCAGCTCTTTCACATCTGCGGTTGCCGGGCCGCGTCGCCACGGCCCGGCGCGCAATCCGCCATTACGCCGGGATCGGCTCCGCGACGAGCGCAGGCGCGTCTTCGCCGGCGGTGCCGACCTGGTCGCCCCGGACGAACGCGAGGATGTCGGCGTTGATCTCGTCCGGATGCGTGGTCATGCAACCGTGCGGGAAGGTCGAGTAGGTCTTGAGCTGACCTTGCCTGAGCAGCTTGACCGCAAGCGGCGCGCTGTCGGCGTAGGGAACGATCTGGTCGTCCTCGCTGTGGATCACCAGCACGGGCACGTCGATGGCCGTCAGATCCTCGGTAAAATCGGTTTCCGAGAAGGCCTTGATGCAGTCGTATTGGGCCTTGATGCCGCCCATCATGCCCTGCCGCCACCAGTTGCGGATCACGCCCTCGATCGGCAGCACGCCGGTGCGGTTGAAGCCGTAGAACGGCCCCGCCGCGATATCGAGGTAGATCTGCGCGCGGTTGCCGGCGACTCCCGCGCGATAGGCATCGAACGCTTCGATCGGCGTGCCGCCCGGGTTCGCTTCGGTCTTGAGCATCAAAGGCGTAATTGCAGAGATCAGGACCGCCTTCGAAACGCGGCCGGGCTCTGCGCAGGCGACATAGCGAGTCACCTCACCGCCGCCCGTCGAATGGCCGACGTGGATGGCGCCCCTGAGGTCGAGCTCACGAGCGAGCGCCTTCACGTCCTCGACATAGGTGTCCATGTCGTTGCCGGTGTCGGTCTGGGTCGACCGGCCGTGGCCGCGGCGGTCATGCGCGATGACCCGGTAGCCCTGACCGAGGAAGAACATCAGCTGGTTGTCCCAATCGTCCGCACTCAGCGGCCAGCCGTGATGGAAGACGATCGGTTGCGCGCTCTTCGGTCCCCAGTCCTTGTAGAAAATCTCAGTGCTGTCCGAAGTGGTGATAGTGGGCATGATGCCTCTCCAGCTTGAGGACCGGCCGGCAGGACCGGTGCTGCATCTCGCGATCAGGAAAGGCGCCTGGATGAGCGCCGCTCAACGCATGGACTCGGTCGCGAAACGATGTCCGCCTACTACCAACCCCCGATGACAGCGAGAGGGCGACTCGCGGAGCTATTGAACGACAATATCGCCAGCCCGGACGATCTCCAGCGAGCCATCCGGCAACAGCAGGCGAAGCGCGCCGTCGGGATCCACGCCGTCGAAGGTGCCCGATACCATCGCTTCGGCACTCGAATGGACCGTCAGCCGCGATCCCGGCGGATAGGAACGGGCGAGCCAGGCCTGCGCGAGCATCGCCGGGGGGCTTTGGCGCCAGAGGTCGAGCAGCCGCGCGAAACTGGCGGCGAGTAGCGGCGCAAATACTTCGGGCAGGAGTTTCCTATCGAGTGACGCTCCCTCGCGGTCCGGCAGCTGGGGGGCTGAGGCGAGGTTGACACCGAAACCCACGGCAACGCGGTCGCCGCTGCGTTCGAGCAGGATTCCGGCCAGCTTCTTGCCGGCGAGCATCAAATCGTTGGGCCATTTGAGCAGCAGCGCCTGGCCGGGCACGGCGACCTCGATCGCCTCGACAAGCGCGAGCGCGGCGGCGAGCGACAATGTCTGCGGTGCAGGGTCGATCGAGCGGAGCCTGACCAGGGTGCTGCCATAGAAATTACCCGGGACGGACAGCCACGTCCGCCCTTGGCGGCCCCTGCCCGCCTGTTGGTCGTGCGCGACGAGCCAGTCGCCCTCAATCGCACCTTCGGCGGCGAGGATGTCCGCGTTGGTCGAGCCAGTCGACTCGACGATCCGGATGCCGGTCAGAAGAGGCTTCCCGCGGCGCGATTGGCGATCGCACTCAGCGAATTGATCAGCAGGTAGCCGAGCGGCGAAATGACGACGGCTGCCACGAGGATCAGCGTCCCCTGCACCGGCTGTCGCGCCCGCGCGAACGGCTGCGCCGGCTCATCCATGAACATTACTTTGATGATCTTCATGTAGTAATACGCGCCGATCACCGTGCCGAGGATGCCGGCGACCGCGAGCGCGACATAGCCGCTGTCAATCGCCGCGCGGAAGACCAGCAGCTTGGGCCAGAAACCGAAGAATGGCGGGATGCCGGCAAGGCTCCACATGAACGCGCTGAACGCCCAGGCGAAGGCGGGCCGCGTCTGGGCAAGCCCCGACAGGCTGGCGATGGTCTCGATCGGGCGGCCCTGCTCATCGCGCATCCACAAGACGCAGAGGAATGCGCCCACGGTCATCACGACATAGACAGCCATATAGAACAGCACCGACGAAGCGCCGCGCGCGCCGCCGGCAGCAAGTCCGATCAGCGCGAATCCGACATTGTTGATCGACGAATAAGCCAGCAGCCGCTTGATGTTGGTCTGACCGTAAGCGGCGACGGCGCCGAGGAAGATCGAGGCCAGCGCAGCGAAGATCACGATCTGACGCCAGGCGTCGGTCGCGGTCCCGAGCCCCTCGACGCAAAGCCGCGTCGCCAGAAGGACGGCCGCGGCCTTGGGCGCGCTTCCGAAGAACAGGGTGACCGGCGTGGGGGCGCCTTCGTAAACGTCCGGAGTCCACATGTGGAACGGCACCGCGCTCGCCTTGAACGCAAGCCCGGCGAGCACGAACACCAGGCCGAACAGCAAACCGAGCGACGGCGCGCCGCGGCCGAACGCGGCGGCGAGCCCGGTGAAGCTCATCGTACCGGTGAAGCCATAGAGCAATGAAATGCCGTAGAGCAGGATGCCGCTGGCGAGCGCGCCAAGCACGAAATATTTGAGTCCGGCCTCGGCCGAGCGCTCGTCGGTGCGGCGGTAGGAGGCGAGCACGTAAGAGGCGAGGCTCTGCAGCTCTAGGCCCACGTAAAGGCTGACGAGGCTGCTGGCGGAAACCATCACGCCCATTCCGACCGCGGCGAACAGGATCAGCACCGCATATTCGGATGCGTGCTCGGTTCCGCGCTCGAACCAACCATGCGCGGCGATGATCGCGACGGCCGAAGCCGGATAGATGATCGCCCGCCCGAAGCTTGCGAACAAATCCTCGCTGACGAGCCCGTCGAAGATCGGACCGGCGTGCGACGGTGCGCCGGGCAGCAGCGCCGTTGCGGCGAGCAGCAAGGCGACGGCGAGCCAACTGACGAGGCCGGAGCCGCAGCGACCATCATCAGAATCGTGCCGCCGATCGACAGGAGCAGCTCAGGCAGGAGTGCGGCAAACCGTCCCATCAGTGCGCCGCTCCCCTGCCCGGCATCGGCAAAGAATCGCCAGCTGGTGCGACGTGCTCCATCCGAACCAGCAGACGCCCGACGTCATTGCGCATCGGACGAATGAAGCTTTCCGGGTAGATGCCCATCCAGAACACCGCGACCGCTATCGGGGCGAGCAGCCACCATTCGCGGACGCTAAGATCGGGCATCGCCGCCGCATCGGCATGGCGCGACGTCCCGAAGCAGATCCGCCAATAGAGCCACAGCATGTAAGCCGCGCCGAGGATGATCCCGATCGTCGCGAAGATCGCCGCCCAGGTCGACGCGCGATAGGTGCCGATGAGGCTCAGGAATTCCCCGACGAAGTTGCTGGTGCCGGGAAGGCCGACGCTGGCCATAGTGAAGACCATGAACAGCAAGGCATAGCCCGGCATATTGTCGGAAAGGCCGCCGTAGCGCTCGATCTCGCGGGTGTGCAGCCGGTCGTAGACGACGCCGACGCACAGGAAGAGCGCTCCAGAGACCAGGCCGTGGCCGAGCATCACCAGCATCGCGCCCTCGATCCCCTGCCGGTTCATCGCGAACAGGCCGAAGGTGACGAACGCCATGTGCGCGACCGAGGAATAAGCGACCAGCTTCTTCATGTCGCGCTGCACCAAGGCGACGAGGCTGGTGTAGACGACGGCGATCGCGCTGAGCACGAACAGCAATGGGATGAACTGCG
>JAZKBB010000010.1:128858-136387 GCA_040388865.1 Pseudomonadota bacterium | reverse complement strand
ATCCGTCGGGGAACATCGGCAGCGAAAAACGGATGAAGCCGTAGCCGCCGAGCTTCAGCAGCACGCCGGCCAGGATCACCGAACCTGCGGTTGGCGCCTGGACGTGCGCGTCGGGAAGCCAGGTGTGGACGGGCCACATCGGCAGCTTCACCGCGAAGCTCGCAAGGAAGGCCAAGAACAGGAAAGTCTGCGCCTGTTTCGGGAAATCGTAAGCCATCAGCGCCGGGATCGAGGTCGTTCCAGCGCTGCCCGCCATGTACAGCATGGCGATCAACATCAGCACCGAGCCGGCGAGCGTGTAGAGGAAGAATTTGTAACTCGCCTTGATCCGCTCGGCGCCGCCCCAGATGCCGATGATGAAGTACATCGGAATGAGCCCGCCTTCGAAGAAGATGTAGAACAGGAACAGGTCCTGCGCCGCGAAGGAGCCCATGATGAGCGCCTCCATCAGCAGGAAATAGGCCATGTATTCGGGCACGCGCTTGTCGATCGCGCGCCAGCTCGCGCCGATGCAGATCGGCATCAGGAACGCGGTGAGGACGATCAGCAGAAGCGCGATGCCATCGATGCCCAGCGCCCAGCTGACGCCGCCGCCGAGCCCCGCCTTCTCAACAAACTGCCATTGCGGCCCGTCGGGGTTGAATTGAGCCCACAGGTACAGGCTGAGGGCGAACTCGAGCAGAGTCGCGATCAGCGCCGTCCAACGCGCCCCGTTCGCGTTCAGGAACAGGCAGATCACGCCGGCGATCAGCGGAATCGCAATCAGGAGGCTGAGCAGCGGCAATCCGCTCACTTGGCCCACCAGATCGCCCAGGTCGCGGCGCCGATCAGGCCGAGCAACATCACCAGCGCGTAGGAATAGAGATAGCCCGACTGCAACCGCGCGGTGACTCGGTTGCCGGTCGCGACAGCAACCGCTGCGCCATGCGGGCCGAAGCGATCGATGGTGCCCTCGTCACCTCCGTGCCACAGCAAGCGGCCGAGCCACAGCGACGGGCGCACGAACAGGAAATCGTAGAGCTCGTCGAAGTACCATTTATTGGCGATAAACCGGTAGATGGCCGGGAATTGCGCGGCCAGTCGGTCGGCCGCCCCGGGGTCGCGGATGTAATTGTTCCACGCGATCCACAGCCCGACCAGCATGACGATGGTTGGCGTCAGCTTGACCCAGAAGGCGGAATGCTCGGCTGCTTCGGCGAGTTCGCGGCTGAACGCGACGGTCCCGCGCCAGAAGGTCGGCGCCCGAGCGGCATCGATGAAGATGCCGTGCCAGATCTGCCCCGCCGCGAGAGCACCCAGCGCGAGCAGGCAAATGGGCACGAGAATAGTCAGTGGGCTTTCGTGCGGGTGGTATCCGCCGCTGCCGATCGGCACGTGGTGCGGGTCGTGGGCGCTGTCGCCATGCTCCTCGTCCGGGTGATCGGCATGGTCGCCGTGGAGCGCGTGCTGGATATGCTCCGACGCGGCCCAGCGCGGCTCGCCGAAAAAGGTCAGGAAAATGAGACGCCAGCTGTAAAAACTCGTCAGCAGCGCGGCCAGCGAGCCGATCCAGAAGGCGATCGTGCCCGAGACCGAGCCGCTCACCCAGGCGCTTTGGATGATCGCGTCTTTCGACCAGAAGCCGGCGAAGCCGAGGCCGCCGCCGGGGAAGTCGATGCCGACGCCGGTGATCGCCAAAGTGCCGACCACCATCACCCAGAAGGTGACCGGAATCACTTTCCTGAGGCCGCCGTAATAACGCATGTCCTGTTCGTGGTGCATGGCGTGGATGACGCTACCCGCCGCGAGGAACAGCAGGGCCTTGAAGAAGGCGTGCGTAAAAAGATGGAACATCGCCGCGCCGTAAGCGCCGACGCCCGCGGCAAAGAACATGTACCCGAGCTGTGAGCAGGTCGAATAAGCGATCACCCGCTTGATGTCGTTCTGACAGCAGCCGACGGTCGCGGCGAAAATGCAGGTCGCGGCGCCGACCCAGGTGACGGCATGCATCGCGGTCGCCGACTGCTCGAACATCGGCGAAAGCCGACACACCATGAACACGCCCGCGGTGACCATGGTCGCGGCATGGATCAGCGCGCTGACCGGCGTCGGGCCCTCCATCGCGTCGGGAAGCCAGGTGTGGAGCGGCAATTGCGCCGATTTGCCCATCGCGCCGACAAACAGCAGCAGGCACAGCAGGGTCATGGTGTCGACGCGCATGCCGGCAAAGCCGATGGTCGATCCGGCCATGTGCGGCGACGCGGCGAGGATCGCAGGGATCGAGACGGTGCCGAACACCAGGAAGGTGCCGAAGATGCCGAGCGAAAAGCCGAAATCGCCGATGCGGTTGACGACGAACGCCTTCAGCGCCGCCGCGTTGGCGGAAGGCTTATAGTACCAGAAGCCGATCAGGAGGTACGAGGCGAGCCCCACGCCTTCCCAGCCGAAGAACATCTGGACGAGGCTGTCGGCGGTCACCAGCATCAGCATCGCGAAGCTGAACAGCGACAGATAGGCGAAGAAGCGCGGCTGGCCCGGGTCCTCCTCCATATAGCCCCAGCTGTACAGATGGACGAGGCTGGAGACGGTCGTGACGACCACCAGCATGACGGCGGTGAGGCTGTCGACGCGGAGCGCCCAGTCGACGTTGAGCGTGCCCGAGTGGATCCAGTTCAGCACCGGAATCACCGCGGGTTGGGCACTGCCGCCAATGTACTGGAAGAAGATTGGCCAGCTGAGGAACGCGCCAACGAACAAGGCGCCGGTGGTCACGACCTTGGCGGCAGTCTTGCCGATCCAGCGGCCGCCGAGGCCGGCGACGATCGCCGCGATCAGCGGCAGGAAGACGATGAAGAGGACCGGGCTCATCAGCCGTGCATCCGGTTGACGTCGTCCACGGCGATCGAGCCGCGGCGGCGGAAGAAGATGACGAGGATCGCAAGGCCGATTGCGGCCTCGGCGGCGGCCACGGTGAGGACGAACATCGCCAATACTTGCCCGGTCAGGTCGCCGAGATAGGCCGAGAAAGCTACGAGATTGACGTTCACCGCGAGCAGGATCAGCTCGATCGCCATCAGCATCAGGATCACGTTGCGGCGGTTGAGGAAGATGCCGAGCACGCCGATGGTGAACAGGATCGCGGCAACGGTGATGTAATGGCCTAGGCCGATCACAGCGTCATCCCCTCGCCCACGCCGGGGTCGGTCAACTCGACGGCGTCTTCTGGGCGGCGACGATTTTGCCTCCAGACCTTGGGCGTTCGGAGATCGCCACGGCTGCGGTGGGTCAGCACGATCGCGCCGATCATCGCCACCAGCAGGATCAGCCCGGCAAGCTCGAACGCGAACAGATAACGGCTGTAAAGGAGCTGCCCGAGCGCGACGATGTTGGGCTGGGTCGCTGCGGCGACCTCGTGGTTGGCGAAGGCGGGCCCCACCTGCCGAGCGAACAAGGCGACCACAATCTCGGCCAGCAGCACGAGCGCGATGATGATCCCGAACGGCAGGTTGGCGGTGAAGCCGCGGCGGAGCGAAGCGAAGTCGATGTCGAGCATCATCACGACGAACAGGAACAGCACCGCGACCGCGCCGACGTAGACGATCACCAACAGCATCGCGATGAACTCGGCGCCCAAGAGAAGCATCAGGCCCGCCGCGTTGAAGAAGGCGACGATCAGCCACAGCACGCTGTGCACCGGATTGCGTGCGAAGATCACCGCCAGCGCACTGGCGATGGTAAGCGTCGCGAAAAGGTAAAAGGCGATGGCTGCGATCAAGCGGGGGACCCTGTTTGCGGCGCGTTACTTGTAGGGCGCATCGGCGGCAAGATTGGCGGCGATCGCCTGTTCCCACTTGTCACCGTTAGCGAGCAATTTGGTCTTGTCGTAGAGCAGTTCCTCGCGCGTCTCGGTCGCGAATTCGAGGTTCGGCCCCTCGACGATCGCATCGACCGGGCATGCCTCCTGGCACAGGCCGCAATAAATGCATTTGACCATGTCGATGTCGTAGCGGGTGGTGCGGCGGCTGCCGTCCTCGCGCGGCTCGGCTTCGATCGTGATCGCCAGCGCCGGACAGATCGCTTCGCATAATTTGCAGGCGATGCAGCGTTCTTCACCGTTGGGGTAACGGCGCAGCGCATGCTCGCCCCGAAAGCGCGGCGAGGTTGGAATCTTCTCGTAGGGGTAATTGATGGTCGCCTTGTGCTTGAAGAAATACTTCAAGGTGAGCGCGTGCGCCTGCACGAACTCCCACAGGGTGAAGGATTTGAGCCAATGCTTCATCCGTACCTCGTCAGCATCAGCCAGCCCGAAACCAGCACAACGAACACCAGGCTCAGCGGCAGGAAGATCTTCCACCCGAGCCGCATGAGCTGGTCATAGCGGTAGCGCGGCACCGTCGCCTTCACCCAGCCGAACATGAAGAAGAACAGACTAATCTTCAGGAAGAGCCAGATAATGCCGGGGACGTGGAACCATGGGAATGGATCGATATTCAGCGGCGGCAGCCACCCGCCCCAGAACAGGATCGCATTGAGCGCGCACATCAGGATCACGTTGGCATATTCGCCGAGCCAGAAGAGCGCGAAGCTCATCGACGAATATTCGGTCTGGTGCCCGGCGACGAGCTCGCTTTCCGCCTCGACCAAGTCGAACGGCGTGCGGAAGGTTTCGGCCATCGAGCTGATGAAGAACACCACCCACATCGGAAACAGCAGCAGGTTGAAGGCAAAGGCGTTGACGATGCCGAGGCCGAAACCCTTCTGCATCAGCACGATGCCGCTAAGGTTGAACGTGCCGGCGTAAAGCACGACGGTGATCAGGACGAAACCGATCGACACTTCGTAACTGACCATCTGCGCGGCCGCTCGAAGCGCCGAGAAGAAGGGGTATTTGGAATTGGACGCCCAGCCGGCGACGATCACGCCGTAAACGCCGAGCGAACTTGCCGCGAGGACGTAGAGCAGGCCGACGTTGACGTCGGCCAGCACCACGCCCGCCTGGAACGGCACCACCGCCCAGACAATCAACGCGACGGTGAAGGTCACGATCGGCGCTATCAGGAATAGGCCCTGGTTGGCGCTGGTCGGGATGATGGTTTCCTTGAGGAACACCTTGAGCCCGTCGGCGAAGCTCTGCAGCAGCCCGAAGGGCCCGACCACATTGGGACCGCGGCGAAGCGCGATCGCCGCCCAGATCTTGCGCTCGGCGTAGATGACCATTGCCACCGCGAGCATCAGCGGCAGCGCGATGACGAATATGCCGATGATCATCGACCAGAACCACGCCCATTCGTAGGTGGCGCCCCAATGCTGGAAGAGCGCGGTCATTGGCCCGCCACACGGCGATCGAGGTATTGATCAACTCGGTCGATCAGACAGGCGCCAAGGAACGGAACGGCGGCGGCAGACAGAGCGCCGCTGAATGCCGCCAAGACCGAGAGCCACGGAGCCGGCAGCGGTCCTTGATAGCTGCCCGCCACAGACGCCTGCTGTAGACCGTTGAGCATCACGAGCGAATATATGAGCGTGCCGACGAACACGACGACCGACAGCGCGAACAAAATGCCAGCGCCGTTCTGCAGGAGCTTCCTCATTTTTTGCCTCCGCTGGCCCAGGCAGAATCGAGGCGATACAGGAAGCAGGCGCCGAAAAACGTCAGCGCGCTATGAGATACAGCAGTTCCGAGGCCCCCCACCAGCGACAATAGGAACATCAGCCGTTCAGGCGACTGCCCTGGTTCAGACGGGAAGGGCCGCGGGGTTCCAAACGAACCGGCCAGGCTGACTGCGAAGAGCAGAAGCGAAGTAGCGAACAGAATTCCCGCCCCGTTATTCATCATCCAGCGATAGGGACTCACTCCGCGGCCTCCTTGAACTGGACACCGCAAACCAGTTCTTCCGAGCAGCGCTGCATCGTCGGGCTGTTGCGGCAGATCGCATTGGTCAGGAAGAAGTTGGCGATCGGGTAGCGGATCGGGCCCGAGGCCTTGGCCGGGAGCGAAGGCGGTGACCACGGCAGATCGATGAGGCCGTCGCGGCCGAACTCAGGATATTCGGCGACCATCTGCTGACGGAGCTGGTCGAAGCGGTCGAAAAGCAAAGTCTTGCCGGCAAGTTCGCTGACTGCGCGCAGGATCGCCCAGTCCTCGCGCGCCTCGCCTGGAGGGAAGGCCGCTTTTTCGCCGCGCTGCACCCGGCCCTCGGTGTTGACGTAGGTACCATGCTTTTCGGCATAAGCCGCGCCGGGAAGAACGAGATCGGCCTGCCTCGCTCCGGCGTCGCCGTGGTGGCCGATATAGATATTGAACGCGCCCTTGAACCGATCCGCCGCGATTTCGTCGGCACCGAGCAGCAGCACGAGCTCGGGCTTGGCGGCCTCGATGTCGGCGATGCCGCCCGGCTGCGCGTAGCCGAGGATCAGCCCCGCCATGCGCGAGGCGGAGAAGTGCAGGACATTGTAGCCGTTCCAGGCAGCCTGTCCTGAGCTTGCCGAAGGGCGGATCAGGCCGAGCGTGTCGACCAGCGCGAGCGATGCGCCCTGCGCTCCAGCGGCGAGCGCGCCACCGCCGACGATCACCGCGGGCCGCCCGGCGTTGGCAAAAGCTTCCTTCACGGCCTTGGGCAGCTTGCCGAGCAGTTTCACATCCTCACCGAGCCACTCGACCTTCATTCCGAGGTCGGTCTCCGGCCCGATGGCGAACACCTTTCCGCCCTTGCGCGCGACCTTGCGGACGCGGGTGGCGATCAACGGCGCTTCCCAGCGAATGTTGGTGCCGACGAGCAGCACGACGTTGGCGCTCTCGATCCCGGCGATAGTCGAGTTGAACGCCACCGCGCTGAGGCTCGAGGTGTCGTAGGTCAGCCCAGTTTGCCGCCCTTCGAGGAGGCTCGACCCCTGCCCTTCGAGCAGCTTCTTCGCCGCATACATGGTCTCGGCGTCGAGCAAATCGCCGGCGATCGTCGCGACCTTGCTCCCAGCCGACTTCAGCTTCTCGGCGAATAGGCCCAGCGCCTCCGGCCAGCTCGCCTCACGCAGCTTGCCTTTCTCCCGCACCCACGGACGGTCGAGCCGGTTGCGGACCAGCGCGTCGACATGGTGGCGCGTCTTGTCGCTGATCCACTCCTCGTTCACGTCCTCGTTGATGCGCGGCAGGATGCGCATCACCTGGCGCTGGCGAACGTCGAGGCGGATGTTCGAGCCGACCGCGTCCATCACGTCGATTCCGGGCACCCGGCGCAGCTCCCACGGGCGGCTCTCGAAAATCTGCGGCTTCTGCAGCAACGCGCCGACCGGACAGACGTCGGCCAAATTGCCGGACAGCTCGCCCGAGACCGCATGCTCGAGGTATGACGTGATCTGGCTGTCCTCGCCGCGGTAAAGCATGCCGATCTCGTCGACGCCCGCGACCTCCGACGAAAAGCGGATGCAGCGCGTGCACTGGATGCACCGCGTCATCGAAGTCTTGATGACCGGGCCCATATATTTGTCGTCGATCGCGCGCTTGTTCTCCTCGAACCGCGAGCCGCTGCGACCATAGGCGATCGCCTGGTCCT
>JAZKBB010000010.1:0-128848 GCA_040388865.1 Pseudomonadota bacterium | reverse complement strand
TCATCGACGTCTTGACCAGCGGTCCCAGATCCTTGTCCGGCACTGCGCGCTTGTTCTCGTGAAAGCGGCTGCGATCGAAGCCGTAACCCATCGCCTGATCCTGCAGGTCGCATTCGCCGCCCTGGTCGCAGATCGGGCAATCGAGCGGGTGGTTGATGAGCAGGAACTCCATCACCCCTTCGCGCGCCTTCTTGACCATCGGCGTGTCGGTGCGGATCGCCTGGCCCTCGGCGGCGGGCAGCGCGCAGCTCGCCTGCGGCTTGGGCGGCCCGGGCGCGACCTCGACCAGGCACATGCGGCAATTGCCTGCGATCGACAGGCGCTCGTGATAGCAGAAGCGCGGAATCTCCTTGCCCGCGAGTTCGCACGCCTGGAGCACGGTCGCGCCCTGCGGAACCTCGAGCTCGATGCCATCGACGGTGACCTTAGGCATTACACCACCCTAGCCTCTCTCCCCTTGCGGGAGAGAGCGAGTCAGCGAAGCTGACAGGAGAGAGGGGGGCGCTCGCATCACGAGCGCGCGAGCCTCTGGCTCGCTCCCCTCTCCAAGCTCCGCTAAGCGGCAAGCCGCTAAGCTGCGCTATCCTCCCCCGCAAAGGGGGGAGGAACTTAAGGGTGAGCAAACACCTCATTCCGCCGCCTCCAGCATCGTCCGGCCGGCGCGTTCGGCGATGCGGCGCTCGAGCTCGGGACGGAAGTGGCGCACCAGCCCCTGGATCGGCCAGGCGGCGGCGTCGCCGAGCGCGCAGATGGTATGGCCCTCGACCTGCTTGGTGACGTCGATCAGCTTGTCGATGTCCTCGACCTCGGCGTCTCCCTCGCGCAGCCGCTCCATCATCCGCCACATCCAGCCCGCGCCCTCGCGGCACGGCGTGCACTGGCCGCAGCTTTCATGCTTGTAGAAGTAGGAGATGCGGCTGATCGCCTGGACGATATCGGTCTGGCGATCCATGACGATCACCGCCGCCGTGCCGAGGCCGGAGCCCAGCGCCTTCAACCCGTCGAAGTCCATGGGCGCGTCGAGGATTTGCTCGGCCGGGACCAGCGGCACGGACGAACCACCCGGAATGACCGCGAGCAAGTTGCTGAAATCGTCACGATTCTTTCCGCCGCGAACGCCGCCGCCATGACGGCTGATCAGCTCTCGGAAGCTGATGCCCATCGATTCCTCGACGACGCACGGCGTGTTGATGTGGCCCGACAGCTGAAACAGCTTGGTGCCTTCGTTCTTGGGGTTGCCGATGCCCGCGAACCATTCGGGCGAGCGGCGGAGGATCGTCGGGACGACCGCGATGCTCTCGACATTGTTGACCGTGGTCGGGCAGCCATAGAGACCGGCGCCGGCGGGGAACGGCGGCTTCAGGCGCGGCTTGCCCTGCTTGCCCTCGAGGCTTTCGAGCATCGCCGTCTCTTCGCCGCAGATGTAGGCACCGGCGCCGCGGTGGACGAAAAGGTCGAAGTCGTAGCCGCTGCCGCACGCGTTCTTGCCAAGCAGCCCGGCCTCATAGGCTTCGGCAACGGCGCGGCGTAACACTTCGGTTTCGCGGATGAATTCGCCGCGGATGTAGATGTAGACGGCGCGCGCCCGCATGGCGAAGCTGGCGATCAAGGCGCCTTCGATCAGCTTGTGCGGATCGTGACGGATGATCTCGCGGTCCTTGCAGCTGCCGGGCTCGGATTCGTCGGCGTTGATGACCAGGAAGTTGGGTTTGCCGGGCTTGGGCTCCTTGGGCATGAAGCCCCACTTCATGCCGGTGGGAAAGCCTGCGCCGCCGCGGCCGCGCAGGCCCGACGCCTTCATCTTGTCGATGATGACGTCCTGGCCGATCGCCATCAGGCCCTTGGTATCGTCCCAATCGCCGCGCTGCCGCGCCGCCTTCAGGTCGGGCGACTGGAAGCCGTATACGTTGGTGAAGATGCGGTCCTTGTCCGCGAGCGGCCCGGTGTAGCCCATCAGAACGCCCCCGCCTGGTGGCCGACGAGGTAGGCGACCAGCACGACCACCGCGAGCACGGCGAACTTGATCATGCCCTTCACGAAGCGGAACGCGAGATAAGCGAGCAGAAGCGCGACGAGGATAGCGACGATCGTCATTTGAGCCGCTTTGTCCCCATTCCTTCGACCAGCTTCACCGCGCCGTAGACAACTAAGCCTGCGACAGCGACCCCGACCAGCAGGCCGATCAGCCCTTTGAGAATCTTCCAGACGATGACGATCACGATGATCGCGACGATGATCTTGAGGATGTCTTTCATGGGTGCATCTCCGCCATTAGCCCCTCTCCCCTTCAGCGGGAGAGGGGTTGGGGAGAGGGGTCCCCTCTCCAAGCTCCCCCGCAGAGGGGGGAGGAGCTAAGAGGTGCGCCAACATCACGCTCCCTCCCCGCCGACCGGACCCGCCGTCGCCGTCCACTGCGGGCGGTAATCGTAATTCCGCTCGGCCATTTTCTTGAGCGTGGTCGGTCCGCCGATCGGGCAGCTAGTCTGGCGGTCGACCTGTGGCCCGGGATTCGGCGTCTTGCCGGCCGCGAGCGCGTCGAGGATCGCGCCCATGCTTTCCTCGGTCAGATCTTCGAAATTGTCGTCGTTGATCTGGACCATCGGCGCATTGGCGCAGGCGCCAAGGCATTCGACTTCAGTCAGGGTGAACAGCCCGTCCTCGGTCGTGTGGCCCTTCCTGAGCCCACGCTTCCTGCACGCCGCGAAGACGTCATCGGAGCCAGCCAGCAGGCACGGAGTTGTCCCACACACCTGGACGTGGAAACGCCCGACCGGCTCCATGTTGAACATGGTGTAGAAGGTCGCCACCTCGAGCACGCGGATGTAAGACGTATCGAGCTCACGCGCGACGAACTCCATGACCGGGATTGGCAGCCAGCCCTGCGTCTTGGTCTCGGCCCCGACCTGCCGCTGGGCGAGATCGAGCAAGGGAAGAACCGCCGAGACCTGCCGCCCCTCGGGGTAGAAGGTGATGAACTCCTTCGCCTTGCGCGCATTCTCGGGGGTCCACGCGAAGCATTCCCAGCGGGCGCGCTCGGCGGCATCGTCGATGAAGGAGCCTTGGCCTGCCACTACTTTTCGTCCTGGTTGCGAGTGTCGAAGCGCGCTTCGCCCAACTCGCCCGCATGGACACGGAAAAAACGCTGAAGCAGGATAGCACTCACGCCCAATCCGATGAGAAATGCGGCCAGAAATGCATTCCAGATCGGTTGACCCTTGATTCGGAACTCGTTCCAGAGCGGCAGCGCGATAACCAACAACACAATTGCGCCGCCGCCAAGCACCCACCTGTTCGAAGCTTGAGGCACGCTCACCGGTCCACCTCCCCGAACACGATGTCGAGCGCGCTCAGGATCGCGGTGGTGTCGGCGAGCATGTGTCCCCGCATCATGAAGTCCATCGCCTGGAGGTGCGAAAAGCCGGTCGGGCGGATCTTGCAGCGGTAGGGGCGGTTGGTGCCGTCGGCGACCAGATAGACGCCGAACTCGCCCTTGGGGCTCTCGGTCGCGACATACACCTCGCCCGCGGGCACGTGATAGCCCTCCGTGTAGAGCTTGAAGTGGTGGATGAGGGCCTCCATCGAGGTCTTCATCTCGGCGCGGCTCGGCGGAAAGACCTTGCGGTCGTCGGTCGCGATCGGTCCCGGCGGCATTTGCTGGAGGCACTGGCGCATGATCCGGGCCGACTGCCGCACTTCCTCGACCCGGACCATGAAGCGGTCGTAGCAATCGTTGTTGGTGCCGACCGGAATCTCGAAATCCATCCGGTCATAGACTTCGTACGGCTGCGAGCGACGGATGTCCCACGGGATTCCGGCGGCGCGGATCATCGGACCGGAGAAGCCCCAGGCGATCGAATCCTCTTTCGACATTTTGGCGATGTCGACGTTGCGCTGCTTGAAGATGCGATTGTCGGCGACGAGCGAAATCGCGTCCTCGAACAAATACAGCCGATTATCGAGCCAGTCGCCGATGTCGGCGAGCAGCTTCGGCGGCAGGTCCTGGCGCACCCCGCCGGCGCGGAAATAATTGGCGTGCATGCGCGCGCCCGACGCCCGCTCGTAGAATTGCATCGTGTCTTCGCGGACCTCGAACAGCCACAGGTTGGGCGTCATCGCTCCGACGTCCATGATGTGGCTGCCAAGCGCGAGCGTATGGTTGGAGATGCGGGTCAGCTCCGCCATCAGCACGCGGATATATTGCGCGCGGATCGGCACCTCGAGCCCCATCAGTTTCTCGATGGCGAGCACGAAGCTGTGCTCCATGCACATCGGCGAGACGTAATCGAGCCGGTCGAAGTAGGGCAGCGCCTGGGCGTAAGTCTTGTATTCGATCAATTTCTCGGTGCCGCGGTGGAGCAGCCCGACATGCGGGTCGACACGCTCGACGATCTCGCCGTCGAGCTCCATGATCAGACGAAGCACCCCGTGCGCGGCCGGGTGCTGGGGTCCGAAGTTGATCGTGTAATTGCTGATTGCCTCGTCGCCTGGGTCGAGTGGATGGCCGAGATCGCTGCCCGGCCACTGCGCGCCGACATCGACCTCGACCTTGCGCTTCCGGGAGCGCGTTTCGGCACGCACGTCGGTCATGACACCCTCCCCACACCCTCACTCGTCATCCCCGCGAAAGCGGGGACCCAGCGAAAAGAGAAAAACTGGGTTCCCGCTTTCGCGGGAATGACGAAGAAACGAATGCTCACGGCTTCCTCGCCCTCTGCTTCCGCGCAGCTTTCCTTTTCGATGCCTCGGCCTTCACCGGGGACGGGCCGCTGGCCGCAGGCGCTGGCGAAGGCGCTCCGGGCGCCTCGCCCTTGGCCTTCTCGTCGCCAGGAAGCACATATTCCGGGCCTTCCCACGGCATCAGGAAGTCGAAGGTGCGGAAATCCTGGGGAAGCGACACCGGCTCATAGACCACGCGCTTCTCCGCCTCGGAGTAACGCAGCTCGACATGTCCGGTCAGCGGGAAGTCCTTGCGCTGGGGATAACCCTCGAAGCCATAGTCGGTGAGAATTCGGCGCAGGTCCGGATTGCCGCTGAACGCGACGCCGTACATGTCGAACACCTCGCGCTCGAGCCAGCCGGCGTTGGGCCAGAGCCCGGTGACGCTCGGCACGGACGTCGCTTCGTCGGTGGTGACGTGAACCCGGACGCGATGGTTGCGGGTCAGTGAGAGCATGCAATAGACCACTTCGAACCGCTCCGGCCGGTCGGGATAATCGACCCCGGCGATCTCCATCAGCTGCTGATATTCATGATCGTCACGAAGCGAGGTCAGCACGGCTACGAGATCGTCGCGCGCGACATCGAAAGCGGTCTCGATCCCGGCACGCGGCTTCGCCTTGGCGAGCTTGCCAAGCGACGGCGGGGCGTCGGCATAGCGGGGCGCGCTCGAGGCCATCAGCGCTCGATCGTCCCTTCGCGGCGGATTTTTCGCTGCAGCTGCAGGATTCCGTAGAGCAAAGCCTCGGCGGTCGGCGGACATCCAGGGACGTAGATATCGACCGGAACGATCCGGTCGCAGCCGCGCACGACGCTGTAGCTATAGTGGTAATAGCCGCCGCCGTTGGCGCAGCTGCCCATCGAGATGACGTATCTGGGCTCGCTCATCTGGTCGTAGACGCGGCGAAGAGCGGGAGCCATCTTGTTGCACAAGGTCCCGGCGACGATCATCACGTCCGACTGGCGCGGGCTCGCGCGCGGGGCAACGCCAAATCTTTCAAGATCATAGCGCGGCATGTTCACATGGATCATCTCGACCGCGCAGCAGGCGAGGCCGAAGGTCATCCACCACAATGAGCCGGTCCGCGCCCAGGTAAACAGATCCTCGGCCGTGGTGACCATGAAGCCTTTTTCGTTGAGGCTCTGCTGAAGCTCGAGCAGCTTGGCCTGGTCGACTTCGCCGGGGACGAGCCCCGCCAGCCGCGCCAGCTCCTCCTCGGTCGGCATGCGGTCCTCGGGACCGCGCAGCATCACTCCCATTCGAGCGCGCCTTTCTTCCAGGCGTAGGCAAGGCCGAGGCCAAGCTCGATGAGGAAGATGATCATCGCCGCCCAGCCGGTCCACTTGGTGAAGCTGAGGCTGACCGCCCATGGGAACAGGAACGCGGCTTCGAGATCGAACACGATGAACAGGATCGCGACGAGATAGAAGCGGACGTCGAACTCGGCGCGGGCGTCCTCGAACGCGGGGAAGCCGCATTCATATTCGCTGAGCTTGGCCGGATCGGGTTTGTGCGCGCCGGTAAACCGCGAGACGATCATCGGCAGCACCACGAACGCGCTGGACAGGCCGAGCGCGACGATCAGGAACAAGAGGATCGGCAGGTAGCCGGCGGCGACACTTGCCAAGGGGAAACTCCGGGGTTTGAAACTTGGCGGCGCTTTAGGACAGGGACTTCGCAGTCGCAACACCGCGGCCGACGCAAAACTGCCTAAAGTCCTGTGGAACCCTGGCGCTCGGGCACTCGGCTTACCGCAGCGCGCCGGCGACCAGCTTTTGCAGCTTGGAGTGGATCGATCCGGCCGCGGCGACATATTCGCCGCGCTCGAACGCCCGGTCGGAACCGCGATAATCGGTCACGAACCCCCCCGCCTCGCGGACGAGGAGAACGCCCGCGGCGGTGTCCCACAGCTTGAGGTCATCCTCCCAGTAGCCGTCCATTCGACCAGCGGCCACCCAGGCCAGATCGAGGGCGGCCGAGCCGAAGCGGCGGATGCCGGCCACGTTCGGCGCGACCGCGGTGTAGATCTTGGCCCATTGTTCGGGGTTGCCGCGGCCGAGGAAGGGAATGCCGGTGCCGATTATCGTGTCGGCAAGCTCGCGCCGTGCCGAGACCCGCAGGCGGGCATCCTGAAGCCAGGCGCCCCGGCCCTTTTCGGCCCAGAAGCTCTCATCGGTCAGCGGTTGGTAGACAAGGCCCTGGGTGATCTCGGTGCCGCCGCCGGCTTTCTTCTCCTCGACTGCGATCGAGATGGAGAAATGGGGAACGCCGTGGAGAAAATTGGTCGTCCCATCGAGCGGATCGACGATCCAGCGCGGCTTGTCGGGATTGCCGGCGATCTCCCCCCCTTCCTCGAGCAGCATGCCCCAGTCTGGCCGCGCATTGCGCAGTTCCTCGACGATCGACGCTTCGGCCCGCTTGTCGGCCATCGACACGAAGTCGGCGGGTCCCTTCCGGCTGACCTGCAGGTGCGCGACCTCGCCAAAATCGCGGCGAAGACGCGGCGCGGCCTTGTGCGCGGCGCGCTGCATGACGGTGATCAGTCCGGAGTGGGAAACCATGACCTAGTCCGCGCGGCGGACATATTCTTGGCTGTAGACGTCGACCACGATCCTGGTGCCCGCACCGATATGCGGCGGCACCATGACGCGGACGCCATTGTCGAGCTTTGCCGGCTTGTAGGATGAGCTTGCGGTCTGCCCCTTCACCACCGCGTCCGCTTCGACGATCGTCGCTTCGACCTGGTCCGGAAGCTGAACGGAGATCGGCTTCTCGTTGTAGAGCTCCATCACCACGTCCATGCCGTCCTGAAGGAAGGCCGCGGCGTCGCCCAAGAGGTCGCGCGGCAGGCTGATCTGCTCGTAATTGTCCTTGTCCATGAAGGTCAGCATGTCGCTGTCCGCGAACAGGAATTGGTAGTCCTTGGTGTCCAGGCGCACGCGTTCGACCGTCTCGGCCGAGCGGAAGCGAACGTTGGTCTTGCGGCCGTCGATGAGGTTCTTCATCTCGACCTGCATGTAGGCCCCGCCCTTGCCGGGCTGGGTGTGCTGGATCTTCACCGCGCGCCAGATGCCGCCCTCATATTCGATGATGTTGCCGGGACGGATGTCCACGCCGGAGATTTTCATGCCAAAGAACCTTTGAAAGAACCGTGCTTCGAGACGGCACTTCGATGCGCTTCGCTTACTCAGTGCCTCCTCAGCATGAGCGGAAGGAGAACCGCTCATCCTGTGGAGCGGCTGAGCTTGTCGAAGCCGCGTCTCGAAGGACCGGATCGAAGGATGCGCGGCTCCCCTAGCCGCCGGCCTTCTTTCCGGCAAGCAGCGGGTAGGGATTGATCGCCGTGCCGTCCCACCAGCGCTCGCCAGCGGCCATGCTGTTGATCGCGAAATGGAGGTGCGGACCGGCCGCGCTGGCATCTCCGGTATGGCCGACGCGGGCGATGACCTGACCGCGCTTCACCTGCTGCCCCTCGGCGAGGCCGGGCGCATAGGCCAAGAGGTGGGCGTAATAATATTCCCACTTCTGGTCGGGTGAACGCTCATAGATGGTCATTCCGCCGCGCACGCTGTTGAACAGTTTCTCGATCGTCCCGTCGGCCGCGGCGATCACTGGCGTACCCTCGGCGGCCATGATGTCGATGGCGTCATGACGTCGCCCCGCGGCGCGCGCTGCGTCAAACGTGTCGACCAGCTGGTCGGGTTTGATGCCCACAACTGGCAGCGCGAGGCCGGATGGCGCGACCTGCACTTGCTCGGCGACCACCACGGGCGGCGCGTTGGCCGGCTGCACGGTGACGACCGGACCGCTTCGAGCGACCTGCGGCGCCGGACCCGGAACGCTGCCGTAGAACCAGATCCAGAAGAAGCTGGTGACCACCGCGGTCAGCAAGGCAGTGCCGATGATCTTGAGCATTACGCGGTAGCAACGAGGGAGCGAACAACTGTTTCCAACCTCCTCAAACTCAAGCACACTGTGCCCATGGCCGACGCCGAACCGCCACCTTTTTACGAGCCGAGCATTCCGTTCGCCGATCAGAGGTCGGATCTCCGGGCGGGCGTCGGGCGGAGGATCGGCGACACGCTCGACGCGACTCCGCGGCTGTGGCGCCTATGCTCGAGCCCGCGACAGCCGATCCAGCTCTACATCGGCGATGCTTTCCTTGACGCCGAGACCTGCGCGCAGATGTGCACCAAGATCGACGAAGGCTCCTACCCTTCCCCGCTCTACGACAAGGACAAGTGGGAAGACGTCCGCACCAGCTACAGCTGCAACCTGAATGCCTACGACCCTTTGATCGTCGAAATAGACGGCCGCATCGCCGAGCAGCTCGGGATCGACAAGGCCCACGGCGAACCGTTGCAGGGCCAGCGCTACCAGCAGGGCCAGCGCTTTCGCGAGCACGCCGACTTCTTCTACATCGACCAGCCCTATTGGGCCGAATATGAGCCCCACGGCGGGCAGCGCACCTGGACCGCGATGATCTATCTGAACCAGCCCGAAGCCGGCGGCTCGACACGGTTCAAATTGCTCGATTTTAAGGTCGAGCCCAAGCTCGGGCGCATCCTCATCTGGAACAACATGGCGCTCGACGGCAGCCCCAATCCGTGGACCCTGCACGAGGGCATGCCGGTCGAAGCGGGGACGAAATATATCGTCACCAAATGGTATCGCGAACGGCCGTTCGTTTAGGCTTGAGGGGCTTTCAGTAAGACTCCGCCATGTGCAGGCCATAGTCTGGGAAATGGATCCCATGCGCGTCGAGAGCCATCAGCGTTTTCGCCGGAACATCGATCAGAAAAGACGCAAAAAGCGCTGCTAACGCGATGCGCCGACCGCGCCCCGAAAGTCTATTCCACAGCACCGACGCGAGGAAATAGAGCGGGATGAGTACCAGCCATCCCCAGGCCAATCCAACCCAACCAACTGCGATGCTACGCAGCCCGCCGGCGGCGAAGGCGGCCATGCACCAACCGAAACCAAAAACACTGCCCCAGACAAGGTTGGATCCCCACTGATCGAGGAGAATACCGAAGAAAAGCGTCGGCAGCACCGAAGCTACGAGCAATGGACCAACCACGAACATCGTGATGAAGCGCTGTCGAGACTCCGCGAGGGAATCTAGAACGTCTGTCAGTACACCCGCAGAACTCACGCCTTAGCGTAACACGTCATCAAATCGACGCACAGCTTCCGCTGGATCATCCTTGCCCCACACCGCCTGGACGACCGCCAGGAAGTCGGCGCCGGCCTTGACCAGCGGGGCAGCATTTTCCGGTGTGATTCCTCCAATCGCAACGCAGGGGATTTCGAACAAGGTCGACCACCAGCTGAGGATCGACGGGTCGGGCCGGTAGTTCGAAGGCTTGGTCGTGGTCGGGTAGAAAGCGCTGAACGCGACATAATCAGCGCCGGCCTCGCCCGCTTCCATGGCCAGATGGCGGCTGTCGTGGCAGGTGCGGCCGATCTGCGCTGCAGGGCCGAGCAGCGCCCTAGCCTCGCCGATGTCGCCGTCGCTCTGGCCGAGGTGGACACCGTCCGCGCCGAGGCGCTTGGCAAGAGCCATGCTGTCGTTGACGATAAATGCCACGTCGGCGTCGGCGCAGATGCGCTGCAACGGCTCGGCGAGCCGGGCCAACTCATGCTCGCCCACGTCCTTGACCCGCAGCTGAAAGGCAGCAGCGATGCCGGGTTCCAGGGCGGACTTCAGGCGGTCGGGAAATGCGCCGTCAACCTCCTGCGGGCTGATCAGGTAGAGCTTGGCCGGCTCAGCCCGCTCGGGCGGCGCGAAATCGGAGGGATCGAAATCAGAGTCCATATTTTCGTCACCCCCGCGAAAGCGGGGGCCCCGCTTCCTTCAAAGGTTCAAAAAGAACAAGCGGGATTCCCGCTTGCGCGGGAATAACGGAGCGCATGTCAGGCGGAGACCTTCTGCGTTGATGCCTGATAGATTTCGTCGATTGCCGTGCCGAGCGTCTGATTGAACTCGTCATCGCTCTGTTGAGCGCGGAGGTCGGACAGAAGCGCGCGGCTGAAGCTCGCGATCATGCCGGGATTCTGCGCCAGCTGGCGGCAGGCTTCCTCGCGGCTGAAGCCGCCGGACAGAGCGACGACGCGAAGTACCTTGGGGTGAAGCACAAGCGCGTCGAACTTGCCCGGCTCGGCGGGGATCGAAAGCTTGAGCATCACGCGTTGGCCCTCGGGCAACTCGTCGAGATCCTCGAGGATGGCAGTCAGCAGAAGATCATCGCTTTCCGCCCGGTCGACGCTCTTGATGTTCACCTCGGGCTCGACGATCGGCATCAAACCGTGGGCTATCACCTGGCGCGCGAGCTGAAACTGCTGCGCGACCAGAACCGAAATCCCCGACATGTTCGCGGAATTGATCACGGACCGCTCCTTGGTCCCGAACACGCCGAGACCTTTCGCGCGCTCGAGCAGATCATCGAGACCGGGGATCGGCTTCATCATCTGGACGCCGTTTTCTTCGGCTTCCAGGCCCTTGTCGATCTTGATGAAAGGCACGATGCCAATGTCGATCAGCGCTCGCGGCGTCGGCTTGCCGTTGACCGAGCCGTCCATCGTCCGCTCGAACAGGATCGCGCCGATGACCTTGCCGCTGGCGAAGCAGGGTGCGGTGATGATCCGGGAGCGCATCTGGTGGATGAGGTCGAACATCTCCTCGTCGCTGGACCAGGCGCCCTCCTCGATGCCGTAGCCCTGAAGAGCCTTGGGCGTGGACCCGCCGGACTGGTCGAGCGCGGCGATGAAGCCGTCGCCTTGCTGAATTTTCGCGGTCATTTCAGACTGGTTCATTGCTTCCCCTGTTGCTCCAAAGCAGCTACGCCCGGAAGCGTACGCCCTTCCATCCATTCGAGAAACGCTCCGCCCGCGGTCGAGACGAAGCTGAAGTCCGCGGCGACGCCGGCGTGATTGAGCGCGGCGACGGTATCGCCGCCGCCGGCGACGGACACCAGTGAGCCTTCCTTGGTCAGTGCCGCGGCGGTTTTCGCCAGCGCGACAGTGGCGGCGTCGAACGGTGGCGTCTCAAAGGCGCCGAGCGGGCCGTTCCAGACCAGGGTCCGGCAGGTTTTTAGCACATCGGCGAGCGCTTCGACCGCGGCGGGGCCTATGTCGAGGATCATCTCGTCGGGCTGAACCTCGTGGACATTGCAGGTACGCAAGGTTGGCGGATTTGGCGCGAATTCCTTCGCCACCACAACGTCATAAGGCAAATGGATGGTGCAGCCGGCCTGCTCGGCGCGCTCGAAGATACTCTCGGCCTCACCCGTCAGATCATGCTCGCACAGGCTCTTGCCGACATTGACCCCGCGCGCGGCAAGGAAGGTGTTGGCCATGCCGCCGCCGATGATCAGATGATCGACCTTGCCAACGAGGTGCCCAAGCACCGCGAGCTTGGTCGAGACCTTGGCGCCGCCGACCACCGCCGCAACCGGCCGCTCAGGATCACCGAGCGCGCGTTCCAGCGCCTTGAGCTCGGCCTCCATGGCCCGGCCAGCATAGCTTGGCAGGAAGTGGGTGATGCCTTCGGTCGAGGCGTGGGCGCGGTGCGCGGTCGAGAAGCTGTCGTCGACGTAGAAATCGCCGAGCGCAGCCATCGCCTGCGCCAACTGAGGATCGTTCTTCTCCTCGCCGGCGTGGAAGCGCGTATTCTCGAGCACACCGATATTGCCGGGTAGCATGGTCGTGACCGCGCGCGCCGCCTCCGGCCCCTGGCAGTCCTCGATGAACCGCACCGAGCGGCCGGTCAGCCGGTGGATCGGCAGCACGAGCTGCGCGGTCGACATATCCGGGCGCGTTTCGCCCCTGGGCCGGCCGAAGTGCGCCAGCAGCAGCACGATCGCGCCGCGGTCGCTAAGCTCCAAGACGGTCGGCAGCATGGCCCGAAGGCGCGTATCGTCGGTGACCTTGGCGCCGTCCATCGGCACGTTAAGGTCGACGCGCACGAGCACGCGCTTGCCGGTCAGGTTCTCCGGCAAATCGTCGAGGGTCTTGAAACTGTTCATGCCCGTCCTTCGAGACGCGGCTTCGACAGGCTCAGCCGCTCCTCAGGATGAGCGGAATGTTTCAGACCCCGCTCATGGTGAGGAGGGACTGAGTAAGCGAAGCGCATCGAAGGCCCGTCTCGAACCACTTCAGCTAAAGTCTGGCCATGACGCAGGCCGTGTCGACCATGCGGTTCGAGAAACCCCATTCATTGTCGTACCAGCTGACCACGCGGACGAGCTTGCCTTCGAGTACCGCGGTTTCGAGGCTGTCGATCGTCGAGCTTTGCGGCGTATGGACGATGTCGATCGAGACCAGCGGCTCATCAGAGTAGACGAGGACGCCCTTCAGCCGCTCGCTTTCCGACGCGGCCTTAAGGATCTGGTTGACTTCGTCGCGGGTCGTGTCGCGCTTGGGCGTGAAGGTCAGGTCGATCAGACTTCCATCCGGCACCGGCACGCGGATCGCCGAGCCGTCGAGCTTGCCCTTGAGCTCCGGAAGCACCTCGCCAACGGCGCGCGCGGCCCCGGTGGTGGTCGGTATGATGTTCATCGCGGCGGCTCGGGCGCGGCGCAGATCGGAATGGATCTGGTCCAGGATCTTCTGGTCGTTGGTGTAGGCGTGGACCGTCGTCATCAAGCCCCGCTCGATACCCAGCGTATCGTTCAGCACCTTGGCGACCGGAGCAAGGCAGTTGGTGGTGCAGGACGCGTTGGACACGATCACGTCCGCGGCGGTCAGCTGGTCGTCGTTGACCCCATAGACGACGGTACGGTCGACGCCCTTCGCGGGAGCGGAGATCAGCACGCGCTTGGCGCCCGCCTCGATGTGCTTCTCACCACCGGCGCGGTCGGTGAAGAAGCCGGTGCATTCGAGCGCAAGCTCGACTCCGTTGGCGGCGTGCGGGAGCTTGGCCGGATCGCGCTCGGCCGTCACCTGGATGCGCTTGCCATTGACGATGATGTCGTTGCCGTCGACCGACACCTCGCCCGGGAACTTGCCGTGAACGCTGTCGTGCTTGAACAGCCAGGCATTGGCCTTGGCGTCCGCGAGGTCGTTGACGCTGACGAGGTCGAGGCCGCAGTCGGGGCGCTCGAGAATCGCGCGGGCGACCAGGCGGCCGATGCGGCCAAACCCGTTGATGGCGACTTTGGTCATTGGATTCCTCTTGTCTGCATGAAGTCGGTGATACGAATGGCGACCTTTTCCGGTGTCAGCCCGAAATAGTCGTAGGCGTCTGGAGCAGGCGCCGAGACGCCGAAGCGATCGATGCCGATGCGAAGGCCGTGCAGGCCGGTGTAGCGCTGCCAGCCGAAGGTGGTCCCAGCTTCGATGGACACGCGCAGTATCTCGCGATTGCTAACGTCGGGCAGGATGTCCTCGCGATAGTCGCGCGGCTGGGCGTCGAAACGCTCGGTACAAGGCATGGAGACCACGTCGGTGCCGATGCCCTGTTGTTCAAGCAGCCCGGCTGCGGCAAGCGCGATCTCGACCTCAGAGCCAGTAGCAAGAATAATGACCTTGCGATTGTTTTTGGATGATTTCAGCCGATAGGCCCCACGCGCGCTGAGATTTTCGCCAACGGGTTCGGTACGTAAGGGCGACAGGTTTTGGCGGGTCAGTGAGAGAATCGAGGGCTCCTCGGTCTGCAGTGCCAGAGCCCAGCATTCAGCGGTCTCGACCGCGTCCGCCGGGCGATAGACCATCAGCTGCGGCATCGCGCGGAGGCTCTGCAAATGCTCGATCGGCTGGTGGGTCGGTCCGTCCTCACCGAGCCCGATCGAATCATGGGTCATCACGTAGATCACCCGCGCCTGCTGCAGCGCCGAAAGACGGATCGCCGGCCGCGCGTAATCGGTGAAGACGAGGAAGGTCCCGCCATAGGGAATGACGCCGCCGTGGAGCGCCATGCCGTTCATCGCTGAGGCCATGCCGAACTCGCGGATGCCGTAATAGATGTACCGCCCGGCGTAATTGTCGGCTGTGAGCGGCTCGAGCGCTTTGGTCTTGGTGTTGTTCGAGCCGGTGAGGTCAGCCGAGCCGCCGATGGTCGCGGGGATCGCGGCATTGATCGCCTCGAGCGCCATTTCCGACGCCTTGCGCGTCGCGACCGGCTTCAACCCGTCCTTGAACAGCTTGTCGAGGTACGGCTTGAGCCACGCATCGCTGACCTTGCCGTTCAAGCGCGCGAGGAACTCATCCTTGCGGCCGCTCTCCTCCAGCCGCTCGTTCCACAGCGCATGATCCACCGCGCCGCGCTTGCCCGCCGCGCGCCAGGCTGTGAGCACGTCGTCGGGAACGGTGAATTCTTGCGGCTCGAGGCCAAGGCCTTCGCGCGCCGCCTCGACTTCGTCCTTGCCGAGCGCGGCGCCGTGAGTCGCGGCCGTGCCCTGCTTGTTCGGAGCGCCGAAGCCGATGATGGTCTTGCAGCGAATGAGGCTCGGGCGCGGGTCGGCGAGCGCTTCCTCAATCGCGCGGCTGACATCGGCCGAGTCGAGCCCATCGCACTCGGTTGTGTGCCATTGCGCCGCTTGGTGGCGCGCGATCACATCCTCGTTGCGCGAAAGGTCGGTCGAGCCATCGATGGTGATGTTGTTGTCGTCCCACAACACGATCAGCCGCCCGAGCCTGAGGTGCCCGGCGAGCCCGACCGCCTCGTGGTTGACGCCCTCCATCAGGCAACCGTCGCCGGCGACCACGAAAGTGCGGTGGTCAACCAGCTCGTCGCCATAGACGGCGTTCAGATGGCGCTCGGCAATCGCCATGCCGACCGCCATCGCGAGGCCTTGCCCGAGCGGCCCGGTGGTGACTTCGACTCCGGCAAGCTCAAAATTCTCCGGGTGGCCGGCGGTCGGCGAGCCGAGCTGGCGGAAGCGCTTTATGTCGTCGAGCGTGGGCCGGTCATAACCCGTGAGGTACAGCAAAGCGTAGAGCAACATCGAGCCGTGGCCCGCCGACAGGATGAAGCGGTCGCGGTCGGGCCAGTGCGGATCGGCGGCGTCGAACTTCAAATGCCTCGTGAACAGCGCCGTTCCGGCGTCGGCCATGCCCATAGGCATGCCGGGGTGACCGCTGTTGGCAGCCTCGACGGCATCCATCGCAAGACCGCGAATGGCGTTTGCGAGGCGGCGATCGGTCGGCTGCATGGTGCTCCATGAATGGAAACCGCTCCGGGAACCCGGACGATGTTGCGGCTCCTTTGGAATGTGAGCCGTGCAGCGTCAATGCTTGCCCCCCGGTGGCACTTTGCGTAGGCCAATCCGCGATGGACGACAGCGAGGTTTCGATGGCTTTGGAGCGCGCCGAGCGAGCGCTTCAAAGGATTGAGCGCGCGCTTGGCGGCAGGCAAAGCAGCGCCGGCCGCGACGAGGCGTTGCGCGCCCGCGTTCGCGAAGTAGTCGAGGAGCTCGACGGACTGATCCGCGAGGCGGCGGTCTGATGGCGACGATGCTCGACCTCAACATCGCCGGCCGCACATACCAGGTCGCCTGCCGCGAAGGCGAAGAAGACAATTTGCGCGCCGCGGCGCGGCTGGTGGACGGCAAGAGCCGCGAGGCGCTCGCCGGGCTTGGCACGCTGAGCGAGGCGCGGCAGTTCCTGTTCGCGTCGCTGCTGCTCGCCGACCAGCTGATCGACAAGGGCCCGGAAGCCGCAGCGGCGGCAGCGGCTCCGCCGCCTCCCCCTCCAGCGCCAAGAGGTCCCGATCCCGCACTGATCCTGCGAACCGAAGCGCTCGCCGATCGACTAGAAGCGCTGGCGATGGCGCTTGAGAATGACAGCGGGAATCCCTAAATCGAAACGCGACGGGCACTACCCGGTGCGAGCCTTCGGAAAATCCCTGAGGCGATTAAATATCCAAGGGAGCTGTCCCTGCCCTGATCATCCGGGTTTCCGGCGGGTCAGGATCACACGGTGCCCACCTGACGTTTGGGCGTCAGAGGATTTTAGGGCAAACGGCCATGGTGGTCCCGTCACCTCCCTTCATGAGCGGCGCTCAGCCTCCCTCGGAGCCTGAAATGCAGCCGCTATCCAAGGACTCGCTGCGGCGCCTTGGGCTCGACGCGCGCAAAGCGTTCGTCGCGACCATCTCGGACGCAGAGCGCGCGTTGCTCGAGCAGCGCCTCGCCCAGCACCTCACCTCTCTATGCAGCGAAGCCAAGGTCGTCGGCGGCTATGCCCCATTGGGCTCTGAAATCAGCCCGCTCCTGGCGATGGAAGAGGCGCGCGCCGTCGGCCGAATCGTCGCCTTCCCCGCATTCGATCACCCGGCAAAGCCATTCAGGTTCCGCGCCGGCGATCCACTCGAGCCAGGGCCGTTTGGAATCATGCAGCCGCGGGCGCGCACGCCGCTCGTCGAACCCGACCTAATCCTGGTCCCACTGATCGCGATCGACGCCAACGGCACGAGGCTCGGCCGCGGCAAGGGCCATTATGACCGGGCGCTCGCCCGGCTCAAAAAAAGCGGCGCCAGGCTCGTTGGGCTCGGCTGGACCTCGCAGAGGCTGGTCGAGGCGATCCCGGCGGACGAATGGGATATTCCGCTCGACGCCTTTGCCTCCCCCGAAGGATTGGAAATCTTTCGCCGCTGACGCCTCACGGCCGTCGGTAGGGGATGAAGTCGCCGAAGACGCAGGTGGGACCCGGGAAGTGGCTGATCCGGTCGATTGAGCGCACGACGTCGCCCCGGCAGTAGGACGAGCCGGTCGGTTGGGTGATCGGAATGTCGTCCCTGCGGAACGAGCAATCCGGGCCGACCGAATTGGCCCAGATCGTCCGACCATTTCCGTAGAGAAGCAGGTGAGGATTACTGTCCGAGAGACGCAAGGTTTGTATCGAGGAGATAGAGACGCAGCGCTGGGGCACTCCGGCGACTCGACCAACAAGTTCGGCATCGGGTCGCTGCCCCTGGTTGGCGGAAGGCGGAGGGGCACAAGTCGCGAGCGCCAGGACGAGTGCTGCGAAAATGGTCCGAGTCATGCGCAACTCCATAACCGATGCAGCTAGCGAACGCTCCACCTGCAACGCAATCGCGGTCGCGTGGCCAAAAAGTCACAACCGATCAAGGACCGCGCGAACTTACGAAATATCAGCGAATTTCGTCGAAACGCTCTTCGGGCGCCGCGATCCAAGTGGTATTGCCGCAATCGTTCGCGGGGCACGTGTGTACCACGCAACAGGGAACAGGTTCATGCGTATCAAGGCTTTGGCCGTGCTCGTCCTGCTGGCGGTGAGCGCAGTGCTGTTCATACAGTTTCGCAAGGACAGTCGCGCCGATGCCGCGGCGAGCAATTGCTATTCTGACGCCAAGGGGCCCTCGGCTCCGACGCTCTGCAACTAAGCGCCGACTCCCGCCACCAGGCTGCTATAGGGCCCGGCATGGCTGAGCCCTCGTCCCGGAAACTGGTCGGAATCGCGGCAATTCTATTGCTGATCGTGCTCTGGGCGGCGTTCGTCGCAGCCCTCGCGCCCTTCGTCGGGCGGTGGCCTGTTCTCGTCCAGGCTCCCTATTATCTTGTGATGGGGCTGGTCTGGATTGTGCCGCTCAAACCTTTGTTGAGGTGGATTGAGACCGCTTCCTTTCGCGCGAAACGATAACCCAAAGTTGAATTAACTGTATTAGCTGGCTATAGCACCATAGTGGCAATTGCCTTGACCCTCCCCCGGCCACAGCCGGTCATGCGCGGCCTTGCGGCGCGTGCTGCTGCATTGTGGCGCGCCTATCCGCGCGAGACGCTGGGCGTTGGGTTGTTCGGGCTGGTTGCCGCGGCAGCAATAGCGACCACTTCGCTGTCCCCTTCGTCTCAGCACCCACGCGCGGCACCGCCCGCGCCGCCGCCAATGGTCGTTCGTCCGCTCGCCCCGGACCAGGCGCTCAAGCTAAACGCGGAAATCCCGGTCATTGCCGGACCTAATCCTGCCGCCGCGCCGTTCCAGTTCAAAGGCAGCGCCGCCGCGCGGACGCAGGCCATCAACTGCCTGGCGAGCGCCGTCTATTACGAAGCTGGCAACCAGGATGTGGATGGCGAGCGCGCGGTCGCCCAGGTCGTGCTCAACCGGGTTCGGCATCCTGCCTTTCCCGCCAGCGTCTGCGGCGTGGTTTATCAGGGCTCGACCAGGGTCACGGGCTGTCAGTTCACCTTCACTTGCGACGGATCGCTCAACCGCCAGCCCGACGCGGACGGATGGCGCCGCGCGACGGCGGTGGCGCAAGCAGCGCTTAGCGGGGCCGTCTATGCGCCAGTCGGCTGGGCGACCCATTATCACGCCGATTATGTCGTTCCCTATTGGGCAGCGACGCTGGCCAAGAACACCATCGTCGGAGCGCATCTTTTCTATCGCTGGCCCGGTGCATGGGGTCAGCCGGCGGCGTTCACCAAGGCTTATGCCGGAACCGAACCGAGCGCGAACGCCTTGCGTGCAGCAGCCCTTGCCACGGTGCATGTGATTACGCCGCAGGCAGGATCGTTGGCGGCGGCGATCGAGAAGATTCCGGGCGCCGAGCCGCTCAAGCTCAGCCCCTCAATGCGCGGCGACAAGCGCGTCGCGGTTCGTTTCAACCTCGTCGCGCGCAAAGCGGCGGCCGAAGCCAAGCCGCAGGATTATGCTGAAACGTTCCGTGCGTCGGATAACCTCAAATGGTCGCTTTCCAGCGATACAGTCGCCGAAAACCAGCAGCCGCTCGGCAAACCAGCGGTGGCTGGCGGAGCGTCGGGCGCGCGCTAGTTTGCGGATGCCGGCCGTGGAGGCGGCGCCAATGCCAGCTCGACTTGCAGCCTAATCCGGTCCAGCCGGCCGTCGATTGCGACATAATCTTCCGACAGAGCCGTCGCGCCGCTCCATAGACGGCCGGTCACCGCAAGCTCGCTGAAGGGTCCCTGGTCGCGCAAGGGATCGCGGTCCTGGAGCTGGACAACCGCGTCGTCGAACGCCGCGCAACGGTCGAGCTCGAGCAGACTCGGATCGTTGCGCAGCCGGTGATGGCAATCGCGGCTGGCGCTGGCGAGCGCCATCTCGTCGCGGGTCCGCGCAAGCAACTGCGCGTGGCGGGCGGACGCGTTTATTTCGGGGATGTGCAGCGGCTGGTCCATCGGATCGGCTGGAGCCGCGTGCATCCGGGAAAAGCGGTGAAGAACGGCGGGGCGTAACGCATCCGCGGACAGGCCGAGCGGCCCCATCATCAGCAGCAATGCCGCCGCAGTGGCCAAGACCATCAGCGCGAATGCTGCCCAGCCGCGGCCAACTGACGGTGGCCCGCCTGCCCATTCGTCGTTGAGGTCGAGAGGGTCTTTGAGGTCGTGGCCGGCGCGAAGTTCGCGATAGGCGCGGTTGAGTTCGGCGGCCCGGCGCGCGTCGCCACCCGGCCGATCAGGATGATGTTCCTTGATGAGCCTCTTATAGGCCCGCTCGATCTCCGCCGAGTGTGCGTCCGGCTCCAGTCCAAGAGCAGCGTAAGCGGACGCTTCGTCGGCCATCGCCTGGCGGTTTAATCCAGGTTCATCCGATATGGAATGTGGCGCGAGTGACGGGACTCGAACCCGCGACCTCCGGCGTGACAGGCCGGCGCTCTAACCAACTGAGCTACACCCGCGTTTTTTGGCGTGGCGGCGACCTAGGAGAGGGTCTTGGAGGTGTCAACCATGGCCGGCTCCAACTCCTGCCGCTCCTCCACCTCCTCCTCGTCCTCCTCACCGGCATGGGTCAACGTGCCGTGTTCAAACAGGAATCCGGCGATGTCCGGAGTACCCGCCGCGGAAAAAATCGTCTTCATGATGATGAGCAGCGGAACCGCGAGCAATGCGCCCGTCGTGCCCCACACCCAGGCCCAGAAGGACAGGGAGATGAGGATCGAAAGCGGGCTGATCGTCAGGCGGTGACCGACCACCATCGGCGTGAAGAAGTTCGCTTCAACGAGATGGAAGCAGATGAAGACCACCGGAGGCAGGAGCGCGCCCCAGATGTCAGGGAAGGTCATCAACCCGCCGGCAAACAGCAGCAGCGCGCACACGATCGGCCCGAGATAGGGAATGTAATTCGCGACAGCGACGATGCCGCCCCACATCACCGGCGAAGGCATACCGAGCAGCCAAAGCGCTCCCGCGGTCAAGGCGCCGAGACCGATGTTGATGATGGTGATCGTGCCGAGATAGGTCGATGTCGCGGCAACAACCTGCTGGATGACGCGGGCCGTGGTGAGCGCGCCTTCGAAGCTGCCTCGCGTGACGATCGCTTTCTTGCGCATCGCGGTCCAGCCGGCGAGGAAGAAAAAGATCACCAGGAGGGCGAAGAATAGCTGGATCAGCAGGTGCGGCGCCGAACTCGTCAGCAGGCCCAGCATCGAATGGGGCTGTTCCACATTGACGGTGGGCGTTCGCTGGATCGGCGCAATCGCGATCTGCGATGTCGCGCGCTCGATCCACCGGTCGAGATGCTTGTAGAGCCGGATCACCGGCTCGAGGGCGGCGCGGACCTTCGGGATCTTGGACGGCACCTGTGCGACCCAGTCGGTCGCCGGAACGACGATCGCGCCGATCGCGAACATCGCCAATGCAAGAAAGATGATTACGCACAGGCCGGCTGACAGCTTGGATGGGATACCCCGGCGCTCGAACCACTCGAGCAGCGGCACCAGGGCGATCGCAACCACCAGCGCGGCGGTTACCGGCATGAAGAATTCTGCGCCCGAACGGAGGGCGAACGGCATCATCACGATCAGGCCGATGCCGGCAAGCAGGGTCAGCGACGCCAGCAGCCTGTCGCGCTTGACGTTGATCCCTTCGGCCAGCGCAACAACCTGCTCGTCCGTTTCCCTTGGATGCGGATGAGATGTTTTGCTGTCCATGACCCGACCATATCAAGCTGTGCGATGGAGGCTAGGGCTGGAGCCCCGATAACGCGGAACTGGCGCGAGCGCGCAATCGGCTGGCAAGCGCGGTCATTCCGGCCATGGCACGCAGCTCGTCCGGGGACGCCTCGCCAAAATTCACGATGTGGATGAGCCGTTCGAAAGAGAAGTCGGGATGCGGCCGCTCCTCGAGCCGAATCTCGTCACCGGCCTGGATCTCGCCATCCTCCAGGACACGATAGTACCAGCCGGCACGGCCGCTGCGGACCATCGCCTTCACCATCCGGCTGTCGTCGAAGACCAACGCCAGCTTGAAGCAAGGCTGGCGCGGCTGGCAGACCTGCAACAAGGCACTGCCGATGCGGTGGACATCTCCGACGCAGAGATCGCTTTCGAGCATCCCTGCAACCGTCAAATTTTCGCCGAATCCGCCTGCGACGAATTGCTCCCGATGCTTCGGGAACTCCTCCGACCACGCGGCATAATGACCTGCGCCGTAAGCATAGACCGCCTTTTCGGGGCCGCCGTGGACCGTCAGGTCAGCCTGTTCGTCACCGGCAAGACCCAAGGTTCCGACTTTCACCGCGCCGTCGACGCGGTGTTTTCGAAAGGCGCTCGGCACACGCTCAGGGCCGAGTGGAGCAGTCCGTCCAACCTGGATCGAGAGGAGGCTCGCGGCGATGATCCACACCCCCTGAAGTGTTCATTGCCTGGTGCCCCTGGTCAGACTCGAACTGACACTCCGGTGAAGGAACTCGATTTTGAGTCGAGCGCGTCTACCATTCCGCCACAGGGGCCCTGCAACGCGGGCTAGCTAGCGGCGGCCCGCGCGGCTTGCAAACAGTTCACGGCAGCATCCACCGCGCACCCGAAAGGAAGCGACTAGAAGGTGGTGCGGCGGACAAGCCAAGTCGCCTGCCCGCCGCCTTTCATTCACATCAAAAGCGGAGACCGAACCCCGCCAGCACCTGATCGCGGTGACCGTCGACGCTGCCGCCGAGATCAGGATCGGAATAGGCATCATATTCGGTGCGGACATATTCGAGCCGGACGTAGCGGTTCGCTCCGAGGGATGCTTCTCCGCCGGCGCCGAAGTGCAAGCCGCCACGGTTGCTGTGGGCCTCCCCATCGAGCGACGGATCGTCGCTGTTGCGGTAGACCGCGCGAAGCTGGCCGTTGCTGTAGCCAGCCTTGGCATAAAGCATGACCTTCGGCGAAACCTTGACACCGACACGGCCACCAAGAGTGAAGTTTCGGCCGAGCTTCAGACACAGGCTATCATTACCGAAAACTTCGCCGCATTCCTTGGTGCTGGCGAACTCAACGCCGGCGTAGGCGCCGGCAATCAGCGATTTGCCGAGTGCGGCATCATAACCGACCTCGACACCCGCATCCCAACCTGAAGAATGGTCGCTGCCCGAGACAGAATCCACCGCGTCGTCGACACTGAGCGTCGTCCGGTCCCACCCGACACGGACTTCCGCCCGAGGCCCTGCGAACGGCGCCGCGGCGGCTGGCGAAGAAGCAGCAATACAAGAAAATACCAAAGCGCATACGCAACTATACTTCAACATTGTCCCCCCTTAGGAACTGGTTCCACGTAAAAAACGCCCGCCGGTGTCCGGCGGGCGTTCGGTTAGACTGCAGGAATACTGCAGCGAGTGTCAAGAAAGACTATGAGGTGTGAAGAAACGGTTTATGCGCGTCAATGTAGTCTAGTCGACATTTCCGTTTCGCTGATGATTTCACGGCCCCAGCGAGTGAATGCGCTGCAAATGAACCGGATTGAAGGGCGCCCGCGAACGGACGCCCCTCGGACATCATTCGGCCGCTACTGTGTTTGCGCCCACGCCGTATGGATTAGGACCATAACGGTTGTCCCCGGGCGTCCCCGGCAGGCAGTAAAAAACCAGGACAACGATGGCGCAGACGAAACCGATCAGCAGGAAAATCCCCGCGATCCCCGCGCCGGCCATCGCGCCGACGCCGCCACCCATCGCCGCGCCACCCAACATCGCGGCACCGCCGAGCACGATGGCCAGAACGTAAGGTACGATCGGAAGCAAGATCCACCATCCGGTGCGGTTCGTGTCATGAAGGCGCCGGACGCCGACAGCGATGGCAGGGACGACGGTCGCGAGCCAAAAGAGCACGCGCAGCGGACCATATGCATAGAAGATCATGTGGTTGATGCCGAGAATGCTCTCGACGATTCCAAGCACAATGAAGGCAACGACCACCGCCAGGATAAACCACCAATATTCGGCGCGTGGCGCCCGGCCGCTGAAGTCAGCATATTTTTGAATTGGGCGCTTCGCCCAATCGATCGGAGTCAACTCTGCGTTCATTCGACTACTCCCCCACAAAGAACAGGCCGATGCTACAGCGTCATTTGGTGAACGCAACTAATTGCGCGGCGCCTGCCGACGGTAGCTGAGCGCCTCGGCGACATGGATTCGGCCGACCTGCTCGGCGCCAGCAAGGTCGGCGATGGTGCGGGCGACGCGAAGCACGCGGTGGAAGCCGCGCGCGGACAGACGCATTGCCGCCGCCGCGTCCGCGAGCAGCTTGCGGCCGGGCTCGTCCGGAGTCGCGACACTGTCGAGCAGCTCGCCATCGGCTTCGGCATTGGTGCGGACGCCGTGACCGTTGAAGCGATCGGCCTGGACCTGCCGCGCGGCGGCGACGCGACGCGCGACTTCGGCGCTGCCTTCCGCAGGCGGCGGCAGGGTGAGGTCGGCGGCGGAGACGCCCGGCACTTCGACGTGCAGGTCGATGCGATCCAGCAGAGGGCCCGACACTCGCGCCTGATAATCGGCGGCGCATCGCGGCGCACGGCTACAGGCGAGCGCGGCATCGCCGAGGTGACCGCAACGGCATGGGTTCATGGCCGCAATCAGCTGCACCCGCGCCGGGAAGGTGACGTGGGTGTTGGCGCGCGCGACGCTGACGCTCCCGGTTTCCAGCGGTTGTCGGAGCGAATCCAGCACCGCGCGCTGAAACTCCGGAAGCTCATCGAGAAACAGCACGCCTAGGTGCGCGAGGCTGATCTCGCCCGGACGGACCCGCAGGCCGCCGCCGACGAGTGCCGGCATCGACGCGCTGTGGTGCGGCGCCCGGAACGGCCGCCGACGGCGGATCTTGCCGCCGCCGAGCTCGCCCGCGACCGAGGCGACCATCGATACTTCGAGCGCTTCGCTCGGCTGGAGGGGCGGCAGAATGCCCGGAAGGCAGGCTGCGAGCAGCGACTTGCCCGCGCCGGGGGGTCCGCTCATCAAAAGATTGTGGCCGCCGGCTGCGGCGATTTCCAAAGCCCGCTTGGCCACTTCCTGGCCTTTGACCTGAGCGAGGTCGGGCCCGCCCTCGGGCGGCTCGGCCTCGGCAAGCTCGGGTATGGGGCACAGGCTGGTCCCCTTGAGGTGCGCCAGAAGCGCGAGCAGGTCGGGCGCGGCTATCACGTCGAGCTGACCGGCCCAGCTCGCCTCGCTACCCTGCGCGGCCGGGCAGATCAGGCCCTTGTCCTCGGAGGAAGCGTGAATCGCGGCGAGCAGCACGCCCGGCGACGGGGCGATGCGCCCGTCGAGGCTGAGCTCTCCGACCGCAACGTAGTGGGAGAGCGTCTCGGCATCGGTCGCACCAATCGCCGCGAGCAGGCCGAGCGCGATCGGCAGATCGTAGTGCGAGCCTTCCTTGGGCAGGTCGGCCGGCGACAGATTGATGGTGATGACCTTCGGCGGCAGCGCGAGGCCGATCGCGCTGAGCGCCGCACGGACGCGCTCGCGGCTCTCGGCGACGGCCTTGTCGGCCAGTCCCACGATGGTGAACTTCGGGACCCCGGACGTCAGCTGCACCTGCACTTCGACCGCGCGGGCTTCGAGGCCGAGGTAAGCGACAGTCGCGACGGTCGCGGCCATCAGGCCCCGCCCCGCGAACAATCAACGCTATGCAGACTTCCCCCTAGCTCGGCGGAGCAAAGCTAGACCGGTATGGACCTTGTCCGCAACCGCCTTGAAGCCGTATGGGTGTATCACCAGATTAACACGCATGGACAGGCGTGCAAAATGGGCGAGGGTCCTCGACAATCCGATTGTCGAATGGACGATGTTTGCGGCCGGCGTGCTTTTGCTGGTCCTGGCAGTCGTCTCTGGACCAATTATTCCCGGACCAAATGGAGTCTTGTTCGGTGCCGCCGGTCTGTCGCTTATTTTGAAATCTTCGCTTTGGGCGAAGCGCCATTATGTCCGCCTAAAGAAGAAGCGTGTCGGATTCCGCGGGCGGCATATCGTAATCGGCGAGTGGACCGACTGGGCGCTCAGGCGAGGCAGCGCGAAGCGGCGCGAGGCGATCCGCAAGGGCGGCGAATCGAGCACCGGCGATTGACTTGCCCGCCCTCCTCCACTATCGGCGCGCTCGACAGCGGCTGCCTCATCGGCGGCCCTTTTTATTTGAATTTGAACGTAAAGGCATGAGCGATGAAGCGCACCTTCCAGCCGAGCAACCTGGTCCGCAAGCGGCGCCACGGGTTCCGTCACCGCATGGCGACGGTCGGCGGCCGCAAGGTACTGAACTCGCGCCGCGCCCGCGGCCGCAAGAAGCTCAGCGCCTAGTCACGATCAAGAAGCGGGCTGATTTCGTCGCCGCTAACGCGGGCAAGCGCACAACTATGCCCGGCTTCATCCTGCTCGTCCGCGACCGCAAGGACGCAGATCCGGCGATGCGCGTGGGCTTCACCGTCACCAAGAAGATCGGCGGCGCCGTCGTCCGCAACCGCATGAAACGGCGCTTCCGCGCGCTCGCCCGCGAACTCGTCCCGAGCAAGGGCCTCGCCGGAGCCGATCACGTGATGATCGGCCGCGCCAAGGGCATCGAGCGTGAGTTCGGGCTGCTCCGTTCTGAGCTCGGCGAAGCTTTGGATAGGCTGCGCAAACCGTGATTGCACGGCTGATGATCCTTATCGCCAAGGCGTGGCAGAAAGGCCCGTCGCAGGTGCTCCCGCCGAGCTGCCGCTATCAGCCGAGCTGCTCGGCCTATGCGATCACCGCAATCCAACGCTATGGAGCGGCGCGCGGGGGCTGGATGGCCCTTAAGCGCATTGGCCGTTGCCACCCCTGGGGTGGTCAAGGGTTCGACCCCGTCCCCGAGAGGATCGAGAACAAGTGAACGACAGCAAGAATTTGATCATGGCCGTGGTGCTGAGCGCGCTGGTGCTGATCGGCTGGACGTGGGCGGCGAACCGCTATTTCCCAACCGCCAACCCGCCGAGCAGCAAGGTCGAAGCGGGCAAGCAACAGCCGCTGCCGCAGCCGAGCGCGCAACCCGCGGGTCCGGCGACGCCCAAGCAGGTGCAAAGCGTGTCAGCGGCGCTGTCGTCGAGCCCGCGCGTCAGGATTCAAACGCCCTCGCTTGCCGGATCGATCAACCTCAAGGGGGCGCAGATCGACGATCTGGTGCTGCTCACTCAGCGGCAGACGATCGCCAAGGACTCGCCGCCGGTCCGGCTCCTGTCACCGCTCGGGACCCCCGGAGCCTATGTTGCAACCTTCGGCTGGACGGCTCAGGGCGGCGAGGCGCCAGCGCTCGACGCGACGTGGACGGCGAACAGTCAGCAACTCACCCCGGGCCAGCCTGTCACTTTGACGACCCAGACGCCCGATGGGACCCGCTATCAGATAAAGATTGCAGTCGATGACGGCTATCTGTTCACCGTCCAGCAGAGCGTCACCAACGCCTCCGGCCATCCGCTGTCGGTGCGGCCGATCGGCCTCGTCAGCCGCTCGACCAAGTCGGCCGACAGATCGACGTGGCAGAACCACACCGGGCCCATCGGGGTCTTCAACGGTGCCGCGCAATACGATGTGAATTTCGAGAATCTTGATGGGCAGGAACCCGGCTTTCTCTCCAATCTATTCGGCAACTCCGCACACGCGGGCGTCAACTCATTCAACTCGAACGGCGGCTGGCTCGGTTTCACGGACAAATATTGGCTGACGGCGCTAGCGCCGCAGCCGGGCATGACGGCCGAGTTCCGCCGCAGCCCCAGTGGCGGCTACCAGGCCGATTATGCACTGGCGACGGCGTCCGTCGCGCCCGGGCAGACGCTGACCACAAGCACCCGGCTGTTCGCCGGCGCCAAAGAGAAAGCTCTGCTCGATCGTTACGAGAGTGCTGGCATCCCGAAGTTCACCAGGGCGATCGACTGGGGTTGGTTCCGCTGGTTCATGATCCCGATCTTCGATCTGCTGCTGATCTTGTTCCACACGCTCGGTAACTTCGGATTTGCGATCGTCTGCCTGACCTTGATCGTGCGCGGGATCATGTTCCCGATCGCGCAGAAGCAGTTCAAGTCGATGGCCGGGATGCGCAAGCTCCAGCCGAAAATGAAGGCGCTGCAAGAGCGCTTCAAAGACGACAAGCAGCGCCAGCAGCAGGAAATCCTGAAGCTCTACCAGGCGGAGAAGATCAACCCTGCCGCGGGGTGCCTGCCGATCCTGCTCCAGATCCCGGTCTTTTACGCGCTCTACAAGACGCTGCTGGTCAGCGTCGAAATGCGCCACCAGCCGTTCGTCTTGTGGATCAAGGATTTGTCCGCCTCTGACCCGCTTACGCCGATCAACCTGTTCGGTCTGCTTCACTTCTCGCCGCCTGCCTATCTCGCCATCGGCGTGCTGCCGATCATGGTCGGCGCGACCCAATATCTGTCGATGAAGCTCAATCCGCAGCCGATGGACCCGGCACAGGCGCAGATATTCGCGATCATGCCCTGGTTCCTGGTGTTCATCATGGCGCCATTCGCGGCCGGGCTGCAGCTCTACTGGGTGACCAACAACATTCTCACGATCGCGCAGCAATGGCATCTCTATCGCAAGTACGGGCTGCACCTGTCCGATACCCACCCGGTCCACACATGACCGAGGCGGCGGATCAGGAATTGGCCGAGCGTGCCCGGAAGCTCTTCGCCGGGCCGATCGAGTTCCTGAAGTCGGCACCGGAACTCCAATTCCTGCCCGATCCGACGGTGCCGGAAATCGCCTTCGCCGGACGATCTAACGTCGGCAAGAGCTCGCTTTTGAATGCGCTTACCAACCGCAACGGCCTTGCGCGGACGTCGAACACGCCGGGACGGACGCAGGAGCTCAATTTCTTCGACGTCGGCGATCCCCTTCAGCTGCGGCTGGTCGACATGCCGGGCTACGGCTTTGCCGAAGCCCCCAAGGATCTGGTCCGACGGTGGCGGTACTTGATGAACGATTATCTGCGCGGCCGCGCGGCGCTCAAGCGGGCGCTGGTGCTGGTCGACTCGCGCCATGGCCTCAAGCAGGTCGACCGCGAGATGATGACGATGCTCGACGATGCGGCGGTCGGCTATCACATCGTCCTTACCAAAGGAGACAAGGTGAAGGCATCGGCGCTCGGCGCCATTTACGAGGCGACGATGGTCGAAGCGGCGAAACATCCTGCCGCGCATCCCGCCATCTTCACGACCTCCAGCGAAACGGGTAGCGAGATCGCCGAACTTCGGACCGCCATCCTCGACGCGGCCACCGCCTAGGAGATCTCCTTGTTCAAGCTGATCATTGGCAACCGTGCGTATTCGAGTTGGTCGTTGCGCGGCTGGCTGGCGTGCAAGCAATCGGGCGAGGAATTTGAAGAGCTCGTCGTGCCGATGTTCGATGCCGATTGGGAACAGCGGCGCGAGGGCGACGAATTTGCGCCGTCCCTGGGCAAGGTGCCGATCCTGTGGGACGGCGAGATTGTCGTATGGGACAGCCTGGCGATCATCGAGTTCCTCGCCGATCGCTATGGCAGCGCCTTTTATTGGCCCGAGGACGAGGGAGCGCGCGCCGTCGCACGATCGATGTCGGCCGAAATGCACTCTGGTTTCGCCAACCTCCGCCGCGAATTGCCGATGAACGTCCGCAAGAGCTTCCCGCCGAAGGAACTCAACAACGAGGTGCGGAGTGAGATCGATCGCGTGCTCCAATTATGGGCGCAGGCTCGTGCCCGCTTCGGCGGCACGGGCGACTTCCTGTTCGGCAACTGGTGCGCGGCGGACATGATGTACGCACCGGTAGTGACGCGATTCATCACCCATGGCGTCGCCGTGCCCAATTTTGCCGGTGTCTACATGAAGCACGTGCTGTCGCACCCGCATGTCGCCGAATGGATCGACAAGGCGCAGGACGAACCCTGGGTGATCGAGCAATATGAAGCGGCGTAGGCGGCAATGAACAAGCAGAAGGCGATGGGGTCCCGGCTCGCGGTCGGAATTGGGATCGGCGTGGCGATCGGCGTCGCGATGCACAACGTAGGCGTCGGCATCGCCATCGGCGTCGCGATCGGCCTCGCACTCGGAGCCGCCGCGTCCAAAGAGAACCGCGACAAGGATCAGTAGGCGCTGCCGTCCTTGTGGACGAAGCCCCGTTCATTCCACATCATGTCGATGTCGGAATAACCGCCGCCTTCGTCCTTTCCCCCGCTCATGCATAGGAAGACGCAGTCGCGATCACTCTCGTTGATCAGGTGATGGCCGTTGGTGCTACCCTTCGGCCAGGCCGCACAATCACCCGGTTTGAGGACCATGCGGCCATCGTCCTCGACCAACACCGCCTCGCCCGAAAGCATAACCAGGAACTCGTCCTCGCCATTGTGCCAATGACGCTGCGACGACCAGGCGCCGGGTTTCAACACCACATGGCTAACGCCGAACTCAGTGAGACCACTGGAGGGCGCCAGACGGCGGTACCAACGCCCCGCAACCTTCTGATTGAAGGGTGACGGGTAACCTGTGCGGTTGACCTGTTCGATGGAGGCGAGATCGATCTTGGGCATGGGCGCCCTTTAGCAGAGCCGCGGCGGTCTAGAAGGTCCCCTTGATCGATAGCGTGAAGAGCGGCCCAACAATTTCGTCGTGCCGCTCGATGAAGGACACGGGCGTGCGGTCGCGCCATCCATCCCATACCGTTCGATATTCGAAGTGTTTCCCGTTGAAGACATTGTCGACGGAGAAACGGACGGTCATGCCGGCGACATTCTTGTCCTCGACGTAGAAGCCCGCCATCCATGGAATGTCGAGCGTCTGGTCGATCTCGGTCAGATAATAGTTGCTGACGTAATGCCGGTACTGAACGTAGGCGCTCCAGGCCAATTGCGTGTGCGGGATATCGTGGCGAAGCTGAAGGCTGCCCCAGCGATCCTCGACGCCGCTGATCGGACGCTTCTTGCCCGTTAGAGGATCGCGCACCGAGGTCCATTCGCCCGCGAAGGTCGCGTCGAGCCTGGCGCCGTGCCAGCCGATCGGATCGAAATTGATCGTGCTGGTGCTCTGGAACCCGGCTCGGTCCGCGTGCGGCAGGTTGCCTACGGCCTGCTCATCGTTGCCGACCGGGATGAAGTCGACGATGTCCTGGACCTTGTAATAATGGAGCTGCAGGCTGGTCTTTCCCCACGGGCCGAGCTCATGGGTGAAGTCGGTTTCGACTTCCCAGCTCTGCGGCGGAACGAGCTGGGCGTTGCTCGCCTCCTGCCGCCCCGCGTTGAGCTCCGCCTGGGCGAGGAAGTTGGCGAAGCTGATCTGGCCGACCCGGCGGCGGAGCTTGAGGCTGATGTCCCACGTCTTGTCCGGGTGCCAGCCGAGCGTGATGCTGCCCTTTGGCCGCAGGAACTTGCGCGCCGGCTCCTGGTCCGTGGTGAGATCAAGGTGGGAGATCTCGGCACCGCCGGCAATCTGGAGATCGAACTTCGGCGAGAGTGGGCGGCTGAACGTGGTCAGCGCTTCGTAGCGCAATTCGGTCACCCTGCCGCTGCCGCCGGGAAAGGGCACGGGCTCGAACGATCCGTCGGGCTCAAGCTCAAATAACCCCGCCTCCTGGTTCAGCCAGTTGAAGGCGCGCTCGAACGAGACCTGCCAGTCGTTGCGGTCAGTCTTCCAGCCATATTCGGCGCGGGTCACGGTCTCCGCCGAATGCGTGTGGTTGGTGAAGCGCGAACCCTCGCTGTCGGCACCTGTGGTCAGGAAATTGAGGATGTTGGTTTCGACCGATGGATCGTGTTCCCAATGATGGTAGCCGATCAGCTTGAGCCGCCCCGGCCCGAACGCGAAATCATAGTCGCCGTTGATATCGGCATTGTAGCCGTTCTGCTTGTAAATGTCGGTCCGGCTGCGGCGTTCGCCATCCGCCTCGACCCGAGTATCGCTGACGTGCTGGTGGTTCCAATATGGATCATAGCCGAGGGTCAGGTTGCCCACGGCCGACCCCGGTCCATGAATGGTGAACTTTGCTTCCGAATTCGCATGTTCGTTTTCGGAGTGAAACACCTCGTCGCGAAGCTCAGTCAGATCGTGGTTCGCGTCGTAGATGTAGATCGGGCCGCCGATTCCGCCGCGGCCGAAATCATTCTTCACCGACAGTGTGTAATCGACCGGGCCCTCGGTGCCGGAATAGCTGACCGACCCGCCGAGCCACTCCGGTTTGGTGAAATGAGTGCGGGCGTTCCCGTCCCATTCGAACTGGCCCGAGGCCTTCCTGTTCTGCTTGAGGATCACATTGGCGACCTGGCCGGAGAGGCCGGCAATGCCGAGGCTCGCCGCATCGACGATCTCGATTCGGTCGACACTGACGACGGGAGTTCGCTGAAGCACGTCGACGGCGCCGGTCTTGTTGGCGACCCGCTGTCCGTTGATCAGCACGTTTTCGGAAGCCTGCCCGAGGCCGCGATTGGTGGTGTCGACGGTCTGGATGCTGAAACCGGGAACGTCCGAGAGCATGTCGTAGGCGGTCTTGGGAGCGAAGCGCGCGAAGTCGGCCAGCGTGTAGACCCGCTTGGTGGCACCCGTCGCCGGCTTCGCCGCCGCTGGAGCCACCTGCGCATGAGCGGGCACGGCTGAAAGGAAAGCGGCGCTTGCAAGCAGTCCGATGTAAAGATTACGCGCCGCGGCCATTCCATTCTCCCCTGTTCATTCCGGTGCACGAGGTTCGTGCTACATTTGTAGCGTGCTACATTTGTAGCGGGGAGGTTGCAAGCCTTTTCTACAAAAGTAGCGCTGTATTGCTTCAATAATACGGCGAGCGGGTACATTCAAGCGCCGGACGGTAGGTTTGCCTGCTCAATCAACCTTGCTACTCAACGGCGATGCCTCAGCCGATCGATCCCGTTGCGTTCGCCGCCGAGCTTATCCGCTGTCCCAGCGTGACTCCCGCTAGCGGCGAGGTGTTCGACCGGCTGGAGGCGGCACTCGCACCGCTCGGCTTCACGATGCACCGTTGGGTGATGGGCGAGCCGCCCGACGGTCCCACCGAGAATATGGTCGCGATCCGCGGCGAAGGCGGGCCGCATTTCGGTTTCGCGGGGCATCTCGACGTCGTGCCTGCCGGCGAAGGGTGGAACGGCGATCCATTCGCCGGCGAGATCGTCGACGGGTTATTGGTCGGGCGCGGCGCCAACGACATGAAGAGCGCGATCGCGGCCTATGTGGCTGCCCTCTCGCGCCTCGGTCCGACGAACGGGACTTTGTCGCTGCTGATCACCGGCGACGAGGAAGGTTATTCAACCTGGGGCACACCGCGGATCATCGACTGGCTGAACGAGCGCGGCATTCGCCCCGACATGATCCTGATCGGCGAGCCGACGTCGGTTGATCGCCTGGGCGACACGGTAAAGATCGGCCGCCGCGGCTCGGTCAACATGTGGATCGAGGTGCCCGGAGTTCAGGGCCATGTCGCCTATCCGCATCGGACTACGAATCCGATCCCACTGCTGGCGAGGGTCGTTGCCGCGCTCGATGCGCTTCATCTCGATGACGGAACCGGGCAATTCCCGCCATCCAACCTCGAGTTCACCGCAATCTCGACACCGACGAGCGCGAGCAACGTCATCCCCGGCAGCGCGACGGCCCAGCTCAACATCCGCTTCAACAATCTCCAACGCGGGGCCGACCTGGTGAAAATGGTCGAGGAAATCGCCGAACGCGAAGCACCGGGCTCGCAGGTCACAGCGCGGATCTCGGGCGAGGCGTTCCTGACGCCGCCGGGGCCGCTCTACGACGTCATTGTCGCGGCGATCGAGGAAGAAACCGGCAAGAAGCCGGAGCTATCGACCAGTGGCGGCACCTCCGATGGCCGCTTTCTGATCCAGCTTTGCCCGGTGGTCGATTTCGGCCTGCCGAACGCCACCATGCACAAGGTTGGCGAATGCGCGGCCGTCGAGGATATTCACGCGCTTTCGCGAATTTACGAGCGGATCGTTCGGAAGGTCGTTCAGCCGGGCGACTGAACTACGCTCAGGCGACCGACTTGGCTTCGGCGCCGCGGCCTTTGCCGGTCCAAGTGAGGAATTCCTCTTCCGGCATTGGCGGCGCGAATAGATAACCCTGGACGGTGTCGCAGCCCATGGCGCGCAGGATGTCCGCCTGCGCGGCGGTCTCGACTGCTTCGGCGACGATCTCGCACTCGACGCCCTTGATGAGCTGGATCACCGCCTGGACGATGACCCGAGCCTTCTCGCAGGTTTCCATGTCAGCGATCAGCGACGGGTCGAGCTTGACCCGGTCGAGCGGCATCGCGCGAAGCCGCGCGAGGTTGGAATAACCGGTTCCGAAATCATCGATGGTGATTCGGGCGCCGTCTTTGCGCAGTGTCGCGATGTCCTCCAGCACATGGGCGCTGACTTCCATCGCGGCGCTCTCGGTAAATTCGAGCTCGATCAGCGAAAGCGGTACGCCGGCGTCGGCGAATTCCTGCCGTAGATTGACAAAAAAGTCGGGCCGCTCGACCTGGCGCGGGCTGATGTTGAAGCCGAGGCGCCCGCGGAAACCGTCGCGGTGCCAGGCGGCAAGGGTGCTTGCGACCTCTTCGATTACCCAGTCACCGATTTCGGCGACCAGACCGGTTCGTTCGGCGACAGGGATGAAGCTGCCGGGCAGCCGGAGGCCATCGCGCGGATGGTTCCACCGAAGCAGCGCCTCCGCACCCGCGATTTCCCCCGTAACCAGGCTAATTTGCGGCTGGAAAGCGAGCGCGAACTCGTCCCGCAACACCGCTTCCGACAGAGCCTTTTCGGTCTCGATCTTGTCCTGGTGATCCGCGGCGAGATCACTGTCGAACAGGCAATATTGGCCTCCGCCAAGCGCCTTGGCCCGGTACATGGCAATGTCCGCCGCGCGCATCAGCGCTTCGATGCTGGCGCCATGATCGGGGCAGACCGCGATCCCGATCGAGGCTCCGATATCCACGCTGTGCGAACACAATTCGAAGGGTTCGGCGATGGCCAGCACGATCCGGCGCGCGACGCGCTCAATCTCGGCAGGAGACTCGATCAGGGGAAAGAAGATCGTGAACTCGTCGCCTGCGAGGCGCGCCAGCAGCGGCCGCGCGCGCGCGCTGCCAGTGAACTCGGCATTGACGACGACGCGGAGGCGGTTGGCGACCATGATCAGCAACTGATCCCCACGGGCATGACCGAGGTTGTCATTGACCAGCTTGAACCGGTCGAGGTCGACGAACAGCATCGCGGACTGCCCGCGATCCAGCGCTTCGCTCATCAGCTTATCGGCTTCCGAGCGGAAATGGAGGCGGTTGGGAAGCGAGGTCACCGGGTCGTACATGCCGAGCGCGTGGGCATTTTCGATTGAGGCTCGAACCTCGGCGAACAGGCTGTCCACGGCCGCCGCGACCTTGGGCATGTTGCGGCGAACAATCGTCGGCGCAGGTGACACGAGGTCGCCGTCCTCGACCGCGAGCAGCCGCTCGCTCAATGCGGTGAGGGCGCGGGCGCTCTCGCTGTTTGGCCGCTCGGCGGCGATGTAGCTGACCAGCAGGCAAAATCCGCCGGCGAAAAGCGCCGCAACGATCTTCTGGTCGAATTCGGTCAGGTACAGCAGCGCAATCAGCGAAAAGACGAATGACGCAATCCCGGCGGCACACGACAGGATCGCGTTGCTGATCTTTTGGGCCGTGGCTGCGGTCATCGTGCTTGGTGCGCCTCGCGGGGGCGGGATTCACCCGCCTGTCCACACGCGTTAATGAATCGGGGTTAACAAACTGTCATCGGCGCAATGGTTAGCGTTTTAATATGATGTAGAGGCTTCCGCCGCCCCCGTGCCGGCGATGCGCCCCGCGCACCGCGGCAATCGAATTCGCGTGACGAGACGCGGCAAGCCAATCGTGCACTGCTGCGCGGATTTTGCCACGCTGTACGGGTGGCTCGCCAGGGCGATGATGGCCAGTGATCAGCAACAGCACACGCTCGCCGCGGGCGATTGCTTGCTCAAGGCCCCCGTCGATTGCCGACCAGGCAGTATCGAGATTCATGCCGTGAAGGTCGAGCACGCGATCGGGGTTTGCGCGCCCCCCGGCAAGTCTGCGATCCCAGCTGCCGTCGAGGGTCTTGTCGGCAAGCGGCACGGGTTTCGCCTTGATCGGAACCTGACGGACCGCGTCGGCAGCCGGTCGCGGCGAAACTATCCTCGGTTTTTCTGGCGAAGGGGAGTCGACTGCATTCGTCTCTTTGGAATCTCGCGACAGCGGGCGGATCGTCGCCGCTACCCTCGCCCAGAGCTCCGATTCCTCAGGGCTGAGGGAGCGCACGGGCCGCGACACCCTTCGGCACCAGGATTAGCGCCTGGCCGTTCGCGGACATGCCGCCGGCAATCCCCGCTGCGTCGGCCCCCGATCCCCAGAACGTATCGAAGCGGTTGGGTCCCTTGATAGCGCCGCCGACATCTTGGGCGACCCACAGACCGTCGACCTCACGCCGGTCGGCATCGTGGATGTAAACCGGCGCTCCCAACGGCACGTAATTGGGATCGGCGGCGACAGTCGCGCGGGCGGTGACGGGCACATTGAGCGCCCCAGGCGGCCCAGGGCCGGTCAGCTCCTTGAAGAAGATGTAGGAGAGGTTCTCGCGCATCAGCTCGCGGCCCTGTTCGGGATTGGCCCGGATCCAGTCGCGGATCGACTGCATATTTGCCCCGCCGGGCGGCAGAATGCCGCGGTCACGCAGCAGCCGGCCGATGGCGACATAATCGCGGCCATTCTGATTGGCGTAAGCAATGCGCATCACGCTGCCGTCGTCGAAGCGAATGCGCCCCGAGCCCTGGATTTCGACGAAGAACAGATCGACCGGATCCTTTGCCCAGGCGAGCTCAAGGCCCTTCCCGGCAAGCGCCCCATCCTCGATCTCCGCGCGAGTGTAATAAAGCACGCAAGTGCCTGTTTCGTCGATCCGGCCACGGCCCGTGGTGCCGTCGGGTTTGGTGCAGCGTACGAGGTCGGGCGGCGTGCGGTAGATGGGCGCATAGCCGGGTTGGGGCGTTCTCGATCCTTCGATTTCCGGCTCGTAATATCCGGTCATGAAGGCGCGGCCCTGGCCCACCCGGACCCAGTCAAAACCGTAATAGAAAAACCCCGGAGCGAAGGTCGGGTCCAGACTCGCGGCTTGGGCGCACACACCCTGCCAGTCGATTCCAACCGTCAGCCCCGATGGATCGTTGCGTGAGGTCACAACCGGGCAGCTGATGCGGAAAGCTGTGAGCGCCTTTACGGCATCATCAGCCCCAAGCACGCGGGGCGTTTCAACCGCAATGCCCGTCGCGACAGCATTGCGGCCGATTGGCGGCGCGGGAGGAGTCGGTGTCGGCGCCGGAACTTGCGCCTGTGGCGGCGAGGGCGTCGAAACTTCAGGAGGCGGGGTCGGCCTGGCGGCACAGGCCGCGAGTAAAGCGAGAGAGGCGAGCGCGAGCGCCCGTGAGACTAATCTCACTCTTCCTCGTCGGTCTCGACCAGCAACCAGTTGGGGTCGCGGGACCCGGTGTCGCGGCGGAAGGTCCACATTTCGCGAGTCTGCACCGCGTCGCTCATCGATCCGGCGACGACTTGGCCGTCCGCATTACGCGTGACTGCGGCAATGTCCGCTTCGAACCGGACCGTGACCACGGCCACGCCGCGCTCGAGAGTCGCTTCCGAAATCACGGCCTGCTCGATAGCGACCAGTCGATTGTCGAGGCTCAAACCTCCCTTGGCGCGCTCCTCGATCGAACTCGCGAAGGCGTCATAGACGTGGGGCTCGACGTGACTGCGGAGTGTTTCCAGATCGCCCTTCCAGAAGGCTTCGAGGATCATCCGGTAAGCGGACTTTGCACCCTCAAGGAAACGGGCGACATCGAAAGCGGAATCGGCGGCGAGGATCGCGCGCACGCCCGGCCCTGCCGTCGGCACGTAGGCCAGGTCGCCGCCTTCCGGCGCTGCGGGCTGGGGCGCAACCGGCTGAGTGACCTGTGGCGCGGCGCGCGCGTCAGGGTCGGCGGGCTTCAGGATCGGCTGTTGCTCATGACCGGTACGCTCGCCGAGCACGCTGTAAAGGCGCAATCCGATGAACAGGGCAACCAGGGCGAGGATGACGATGACGGCCAATGTGAATCCTATATCTCTAACGGGTGCAACATAGTGTGCTTATGGTAAAGATTCCAACACCGCCAACGCACGAAGGCGGCATTGCGCCCCATTATCGTGGCTGCTAGTCGCACGGACCTGAAACGCCGCTCCTCTGCTGACGGACCCGGCACAGCACAACAATCTGTAAGGACAGCATAAATGGCGGAACAGGAAGCCAACGGCGGCGGCAACGGCGCTGACAACAGCACGCAGCCGCAGGTTTCGATCTTCGCGCAATATGTGAAGGATCTGTCGGTCGAAAATCCCAGCGCCCCGGAGGTTTACTCGTGGCAGGCGCAGCCGAATCTCGACGTCCAGTTCAATCTCAATGTGCAGGGCGCAGGTGAAGGCGTGCATGAGGTCACGCTGAAATTCGACATATCCGGCCGGTCGGACAACGGCGTCCATTTCGTCATCGATTTGAGCTACGCGGGGCTGTTCGGCATCCGCAACGTGCCCGAAGAGGCACTTCCGCCCTTCCTGCTGATCGAAGCGCCGCGCCTGCTCTTCCCGTTCGCCCGCCAGGTCATCGCCGACGCGGTCGCCAACACGGGCTTCCCGCCGCTCCTCCTTGATCCGATCGACTTCGCATCCGCCTACATGGCGCAGGTCGAGGCGGCCCAGGAGCAGTCCGGCGTCGGCGAACTCACCGGGGAAGGCCCCGGCAACGCCTGACCCTTCGGCAATTTCGGGGGAACGACGCCGATGAATCTCACCCGGACGCTGGGGTCCGTCGGTGGCCTGACGCTGGCTAGCCGGATTCTGGCTCTCGTCCGGGATTCCCTGCAGGCGCGCTACGTCGGCGCTAACTTCGCCTCTGACGCTTTCCTGGTCGCCTTCCGCCTGCCCAACATGTTCCGCGCCTTTTTCGCCGAGGGCGCGTTTTCGGCGGCGTTCATTCCGATGTTCAACCGGAAGCTCGCAGAGAGCGGCGGCGAGCGCGGACCGGCCTTCGATTTCGCCGAGCGCGCGTTATCGATGCTGTTCGCCTTTTTGGCGGTGATGACGGTCGTGATGCTTGCCGCCGCATGGCCCCTGACGGCCCTCCTCTCCGGCGGATTTCACCACCAGCATCCGACCCACGATCAATTCGCGTTCGCGGTGCAATTGAGCCGGCTGACCATCCCGTACTTGATGTTGATCTGCCTCGCCTCGCTGCTCGGCGGAATTCTGAACTCCCTCGAAAAATTCTGGGTCAACGCCGCCGCGCCGATCCTTCTCAACATTGCCATGGTGACCGGTCTGTTCGTCTTCCACGGCTCGCCAGCCGAGTCCGCGCGAGTGCAGGCCATTTCGGTGCCGATCGGCGGCGTGCTTCAGCTGGCGTGGCTGCTCCTCGCCTGCCGGGCGGCCGGGGTTTCGCTGAGGCCACGCCTGCCGCGGCTTGACCCAGAGGTGCGGCGGCTGATGAAATTGATCCTGCCCGCGGCGATCGGAGCCGGAGCGGTCCAGTTTAACCTGGTCGTATCGACGGCCCTCTCCGGTTACCTGCTCGGGCAGGGCTCGATCTCGTACATCTACTACGCCGACCGAGTGAACCAGCTGCCGCTGGGCATGATCGGTATCGGTCTCGGGACGATCCTGCTTCCGACGATCTCGCGCCTCCTCAGTGCCGGCGAGGACGAGAAAGCAATGGATACGCAGAACCGAGGCATGGAGCTGGCGCTGTTCCTGACTTTTCCGGCCATGGTCGCCCTGGTCGTCGCCGCCGAACCGATCGTCCGGGGACTGTTTCAATATGGGCATTTCAGCGCCGACGACACGGTGAGATGTTCGTGGGCGCTTGCAGGATACTCCCTGGGGCTTCCGTCCTACGTGCTCGTGAAGGTGTTGACCCCCGGCTATTATGCCAGGCACGATACGAAAACGCCGGTGCGATACGCAGTGCAGTCTGTCGGCATTAATCTCGCGGGTAATCTCATCCTGATCCCGGTGCTGGCCCGTTATGGTTATGGCCATGTGGGGCCGCCCCTGGCGACCGCGCTGTCGTCCACGGCCAACGTCTGGATGCTCTACGCGACCCTTTCGAAGCGCGGGCATTTCGTTGCCGACGCACAGTTGAAGCGCCGAATTCCGCGCCTCGCTCTTGCGGCGCTGCTGATGGGCGGCGCGATATTCGCCATCGACCAGCTCCTCGGCCCGTGGCTGAACGGGCGGATATGGGAGCGTTACATGGCCCTTATCGGCCTCGTCGGGGCCGGAGTGGCCGTTTACGCGGTCGCGTGCTTCTTGACGGGAGCGTTCGTGCTCAACGATGTGAAGATTCTCATGAGCCGACGAGCGCGAAAAGCATGACCAACGGTAAACGCGTCGTCTCCGGCATTCAGCCGACCGGCGGATTGCATCTTGGCAACCTGCTCGGCGCGATTCTGCGCTGGGTGCGGATGCAGGACGAGGCCGAGTGCCTCTATTTCCTCGCCGACATGCATGCGCTGACCGTCGACGTCGATCCGGCGGAGCTTCGAACGAATGTCCGCGAGATGGCCGCCGCGCTCATCGCCAGCGGTATCGATCCGGCAAAATCGATCCTGTTCCGCCAAAGCGCGATCCCGGCCCACGCAGAACTGTCGTGGATCCTGCAGGGAACGGCGCGGATGGGCTGGCTCAACCGCATGACGCAGTGGAAGGACAAGGCGGGCAAGAACCAGGAAGGCTCCTCGGTCGGCCTGTTCACCTACCCCGTGCTCCAGGCTGCGGACATCCTCCTCTACAATGCGACGCACGTGCCCGTGGGCGAGGACCAGAAGCAGCATGTGGAGCTGACTCGGGATATCGCGCTCAAATTCAACAACGACTTCGACGTCGAGCTGTTCGTCGCGCCGGAGCCCTATATCGGCGGCGGCTCCGCCGCGCGGGTCATGAGCCTTCGGGATGGCCGCTCGAAAATGTCGAAGACCGACCCCTCCGACCAGAGCCGAATCCAGCTGACCGATAGCGACGAGGCGATCGCCCAGAAAATCCGCAAGGCGAAAACCGACCCTGAGCCCCTGCCCGACAATGCGGCCGCGCTCGATCCGCGGCCCGAAGCCAAGAATCTGGTCGGCATCTATGCGGCAGTGACTGGTTGCAGCGTCGATGATGTCCTTCGCCAGTTCGCCGGCCAGGGCTTCGGGGCCTTCAAGCCAGCACTATCCGATGCGCTGATCGCGTTGATCGGACCGATCCGCGGGCGTCTCGACGAGCTCCGGCGCCATCCGGCCGAACTCGACCGCATCCTGGCCGAGGGCGCCGCCCGGGCGACGGCGCTTGGCGCGCCGATCCTGGCGCGGGCGAAGGCCGCCGTTGGCCTGACGGAATAGCCGCGCCAATCGTGGACTCCACCGACCCTAACCCCTCGCGTCCGCAGCCGTTGTCGAGGCGGCTGGCGCAGATCATCGAGAAAACCGAGGCCGAGCGGCTGTCGTTCACCGAGCTCGCCGCGCAGCTTCACTCGCGCGCCTGGGGCGGGCTGTTGTTCATTTTCGCGGCGATCAACGTGCTTCCGCTGCCGCCGGGTACCAGCGTCTTCTTCGCCGTGCCGCTGATGATCGTCTCCGCTCAGATGGTGCTCGGCCGAGCCAGCCCGTGGTTCCCGGCGCGGATCGACCGGCGCGGCGTGCGCAAGACCGAGCTTGAGCGGCTGATCGCCAAAATCCACGGTCTCGAAGCGCGGATCGAGCGCGTGTTGAAACCGCGGCTTGGTGCCCTCACCGGGCCCGGCGCAACCCGCGTCATTGGCATCGTCTGCTTCTTCCTGGCGCTGCTCGCCGCAATTCCCATCCCTTTGTTTCACATGGCGCCGGCCGCGGCGATCCTGCTGTTCGGCCTGGCGCTCATCTATCGCGACGGTGCGCTGGTGATCGTCGCGGCGTGCGCGGCCGTGCTGAGCCTCGCGGTCGATGCATTGCTCGTCGGGTCGGGGTTTGCGGCGCTGAGCTATTTCGATTCCTGGCTTTACCGCTAGGCGAACAGCTCGTCGGCGGTAGCGCTCGCTTCATCGACCGTTCACGGCTGTTGGTGCTAAGGCGTAACAATCATCAGGCGACTCCGCCCGCTCTAGGGGATGTTATCATGCGTATCCGTCAACTGGTTGCCGCTCTCGCGCTAGGTACCGCCGCTGTCGCGCTCTCCGCGTGCGCCGAGCAACTCAACACCACCGTCTCCCGCTACCAGGCGATGCCCGCGCCGCAGGGCCAGACATTTTTCGTCGTTCCCGCCGGCGGCATGGCAGCCAACGGTGGCCTCGAGTTCCAGCGCTACGCCGGAATGGTCGCGCAGCAGCTTCAGGCGCGCGGCTTTCAGCCCGCGACGAGCGCGCAGAGCGCCAACATGATCGTTCAGTTCGGCTACGGCGTCGACCACGGCCAGGTGCAGTATGTCGAGGATCCGTTCTACGCGACGCGCGGTGGCTACGCCGGATTCGCATGGGGTTCGCCGTTCCACCGCTCGCGCTTCGGTTGGGGCGGAGGCTGGGGGTGGGGCTGGAACGACCCCTTCTGGTACGGTGGTGGCGTCGACTCCTACGTCGAATATCACAGCCAGATCGACGTCCACATCCGCGCGACCGGCACGAACGCGCCGCTGTTCGATGGACGTGCCCAGGCACGCTCCGAAACCAACCGACTAGACGTCGTGGTGCCCAGCCTGGTTGAAGCGATGTTCACCGGGTTCCCCGGGCGCAGCGGCGAGGTGATCAGGATCACAATCCCGGCGCGTCAACAGCCGAAAGCATAGGCTTTAGCTATTGAGAAGGCCCGCTGCGCAGAAGCGCGCGGCGGGCTTTTTCATGCACTCAGCCGGTACCCAATCCCCGGCTCGTTGACGAGCAACTGAGGCCGCGACGGTTCGGCCTCGAGCTTCTGGCGAAGCGAGCGGATCGCCACCCGAAGATAATCAGTCTGATTCTCCTGCGCCGGCCCCCAAACCGTCCGCAGCAGGTGCGGATGGCTAAGAACGCGGCCTCGGTGCTTGGCCAATTCGGCGAGAACGGCAAATTCCTTCGGCGTGAGGTGCACCGGCTCCCCGTCCTTCGAAACCCGGCGATGGAAGAGGTCGATTGTGACCCCGTTCACCTCCACCGGCTGCTCGTCCCGATCCTCGCCAAGCTCGACCAGATTGGCGATGTAGCGGTCGAGCTGTGAGGCTTCATTGCCGATCGAGGATACGAGCTGGCGCTCCCCACCCCCGCTGCGCCTGAGCTCGCGCACGGCGGCGCCGATTGCGGTGAGCCGCGGCCGTAGGTCCTGGCCGATGGACGACAGCAGCGCGGCGCGGAGCCGATCGCGCTCACGGGTCGCGGCGAAGTCGCGTGCCTCGGATTCGAGCCGTGCCCGTTCCAGAGCCAGCGCGAGTTGGTCGAGCAGGCTGGTCAATAGCTCGACGTTGTGCGGCCCGACCGCCGGCGCGCCGTCGTCGCGGGCAAGACCGGCAGCAGCGGAGGCTCTCGCTCCCGAATGAATCGGATGAAACACCCATTCGGCTGGTTGAACCCGCCCGGTGCCACGGCCAGCAGGCTCGGCGCTGTCGATGGCCAGCACGGCCGCGGCCACATCGCTCGGCGTCAGGCGGTTGCCATCGGGTGCCATTGCGATGATCTCGGGAATCGGAAGTCCGCTCACCACCACCGCGTTGCAATCGAACAGCCGGCGTAGCTCCTCACAGGTGACGCGAGCGATCTCGTCCTCCGTGCTGCACGACAGCAGGCGCCGCGCGAAGCCGGCGATCACCGCGTTGCGGGCGGCATGCGCGTCGGCGATTTGCGCCTGCTTGCGGATGCCCGCCGCGAGGCGGCCGGTGACCAGCGCGACAATCAGCAACACGCTGACGGTGACAAAGTCGGCAGCGCGGTCGATCCGCAGCGTGTGGAGGGGCGCGGTGAAAAAGAAATTGTAGGCGAGCGCCGAGGTGACTCCGGCGACGACACCCGGCCACAGGCCCCACAATGCCGCGGCGCCGAGCACCGCGGGCAAATAGATCATATCGACCGGGGAGGTTCCCCAGCGTGGAGCGATCCACAGGCCGAGCAGCGTTGAAGCCGCGACCATGGCCAAAGTGCCGGAATAGGCGCGAACGGCATCGCCAATTGCCGCGACGCTCGGCTGGCGAGAGCGGATTGAAGCGTCTCTGAGTTCCATCGCCCTCAAATGCGCTCGCGTTTGGCGCTCGTCGAGTGTTTGTGGTGGGTCTTAATGCAGTTCTCTCTCGGGGGTGAGACGGAATCCACATGGATTCTTTATGCCGGAGAGGCCCACATCGCGGCGATGAATGACATCATTGCCGATAACGTCGTACCGGCCGAGTCGACTGCGAGTTCTCACGGGCCCAAGGAGGCACTGCCCAAGCTGATGCTGGGCGCGATCGGTGTCGTCTATGGCGATATCGGCACCTCACCGCTTTATACAATGAAGGAGAGCTTCCTCGGACCGCATCCGCTCGCGGTAGACAGGCTGCACATCCTCGGCGTGCTGAGCCTGATCTTCTGGTCCCTGATGCTGGTCGTCACTGTCAAATATGTGTTCGTAGCGATGCGTGCCGACAACAAGGGCGAAGGCGGATCGTTCGCTTTATTGTCGCTGATTGCGCGCAACCTCGGACACAAAAAGTGGGCTCCGGCGCTAGTGATCATGGGCGTGCTCGCGACCTGTCTGTTCTATGGCGATGCGATGATCACGCCGGCGATTTCAGTGCTTTCGGCCGTGGAGGGATTGACGATCGTCGAAGCGGGACTTCAGCCACTCGTCATTCCGATCTCGATCGTCATCTTGATCGGCCTGTTCATCGTCCAGTCGCGCGGGACAGCTAAAGTCGGAGGCTTCTTCGGCCCCGTAATCCTCGTCTACATGGCGGCACTGGCCATGCTCGGAATCGCCAACATCATCCGTGCACCAGGCGTGCTTGTCGCGCTCAGCCCGCAATGGGCGTTGCAGTTCTTCGCGATCAACCCGAAGCTCGCCTTCCTCGCGCTCGGTTCGGTGTTCCTGGCCGTTACGGGAGCTGAAACGCTCTACGCTGACATGGGTCACTTTGGCCGCAAGGCGATCGGCTTTTCATGGCTGGGACTGGTCTACCCCTGCCTGATGCTGAACTACATCGGCCAAGGGGCGTTGATGCTGCTTCACCCAGCCACCGCACAAAACCCGTTTTTCCTCATGGCGCCCGACTGGGCGCGGCTGCCGCTGGTGTTCCTCGCCACTGCCGCCACGATCATTGCTAGCCAGGCGGTGATTTCAGGCGCCTTCTCGGTCACCCACCAAGCCGTGCAACTTGGCTTTCTGCCCCGGCTAAGAACCGAGCACACAAGCGCAACCGCTGCAGGACAAATCTACATTCCAGCGGTCAACTGGGGCCTTTTGTTCATGGTGATCGTATTGGTCCTGGGCTTCCGCGAATCCGGCAAGCTGGCGTCGGCCTATGGCATCGCCGTGACCGGGACCATGCTGATCACCACCATGATGCTCGCCGTCCTTGTCTTCCAAGTATGGCGTTGGAATCGTGTCCTGGCGGCCGTCACGATCGGCGTGTTCCTGATCGTGGACGGAACGTTTTTCGCGTCGAACATCACCAAAATTCCGGACGGCGGGTGGTTCCCGTTGCTCGTCGCTGCGATCAGCTTCACCGTGCTGACAACCTGGGCCAAAGGTCGGCAACTCATGCGACAGCGGCTTGCCGAGTCCGCGCTTCCGCTTGAGGTGTTCATCAAGTCGGCCGCGGCATCGGTCCACCGCGTCCGCGGAACATCCGTGTTCCTCTCGACTTCGGCGGACACCGTACCGGCCGCTCTGCTCCACAATCTGAAGCACAACCAGGTGCTTCACAGCCGCGTGCTGATCCTCAACGTCAAGGTCGAGGAGGTTCCCCACGTCGCCGCTCAAAAGCGGATCGAGGTGCACAATGCCGGCGAGGGTTTCTTCCGCGTCATCCTCCACTACGGCTACATGGAGGAGGTCGACATCCCCGGCGACCTCGCCCGCATCGACACCTGCGGCGAGCCGTTCAACATGATGAGCACCAGCTTCTTCCTCGGTCGCCAGAAGCTAATCGCGTCCAAGCGGCACGCCGGCATGGCGCTATGGCGCGAGAAGCTGTTCGCCTGGATGCTCAAGAACAGCGAAAGCGCGATGGAGTTCTTCAGGCTCCCGACCAACCGCGTGGTCGAGCTCGGCAGCCAGCTTCACATCTAACGACTGACGGCGCCCGATCAGCCCTCAAGCTGGCGCATCAGCAGGCGGATATCGGCGTCGAGCTCGGCGTCTGCTGCGCGGAGTTTCTCGATCTGGCGAACCGCGTGGATCACCGTCGTATGGTCGCGCCCGCCGAAGCGGCGGCCGATGTCGGGCAGCGACTTGGGGGTCAGCTGCTTCGACAAATACATCGCGACCTGCCGCGGGCGCGCGACTTCTCGGGCGCGGCGGGCCGAGGTCATCTCGGCCTTGCGGATGCGATAGTGCTCGGCGACCTGGGTCTGGATCTCGTCGATTGAGATGCGCCGCTGGTTGGCGCGAAGCACATTGGCGAGGACTTCCTCGACAAAGGCGACGTCGATTTCCCGCCCCGTCATCATCGCATAAGCGCCGATGCGGTTGAGCGCGCCCTCGAGCTCGCGCACGGACGAGGTCACGCGGCGGGCGAGGAACTCGATCACGTTGCGCGGCATCTGCACGCCCGGAAGCGCTTCGAGCTTGGCGACGATGATGTTGAAGCGAAGCTCGTAATCCGCCGAGTTGATGTCGGCGACGAGGCCCCAGGAAAGGCGCGACAGGATGCGCGGTGCAATGCCGTCGAGGTCCTGCGGCGCGCGGTCCGAAGTGATCACCAGCCGCCGCCCGGCGCCGATGATCTCGTTCATCGTGTGGAAGAATTCTTCCTGGGTTGAGTCGCCCTTGGCGATGAACTGGACGTCGTCGATCAGCAGCAGGTCGGCGTTGCGCAGCCGCTGCTTGAAGCTGATCGTGTCATTTTCCTTCAGCGCACGGATGAACTCGACCATGAACCTTTCGGCCGACATCGAGACGACGCGCGAGCCGGGGTTCTTCGCCAGGAAGGCATGACCCATTGCGTGAAGCAAATGGGTCTTGCCGCGGCCGGTGCCGCCATGAATGAACAGCGGGTTGAACTCGGGCGTGTTCTTGCCGCCGAGCGCGACCGTCCTCGCCGCCGTTGCGGCAACTTCGTTGGCCTTGCCGATGATGAAGGTTTCGAAGCGGTAGCGAGGATCGAACTTGGGCGCGTTGGGATCGCGCTCGGCCGGAGCCGGAACTTCCTCGAGGATCAGCAGCGGAGCCGGACGCGGCGCATCGGCGGCGGCGATAACGCGAACCTCGCGAACGATCGGCAGGACCGTCTTCCAGGCAAGCGTCAGCCGTTCGCCGAAATGCGAACGCACCCAGTCGGCCATGAACTGGCTCGGCATGACGACGTCGAGGGCACCGCTGTCCGGATCGAACCCGCCAAGCTCAGCGGGCTTCAGCCAGCCGTCGAAGGTACGCGCTCCAAGATCACGGCGGAGGCCGGTGCGGATCGAGTCCCAGGCCGCTTCGAGCGGCGCCGCGACCGTCGTCGCGGCCGGGTCAAATGACATATTCACCCCACCCGCCTGCACTGCTCCGCGCCTCCCCTGTTCAGCCCCCCGCTAGAGACAAAGCTATCCTGCTGCGTGCAAATCGAGTCGCACGCCCAGCATCTCTTTTCTCTCTAGCTCCGGCACGGATTCGCGCCCGGAAACTCCTTTCTGTGACCGTCTGCGGCTGCTTGCAAGTGCCGTTTTTTCATCGAAGTGAAATAATCAGACTTGACAGAGGATTCAGGCCGAATGTTGGAGAAAATGGCGTAAAACCGCCATTGTTACGGTTATCCGAACGTTAACCGCCACGCGAATCGCGGTAATTGCTGCATTTTTTTGACATTCCAAAAACGGGACGAGCCGCCGGTTGCCCGACGGCTCGCAATATCCGCTATTGGGATCGGTTTTTAGCCGAGCGACGCAACCCGCTTCGATAGCCGGGAAAATTTCCGCGCGGCCGTGTTCTTGTGGATAACTCCACGAGCGACGCCCCGGGCGATTTCGGGCTGGACCTGCTTCAGGGCCTCGGCGGCCTCTTTCTTCTTGCCCGATTCGATGGCCGACTCGACGGCCTTGATGAAGGTCCGGATGCGGCTCACGCGCGAATGGTTGATCGTGCCACGCGTCGAGTTGCGACGGATGCGCTTTTTGGCCTGCGGCGTATTCGCCATTGTTTTCCTCTAGCTCAATGAAAAACGGCGCGGCCCATAGGCTCGCACCGAAGCGGGCGTCCACTACCCAAAAGCGTCTGCAAGGTCAACGCTGGCAATGCGGGCAGTAGAAGGTCGAGCGGCCGCCCTGAACGATCCGCCGCACGGTCCCGCCGCCCGCGCACGATTGCCCTTCCCGGCCGTAGACCGCGAAGCTCTTTGAGAAATAGCCGAGCTCGCCATCGGGCGACGCGAAATCGCGAAGGGTCGAACCGCCCGCGGCAATGGCTTCGGCGAGAACGTCGTGGATCGCGGGCACCAGCCGCCTGAGTCGTCCAAGCGAAATCGATCCGCCGGCGCGCCTGGGGTTTATACCCGCCCGGAACAGCGCCTCGCACACGTAAATGTTGCCGAGACCGGCAATGATCCGCTGATCGAGGAGCAGCAGCTTGATCGATGCCGAGCGTCCAGCAAGCCGGGATTTGAGTTCCTCGGCAGTGATTGCGAACGGTTCGGGACCAAGCGCCGCGAATGGCGGCCAGTCCGCTAGCTCCCCGGTCGGCACCAAATCCAGTGATCCGAAGCGGCGCGCGTCATTGAGTGCGACCCGCCTGTCCTCGTCGGTGTCGATGATGAAATGGTCGTGCTTCCCGATTTCGGTCGGATCGATCCGCCAATGGCCGGACATCCCAAGGTGGAAGACCAAGCTGTCGCCGCGGTCGATGTCGATCACGCCATATTTCGCCCGCCGACTGAGACCGATCACGGTTGAGCCGGTCAGCCGTTGCCCAAGATCCACCGGAAGCGCCCGCCTGAGGTCGGGCCGCCGCGCCTCGACCCGCGCGATCCGCCGGCCTTTCAGCGCACGCTCCAACCCGCGGACGGTGGTCTCGACTTCGGGAAGCTCCGGCATCGCCACGATATGGCGAAGGCGGGACAACCCCGCTAGAGCCGCTGACCCATGACCGACCCGGTGAATTTCGGCGACGAACTCGTCAGCCCCGAGGAGAAGACGCGCCGCGTCGGCGAGGTCTTCAGCTCGGTCGCTCGCCGCTACGATTTGATGAACGACCTCATGTCCGGCGGGATGCACCGGCTGTGGAAGGACCGCTTCGTCGCGCGGGTGAAGCCGCGAGCGGGCGAGGAGATACTCGACATGGCCGGCGGCACCGGCGACGTCGCCTTCCGCATGGCTCGGCGCGGCGCGCATGTGACCGTCGCCGATATCAACGCCGACATGCTCGAAGTGGGCAAGCAGCGCGCCGAACAACGCGGCCTGACCGGCCTGTCATGGAAGGTCGAGAATGCCGAGGCGCTGAGTTTCTCCGATGCGACGTTCGACGCCTACACGATCGTGTTTGGCATCCGGAACGTGACAGACATTCCCGCCGCCCTGCGCGAAGCTCGCCGCGTACTCAACCGCGGCGGACGTTTCTACTGCATGGAATTTTCGTCGAGCGACTGGCCCGGTTTTGCCAAGCTGTACGATACCTATGCCTCGAAGGTCATTCCCAAGGTCGGCAAGTTCGTGACCGATGACGAGGACAGCTATCGTTACCTCGTCCAAAGTATCCAGCGCTTTCCCAAACCCGCCGCCTTCAAGGCCATGGTCGCCCAGGCCGGCTTCGTCCGTGCCGCCGCCGAGCCGATGCTTGGCGGGCTGGTGACGATCCATTCGGGCTGGAAGATTTGACCACCAGCGTCACCCATCTCTGGCGTTTGTTGAAGTGGGGCCGGACGCTGGCCCGTCATGGTGCTTTGCGCGGCATCGAAAATGATCCGATGACTCCGCCGCCGGTTCGGCGGCTCGCGCGTATTGCGCGCTTCGGCGCGCCGAGCCCCGCGACGCCGGATTATGCCGCGGCGCTGGTTGCTATCGGACCTGCTGCGATCAAGCTCGGCCAGGCGCTGTCGACCCGCCCGGACCTCGTGGGCCAGCGCGCCGCCGAGAATCTGTCGCAGCTGCAGGACGATCTGCCGCCCGCTCCGTTTGCGAAGATTAAGCAAACGATCGAAAGTTCGTTCAACGCGCCCCTGGAAAGCCTCTTCGCCGAGTTCGACGAGGTGCCGGTCGGCGCCGCCTCGATCGCGCAGGTGCACCGAGCAGTGACGACCGAGGGCCGTGACGTCGCGGTGAAGGTGCTTCGCCCCGGAATCGAGGAGGAATTCGCCAAGGCGATCGAGACTTACGAATGGGCGGCGGCATACGTCGAGCGCTACGGCGGCGAGGCCCAGCGGCTGCGCCCGCGCCTCGTGGTAGCGCACTTCCGCCAATGGACGGCACGTGAGCTCGACCTGCAGCGGGAGGCCGCATCGGCATCCGAGCTGCGCGAGAACATGGTCGCCGAACCGGGTTATTATGTTCCGGAAATCGACTGGCGGCGGACGGCGCGGCGGGTGCTCACGCTAGAATGGCTCGACGGCATCAAACTCAACGACCGCGAGGCGCTGATTGCGGCAAAACACGACTGCAACGCGCTGGCCGCCATTCTCGTCCGCGCGTTTTTGCGTCAGGCCGTGATCGACGGATTCTTCCACGCCGACCTCCATCACGGAAATCTGTTCGCGTTGCCCGACGGACGCATCGCCGCGATCGATTTCGGGATCATGGGCCGGATTGATCGGCGCGCGCGAATGTGGCTTGCGGAGATCCTCTACGGGCTGATCACCGGTAATTACCGCCGCGTCGCGGAGATTCACTTCGAAGCGCAATATGTCCCGGCGCACCACAATGTTCAGGAGTTCGCGACCGCGCTGCGGGCAGCGGGCGAGCCTATCCGGGGACTGCCGGTCAAAGACATCTCAGTCGGGCGGATGCTCGAAAGCCTCTTCTCGATCACGCGCGATTTCGACATGCCGACCCAGCCGCATCTGCTGCTGCTTCAGAAGACGATGGTGATGAACGAGGGCGTCGCGACCGCTCTCGATCCCGACATCAACATGTGGGAGACGGCCGAGCCGTTCCTCAAGGACTGGATGCGCTCCGAGCTTGGCCCCGAAGCTTATTACGCCGACCGCATCATCGAGCTGGTGCGTGCGTTCAAGAAGATCCCAGCGCTGATCGACCGGCTGGACGAATATTACCCGCCTCCCGGCGGCGCCCCACCCTCACCGCCGCTGCCGGACATCGCGGTGATCGAGCACAAGAGCTGGTGGACTTACCTGTTCTTCGGCCTGGCCGGCGCGGCGGCCGGTGCGCTCCTCATGCTTGTGGTAAGGTAGCAAAATGGCGCGGGTGCTCCTCATCGTCGGCGGCGGGATCGCAGCCTACAAGTCGCTCGAGCTGGTGCGGCTGCTCAAGAAAACGGGGCATCAGGTTACGCCGGTTCTGACCAAAGGCGGCGAGCACTTCGTCACCGCGATGAGTCTCGGCACGCTGGCCGAAAGCCAGGTCCATAGCTCGCTTTGGGAGCTCAAGGACGAAGTCGAAATCGGCCATATCCAGCTCTCCCGCGCCGCCGATTTTGTTTTGGTCTGCCCGGCCACCGCCGACCTGCTGGCGAAAATGGCCGCGGGGATCGCCGACGATCTCGCGACGACACTGCTGCTGGCGACGGACAAGCCCGTCGTCGTGGCGCCGGCCATGAACGTACGGATGTGGCTACACGCTGCGACCCAGCGCAACGTCGCGCAACTGAAAAAGGATGGCGTGCGGATAATCGAGCCCGCAGAGGGCGAGATGGCATGTGGTGAGTTCGGGCCGGGGCGCTTGCCCGAGCCGCAAAACGTCATGGACCAGCTCGCCGACCTGCTGAAGTGACGCTCGCCAGCAAGCATATCCTGGTCACGGCTGGGCCGACGCACGAGCCGATCGATCCAGTCCGGGTAATCGCCAATCGCTCTTCCGGCCGGCAGGGATTTGAGATCGCCGCCGCCGCCGCCGAGGCTGGAGCGCGGGTGACTTTGGTTGCGGGACCGGTAGCGCTCTACACTCCCCCAGGTCTCACGCGCATCGATGTCGAGACCGCCGAGCAAATGGCCGATGCGGTGTTCGCCGCACTTCCCGCCGATGCCGCAATCATGGTCGCCGCGGTCGCCGATTGGCGCGTCAATCCTTCAGGAGCGAAGCTGAAAAAGCGTTCGGGCCCGCCGCAGCTTCACTTCATGCCGACGCGCGACATCCTCGCCGAGCTTGGTGCCTGCAGCCAGCGGCCGCGACTGCTCGTCGGATTTGCCGCCGAAACGGAGAACGTCGTCGAGCAGGCGATCGCCAAGCGGCTGGCGAAGCGTGCGGACTGGATCGTCGCCAACGACGTCTCAGGTGACGTCATGGGCGGTCACAACAACCGCGTGCACCTGGTCACCGCCGACGGCGTCGAGGATTGGCCCGAGGCGAGCAAGGCCGAGGTCGCCCGGGAGCTCGTGGTCCGGATCGCCCAGGCGCTAGGCTGACCCGCAGGCTCGACAGCGTGGGTCAGCAGGAATGGTGATCGCTCGCCACTCCAGCTTCTGTCCGTCGAACAGGTGCAGCCTGCCGGACTGATCCTCGCCGATATCAACAATCGTGTTGACCGCCAGCAAGGCGGCGAAGCTGCCGACAGTCGCGGTGAGCGCCCCGAGGACACCGAGGTCAGCGCAATTGTCGCAATCGTCGGCGTCGAACGCGTCGCCGACGAAGCAGCGGTAACAAGGCGCTCCACGGAACAGCCCGACCTGCCCTTGAAACTGCACCGCCGCGGCCGAAAGCAGTGGAATCCCGAGTTTTACGCACGCATCGCTCACCACCAGGCGTGTGGCGAAATTGTCGCTTCCGTCGATCACCAGATCGTGGCCGGACAGGAGCGCGCGGGCGTTGTCGGCGCCGATCCGTTCCTGCACCGGACGCGCCTCAACGAAGCGATTCAGGCGATGCACGAACTGCAGCGCCAGATCGGCCTTCGAGTAGCCAATGTCGCGCTCGCGATAGAGCGGCTGGCGGTGAAGATTGCCGAGCTCGACCACATCAGAGTCGATAATGGTGAGCTTGCCCACGCCCGCCCCAGCCAGAGCCGGAATGACGGCGCTGCCGATGCCGCCTGCCCCGACCACCGCGACGGAGGCGGCTTTGAGCTTGCGCTGCCCGACGCCGCCGACCTGCGGCAGGACGATGTGGCGCGCGTACCGTTCGAGTTCTTCGTCGCGGAGATTCACCGCCCCGTGGACCCGAAGCCTCCGGCACCGCGTGAAGTCTCGGTCAGCGCCCCCACTTCGCGGAAGGTCGCCTTGAGAACGGGCGCGGGAACGAGCTGGGCGATACGCTCGCCGCGGCGAACCTCGAACGGCTCGCTGCCGAGGTTTGCGAGAATGATCTTCACCTCACCGCGATAATCGCTGTCGATGGTACCCGGCGTGTTGAGGCAGGTGATGCCATGCTTGAGCGCGAGCCCGCTTCGAGGCCGTACCTGAACTTCATGGCCGTGCGGGATGGCAATCGCGAAGCCGGTCGCGACCGCGTGCCGCTGGCCGGGAGCGAGCGTGACATCCTCTGCCGCGACGACATCGAGACCTGCGGCGTGCTCGGTCGCTCGCGCAGGAAGAGGCAAACCTTCGCCGTGAGGCAGACGCTGAAGCTCGATCTCGATCATGTCGCCTTCTTCCGCGCGCCCCTTCGACCACCCTTCTTGACCGGTCCCTTGGCGGCACGCTCGTCGATCAGGCGAATGGCTTCGTCCAGCGTGACCGCCTTCGGGTCCGCGCCCTTGGGCAAGGTGGCGTGCGTGGTACCGTCACTCGCGTAGGGCCCATATTTGCCCTCCATCACCTTCACGTCCTTGCCGTTGGGGTGCTTGCCGAGAACGGCGATCGGCTCGCGCGAAGAACCGCCCTTGCGATCGGCGCCGCTTGCCGCGTCGGCGAGCTTCGACACCGCAGCGTTCATGCCGGTCTCGAACACCTCCGCGGTTGAGCCGAGCTTCGCATATTTGCCGTTGTGGGCGAGGTACGGGCCGTAGCGCCCGATCGAGGCGGTGATCGGTTTCCCCGTTTCGGGGTGCGCGCCGATCTCGCGCGGCAGCGAGAGCAGGCGCTCGGCAACTTCGGTCGTCACATCCTCCAGCGGCACGTCCTTGGGGATCGACGCGCGCTTTTCGCCACGTTCGACATAGGGCCCAAAGCGCCCGGTCTTGAGCAATATGCCTTCGCCAAGCTCGGTCGGACCGTCGCTCTGCGCCTGGTCGCCACCCTGCCCGAATTTCTGTGTGTATTTGCACTCCGGGTAGTTCGAGCAGGCGACGAAGGCGCCGAACTTTCCACCGCGCAGGCTCAACCGTCCATTGCCGCACTGAGGACAGACGCGCGGGTCAGTGCCGTCGGCGCGCGGCGGATAGAGCCAGGGCGACAGGAACTCGTCCAGGGCAGCCGTGATCTCGCTCGGCTTCTGGTTCATTACCTCGCCGGCCTTCGGTTTGAAATCGCGCCAAAAGTCGTCGAGCAATTTCTGCCACTGGAGCCGCCCACCGGAGACGTCGTCGAGCTCCTCCTCGAGTTCGGCAGTGTAGTCGTAGCTGACGTACTTCTCGAAGAAGCGTTCGAGAAAGGCCGTCACCAGTCTGCCGCTCTCCTCGGGCACGAAGCGGCCCTTGTCGACGCGGACATATTCGCGGTCTTTCAGCGTCTGCAGCGTCGCCGCATAGGTCGACGGGCGGCCGATGCCGAGTTCTTCAAGGCGCTTGACCAGGCTCGCTTCGGAATAGCGTGGCGGCGGCTGAGTGAAGCTCTGCACCGCCTCAACGCCGGTCTTCAGCGGAGCATCTCCCTCCCGCAGCGGCGGCATCCGCGCGGCTTCCTCGTCCTGCGCATCGTCGCGGCCTTCGTCGTAGAGGACCATGAAACCGGGGAAGAGCACGACCTGCCCGGTCGCACGCAGCACCGCCCTGCCCGCGCCGTCGGTCAGCTCGACCGTCGTCCGCTCCAGCCGGCCCGACGCCATCTGGCTCGCCAGCGCGCGGTTATAGACCAGCTCGTAGAGTCGCGCGTGATCGCCCGAGGCTCCACGCGGCCGGTCGAAATCGGTCGGTCGGATCGCCTCGTGCGCCTCCTGCGCATTCTTGATCTTGCTCTGGTACTGGCGCGGCCGGTCGGGAACGAAGCCGGCATCATAGCGGCTGGCGATCGCCCGCCGGGCGGCGCTGATCGCCTCCGGCGCCATGTCGACACCGTCGGTCCGCATGTAGGTGATTAGGCCGTCTTCGTAGAGGGACTGCGCGACACGCATCGTGTGGCTGGCGGAGAAGCCGAGCTTGCGCGCCGCCTCCTGCTGCAGCGTCGAGGTGGTGAAGGGCGGCGGCGGGTTCTTCGAAAAGGGCTTCGTTTCGACCGACGACACGGTGAAGCGGCCAGCCTCGACCACCGCCTTCGCCGCATCCGCGTCGCCGCGATTGCCGATCGTCAGCCGGTCGATCTTGTTGCCGTCGAGCTGGACCAGCCGCGCGGTAAAACGCTGTCCGTCAGTTTCGAAGCTTGCGCTGACTTGCCAATATTCCTGCGGCTTGAAGATCTCGATCTCGCGCTCGCGGTCGACGATCAGCCGCAGGGCGACCGATTGGACGCGCCCTGCGGACTTCGCGCCGGGAAGCTTGCGCCAAAGGATCGGCGAGAGGGTGAAACCGACCAGATAATCCAGCGCACGGCGGGCGCGATAGGCATCGATCAGATCCTCATCGAGGCCGCGCGGCTTCTTCATCGCCTCGGTCACCGCCGAATTGGTAATCGCGTTGAAGGTGACGCGCTGGACGTTGGCCGGAAGCGCTTTCTTTTGGCGAAGCACCTCCTGGACGTGCCAGCTGATCGCCTCGCCTTCGCGGTCCGGGTCGGTCGCCAGGATCAGAGTATCGGCATTCCGCGCTTCATCCGTGATTGCCTTCAGTTGCTTCGAGCGGTCTGGCGACACCTGCCAAAGCATGTCGAAGCCCTGGTCCGGATCGACCGAGCCGTCCTTCGGCGGCAGGTCGCGCACGTGCCCGAACGAGGCGAGCACGCGATGCCCCGGTCCGAGGTACTTCTCGATGGTTTTCGCCTTGGCCGGCGATTCAACGACAACCAGCTTCACAGATTCCCCTCACGCATACGCGTAAGGTGGGGTTTCAAGAATCGGCTCGTCAAGCGGGACGCAGCGAGACCCGCCCTCCGGCATGCCGTTCTAGGCGTCCGGCAAGGTCCAGTTCCAGCAAAGCCATCTGGACCGCGCCGCTCGATGCGCCCGAAAGGCGGATGATCTCATCGACCGGCGCCGGCGATGGGCCGAGCAGCTCCTCGACGAGGCCGAGCGCGTCGTCACCGTTGAGAGACTCTGCCGCGGGTTCGAAGCTTGTGAGCGGAGAGCGAACCTGGCTCGCGAACGGCCTGATCGCTTCGTTGACGTCAGCGGCGTTCTGGACCAGCGTCGCGCCGTCGCGGATCAGCTGGTTGCAGCCCTGCGCGCGCGGGTCGAGCGGCGATCCCGGGACGGCCATCACTTCGCGTCCGGCCTCCGCGGCAAGCCGGGCAGTAATCAGCGAGCCGGAGCGCGGCGCCGCTTCGACAACGACAGTCCCGCTCGCCATCCCGGCGATGATCCGGTTGCGATACGGGAAGTGCCGCGCCCGCGGCTCGGTGCCGGGCGGCATTTCGGCAAGCACCAGACCGCGCTCGAACAGCGCCTCCTGCCGCTCCTCGTTTTCCGGTGGATAAAACACGTCAACGCCGCCCGCGACGACAGCGATGGTGCCGCTAGCCAGCGCCCCATCGTGCGCCGCGCTGTCGATGCCGCGAGCGAGTCCCGATACGATCACGAGCTCATTCTGCCCCAAGTCGTGTGCAAGGCCGCGCGCGAACCGGCACGCCGCGGCCGACGCATTGCGCGCCCCGACGATCGCGACAGCCTGCCTGTCGAGCAGATTGAGGTCACCCTTGGCGATCAGCAGGGGCGGCGCGTCCTCGAGTTCGGCCAGCAGGCGTGGATACAGCCCCTGCCCAAGCACGAGCCATTTCGCGCCGAGCTTCTCGACCTTGGCCATCTCGCGCTCGGCATCGGCGCGCGTTCTGAGCGACGGCACCTTGCCGCCGCCGCGCCGGGCGAGGTCCGGCACCGCCGCAAGCGCGGCCGCTGGCGAGCCAAAGCGCGCGATCAGCTGGCGATAGGTGACGGGGCCGATGCCGGGCGTGCGCAGCAGCCTTAGGCTATCGACGAGGTCTTCATTCCTATTCGTGGCTCGGTTCCTTTCGTCAGGCGAAGGATGTTCGGGCGGTGTTTCCACAGCACGAGCGCCCCAAAACCGAGCAGCATTGGGAAGTAGGAGGAATGCAGGACGAGCGCCATGACCGGCGCGCTAACCACGGCAGTCATTCCTGCAACCGACGAGATTCGGGACGTCAGCAGCAGGAGAAGCCAGATCGCAGCGTAGATCGCCGCCGCAATCGGCAACAGGGGGATGAGGACTCCGAGCAAGGTCGCCACGCCCTTGCCCCCGCGGAACCTGAGCCAGACAGGATAGAGGTGGCCGACCATCGCTCCGGTCGCGGCGAGAACGGCGCTCTCGTCGCCGAACAGGCCCTTGGCGAGCAGGATTGCAGCGGTCGCCTTCAGGCAGTCGAGAATCAGGGTCAGTGCAGCCAGCGGGCGGCTTCCGGTGCGCAGGACATTGGTCGCACCGATATTGCCCGACCCGATGTCGCGGATATCGCCCTTGCCCGCTAGCCGCGTCAGCAACAGCCCGAACGGGATCGACCCAAGCAGATAGCCGAGCGCCAAAGCGAAGAGGATCTCGCGGGTCATCGATTGATGAGTAGCAAACCACAACGGCCGCGCAACACATCCTCCCCGCGATTGCGAGGGGAGCGAAGCAATCCACCGGGCGCATCAGCTGGATTGCTTCGTCTCTGCGTTCCTCGCAATGACATGATGTGAACGCTTCCGCCCCCATCCTGTTCTTCGATTCGGGGGTCGGCGGGCTGTCGGTGCTCGAGCCGACGCTGAAGTTGCTGCCCAACGCACCGGTCGTCTACGCCGCCGACAGCGCCGGCTATCCGTACGGCAAGAAGACCGACGCGGAATTGGCAAGCCGCGTTCCGGCCCTCCTCGGCCGTCTGGTCGAGCGCTTCCAACCGCGCCTTGCGGTGATCGCCTGCAACACCGCCTCGACGATCGCACTCGATCATGTCCGCTCCGCGCTCGACCGGCGCGTCGTCGGGACCGTCCCCGCGATCAAGCCGGCAGCCGAAATGTCGAAAAGCCGAGTGATCGGCGTGCTCGGAACCGAGGCCACGGTGCGGCAACGCTACGTCGACGACCTCGCGGCCAAGTTCGCCGCCGATTGCACCATCCTCCGCCACGGTTCGCCCGAGCTGGTCGAGCTTGCCGAAGCCAAGCTCGGCGGCGAGGAGATCAGCGTCCATGCCGTCCGCGCGACCGCTCAACCGTTGTTCAACGCGCCGGGCGGCGATCGCATCGACACGGTGGTCCTTGCTTGCACGCATTTCCCGCTGCTCGAGGAAGAGCTTCGAGCCGCCTTCCCGGGCGTCGCCTACGTCCACGGCGGCGACGGGATAGCGCGGCGAATCGCTTATCTCACCCGCGAGCAGCCATGGCCGTCCGCACCTTCCGAGGGGCTGATGCTGTTCACGTCGGCCGCCCGCACACCGTCGCTCGCGATGCTGGCGCGGTTCGGGATCGGCGAGGTTAAAACCTTGTAACGCGACCTCTTGCGAGTCGTTCGCAATGGAAATGCCCTGGAGCGAGAGCTAAAGGCGCCGGAGAGACAAGCCTTGGACTACGACAGCATCTTCAAATCCGCGATCGAGCGCCTTCACGAAGAGGGCCGCTACCGCGTATTCATCGACATTCTCCGCTCAAAGGGCAGCTTCCCCAACGCACGCTGTTTCGGCGGAAACGGTCCCAAGCCGATCACCGTCTGGTGTTCCAACGACTATCTCTGCATGGGCCAGCACCCGGACGTTATTGAGGCAATGGAGCGGGCGCTGCATGAAGTCGGCGCCGGCGCGGGCGGTACGCGCAACATCAGCGGCAACAGCCATTATCACACGCAGCTCGAGACCGAGCTCGCGAGCCTCCACGGCAAAAGCGCGGCGCTGCTGTTCACCAGCGGCTATGTTTCCAACGAGGCGGCACTGTCGACGCTGGGCAAGCTGCTCCCGGGCTGCGTGATCTTCTCCGACGAATTGAATCACGCGTCGATGATCGCCGGCATCAAGAACAGCGGCTGCGAGAAGCGTGTGTTCCGCCACAACGACCTCGAGCATCTCGAGGAGCTGCTCGCCGCCGAGGATTCCGAGACGCCCAAGCTGGTCGCGTTCGAAAGCGTCTATTCGATGGACGGCGACATCGCCCCCATTGGTGCGATCTGCGACCTCGCCGACAGGTGCAACGCTTTGACCTACCTCGACGAGGTGCACGCCGTCGGCATGTACGGCGAACATGGCGGCGGGGTCAGCGAGCGCGACGGCCTGGCCGATCGGCTGACGATCATCGAAGGCACGCTCGGCAAGGCGTTTGGCGTGATGGGCGGCTATATCGCGGCCGACCGCACGATCATCGACTGCATCCGCTCCTACGCTCCGGGGTTCATCTTCACGACCAGCCTGTCACCGGTGCTCGTTGCTGGCGCGCTCGCCAGCGTCCGGCATCTGAAGGCTTCGAACGAGGAACGCCGCGCGCAGCAGGAATCGGCGGCGATGCTCAAGGCCAAGTTCGCTGCGGCGGGGCTGCCGGCGATGCCCAGCGAAACCCACATCGTGCCGCTGCTGGTCGGCTGCCCGATCAAGGCCAAGAAGATTAGCGACATCCTGCTCGCCGAGTACGGCCTCTACGTTCAGCCGATCAATTATCCGACCGTCCCGCGCGGCACCGAGCGTCTGCGCTTCACCCCCGGCCCGCACCACAGCGCCGAGATGATGGACGAGCTCACCGGTGCCCTGGTCGAGATTCTCGGCCGCGAGGAGCTGCGCGCCGCCGCTTAGGCCGCACGGTCAAATGTCCGCAATCGGTGGAAAGCAGACACTTCTCCTGAGCTACTGACTCAATGCTGCACTTCTGAGATTTGCGTCCAAGCGGGCAGCGGTGAGTTTTGCGCTCAGGTCGGGAACGGTGACGCAGCTTCCGTACATCGCTCGAGCATGGGCAAGCAGCTGGCGCTGGGTCGGCCGGGGGACTTGTGCGCCCAGAGCTTGCATCCGCCCGAGCAGCAACTGCGATCCGCTCATGAAGCGGTGATTGTCGAGACGGAGCAGTCCCGCCGTTAGCCGCAGAGATCTTATGTCGGACGTTGTAGGGTCGCCTCTGGGCGGAAGGTCGTTGCGCAACTGAATCACAAGCTGTGCTTCTCGTTCGTTCCCTTCGGTCATGCTCGGCAGAACCCTGTAGGGGGCGGACCACGCGATCAGCCGGTCCGATCCCATATGACTACCGGTGTCGGATGCCACGACCACCTTCCATGCTTCGCTATCCCAGGTGCGAAAAGGTGGAGCGTATGACGACACCCATTGTCGGAGCTGATCGGCCGGCACATTGCCTGCGCCGTCGCGGATCTTCGCTAATTGGTTATCGAGGCATCGGCCAATCAGCACTCGGCCATAGGCCTGAGGACCGTTGTCCTCCGCAAGCTCGAGCCGCATCGCGGCTTCGGCGTGATTGACCTTGTCACTCCACTGCCACGCATCGACAAGCTGTCCGAATGCGAGGGCGATCAGTACGCCGAGCACAATGATTCCGACCTCGCCGACAAAGGCGCGCCAGCCGTGCATTGGCTTGAGTAGACGGAAACGCATTTAGCCCCCAGCGGTTACGTCAGCGTAACAGAAGGACCTAATGGCAGGAATGGGTCGAAAGCGGACATTAGCACTTAAGTCTTGTACCGCCTCCAGACTGAACGCTGTCCTACAGCTCGGCATTTCCATTAAGCCCCTCAGTGGTGCGCGAATCGCCTTTCCCGTCCAATCCATCGGCTGAGTTTAAGCGGCTGTCTCTCGCGTACGCGTGCTTGCACGCGCGTAGGACCCTCAACTTTGTGAACTTTCGCCCGGTGGCGCGGCCGCGAGTTGGGGGCTAGGAAGCGCTATGCGCATCGCTCTTGCCGCCGACCATGCCGGTTACCTGCTCAAGGACGAGCTTGCCGCGTGGCTGCGCGAACAGGGGCATGAGGTCAGCGACCTTGGCACCAACGGCCCGGCGAGCGTCGATTATCCCTTGTTCGGCAGGAAGGTCGCCGAGGCCGTCGCTTCGGGCCACGCCGAACGCGGCATCGCCGTCTGCGGCACGGGCATCGGCATCTCGATCGCGGTGAACCGCGAGCCCAAGTGCCGCTGCGCGCGCGTCGACGACCCTCTCTCGGCCCAACTCGCGCGTGAGCATAACGACGCCAACGTGCTCGCGCTCGGCGCACGCCTGATCGGGAGCGAGATGGCGAAAGCCTGTGTGGCTCTGTTTCTCGGCACCGAATTCGCCGGCGGGCGGCACCAGCCGCGCGTCGACCAACTCTCGCAGCAATTGCAGGACTCAGACTAATGGCATCCGCAGCAGAGCTAGACCGCGACCAGCGCTACCGGGTCCCCGACGGCTTCTTCACCAGCGGCCTTTCCGAGATCGACCCCGCGGTTGACGACGCGATCCGGCTCGAGCTCGATCGCCAGCGCGAGAAGATCGAGCTGATTGCCTCGGAGAATATCGTCAGCAAGGCGGTGCTGGAGGCGCAGGGTTCGGTGCTGACCAACAAATATGCGGAGGGCTATCCGGGGCGGCGCTATTATGGCGGCTGCGAATACGTCGATATCGTCGAGACGCTGGCGATCGAGCGAGCGAAGCAACTGTTCGGCGCGGCTTTCGCCAACGTCCAGCCGAACAGCGGCAGCCAGATGAACCAGGCGGTGTTCCTCGCGCTGCTCCAGCCCGGCGATAAGTTCATGGGCCTCGACCTTAACGCCGGCGGCCACCTGACCCACGGCTCGCCGGTGAACATGTCGGGCAAGTGGTTTCATCCAATATCCTACGGCGTTCGCCGCGACGACCAGCTGATCGACATGGATGAGGTGGCCGAGATCGCGCGGCGGGAGCGGCCCAAGCTGATCATCGCCGGAGGCACGGCCTATTCGCGCATCTGGGATTTCGCCGCGTTCCGCCGGATCGCTGACGAGGTGGGCGCCTATCTAATGGTCGACATGGCGCATTTCGCTGGATTGGTCGCTGGCGGCGCGCACCCCAGTCCGGTCCCGCATGCGCATGTCACGACCACGACCACGCACAAATCGCTGCGCGGCCCGCGCGGCGGCATGATCCTCGCCAACGACGAGGAGATTGCCAAGAAGATGAACTCGGCCGTCTTTCCGGGCCTGCAAGGTGGCCCGCTGATGCACGTGATCGCCGCCAAGGCCGTTGCGTTTCACGAGGCGCTGCAGCCGGAATTCAAGACCTACGCGGAGAACGTGGTGTCGAACGCCCGCGCGCTTGCGGCCTCACTCCAGGACGCCGGCCTCGACATCGTTTCGGGCGGTACCGACAACCACCTCATGCTCGTCGACCTGCGTCCCAAGCAAGCGAAGGGCAAACATGCCGAGAAGGCGCTCGATCGGGCATCGATCACCTGCAACAAGAACGGCATCCCGTTCGATCCCGAAAAGCCGTTCGTTACGTCGGGCATCCGCCTGGGGACGCCGGCGGGGACGACACGCGGCTTTGGCGAAGCGGAGTTCCGGGAGATCGGCGGCCTGATCGCCGAGGTGGTCGAGGGGCTGCGCAAGAATGGCGAGGCCGGCGACGCGCAGGTCGAGCAATCGGTTGCCCGGCGGGTCGGAGAGCTGTGCGCCCTCTTCCCGATATATGCTTAGCTCCCTCTACCCTTCAGGGGAGAGGGTTGGGGAGAGGGGCACACCGTGCTCGCTGCTGCCTCCCCCTCTCCTTCCGCCGCTTCGCGGCTCCCTCCTCTCCCCTGAAGGGGCGAGGGAATAATGCGCTGCCCGTTTTGTGCGCACGAAGACAGCCAGGTTAAGGACAGCCGGCCGAGCGAAGATGGCGCGGCGATCCGCCGCCGCCGCCAGTGCGAGGCGTGTGGCGCGCGCTTCACGACCTTCGAGCGCGTTCAGCTGCGCGACCTCACGGTGGTGAAGAAAGACGGCAAGCGCGAACCGTTCGACCGCGACAAGCTCGCTCGCGCGATCGGCCATGCCACCCGCAAACGCGACATCGACGCGAGCCGGATCGACCGGCTGGTCAGCGGCATCCAGCGGCAGATGGAGACGCTGGGCGACGAGGTCTCCACCGTGCGCATCGGCGAGGCGGTAATGGCCGGCCTGCGCGCCCTCGACCATGTCGCCTACATTCGCTTTGCCAGCATTTACAAAGACTTCAGCGATCCCGGCGATTTCGCCGAGATCGCCGAGCGGGTGGAAAAGGAAGCGACGCCGCCGCCCGGTCACGACAAATTGCTGTGAGGGAGAAGATTTGGTTAATCCACTCCGCTCATCCTGAGGAGCGACTGAGCCCGCGAAGCGGGTCGAAGGCGCATCTCGAAGGACGCAGATGAGTTTTTGGGCGTATATTCTGCGCTGCGCTGACGGCAGTTATTATGTCGGCCATTCCGATCATCTTGAAGCGCGCATCGCCGCGCACCAATCGGGAAACATCGAAGGCTACACGCAAAAACGCCGACCAGTGACCTTGGTCTGGTCCCAAGAATTTGCCGAACGGGATGAGGCATTCCGCGCGGAACGTCAGATCAAAGGATGGAGCCGCGCGAAGAAGGAAGCGCTTGTCCGCGGCGATTGGCCTGCGATTGGCAGGCTAGCCAGCCGGGCGAGGGTCCTTCGAGACGCGGCTTCGACAAGCTCAGCTCCTCAGGATGAGCGGCTAAGGGCAAGCAGCGGACCAAAGCCGATCATCGTCCTCGTCCGCCCGCAGCTCGGGCAGAATATCGGCAAGGCCGCGCGGGCGATGCTGAACTTCGGACTGACCGAGTTGCGGCTGGTCGCTCCGCGCGATGGCTGGCCGAACCCCGAAGCGGGGCCTGCAGCGAGCGGCGCGGACCAGGTGCTCGAGCAGGCGCGGCTGTTCGACAGTGCCGAGGCAGCCACCGCCGACTGCAACCTGGTCTTCGCCTCGACAGTCCGCCGCCGCGACCTCGTCATGCCGGTGGTCGGGCCGGAGGAAATGGCGGATGAGATTGCCGGTTCCTCTGGCCGCAGCGCGATCCTGTTCGGTCCCGAGCGCTCGGGCCTGGAAACCGAGGAGGTGGCACTCGCCAAGGCCATCGTCACCGTCCCGATCAACCCTGAATTCGGCTCGCTGAACCTCGCCCAGGCGGTGATCCTGCTGGCTTACGAATGGTCGCGCCGCGCCAGCCTGTCGCAGCCGACCCTGAAGGAGGCTGAACCACCGGCGCCGCACGGCGAGCTCGAAGGATTGATCGGGCAACTCAACGCCGAGCTTGAAGCGAAGGGCTATTTCCACCCGCCTTCCCGCACCCGGGTAACCAAAAACACGCTGCGGACAATCCTCACGAAAGGCGGCTGGTCGTCGCGAGAGGCCAAGGCGATCCGCGGTGTCATCCGGGCGCTTGTCGGCCCTGCGCGTGACCGCCACTGACCTTGACCGTGAGGCTCACTCCCCCTAGGTGCGCCGTTCGCAATTGATCCCGCACGTCCGGTGAAGCGGCGATCGCGCGTGGCAACAGGCCACGTGGTGCGGTCCGGACATTAGTGAACAAGCAAATTGGAGAAGTGACGTGACCAAGCGCACCAGCGCCAAATACAAGCTCGACCGCCGCATGGGCGAGAACGTCTTCGGACGGCCAAAGAGCCCCGTGAACCGCCGCGAATACGGCCCCGGCCAGCACGGCCAGCGCCGCAAGAGCAAGATCAGCGATTACGGCATTCAGCTCCGCGCCAAGCAGAAGCTGAAGGGCTATTACGGCGACATCACGGAAAAGCAGTTCAAGAAGAACTACACCCAGGCGATCGCCATGAAGGGTGACGCTTCGCAGAACCTCATCGGCCTACTCGAGCGCCGGCTCGACATGGTCGTCTACCGCGCCAAGTTCGCGCCGACGATCTGGGCCGCGCGCCAGATGGTCAACCATGGGCACATTCGCGTGAACGGGGTGAAGTGCAACATCGCTTCGCGCCGTGTGAACGTCGGCGATGTGGTTGAGCTCGGTCCCAAGGCGTTGGAAATGGCGCTGGTGGTCGAGGCCCAGAGCCTCGCCGAGCGCGACATTCCCGATTACGTCGTTCCGGACGGCACCTCGAAGATCACTTACAGCCGCGTGCCGAAGCTCGACGAAGTGCCCTATCCGGTGCGGATGGAGCCGAACCTCGTGATCGAATTCTACTCGCGCTAAACGCGCTTCGCTCACGCGATCAACGGCGCGGCCTTCGCGGGCCGCCCTTCTTATTTGATGCTCAGCACCACGATCGATTTGGCCGGCATTGCCACATCCAGCGATCCGCTGCGCCAGCTCGCGCCGGTGAACGGCACCGGATGGACCTCTTCCGCGGCCCCGAAGCGGTTGTGCGAATCCATCTTGGCCGCGGTCAGGACCTGGCCCGCCACCCGGCCGGCATTTGTGCCGCCAAGCGCAAGCGTAACGTCGGCGGGCTGGTTGGGATCGGAATTGATGAGACCAACATAGATTGCTCCGTCGGTTCCGCGGGCTGAAGTCACGTCGACGGCGGGCAAGACGTTATCGCCAACCTTGTAATCCGGCGAGCTTACCTGGACCGGAAACGCGGTCGCGCCCTGGAACGGCCGGTACATCAGGAAGGCGTAATAAGTCGGGGTCAGGATCATCCGCGGCCCATCGGTGCGGATCATCGCCTGGAGCACGTTCACCATTTGCGCGATCGCTGCCATCCGGACGCGGTCGGCATGCCGGTGAAAGATGTGGAAGTTCGTGGCCGCCACGAGCGCATCCCGAAGCGTATTCTCCTGGACCAGAAAGGCCGGATTCGATCCGGGAGCCGGATCGTACCAGGTGCCCCATTCGTCGACCATCAGGCCGACTTTTTTCTGCGGGTCGGATTTGTCCATGATCGCCACATGGCGCTCGATCATGTCCTCGAGGTCGCGCGTGCGCTTCAGCGTCGACGCCCACTCTGTTTCGGGGAAACCCACCGCCGAGCCCTTATGATCCCAGTTGCCCGTCGGAACCGTATAATAGTGCAGTGAGACCCCGTAGAAGGGAGAGGGCCCGTGATACGGCCCCTGCGCCGGCATCAGCACTTCGGTCCAATGATAGTCGCGGTCGCTCGCACCCGACGCGATCAGCTTGGGCCCGGTCTGTAGGTAGGTAGCAAAGCGGCGCATGATCGCGGACGCTTCCTCCGCGGTCTGATTGCCGCCACAGCCCCACATCTCATTGCCGAGCCCGACGTAGTCGACCGTCCACGGCTTCTCGCGTCCATTCGCGCGCCGTTCGTCCGCAAGTGCCGAGTGAGTGGGTGAGCTGATATACTCAATCCAGTCGCGCGCCTCCGCGGGAGTACCGCTTCCAATGTTGACGCTGAGATACGTCTTGGCCCCGATGAGCTCGGCGAAGTTGAAATATTCTTGGGTTCCGAACTGGTTGTGCTGTTCAACCCCGCCCCAGCTGTAGTTCAGCGTGACCGGTCGCTTGGCGCGAGGACCGATGCCATTGCGCCAATGATAGGTGTCGGCATAGCAACCACCCGGCCACCGCAGCACAGGCACATGAAGCCTCTGCAGGGCCTCGACGACGTCGCGGCGGTAACCGCGGATGTTCGGGATGCGCGAACCTTCGCCGACCCAGATCCCCGGCTCGATGCCCTGCCCCAGCTCCTCGGAAAACTGTCCGTAAATCTCCGGCGCGATGCGCACGCCCGGCGCACGCGCGTCGATCGTGGCGCTTGCGCGGATTTCCGCCGCGGCCGGCGCCGCGGCTACCAAGGCAAGGGCGGCGATGATCATTCTCGACTGCCCCATGCGACCCCCCCCTGTTACCGCTACCAGTAACGTCGTGGGAGCTGAGCTTGCAAGGACCGCCGCGACGGAGCGCCGCGCCTCGCTGAGCGACCACGACTTGGCGCTGCCGCATCTCCCTGTTAGCGGCGCATCCGATGACGGACTGGGCCCCACACCCCCCTCTGCCCGAATGGGCGCCGCACGAGGCGGTGTGGATAGGCTTTCCGAGCGATCCCGACCTGTGGCTGGCTGACCTCAAGCCCGCCGAACAAGAGGTCGCAGCTTTCGCGCGGGCGGTCCACGCCGATGGTAAAGGCGAGAAGGTTCGGCTGGTCGCGGCGCATGAGGGCGCTGCCGAGACGGCGCAGCGCCTGGCGCCTTTCGCCGAGGTGATGGTCGAGCCGTTCGGCGACATCTGGCTTCGCGATACCGGCCCGATCATTCTCGGCAGCGGCAAAGAGCGCCGCGCGCAGGGCTTCGGCTTCAACGGCTGGGGCAGGAAATACGATCTCGAGGGCGATCAGGACATCGGCGAGCGGCTAGCGCGCAGCGCGGCCCTTCCCTTCGCCAAGGCCGACTGGGTCCTCGAAGGCGGCGCGATCGACGGCGACGGCTCGGGCACGGTGCTCACGACCGAGGAGTGCTTGCTCAATCCCAATCGCAACAGCCTCACTCGTGACGAGGTCGAGCAGCGCCTGCTCGGCGACCTGGGGTTTGAGCGGGTCGTCTGGTTCGGTTCCGGCCTGATGAACGACCATACCGACGGCCACATCGACAATCTCGCGCGGTTCGTGGCGCCGGGCCGGGTCGCGATCCCCACGGCCGCGAAGGACGATCCCAACGAGGCCGTGTACAAGAACGCGGCGCGGCGCCTCGGCGACGCCCACCTCGACATCGTCACCTTGCCCTCGCCCGGCCGCATCACCGACGAGGACGGTGACATCATCCCGGCGAGCTACATGAATTTCTACATCGGCAATGCGGTGGTGGTCGTGCCGCAATATGGCGCGCCCAACGACCGTCCTGCGGTCGACGTCGTCCAGGCGCTGTTCCCGGACCGCGTTGCAATCGGTCTCCGCGCCGACCACATCCTGACCGGGGGCGGAAGCTTCCACTGCATCTCGCAACAGGTCCCCGCATGACGAAGCTCACCGTCGCTGCGCTGCAGCTCGCCTTCACCGACGACACCGTCGCGAACATCCGCTCGGTCAGCGAGCTGGTGCGCGAGGCGGCAGCCAAGGGCGCCGAGGTGGTGCTTCCGCCCGAGCTGTTCGAGGGTCCTTATTTCTGCCGGGTCGAGGACGAGAGCCTGTTCGCCAATGCGCGCACAGCGAACGAACATCCATCAGTGCTGGCGATGCAGGAGTTGGCGAAGGAGCTGAAGATCTGGATCCCCACCAGCTTCTTCGAGGCGGACGGACCTCACTTCTATAACAGCCTCGCGATGATCGGCCCCGACGGCGAGGTCGCGGGCGTCTATCGCAAGAGCCACATCCCCGACGGCCCCGGCTATGAGGAGAAATTCTACTTCCGCCCTGGCAACACCGGCTTCAAGGTGTGGGGCGGACCGCATTTGTCGACGCTCGGCGTCGGCGTCTGCTGGGACCAATGGTATCCCGAAACGGCGCGCTCGATGATGCTGATGGGCGCCGACATCCTGTTCTATCCGACAGCGATCGGCACCGAGCCGCACGACCCCGACCTCGACACCTCGCGGCTATGGCGCCGGGCGATGATCGGGCACGCGGTGTCCAACGTCGTCCCTGTGGTCGCCGCCAACCGCATCGGAACCGAGCACGGCCAGCGCTTCTACGGCCACAGCTTCATCTGCGACGAACGCGGGGACATTCTTGCCGAGTTTGGTGCGGAAGAGACGGGCGTGCTGGTGGCGACGCTGGACCTTGCGGCAGCCAAGAAGCACCGGGCGGCCTTCGGTTTCTTTCGCGACCGGAGGCCCGAACTTTACGGGCGGCTCACCGAGGACATTTGAGCTCTAGCGCGCGCTCGAACACGCTTTCGAACATCGCCGCGTCCAGTCGCCGCGTATTCTGATTGTAACGCGAGCAATGATAGCTCGACAGCAGGATGTGGCCGTCGGGCGCGACATTCTCCGCGCCGTGGCCGAACCTCGTCGATGAGGGCGGCAGGCCAAGTGCCCGAGCGGCGGCGACATGGGCGATTTGGCCCAAGGCGACCAGCACCCGAACCTTCGGAAGCGCGGCGAGCGCCGCCTCAAAATAATTTCGGCAGGTGGCGATCTCGCGCGGCTCGGGCTTGTTGGCCGGCGGCAGGCATTTGACCGCGTTCAGGATCACCGCGCCCCTCAGCTGCAACCCGTCACCGGGACTTGCGCGATATTCTCCTTCCGCAAGGCCGAATTTGAGCAAAGTCGCGTAGAGCAAGTCCCCGGCAAAATCGCCGGTGAATGGTCGGCCCGTCCGGTTGGCGCCATGCTTGCCAGGTGCAAGACCCACAATCGCCAGCCAGGCGTCAGGGTCTCCGAACGCCGGCACCGGCGCATTCCACCAGCCCGGATGCTCGCCGCGGCATTCCTCGCGGAACGCAACCAACCGCGGACACAAGGGGCAGTCGCGCGGCGCCTCGGCTTGCGGGATGGGCGAAAGGTCGGCGGGTTGGAGAGCGGTCACGCTTCTCAATACCGTTCGTGCTGAGCTTGTCGAAGCACTGTTCTTTCTTCTAGCGCCAAAAGGGAAAGGCAGCCCTTCGACAAGCTCAGGGCGAACGGTTGTTGTTGGCCGAACCAAAGCACCTCTATGCAGTCGCCATCGGATCGAACCGGCCCCACGGCCGCTTCGGACGGCCGGCGGGCGTCGTCGAGGCTGCGATCGCCCGGCTCGATCAGGAGTTTGGCCTGTTCGACGCCTCGCCGATCGTGCTGAACGCGGCGCATGGCGGGGCCGGACGCGATTTCGCCAACGCCGTCGCTTTGGTGGAAAGCGATCTTGAGCCGCCGGCCCTCCTGGCCCGCCTCAAGTCGATCGAGCGCGAATTCGGCCGCCGGAGCGGCCGCCGCTGGGGTCCGCGCGTCCTCGATCTCGACATTGCGCTGTGGAGCGGCGGCAACTTCCGCTCGCATTGGCTGATCATCCCTCATCCAGCGCTCGCCCGCCGCAGTTTCGTGCTTCACCCGCTCTCGGCTATCGCTCCGCGCTGGCGCGTCGGCGCGCTTAGCATCCGCCATCTCGCCCAGCGCCTTGCCCGCAGGCGTCCGCAAGGCTAACCGCCCTTCAAGGTGGGCCCATAGCTCAGTTGGTAGAGCAACTGACTTTTAATCAGTAGGTCGCTGGTTCGAATCCAGCTGGGCTCACCAACGTCGTTTCTTTCGTCAGGCGATCTTCAGCGGCTGAGCGAGGCCAGAATTCTCTGCCCTTTCCGCACGGCGCGCATGGCGACGCCGGGCACCCGTCGTTCCAGCGCCTGGCGGCGCACATTGCGTCGCGCGAATTCAATATCGGCGCGATTATCCTCTTCCAGCCAGCTCTTGCATCCCTGACGGTTGATCTGCCGATGCGGAATCATTGGGCCCGAGCTTCCGAGACAATATGTGCACGATTTCAACGGCTCCTTGCTCCTGACGCGGGTCGCGATCTCCTCCCCGAGACGGGGGTTGCCATGGATCGGGATGCCATCGACCTGGTTGCCGGGGAATTCGATCCCCGCGAGGCGAAGACGCGCCTGGGTGAAAGGCGCCACGGAGCAACGGAAGAACATTCCGTCGTAAATCGCAAAGCACGAATATTCGTTCGCCATCTTGCACTGGCTGAAGATGCGGCTGACGAGACCCGCGTCCTCGACCGGATTGTTGATGCAGCTTCGATTGAACTCAGTAATCGTCGGGCGCAGGTCGAGCAGCACGCCGTGTTCATCGCATTTCGCGGCGATTACTTCATCGGACATCCGTCGGCGCACTCCCGGGTATGTCGAGACCCACAGGATATCGGTCAATGCCCAGAATTCGTCCGGCATCGTGTGCAGCAACATACCGTTCGTATAAACCTTGATCGCATCGCCGATGGCGGTCTCCCGTGCGACCCTCATGAACTCGATCAACTGCGGGTGAAGCAGCGGTTCGCCCCCCACGAGCCTGAATTCTTCGACATGCACCGCCTCCGCAAACGCTCGGATGTCGCGCTCAAAATCCGCCAGCGACGCAAATTTCTTGGCCATTAACGGCGATGCGTGATCACATTGGTAGCAGCTAAGGTTGCAATGCTCAGTCAGATTATATTCGACGCCGAAAAGCTCGACCTTTCGCAGTGTACTGACGAGCGCATCCATTCTGGGGTCCTGACCGATCCTAGGCTGGCAATTGCACTATGCCCCTGATCCGGCACAGTAAAGGCGTCGATGGTTGCCGCGACATCGAACGAGAAGGCTGTTTTTTGGCAAGACGTTGGCCCAAGCGAGCACGAGTGAAGCCGAGTCCGCCCTATTCCATCATCATGCCCACCTTCCAGCGCAGAGAAATGGTTTGCGATGCCGTGCGCGCGCTGTGCCGGCTGTCCTACGACGGACCGATCGAGATCATCGTCGTCGTCGACGGCTCCATCGACGGAACTGCTGCGGCTCTCGCCGGCATCGACTGTTCTTTCCCCCTTCGAGTCATCGAGCAGGAGAACCGCGGCCAGGCGGCTGCCCGCAATCGCGGCGCGACGGAAGCCATTGGCGAGGTTCTGCTATTCCTCGACGATGATATGATCTGCGAGCGCAACGTCGTGCAGCAGCATGCGCGATTTCACGGGGAAGGCGCGGACGCCGTCACGGGCGAGATCCCGATCCATCCAGATTCGGAGCCGGGGATCATAACCGAGAGGCTCACGACGGCCGCCTCATGGAAGAGGGGCCCGCAAGCATCGCCGTTCGACGTCTACAGCGGTCATTTCTCCATCAAGGCGGACGCATTTCGCGAAATCGGCGGCTTCGACACCCAAATGCAAGATCGAGGATATGGAGCGGAAGATCTCGACCTCGGGATCCGCCTCTCTAAACAGTTCGACGTTCGGCATAATCGAGAAGCGGTGGCCTGGCAGAAGAACCTTATCAGCCCATCCGAATACATGAAGCGCGCCCGCCAGCTCGCCGCCTCGGACCTGCGGCTGATGACCAAACATCCGGACATCACCAAGGAGCTTCTTGCCCACAGGGGAGCGCAGGAGGGTGTGAAAATACCTCTCGCGTTGCGACTTAGCCGGGTTCCGGGCCTGCCTTCGGCTCTTGCCGGAACAGCGGTTTGGTTGGCCGACATCGCTCAGCGAACCCGTTTCAGATCCAGCCGGCGGCTCGCGTGGTTCTATTTCACCGCTCGGTCGACAGCCTATTGGTCGACATTTCTAGCGCTCGGCGGTGACAGGATCCTTCGCAACCTACAGCGTGACTAGTCTGCCGCAATGCCAATGGGTACCTTCGGCCGGTACACCGGCGGGCGGGAACGAGAGCAGTTGATGGTTCTGCATCAAGTCGAGAGAGTAAGATCGGCTGTCGCGCGTCGTGCTCACTCAGCCATGAGGAGAGTGCGGGCTCAAGTGTCGAACCGCCGCCGGCCGGTCATTTTGATGTACCACCGGATAGCAGAAGAAAGATTCGACCCCTGGGGACTTTGCGTGGCGCCCGACAGGTTTGCGGATCAACTGTCGTGGCTGGCGAAGAACCGGACGCTGATCCCGCTGTCGGAATTCGCCAGCCTTCATCGTCGCAATCAACTTCCCGACGATGCGATCGCCGTCACCTTTGACGATGGCTATGCCTGCACGGCGAAAGTCGCTGCTCCGTTGCTTCAGCGCCATAGGGTGCCGGCAACCATCTTCATTCCTGCGGCTCTGATCGGACGAACTCGCCTCTTTTGGTGGGACGAACTGCGCCAGATTGTGATGACGCATCCGGACGCGAACCTTCGCGCGAGAAGTCGCATATTCGAACTCGGGGAGAGGCAGATTCGAGATTCCGCATGGCCGCGCGACAGTCGAAAGCGCACGCCACGACAGAGAGGCCTCTACGCGTTGTGGTCCGAGCTGCAGCCGCTGCCGCTCCAGGATATCGAAAAGGCCATGGCCGAGCTTAGCCGGGAGCATGTGCCCATTACCAACAACAAAAACCTTCGTCTGATGACGGCAGATGAAGTCCGTTCAATCCGCTCGGACAATATCCAGTTCGGGTCGCACGCTTTGACCCATGTTTCGCTTCCAAGCCTAGGCGGCCCTGAAAAGGCCCACGAAATTCGGGAGAGCGTCGCCGCGTGCGAGCAATTGGTCGGCGCTCGACCGGTCAGTTTCGCCTATCCGTTCGGTGATTTCGATCACGAATGCGAAACGCTTGTCGCCGCTGCTGGCTTTGCTTGTGCGTGCACGGTTGAGCCGCGCGCCGTCGCCGACGATGACGACCTGTTCGCGCTGCCCCGGCTCAAGGTAGGAAATTGGACCGGGCGCCAATTGGGCCGGGAGCTTGCTGACGTCAGTTGCCAGCGCGAAACGGTCGCGATCGGCGCATGAGGGGGAGTGCTGGACCGCTCGTTTCCGTCCTCGTTCCAGCGTACAATGCGGACGCAACGCTCGCCGCAACGCTGCAATCCGCGCTCGCCAGTACCTATTCCAACCTGGAAGTCGTGCTCGTCGATGATGGTTCGACCGATGCGACAGTCGCCATCGCCGAGGCATTCGCTCGGGACGACCAACGCGTCCGCATACTCCGCCAAGAGCATCGCGGAGTGTCGGCCGCGCTGAATTTCGCGCTCAACCATATCTCCGGCGAGTTCGTGGCGCGGCTGGATGCGGATGACTTGTGGCACCCAACCAAGCTCCAGAAACAAGTGGAGCTTATGGCGGCCGATCCCGCCGTCGCCCTGACCCACACTTTCGTCCGCTATATCGATGCCAGCGGCCGCATAGTCCGCGATGCTCTGCCTCAAGAGCTGGCGCGGCGTGCGCATTGCCAATGCCTTTACTATGGCATCGTCGGTGGAGGCAGTTCGGCTGTTTTTCGGCGGTCGGTGCTGGACGCGGTGGGGAGATATGACGAGCGGCTCTCCGTCTGGGAAGACCTTGTGCTGCACCTGGAGGTTGCCGCCGCGGGCGAGATCGCCTTCATTTCCGAATATCTCACCGGATACCGCCTTCGAGAAGAATCGTCCTCCGCCGACCGCCAGAAGTCGCTTCGCAGCTGGAGGCTGGCAAGAACGCGCATTGCGACCGAATTCCCTCAAATACCGGCGTTCGTCCAAGAATGGAGCCACGCCCGGCGCTTACTCGAGCTGGCGGAAGGGTTTGCAATTGACGGGCGGTACGCGACCAGCGCCAGGCTGATCGCCGAGTGCTTAGTCTCCGATCCAGTGCGAACGTCGACATTCCTGGCCTACCGATTGCATCGAAAGCTCAGCGGGAAACGCCGTCCGCTGCAGCGAAGCGGCCCTTCATTCGTCGACGCCGACGTTACGACAAACTACTGTCCGAGCGACTTTGACGCGGGCCTTGAGGGAAAACGGCTTCGCTCACTCGATAACTCACGTGAACAATTGCTTCGGTCGATTGATCGGGAAATTTCGGCTTAGGCCTCGCCCTCAAAGCAAAGCCGTTCAAGAAACGAACCCTTTCGCGGAGGCTGCTCCTTGAGACTGCGGATGCATTCGTTCCAAAGGTGGATGCCAACGGTGTCGTCCGTCACGATGGCCTCAAGACTGCGGGCCGGATCGAATATCCATCCGGCATCCTCCCAAGGCACCGGATAAAAAACCGCGGGGGGTAGAGCCAGGGATGACAAGCAGAACTTCTTCGCCGCGGCCGTCAGCGCCGCTGGGCCCGTCGTGCCCCACGGCATCGCCCCCACATCAGAATCGCCGGATAGCCATTTGCGCAAGTTCGCGCTCATTCGGTGCCTCGGCCCAAGCCAGTGGGGCGTGGCACCCCGGAAGGGCGCAAGCAGCTCGTCCAGCGCGGGTGAACTGGGAGGCAGTCGCAACACTGCATTGTTGAGCACAGCAGGCTTTTGCTCGCCGAACAGGTGGTCCGCTTGCTCGTCCAGCGGTCGCAGAAGATACATGTCGGTATCGATCCAGGTCCCAAGGTCGCGCTTCAGCAATTCATAGCGAAACCAATCGGAAAACGGGGCAACGCTCCCCCGTCGGTGCCGAATGATCGCCGATTCAGGGAGGATTTCAGAGGCGTCGCGAATCGCGACGCCATCCGGAATTCCTATCGGCTCACGGTAACAGTAGAGAGCCAGTCGATGACGCTGACGCAACACCGACCTCAGGCATGCCCGTTCCACCGGGCCCAGGCTGTCGCCGATCCACAAGGTCAGGCACTGCAACATCTTCCGGTAGTCGCTATGCGCGCCACGGTGAACCGTCCAGTCGCAGGCGACGCAGGCTCCGTCTGGGATTGGGTGGGGACATCGTGAATGGCACGGCTCGCTTGAATCCGGCTTTCTGGACGCTGCTCCCGGAACTTTACCGCTATCTCTCTCCCCAGCGGCGACGCCATCTTTACGTCCTCCTGACGCTGATGCTTTTGGGAGCGGTCGCCGAACTGGCGACGCTGGGTTCGCTGCTGCCGTTTCTTTCGCTCCTTGCAGGCGTGAACCAACCGGCCCGAATTCCATCGCTCGCGCACCTGTTCGCAGCCGCCGGCGCGACTACGACAAGGGAACAGATTTCGGTCGCCGCACTACTTTTCGGGGTGATCGCGCTGATCGCCGGTACGCTCCGCATGTGGTTGAACTGGTCGACCCAGATGTTCATCGCGCTGCTGGGCCACGAACTCAGTTCGGAGGTCCAGGGCCGCATTCTAATGCAACCGTACGTCTTTCACTTGACCCATAATTCCAGCGAGGCCGTCGCTGCCATGGAAAAGGTGCAGTCCTTGGTCATCCACGTTTTGCTGCAGCTGATCTACGCGGTCGCTGCAGCGTTCATCGCGCTCGTGATCATCGGCGCCCTCATTTACGTGGACCCGTTCACCGCGACGATCGCAGCGGCCGCTTTCTCGCTCCTCTACCTTCTGGTTTCGGCTGCTACGCGAGCGCGCCTGGCGAGGAATTCGGAGGCGATCCGCACCACTTACGAGGAGCGCGTGCGCATCGTGCAGGAAAGCGTTGGCGGCATCCGCGACGTCATCGTCGACGGCGCGCAGCGCTTGTACCTCGACGCGTTTGCGAAAGTCAGCCGCCGTTACGCTATGGCCTCGGCGACTACCGCGTTCATCGCCGCCGTACCGCGCTTCATTATCGAAGCCGTCGGAATGGCCGTAATCGCGGTGGTCGCACTGCTGATCGCCGATCGCCAAGGCGGGCTTGCGCTTGCACTACCACTGCTCGGCGCAATCGCGCTTGGTGCCCAGCGTTTGCTGCCGCTGCTGCAGCAGGTCTATCACGGTTGGGCGAGCATTTCGGGGCACCGCTCACTCCTTTCCGAAGTGCTCGAACTGCTCAGGCTGCCGACGCCGGCCGAAGGGATCCGCGGATCCTCGATCGAACCGCTGCCTTTGCGCGACAAGATTTCCATCGAACGGGTGAGCTTCACCTATCCTGGATCACGGATGATCGTGCTCGAAGACGTGAATCTCGACATCCCGCGCGGATTGATCCTTGGCGTGATCGGCAAGACGGGAAGCGGAAAGAGCACGCTCGCCGATTTGATCATGGGTCTTATCGAGCCAACCGAGGGGCGCATGACGGTCGACGGAGTGCCCCTCACTGGCGCGGTGCGTCCACGGTGGCAGCGTGGGATCGCCCATGTGCCGCAGTCAATTTTCCTTGCGGACGCGAGCATCGGGCGAAACATCGCCTTCAGCGTCGCGGTCGAGGATATCGACCACGACCGTGTCCGCTTCGCCGCCGCTACCGCGCAGCTGCATGATTTTGTGGCTTCCCTTCCGGATGGATACGACACCCGGATCGGCGAGCGCGGGATCCGGCTCTCGGGCGGGCAACGGCAACGGCTGGGAATCGCCCGTGCTATCTACAAGCAAGCCCCAATCCTGATCCTCGACGAAGCGACCAGCGCCCTGGATGACGTTACCGAAGCTGCCGTAATGGAAGCGCTCGCGGCGCTCGGCAATGAGGGCCGCACGATCGTCCTCATCGCGCATCGGCTCTCGACGGTTGCAAGGTGTGATCTTCTGGTGCGCGTTGAAAACGGACGAGTTTCCGCGGCGGGGAGCTACGCCGAGGTCGTTGGTGTGCGTCCCGAGTAGGTGAACCGCAATGGGCGGCGATCCATCCGCCATTTCCTCGACTTTCTGAGGAGGCTGCCCTAACCTCGACAGCCAAGCCACTACTGGAAGCCGAATGTTAGCTGTTGCCGAGACCCCCAAGGTCAGCGTTGTCATGCCCGTCCACAACGCGATGCCCTATCTCGACATCGCCGTGGAAAGCATCCTCGGCCAGACTTTGCAGAATTTCGAGTTTGTCATTCTTGACGACGCCTCGACTGACGGTTCGACCGAGCGGCTGCGCGAGTGGGCATCGATCGACACCAGGATTCGGGTGATCGAGGAAGAGACCAACCTCGGACCAGCGCTGAGCTCCGAGAAGGTCGCACGTGCAGCGCGGGCGCCGCTGGTCGCGCGAATGGACGCCGATGACGTGTCCCATCCCGACCGACTGGAAGAGGAGGTCGCGATCTTCGCTCGCCATCCCGAGACCGGCGTGGTGGCCTGCCTTTGCGATTTCATCGATTCCACCAATCGGAGGGTTCGAGGGTCCGAAGGCTGGAGGCTGACCCGCCGATCTCCACTCGTCCCGTTCGCCCACGGTGCGATGATGTACCGTCGGGACATCTTTGAAAGCGCTGAAGGCTATCGGCCGGAATGCGAATATTGGGAGGACCAGGACCTTGTCACCCGCATGGCCATGCTCGCTCCCGTCACGGTAATTCCGCGCGCCCTCTACCAGTTTCGCTTTTCGCCGACGAGCACTCGAACCGCGTCGGACGCTACAGCGCTCGAGCAAGCTGTGGACCTGATGTACCGCTCGGCCGACCGGCTGGGCAAAAATCAGGGCTATGATGATCTGCTTGGAACGGCCTGCGAAGCCGAAAAAGTAGACCCGAGGGTTTTCATCTCGCTTGGCTCGCAATTGCTATGGGCCGGAGGCAGGCCGCGCTTTTTCAGACGACTGCTCAAGCGAGCCACGCTTGCTCCGAACTTCCGTACGATCAGCGCCGTCGCGTGGACCGCTTGGGCGTCGCTCGAACCGCGGTCGCTACGTGCGTTTCTCCGATCGCTTCTTCTCGTTCGAAATCTCCGCGCGGCGCTTGCGATGCACGTGGATGGCCCCATACGCTGGCCGCCCGCCTCAGTCCGGACAGCTGTGCCTCAGCCTAACTTACGTACTCGCCCCGATAGCTCCGGCCGCTCGGTTTCGGTGCACGAGAATGCAGTTCCGCAACCCGCGCGCAAGGCTCGAGCAATGGCCGAATAGCTTCGGCGGGAACCTAGCCTACAACGAGGTGGCGCGCCGGGCGCAGGTCAGTGGGATCCTGACGCATCACCGCTCGCCGGTCGATCACGAGCGCGAGGCACATCGCAAAGCCAGCGCTAATCGCTGCTGTCCGCAGCGGGAAATCGACGAGGCTGTGAACGAGAATCACCGCTGATGCGATCGAGGCCGCGCGCGCATAGGGCCCGCCTCCACCGGTTCGCCAGGCCGCCCTCGTCGCTGCGAGCCACCAAATAAGAAAGCCGAGGATCAGCAATGCTCCGGCAACGCCAAGCTCGAGCACCAGCTCGGCATAATCGTTGTGCGCGTGGATCACATATTCGGGCGTGACCTGGTCCGGGCTCTCATAAAGCCGGTACACTCTAGGGAACGATCCCAGCCCTGAGCCCAACGGCATCGTATCGCCGATGGCCTTGGCTGTCGCTCGCAGTATTGTCTGGCGCGACTGTACGGAGCCGCTCGCCTCCTGCCCCAGCCGCGAGCTGCTGATGGAGGTCGATGCAAGCCCCCCGACGGCGATAATGGCCGCGAGGCCGGCGGCGAATGCCACTGGCCGGCGCAGGTTCCGTGACAACGGCGCGACGATTAAAATGCTCGCGAGAATCGCAGGGATCGCCAGCACATAACCGGCGAGTGACCCATTGAGGATGATGCCGATGATCAGCACGACCCCACCACCAGCGAGAATCGCGAGCAGTGCCGAATAGCGTTGCACGTTTCGGCTCTTGCCCGCTGCTGCAAGCGCGGCGATGAACGGCAAAGCGACAACCAGCAAGTCGGCCATGTGGTTGGCATTGGCGAAGAAGCCGACGCCCACTCCGCGATTGGTGTCGCTATAAAGGTACCACGGCGAAGTCGCGCCGGGAGCGGCAATTTGTAGAGCGCCGAGCATGATCCCGCCGATGGTCCCGGCGAGCAGCGCCGCCGCGAGCCAGCTTGCCCTGAACGCGCCGAGCCGCAGGATTGCGCAGAACACCGCCAGCGGTGGGATGACTCCGAGCAAGCTGTCGAGAGCCGCGTAAGGCGTCATCGAGATTGGCAGCCAGGGTGCGGGTTGGCCGAGCAGCCCATAATCGTCGGCGACCCGCGCTCGCAGACCATGCGCCCACACCGACGCGGGCAGTGGAATGAGCTGCAGAACTACGACGACAAGACCCGCGACCAGGATGAGCAACAACGTCCTGGCCGCTTTCGGAAGCGGGTCGTCGCCTGCCGCGGCGGCCCAGGCGATGATCCCCAACCCCGCCAACTGCAGCAACATGTTTTGCCAGATACCCTGGGCGCTACCGCCTAAAATCAGACAGGCAAGCAGATAGACGGGTGCGACCAAGCTCTTGACCGCGCTAGGCACCGGGCACCGCCTTTGCGAGCGTAAGGCCGCCAATCGAGATATCGATCTGCTGAGCCACATCGCCTGAAACGCCGGAAAGCTTCAGCCACTGCGCCGCGCATGTGGCGGGGACCTGGAACTGCCAGCCGCGCGCAGCCGCGGTGTCCAGCGTCACCGACGCCAGCGGCTGCGCCGCCTTGTCGCACCATAAAGCCCAGGTCAGGCTATGCGCGCGCGCCGGATCGCCAGTGAGCTGCATCGTCAGGTGATAGCTACCGGGAGGAAGCATGAGCAGCTGGCTGGCTAGCGTCCCATCCTCATCGCCGTAGAAAAGGACGTGCAGCCGTCCGCCTGGCTGTCGCTCGGCCAGCCCGACCGTCGAGCTCGTGAGGCTCCAGTTGAACGGCGGCGGAGAAACGGAATCGCGGAAATCGGCGTCGTGGAGAAGCTCGCCCCGCCGGACGCCGTGTTCTGCCATTCGTGTCCACGCCGCGCGAGCCCGCGAATAGTCGCCGGCCTTCACCAACGTATCCACCATGACCGCGAGCCATTGCGCGCTCCCCGCTTCACGCGCGTTCGAGAGCGCCAAAGCGGCAGGGAGCGTGCCGACGTTCCCGGCGAGCGCTATGAGGACGGGATGCTCCAAATGGGGATTCGAAGCGAACAGATCGCGGAGGGCGGGCCAATTGGCCGGGCTTGCCGCATATTGCGTCAGATACGGAATGGCGGCCGCGCCGCCGTTGGGTGACAGCCGGGCAAGTGCGGCAATCTCGCGCAAGCCGCGGCGAACATCGCCTGAACGAAAGTAGCGATCGGCAAGGAAATAAGCGGCCGGTGACGAGCGGGGGTCACGCCACTGAGCCGCTTCGAACGCCCGCTGTGCAGTGGCACTATCGCCATGAAGTCCAGCCTGCACTCCCCGAACAAGGAAGGGTTCCGGGGCTAACGGCTCCTTGGTCGCCGCATCGGCCATTTGCGCAAAGGCGGACGGCGGGATCGGTCGTCTGGAACGCGATGCATGGGCGATGCCGGTCATGGCAACGCTGATCTCCGTCGCAGGGTGGCTGCTCCAGATTCTCGCGGCATCCGCGGGCCGCGAATCGGATAAACCTGCAACCGCGGCGTTGCGCACGACCTGCACTGCAATGAGGAGCGAGGCGACGACGGCAATGACGGCCCTTAACGTCATGACCCGTTGGCCCTGGCCGTCAGGCGTCCGACTCCACCGGGCGCTCTTCCTCGGCGCTGTCCTCGGCTTGTGGAATCATCAGGATCTCGGTCTTTTTCACCCGCGCCTTGCTGCCGTAACCGTAGCCATAACCATAGCCGTAACCATAGCCCGTTCGGCCATAGCCGCCCGTGCCTTCCTCGGACTTGGTGAGCGTTGCGCCAATAATCCGCGTTCCGGTCGCTTCCAGCCGGTTGAGTGCTTCCACCGCCGCGCGGGTGCGGGTCTTGCCGCTTTCAATCACGAACATCGCGGAGCCGGCGGCGGCCGCGAGCAACGGCGCGTCGGCAAGCCCGAGCGTCGGGGGGCCATCGATGACGATTAGGTCGAAGCCCTCCTTGGCTTCGTTGATGATCTTACGGATGCGCCCGGTCGAAAGAAGGTCGGCGGGGTTCGGCGGCAGTGGCCCACTTGGCAACAGCCAAAGGTTTTCGTGCTGCGTCTCGACGATATGAGCGGACACCGGATCGTCGGCGGTCAGCAGCTTGCTGAGGCCGATGCGGTCGCTCGCCGCCTTGAACGCCGGCTTGCGAAGATCGCTATCGATCAGCAGCACACGACGCCCGCGCCGGGCGAAGTTCTGACCAATTGCCAGTGCCGACGATGATTTGCCCTCGCCCGAACGGGTGCTGGTCACCAACAACACCTTTGGAGTCCCGTCCTCGGTGCTGAAGCGAAGCGCAGCGACAATTGCGGAATAGGCTTCCGAAACGATCGAGGTCGGGTTCTTGAGGTCGTCGACGAACGAGTCCCTCGCTGGCGTCTTGGGCACGGTTCCGAGGCAAGCCATGGCGAGCTTGCGCCGCACATCCTCGCGGCTCTTGATCGTGTCGTTCACAAATTCCAGGCCAATCGCACCGGCCACGCCCGCGACCAGGCCCAGACCCAGCCCGACGATCAGATTCAGCAAGAGGTTCGGCTTGAACGGTAGTGACGGCACCTCGGCACGATCGACGATCGAGACCGGGGCCATGCCGATCCCGCCGGCGACACCGATCTGCTTGTATCGCTGGAGCAGCGCATCATAGAGGCTGCGGTTCGTGTCCACCTCGCGCTGGAGGATGGTGTACTGGATGCTCCGCCCGCGCAGGTTGAGCACATCGCCCTTCAGCTGCGAAACCCGCGCTTGAAGTGCCCGCTCGGAGTCGAGCGCGCCGCGGTAATCGGCGAGCAGCCCGTTGATCCGCCCTGACGAGGCTTGCGAGACCTGGCCTGCGATCTGCCGGCTGAGCTCGTCCATCTGCGCCTTCAGGCTCACCATCTCGGGGTGTTCGGGCTTCATGAACGCGCGTTTCTGCTGGTACGTGGCCTGAAGCTGAGCGAGCTGCTGCCGGAGCGGCAGGACGGCGGTATTCACATCGCTGGTCGGCCCCGTGGCCAATCCTTGGCGATAGGCGCCTTCGGCTGCGACCCGGCGAGCCGTCGCTGCAGCTAGTGCGGTGTTGAGTTGCACCAGCGACTCACCCTGAAGCGAATTGGTGTCGCTGCCGTTTGACTTGCCATCAGGTCCTGTGCCCCCGGGCGTCGTGATGATGCCCTGCGCCTGCGCGTAGGCGACCACTTCCCGCTCGGACTTTTCGAGATCGGTGCGGGTCTTGTTGATCTGACGCTCGAGGAAATTTCTAGCGTAGGCCGAGGCTTCGTAGCGCCGCTGCAGCGACGTGTTGATGAAGCTGTCGGCGACCCCGTTCGCAACGAGCGCCGCGAGCTGCGGCGAGGTCGAGTCGTAGTTGAACTTGATCAGCTGGCCCTGTTCGGGCGGAATGACCTTGAGGCCCCTCTGGACGATATTGGCGGCCGCGCTCAGACGCTGCGAGGCATCGCGATCCTGGGGCACGACGTCGGGATTGTTAGCGAGGTTCAGCTCCTGCGCGGTTCGCTCGGAAACCGCTCTGCTGCCGAGGAGTCCGACCTGGGTCGCAACGAAATCGTAAGCGTCCGTATTCTGCTGATCCTGCTGCCGCGATTGTTCGTCGCTGATCGCGACCGAAGGCGGGTTGGCCTCCAGCGTTACCGACGCGCGATAGACAGGCGACGTCAGCAGCGACACGAGCACGGCGCCAAGCAGCCCCACTCCCAATCCACCCAACACCAGCCACCGCCAGTGATGCAGGATTCGCAGCAGCATGTGGAAGTCGAGGATATTGACGGCAGAATAGGATCGTTGCCCACGACCCAGCGTGGCATCGGCGCCCGGATAGGGTGCGATCGGCCACTGGCCCTCGTTTCTGACGGTCAAATTAGTATTCACGCAGTCCGCTCCATTGCCCCGCAGAGCGCCTAAAGAGGTCCAAAAATCGCCAAAAGCGGGATGGTTTGAAGAATTTGCTTCTGCACCGCCTTCACGCTCGATCCATCGACGACGATGATGTCGCCGGGGAAGATTTCAGGATCAGGCGCCTCGCCGCGGCGGATCGACGTAAGATCGAATGCCGCCGCCTGGCGCTTGCCGCCGATCGTCCGGAAAACCGCGACTCGCCGCGCATTGGCATCCTCGGTCGTGCCCTTGGCCATGGCGATCGCGCGGATCAGCGAAGTCGGCCCGCCGACCGGGAAAGAGCCACCGTCCTTGACCGCACCGTCGACGGTGACGACATGCGCGGTGGACGACTTGATGGCGACGCTAACATCCGGGTGTTCGAGATACTTGTCGCCGAGCTTCTGGGTCAGCTGATCGTCGAGCTGGGCCGTGGTGAGGTTGGCCGCCTGGACCTGTCCGATCAGCGGCAGCGAGATATTGCCGGCGAGATCGACGTCATAGTCGCCGGTGAGATCCTCCATCTTGAAAACCTTGACCGAAAGCTTGTCCATCGGGGCGATTTTATAGTCGGACGCCAGGGTTTGATATGTCACCTCGTCCGGCGCAGCCAGCGGCCTATCATAGGCAATGGATCCGCCGCGCGTATCGGCACAGGATGCCAGGACCAACAGGCCGAGGACGGAAAACAGGGCCCGCAGCCAGTGGGACGCACGACTAGGCACCGGTAACGCCTCCTCAACCAAAACCGACAGATTCAGACCCATAACGCCTATTCCGCCGATCACGTCAAATCAATCGGCAGCGCGCGTCCCTGCCCGAGTATCGATCAGCCAGCGCTCCGTCCCGTCGATCGCCAGTGCAGTCAGAATTCCGGAGCGATATGCCCCGGTGTCGATCCCGATCCGGTTCGGCCGTTCGTCTACCTCCTCGCAGATCGTGTGCCCGTGCACGACGACGAAGCCATGGTCGCTCTCGTCGTAAAGAAAGGGGTCGCGGATCCAGCGCAGGTCAGACTGGCTTTGTTGATCGACCGCAATCCCTGGCCGGATGCCGGCGTGGACGAAGAGATAATCGCCGAAGCGGCAGCTATCGGCGAAAGTATCGAGGAAATCGACGTGCTCAGGAGGAACGACGGCACGAACGATTTCGATGATTTCCTCGGCTGACCGCCCCCGGAGCCTGGCCAATGTGACGCCGTAGCTTTGAAGGCATTGGACGCCGCCGAATTTCAGCCAGCTTTCGATCACCGAGGGATCGCCGGCAAGGACCCGCAGCAGAACTTCTTCGTGATTCCCGAGCAGGAACACGGGCTTGACGCCCTCGCGGCGATAGCAGCGGAGCCGTTCGATCACCTGAGCCGAGCTTGGGCCGCGGTCGATCAGGTCGCCGACGAAAATCAGCAAAGTCTTGCGCGCCGGCCGCCGCTGAAGGTCGGCGTGAACCTTCGCCAGCAGATGCTCGAGCAAGTCGACGCGGCCGTGGATGTCGCCCACCGCATAGGCGCGATAGCCCCGCGCTCCGGCGGGACCTTGTTCGCGTCGAGGAGAGAAATTGAACATTAAGACCCCGGTGTTGCCCCGTCCAGGGAATCTAGCACGTCGAGATAGGCGCGAACTACGAGCGTCTCGCTAAACCGCTCCTGAACCCGGCGCCGCCCTGCTTCTCCCATGGCAAGCTGCTGCGGTCGAGGCAATTGCAACAGTCGTCGCATCGCCGCGGCCAGCGAGCTCGGATCGCGGACGGCACACAGATAGCCGTTGACGCCGTCTTCGACCACGTCACGGCAACCCGGAACATCGGCCGCGATCAAAGGCCGCGCCATCGCCGCCGCCTCCAGGAGCGAGCGCGGTAATCCTTCGCGATAGGAGGGAAGAACGACGGCGGTAGCCGCGGCGATGAATGGACGCACGTCATCGGTCGTGCCGAGCTGCTCCACGATGCGTTCCGCTACCCAAGAGTCGATCTCGGGCTGGCGAATAGCGGTACGGTTCCCCTCGTCCACAGCACCTAACAGCTGGAACCGTGCATCGGGACAGGTGGAGCGGATCGATCGCGCGGCCTCGATGAACTCGGCCACGCCCTTGTCCCGGAGCAGCCGGCCGATGAAAAGGAAGATCGGAGGACCGACGGGCAGCGGCGTCGGCGTGAAAAGCTCGAGATCGACGCCGGAGCCCGGAAGCACACGAGCCTGGGACTCGCGCACGATGCGCCGGTCGACGAACAGCTCTCGGTCCTCCTCATTCTGGAAGAATACGACTGGAGCTCGGGCAAACCCGATGCGGTACAGCTGCGTGACGATTGCCTGTAGCGGCCCGCCCTGGATAAAGGCGGTGCCAAGACCGCTGACGTTAGGCAACGCGGGAATGCCGAGCGATGCGGCGGCAAACGAGCCGTAGATATTGGGCTTGATCGTGTAGCTGAGATAGGCCGCGGGCCGCAGCCGCTTCAGCAGCGACCGATAGCGCGCGATCAGCCTCAGGTCGGCCAGAGGGTTTAGGCCCGCACGGTTGATCTCGATCGGAAGCCGATCGACGCCGAGGTCGCGCATCCTCCTGTCCGCGACCGGATCATGGGGCGCGATTACCACCGGCTGATAGCCGGCAGTCCGCAGCGCGCGGACAAGTCCCTGGCGGAAGTTGGCGATGTTCCAGTCGCTGTTCGCGGAAAGAACGATGGTCCGCGCCGTGGCCGGCTCCGTCAGGCGCTGAGCAACTGGAAGTGAGGAATTTCCACGTCGAAAGCGCTGCCGTCCTCGTCGACCATGCGATAGGCGCCGCTCATCGACCCGCTCGGCGTGTCGAGCGGACAGCCCGACACATAATCGAAACTCGCGCCGGGAGCGATGAGGGGCATCTCTCCAACCACGCCCTCGCCCACGACTTCATGCATGGTCCCCCGTTGATCCATGATCGTCCAACTGCGCGAGAGCAGCTGGACGGCAACGTCGCCGCCATTCTCGATTCGCACATGGTAGGACCAGAACCAGCGGTTGCTCGACGGATCGGATTGTTCGGACAAATAGCTAACCGCGACCCGGACCGCGATACCGCGCGTTACCGCGACGTTCGGAAAGAGCATGGCGAGTGTGTCGATGTTCACGCGCCGAGCCTAGGCGAGACCACCGGCGCGGCGCAACCGTTCGACGAGCCGATCCCGCGCTTCCGCAATAGGACGCATACGGTCGGTCACAACGTCGCGCATCAGGAAGTGGCCGGTGAGCTCGAGTCCCTGAGCGATCTCGGGCCAGGTTGAGGCACCGCCGTCCCTTACGAATGGCGGTAGCGGCAACAACTTGCCGGCATAGGGTTCCGCTTCGGCGGCGCTCACGGCGCGCCCCGACTTGGGACTGACCGCGATGAGATCGTCATTGCTCCCGCTCACCGCGCAGCGTTCGAGATCGAGGCCAAAGCCCAGCTCGGCGAGCAGCAGCAGCTCGTAGCGGACCAGCGCCGAGCCCCAGTCAACTGCTGACGGAGCGGCTTCGATTGCGTCGAGCAGGCCCTCGAGCGCCTGGTAGAGCCGTGGATAGGGCTGGCCTTCGGGCAACGAAGCCGCGGTCAGCACCGTTGCCCATTCGATCCCCGCGGCGGGCAGCGGTTCTGACAATAAAGGCCCTCGGCTGTGGACTAGCTCGATCACGGCTTGGGGAAGCTGGGTTTCAGTGCGCGCTGACAGTTGCGCCTGAACGACGTTGCCGGCCATCAGCACCGGCCGCATCCGTCGTCCGCGCGCGCCGCGGACATAGGCCGCGATCAAGCCTTGCTCGGGCGTCATCAGCCGAACGATCGCACCATGCTCGCCGTGGCCGCGTAGCGCGCAGACAATGGCGGCCGTCTCGCTTCTCATCCGCGCGGGTGGAAATAATCGTAGAGCTGGCGCGCCATCGCCTTGCTTATTCCTGGCGCTCTCTCGAGGTCGTCGAGCGCGGCGCCTTTCACCGCGCGCGCAGTGCCGAAGTGCATCAGCAGCGCCCGCTTTCGGTTGGGGCCAATGCCGGGGACTTCGTCCAGGGTGGAGGTCGTCAGGCTCTTTGCCCGCTTAGCGCGGTGCGTACCGATCGCGAAGCGGTGCGCCTCGTCGCGCAGGCGCTGAAGATAAAATTGGATCGCCGAATTGGGCGGAAAGGTGACCTCGCGCCCGCCGGGTAGATGAAACACTTCGCGTCCCTCGCGGCCGTGGTGGGGGCCTTTGGCGACTCCGACCACCGGAACATCATGGACGCCCATGTCCTCCATGACGTCGCAGACCGCGGAGAGCTGGCCCTTGCCGCCGTCGATCAGGATGAGATCCGGCCACTCGCCGCTCTGGCGGTCGGGGTCCTCTTTCTCGAGCCGGGCAAAGCGCCGCTCCAGTACTTCGCGCATCATTGCGAAATCGTCGCCCGGCTGGGTCTCCGGCCGCTTGATGTTGAACTTGCGGTAGTTGTTCTTGCGGAACCCTTCCGGCCCGGCGACGATCATCGCGCCGGTCGCATTGGTGCCCATGATGTGGCTGTTGTCATAGACCTCGATCCGCCTGGGCACGTCGCCAAGCTCAAAGGTGTCGGCAAGCTCACGCAGGACCTTCCCCTGCGTGGTCGTCTCGGCGAGGTGACGGTCGAGGGCCTCCTCGGCATTGCGTGTCGCTTGATCGACCAATTTGCGCCGCGCGCCGCGCTGCGGGATTTCGATGGCCACCCTGCGTTCCGCGCGCTCGGACAGCGCCTCCTCCAGCAGCTCCCTCTCGGCAATCTCGCGGTCGACGAGTATCCGCTTCGGCGGCGGCATGTCCTCATAGAACTGAACCAGAAAACTAGCTAAAACCTCGGCTTCCGGAACGTCGTTCGTATGGGCTGGAAAGAACGCGCGATGCCCCCAATTCTGACCCCCGCGGATGAAGAAGGCCTGGATCGAGACCGATCCCCCCTTGCATGCCAGCGCGAACACATCGGCATCGCCGAGACCTTCCGCATGCACCGTTTGGCTGCCTTGGATGTAGGTCAGCGCGCGCAGCCGGTCGCGATAGACCGCCGCAAGCTCGAAGTCCTGCCGCTCGGCGGCCTCGGCCATCGACCGGGAGAGACGGCCCTGCACGCCGATCGACTTGCCCGCGAGGAACTCCTTCGCTTCGCCGACCAACTCCCCATAATCTTCAACGCTAATGCGGCCGACGCATGGTGCCGAGCAGCGCTTGATTTGATAGAGCAGGCAGGGGCGGCTGCGGTTGGCGAAAAAGCTGTCCGAACAACTTCTTAGCAGGAACAACTTCTGCAGCGCATTAAGCGTTCGAGTGACCGATCCCGCGCTTGCGAATGGTCCGTAATATTGGCCTTTGGTGCGTCGGGCGCCGCGATGCTTCTGGACCCGCGGAAACTCATGGTCTTCGCGCAGCAGGATGAACGGGAAGCTTTTGTCATCCCTCAACAGCACGTTGTACGGCGGGCGAAAGCGCTTGATCAGCTGCGCCTCGAGCAGCAGCGCCTCGGCCTCTGTCGTGGTCGTGATGATCGTCATCGACCGCGTCTGCGACACCATCCGCTGCAGGCGCTTCGGAAGCTTCGAGACCTGCGTATAGTTCGTCACGCGGTTCCTCAGCACCCGCGCCTTCCCGACATAAAGCACGTCGCCGCGCGCGTCCTGCATTCGATAGACGCCAGGCCTAGAGGGTAGCGTCCTCAGCACCTCGCGGATTGCCGCCACGCCGGCTTCGAGGTCAGGCACGCCCTCACCGCGAACGGCATAGGTCGCCTGGTCCTCATTGAAGCGCTCAGCGGCTCCGGGCTGGTCGGGACGGTCGGCTTTGCTCACACAGCCGAGATAAGCGCTACCTAACGTCAGCGCGAGAGGTCAGGCCGCCGCCCTCGCCGCCTCTTCGTCGGCGAGCATCCACTCGACGCAGGCACGCGCATGAATTGCGGTCGTGTCATAGACCGGCAGGACATTGGCGCGGACGTCGACGGCCATCACCAGCTCGGTGCAGCCAAGCACCACCGCCTGCACCCGTTGCTTGGCGAGCTCGGTGATCAACGTCTTGAGCTTGCGCTGGCTGTTGCGAACGACGCGGCCGGCCGCGAGCTCTTCGAAGATGATCCGGTCCACTTCGCCGACCCATTCGTCCTCGACCGACACCAAAGTGATACCGCGGCTCTCCAGCCGGCTGCGCACGTGCGATTCGAGCATGGTGAAGCGTGTCCCAAGAAGTGCGACCCGCTTGCGGCCGTCGGCTACCAGCTGGTCGGCGGTCGCATCGCCGATGTGAAGCATGGGCACGCCGACTTTCGGCGCCACCGCATCATAGACCTTATGCCCGGTGTTCGAGGTGATGATCACGCCGTCCGCCCCGGCCGTTTCGAGGCGCTTGGCCGCGTCGAGCGTCACCTTGGCGACGCCGTCCCAGTTACCGGACAGTTCCATGTCGGCGAAGGGCGCGAGATCGAGGCTTTCGATCACCAGCCGGGCGCTGTGCAGTCCGCCAAGGCGCTGCGCGATGCCACGATTGAGATGTTCGTAGTAAAGTGCGGTCGACGACCAGCTCATCCCGCCGATGATCCCGAGCTTTCGCACCTTGTACCCCCTTCTCCGCGCTCCCGACGCTGCGCCGATCCTTCAGCCAAGTTGAAGAACGCGACAAGCGGTGAATGGGCGATTTACCGCAATGTGAATCGATTTTGCGACGAGCGGTTTAGCCGAGGGCTTTGACGATCTCCTCGGTCATCTTCTTGGCGTCGCCAAGCAGCATCATCGTGTTGTCACGGTAGAACAGATCGTTGTCGATGCCGGCATAGCCGACTCCGCCCATCGATCGCTTCACGAACAGGCAGGTCCGCGCCTTCTCCACGTCCAGCACCGGCATGCCGTAGATCGGCGAGCCCTTGTCGGTTTTCGCGGCCGGGTTGGTGACGTCATTGGCGCCGATCACATAGGCGACGTCGGTCTGGGCGAATTCGCTGTTGATGTCCTCCAGCTCGAAAACCTCGTCATACGGGACATTGGCCTCAGCCAGCAGCACGTTCATGTGGCCCGGCATCCGCCCGGCGACCGGGTGGATCGCATATTTGACCCGCACCCCCTCCTTTTTGAGGAGGTCCGCCATCTCGCGGACGGCGTGCTGCGCCTGCGCGACGGCCATCCCGTAGCCCGGGACGATGATCACCTGCTCGGCCTGCTTCATCAGGAAGGCGGCGTCCTCGGCGGAGCCGCGCTTGAACGGACGGTCGATGGCAGCCGCCTCACCGCCGCTTGAGACCGCGCCGAACCCTCCGGCGATCACCGAGATGAAGCTGCGGTTCATTGCCCGGCACATGATGTAGCTGAGGATCGCGCCCGAGCTTCCGACAAGTGCGCCGGTGATGATCATCGCGCTGTTGTGGAGCGTGAACCCCATGGCAGCGGCGGCCCAGCCCGAATAACTGTTGAGCATCGAGATCACGACGGGCATGTCGGCGCCGCCGATGGGGATGATCAGCAGGAACCCGATAGCGAAGCTCAAGCCGACGATGGTGAAGAACACCCAGTGCGACTGGTCCTGGGTGAAGTAAGCGACGAGGCCCAGGATCGCTACCAGGGTGCCGAGATTGATGATGTGGCGGAGCGGCAGCAGGATCGGCTTGCCCGACATGTTGCCGTTCAATTTGAGGAAGGCGATCACCGACCCGGAGAAGGTGATCGCGCCGATGGCGACGCCCAAGCCCATCTCTATCCGGCTCTGCGGGAAGATGCTGACGAATGAGGGAGTAGCGATCGGCGTCACGCGCACCGCGATCCCAAATGCCTCGGGATTGAGATAGGCCGCAGCGCCGACCAGAACCGCGGCCATGCCGACCAGGCTGTGAAACGCCGCGACCAGCTGCGGCATCGCGGTCATCTGGATCTTGCGCGCGGTGACCAGGCCAATCCCGCCCCCAATCACCATCGCGCCGACGATCTCGGGAAGCGACGCGATCTTGTGGACCGAGAGCGTGGTGGCGATGGCAATCGCCATGCCGATCATACCGGTCCGGTTGCCGCGACGGCTGCTCTCCGGTCCCGATAACCCCCTCAGCGCGAGGATGAAGCAGACGCCCGCGATTAAATAGGCAAGCAGCACCCAGGCGGGCTGCGCCTGCGCGACCTCACCCATGAGTCTTGTCCCCCTGGCGCTCCCGCTTCTTGTACATCGAGAGCATTCGCGCGGTGACCGCGAAGCCGCCGAAAATGTTCACTGATGCGAGCGCGACGGCGACCAGCCCCAGCCATTTCGAACTCGCGCTTCCCGCTGCCGCGGCGGCGATCAGGGCGCCGACCACGATCACCGAAGAAATGGCGTTGGTGACGCTCATCAGCGGCGTGTGCAGCGCCGGCGTCACCGACCACACGACGTAGTAACCGACGAAGCAGGCCAGCACGAAGATCGACAGGATCGAAATGAAGTCCATCAGGCCCCCTCAACCGCTCGGGAATCGCGCGAATGTTCGCGAATGTTCGTAGTGACGAGCAGCATTCCGGGTGTTCGCACGAACGCGAACAATTCGATTGAGGAAGCCTTGCAACTGCATCGGCCGGGACATTGCACATTTGAGCGCCTGTAGGACAGGGGCAAAGTTGACCGGGCCGGCCGCCGTTAATTTCAACGCGGTTAGCGCTTTCCTAACCTTTTCGCGCGCACACTTGTGATCCTCGCGAAGGAAACCGAAGCACGTGTCGAAGCAGGGTAAACAGGACCCCGACCGCAAGCCGTGGCGGCTATTGCTGTGGACGGTGCTGGCCGGCGTCATTTTCGGCCTGGTTGGCATGGGCGAATTGCCCGAAAACACTCTTCGCGCGGCACGCAATTCCTTCCATGAGCACTCGGCCAGCGGCGACATCGTCGTGATAGCCATCGACGACCGATCGCTGCGGCAGATCGGCAACTGGCCTTGGCCGCGGCGGACCGAAGGGGAGATGATCGATAGGTTGATGGCCGAAGGCGTCGGGAATGTCTTCTTCGACATCAATTTCTCTTACGCCACAAACCAGATCGACGATCAGGCATTCGCGAACGCCATTCAACAGTCTGGACGGGTCAGCCTTTTCGTCCGCTCCAAGCAAGGGAAGGTGGAGTCAGCCAAGACGATCATTGATCGGCCGCTGCCCTTGCTCAGGAAGCATGCAAAGCTCGTGCTTGGCACCGTTCGTTACAACTATCAAAATGCCGCGTGGAAACTGCCCTACGCTACGGTTCTCGACGGGAGGAAGGTTCCATCGCTGGCGGCGGCGCTCGCCAAAGTTGACGGACCCGTCGACCAGTCTTTCCCGGTCGATTACTCTATCAAATTGACTAGCATTCCCACCTATTCGGCAGCGGATCTACTGAACGGCCGGATCCCGCGCTCGAAGCTAGCCGGTAAGGATGTCGTCATTGGCCTTGGCAGCGACATCCTGGGCGACATCTACTTCATTCCGGGCTACGGGCGCGGCTACGGGGCGTACATCCAGACGCTCGGCGCTGAGACTTTGAAGGAGGGCTATCCGGTCGATCTGGGCGGGTGGCCGGCCTTCATCCTGGCGGTCTGTGGAGCGGCACTCAGTGCCAGCCGCAAGCGCAGCCGGGAGCGTGGGCTGATCCTGGCGGGAATGATCGCCGCAATGCTGATTGGACCCGGCATCCTTGAGGCGCGGCTCATCTTTGCGGACGTTACGCCGGGCCTGTTCGTCCTGCTGACCATGGCAGTCGGCTTCGGTTGGCAGCGGTACCGCAACCGCGGCCTGGTCAATGCGGTCTCGAACCTGCCCAATCTCAACGCGCTGCGGATAAGTGCCGACGGGCGCAAACATGCGCTGGTCGCCGCGCGCGTGCTCAACTTCGAAGAGATTCTCGCGACATTGCCACCGAACAGCGAACGGCAATTGGTGGAGCAAATCGTCGCGCGTCTGACCGTCGGCTCACCCCGGCGCCTTCTCTATCAGGGCGACGCCGGGATTTTCGCCTGGTTCGAAGATCCGCGGCAACCGTTCGGCAACCACCTCGAGGCGCTCTATGCATTATTCCGCAATCCGGCCCGAATCTCCGGTCGGTCAATGGATGTGACGATCGCCTTCGGAGTCGAGGTTGGCAGTGGCCGCTCGATGTCCAACCGATTGGCGAGTGCACTGGTGGCGGCAGAGGAAGCCGCTCACGACGGCCTCAAATGGAAGTATCACGATCCGGAGACACTCGAGAATGCATCGTGGAAGCTGTCGATGCTGAGCCAGCTCGACGATGCGATCGACCGCGGAGAGGTCTGGGTCGCCTATCAGCCGAAGCTCGACCTCGCGACCAAGCGGATCATCGGCGCCGAGGCGCTGGCGCGTTGGACCCACCCTGAAAAGGGGCCGATCGCCGCATCGGAGTTCGTGGCTGCCGCCGAGCAAAGCAACAGGATCGGCAAACTGACCGATTTCGTCATGGAAAAGGCAGTCGCCGCGGCCGCGCAGATCAACAAGCGCGGGACGGATTTCAACATTGCCGTGAACCTTTCGGCGCGACTGCTGACGGACAAGGGCTTCACGCTCCGCCTCTCGGCCTTGCTCGCACGCCACAGCCTTGCGCCGATGCACCTGACACTCGAGCTCACCGAGACTGCAGCGTTGGCGGGTAGTGGCGAAGGGCTCGATATGATCGGGCGGCTTCGCGAACTCGGCGTCAACATCGCCATCGACGATTATGGCACCGGCCTCTCGACGCTCGATTATCTCAAGAAGATTCCTGCGAACGAGATCAAGATCGACCAGAGCTTCGTGAAGAACATGGCCGACAACCGCAGCGACCGGTTGATGGTCCAGTCGACTATCGGGCTCGCCCATTCGCTTGGGCGCAAGGTCGTCGCCGAGGGCGTCGAGCATCGCGACATCCTTGAGATACTGGTCGAGATGGGTTGCGATGTTGCGCAGGGCTTCGCCGTCGGTCGTCCGATGAGCATCGACAGCCTGACCAAGCGCCTTTCAACCGACCGCAAGCGCACCGCCGCCTAGCAATTCCGTCAAAGTAACGAGATCAACTCGCACCTTTTGGCGACGCTTACTTTGGTTAAAGGTTTGCTAACCATAACGATTAAGGTTAATAGTTGCCCCGACTGCCGAATCGCAGTGAACAAGGGGTGACGATCATGAAGAAGGTTAAGACGGTCCGCGGTTTCTGGGGTTGGCTGCTTGGCGAAGGCTGGTCCTCGACCGGCGGCAACGGCTAGACCTCTTCAGCCCTGGATTTTCCAGGCTGAATTCAATGAGTTATTCAAGCGCTCGCCGAGAGGCGGGCGCTTGTCGTTTGTGCGCGGGCGAGATTAAGGGCGCGCCCTAGAAGCGCCGGCGAACGACCCCAAACCCCCGCAATGCTTGGCCAGTCGAGCGCCCTTTTCGCCGAGTCGCGCGAGTCGCTGAAGGGCCTATGCCGCCTCGGCGGTGAAACGTCCCGGCTCCAGGTTTCGCGCGTCGACATCGGCAACCGGCCAGTGCGTTCCCGTTATTAGAGACTCGGCGATTGCCGCCATCGCGGGCGAGGTTTGCAGCCCAAAGCCGCCCTGCCCGGCCAGCCAGAAGAAGCCCTCTGCGCCCTCTGCGAAACCCACGGCGGGATGCTTGTCCGGCGTGAACGTCCGCAGCCCCGCCCAGCGGCTGTGGATCCGCTCGACCTTCACGGTCGTCCGCTCCTCCATCCTGTAGGCGGCAAGCGCCACCTCCAGCTCCTCAGGCTGCGCGTCGCACGGCTCACTCGGCACTTCGTCCATCGGCGAGGCGAACAGGCGGCCGCTCTCCGGCGCAAAGTAGAGCTCATCACCGACCGTTTTGGCGAAGGGCAGCGCCTCGAGGTTGGTGCCGGCGGGTGCATCGAAGGTGATGATCGTCCGCCGTTTGGGTTCAAGGCCGAGCACGGCCACGCCCGCCAGCCCGGCGACCTCGTCGGCCCAGGAGCCGGCGGCGTTGACCAGGATCGGGGCCGAGAAATGCTCGCCCTTGTCGCTGGTTACGGTCCACGCTCCGGGGGCGCGGCTGATCGACGCGACTCTTTGCCCCGAATGAAGCTCGCCACCTCGGCTCCTGAGCTGGCGCAGGTTGCCCTGCAGCAGCGCATGGGGATCGAGCCGGATGCCGTTGCGGTCGGCAATTCCGTGCATCGCATCGTCCTTAAGTAGCGGGCACAGCTCGTGGACGCCTCGCGCGTCCAGGCGCTCGAGCGCGGCAAAGGCCGAAAGTTCCGTTTGCAGCGTATCGAGCGCCTCACGTTCGTCCTCGCGGGCGTGGATCAGTACCGGCATTAGCCGCCCGAGCGGCACATCGCCGAAATCGGCTGGAGGATTATCGAAGAAGGGCCGGCTCGCCAGCGTCAACGCCCGCACAAGGCGATCGCCGAGCGCATAATGGAGCATGGTCGCGCTGCGCCCGGAGGAGTGGTAGCCGACCTGCTCCTCGGCCTCGAGCACCGCCACACGCGCGTGGTTTGATAGCGCCGCCGCAGCCGAAAGCCCGGCTATCCCGCCACCGATGACCAGGATGTCGGGGTTATTCACCTAAGCCGCGGTCGTCAGCCGCTCGTTCACGACCTTGCCGCCTTGTGTGAGGCGGACGCCTTTCACAATCTCGTCATCGTCGGGGAGGATAGGCCGCGCCTGCTCCTTGACCCAGAATGACGAGAGGAAGTTGTAGAGGTTGCGTGCGAACAGTGCAGAAGCGTCAGCGGCGAGCGTGCGCGCCAGATTGGCCGCTCCAATCACGGTCACGCCATTTGCTACGACAGTCTGCCCGCTGACCGTGCCCTCGACGTTCCCGCCGGCTTCTGCCGCGAGGTCGACGACGACGCTGCCGGGGCGCATGGTCGCGAGCTGCGCAGCGGTGATCAGCCGCGGCGCGGGCCGGCCTGGGATCAGCGCCGTCGTGATGACGATGTCCTGTTTGGCGATGTGAGCCGACACCAGCTCGGCCTGCGCCTTTTGATATTCCGGTGACATTTCCGTGGCATAGCCGCCCGCGCCCTCGCCCTCGATGCCCGTCACATTCTCGACGAAGATGGGCTTGGCGCCGAGCGACTGAATCTGCTCTTTGGTTGCGGAGCGCACGTCGGTGGCGCTGACCTGCGCCCCCAGCCGCCGTGCGGTCGCGATCGCCTGGAGCCCGGCGACCCCGACGCCCATCACGAACACCTTGGCCGGGCTGACCGTACCCGCCGCAGTCATCATCATCGGGAAGGCACGGCCGTAACCCGCAGCCGCGTCGACCACCGCCTTGTAGCCGGCAAGGTTCGACTGCGACGACAGCACGTCCATGGATTGCGCGCGGCTGACGCGCGGCATCCATTCCATCGCCAGCGCCTCGAGCCCTGCCGCGGCATAGCCGTCGATGGAGTCGCGCCGGCGAAGCGGATCGAGCCCGCCGACGAGGAGCGCGTTTTTCTCGGCGCCCTTCAGCGTCGCCGGATCGGGGCCGGTGACGCAGAGGATGATGCCCGCGCCCTTGAGCACGTCGGCGCGACTGGCAACACTCGCGCCCGCGCTCTCAAAATCCGTATCGGGGATCGACGCGGCCTCGCCCGCCCCCTGCTCGACCCACACCTCTGCGCCGAGGGTGATGAACTTCTTCACGGTCTCGGGAATCGCGGCGCAGCGCGTTTCGTCCGCACCCTCCTTGAGGACCGCGATCTTCATTCGCCCAAGGCCTACCAATAGGCTTTGATAATGATCAGCGAGGCAATCCCGATGATCAAACAGATGATCGCGCCCCATTTGAACAGCTTGGTGAAGCGCTCGTAATCGTTGACGTGCGTGGCGATCTCCTGGTTGCCCGGGTGAGCCAGGATCGGTTCTTCTTCTTGCGCCATTTCACTCCCCTTTTGGGCATCAACGTGGAGCGTCCATAACAAGACGGTGACGCGTTCCCAAGCCCCACGCCACATAGCTGTGCGCAGTCCTTAAGGTCGCCTTTACCGCTCTCGGTCTATGACCCGCGCATGCGTGAAGAACCGATACGATCACTGCTGCTGCTGGACGCCAATCCAGAGGAACGCCGGCTGATTTCCGCGATCGCCGGCCGCGCCGGCTGGAGCGTCGTTGGCGCAGCCGACGAGGAAATGGCGCTTGCCTTGCTTCAGGGGCCGCACGGGCGCGAAGTGCTCGCGGCATTGCTCGGCAGCTGGGACGCGGACAAAGGCCCGCAGCTCATCACTTCGCTTCGCCATAATCGGCCCAACCTGCCGGTGATCGTCCTCTCGCATGGCGACTCGGTGTCGGTGGCGGTCGAGGCCATGCGCGCCGGTGCTTCCGATTTCCTCGTGCGTCCCGTCGCGCCGGAGCGGTTGCTCGACGCGCTCGCCGCTAACGCCGACCGACGCCGCGCCGCCGGAGAACTGGCACCTGTCTCCGAAAAACTATCGCCGACGCTCGAGCTCGAGCAGCTGATCGGCTCCGCGCCCGAATTCCGGGCAGCGCTTGCGGTTGCCGCCAAGTCGGCCCGCAACCGCCTTCCAGTATTGATCATCGGCGAACCCGGAACGGGCAAGGAGACGCTTGCCCGCGCAATTCACGGCGCGAGCCTTCGCGCCAAGGGCCCGCTGCTCACGCTCGACTGCAAGGCGGTCCCCGCCAATATCGTCGACAGCGAGCTGTTCGGCCACGAAAAGGGCGCCTTCCCGGGAGCCTTCGCGCCCAAGACCGGCAAGCTGGTCCAGGCCGACGGCGGCACCCTGGTCATCGACGAAATCGGAATGCTGCCCGCCGAGACGCAGGAGCTGCTCGATCGCGTGCTGGCGACCGGCGAAGTGCGCCCGGTCGGGCTAAATGGCAGCTATTCGGTCGACGTCCGAGTCATCGTCACCAGCAGCCGGCCGCTGCCCGATGAATTTCACCCCGGACTGGCCGAGCGGGTCGGCTCAACCACCGTCACACTTCCCCCGCTGCGCGAACGCAGCGGCGACATCCCCGCCCTCGCCCGCCACCTCGTCCAGCGCCTTGCCGACCAGGCCGGCATCCGCGCGCTGTCGATCGGCAATGACGCGCTTGCGGTGCTGATGCGCTATGGCTGGCCGGGCAATGTCCGCCAGCTCGCCGGCGTGCTGTTCCGCGCCACGCTGCAGTGCGAAGACAGTTCGCTGACCGCGCAAGACTTCCCGCACATCGCGACCCAGTCGCGCTACACCGCGCGCCAGACCGACTTCGTGCCGACGATGAGCGAGGCGCGCAGCGAGCAGGTGATCGGTGGCGCACCCAGCGTCACTTTGTACACCGGCGACGGGCATCTGCGGCCGCTCGAAGAGATTGAGGCCGACATCATCCGCCTCGCCATCGGCCATTATCGCGGCCGCATGACCGAAGTCGCGCGGCGCCTCGGGATTGGCCGCTCGACCCTCTACCGCAAGCTAGGCGAGCTCGGGATCGACACCGCAGCCTGAGGGGTCGCCCCGTCAAGATCCGGTCGGGAGCCGGTTCATGCCGAGTGCGTCGATCTGCGCGGGCTGGACGCCGCCATCGGTCATGATGTGCTCGATCGCTTTCAATCGTTCTTCGACCCGCTCCATTTGAGCGCCCTGTTGCGTGGCGCGTTCAGCCACCTGCTCGGCAATCAGCCGGCCCATCTTTTCTTTGTGCTGAAGCCAGCGCCTGAACCCGACCCAAATCATGGTGAGAAGCGCGATCCCGAGGACCGCTTCGATCAGCAGCGCTTCCTGGAAGGCAAAGACGTCGACGATGCCGTGAGTCACATCAATCTCCCGAGCGGTTGCCGGAACATAGCACGATTTGGTGACGCAATACAGTAAACCAGCAAATCGAGCAGCCGCTCAGTCCGCGAGATGTGAATCGCACTCGCTGGCGCCGGCGGGAATATCCAACGCCGAGTATAACTCCCGCGCCTCCGACCAGCAGGCTTTCGCTTCAATCGGATCCGCAGCCGATAATGCCTTGAGCCTTATTGCGTTGGCGAGTCCCAGCCGATCACTGCCCTTCCGATACAGCTCGACGGCTTCGCATGCATACTCCCTGGCTTGGCTCCGTTCACCGCGCTCACGGGCAAGGTCGGAGCTGTGTCTCAGGGCATGCGCCAGACCGACTGGATCTGCATTTAGTCGAGCGAGTTCGGCCGCGCGGGCATAACCGCGCTCCGCATCGCCGATGCGACCCTCTGCCCGGTGTCGGCGCGCATCTTCAAGCGCAAGCTCAAACGGGTTGCTCATCAGATTCGCGGCGTCAGCGCCTGGTCGCGCATGCCGCGCCATACGCGCAAAGCCTGCACCGTTTCAAACACGTCGTGGACGCGAATGACCTGCGCACCCTGCTCCACGGCTTTCATTGCGAAAGCGATGCTTCCCCCGAGGCGCTGATTGGCCGCTGCCTCGCCGGATAGCGCGCCGATGGTGCGCTTACGGCTCGCACCCACGACCAGCGGGCAACCGAGCGAATGAAACAGCGCAAGACCGTTCATCAGCTCAAGATTGTGACCGACATTCTTGCCGAAGCCGAAGCCCGGATCGATGAGGATATGCTCTTTGGCCACGCCGCCCTCGACCGCAGCGGCGATCTGCTCCTCGAGCCATAGGTAAATCTCGACCAGCACGTCGTCGTAGCGGGGGTCCTCCTGCATCACCTCCGGAGCGCCGCGATGGTGCATCAGAACAACCGGCACGTTGAGCGATGCAGCGACCTCCGCGGAGCGCGCGTCGTAGGTCAGCGCCGACACATCGTTGATCATGCGCGCGCCGGCCTCAACCGCCGCCGTCATGACGTCGCCCTTGCGCGTGTCGCACGAAACGGCGGTGCCGCCCGCGGCGAGCTGCCGGATCACCGGCACCACGCGTTCGATCTCGTCACCTTCCCAGATCGAGCGCGCGCCAGGCCGGGTCGACTCGCCACCCACATCGACGATCGCCGCGCCTGCGGCGGCCATGGTTGCGCCGGCCTCGGCGGCTGCGGCAGCGTCGGCGAACTGACCACCATCCGAGAAGCTGTCGGGCGTCGCGTTGACGATCCCCATCACCTGCGGCTGATCGAGGCGGATGGTGCGCTCACCGAGCCGCAGCGGAGGCCGCGGTGCGGTCAGCGCCTGCCATTGGGCGGCCATATCATCGTCGAAGCGGGACTCGGCCTCCTCAACGCGCACCAGCTCAGTCGAGACGCGGCTGTGGCCCTCGATCTGGATCAGCTCGACGGCCGAAAACCAGCTCATCCCCCCGGCGAGCCGCGCGACCTTCCGATCATGACCGAAGGGGGAATCGACGAAGCCGGTCGGCCTGAGGAGCGTGCGCATGCCTGCGCTATAGCGCGGAGAGATGCTGCTGCCGCAAATAGTCGATCGGCTGCAGCGCACCGCCGCTTTGCTCGACGTGCCAGAAAGTCCAGCCGTTGCACGAGGGCGCGCCCTGGAGCGCGGCGCCGACCTTGTGGATCGACCCGGAGTGAACCTCGCAGGCGATCGATCCGTCCGCACGGACGCTCGCGGTCCAGCGGCGCTTGGCGTCGGTAAGATGCACACCGGCCGGGATCAGCCCGCTCTCGACTAGTAGGCCAAAGGCGACGCGCGGCGCCGAACGGCTTTCAGTCATCACGGTCATGGCGCTTTCATCGAGCGGCAAGGTCGACGCGATGCGCTCGCCGGCGACTTTCACGTAGACCGGCTCGCGCTCGATGCCGATCCAGCGGCGTCCCAGCCGGCGGGCGACAGCGCCGGTGGTTCCGGTGCCGAAGAAAGGGTCGAGCACGACGTCGCCGGGTTTCGTGCAGGCAAGCAGGATCCGGTACAGCAAGGCCTCGGGCTTTTGCGTCGGATGCGCCTTGGAGCCGTCCTCGCCCTTCACGCGCTCGCCACCCGAGCAAATCGGCAAAAGCCAATCAGATCGCATCTGAAGATCATCGTTCAACGCCTTCATCGCGCGGTAATTAAATGTGTAACGCGCCTTCTCGCTCTTTGAGCACCAAATCAGCGTCTCGTGCGCGTTGGTGAAGCGGGTGCCGCGGAAGTTCGGCATCGGGTTCGACTTGCGCCAAACGATGTCATTCAAGATCCAGAAGTCGGCGTCCTGAAGCAAGGAGCCGACGCGGTAGATGTTGTGGTAGCTGCCGATCACCCACAGCGTACCGTCATCCTTGAGGATGCGCCGTGCTTGTTCGAGCCAGTCGCGCGTGAAATTGTCGTAGACGGCGAGGCTCTCGAACTTGTCCCATTCATCGTCGCAGGCGTCGACCTTGCCGCCTTCCGGCCGAAACAGGTCGCCGCCGAGCTGGAGGTTGTAGGGCGGGTCGGCGAAGATCATGTCGACGCTTTTGTCCGGAAGACGTACCATCTGGGCAACGCAATCGCCCTCCATGATCCTATCGAGCGGCAGCTCGCGCGGCGCGGGGCGCGCACGCGCCACGGGCTCCGCAATGCGGGCGATGAGATTCATCTGACCTTCTGCCCCTCGTTCGTTGAGGCGAGAGGGTGAGTCAGCTGGGACTCGCGGTCAAGCAATCAAGGGTTAACGCCCCGCCTCGGGACGCAGACTCTCAGGCCGCTGGGCGGACCGGCTCCACAAGATGTTGAGTCGCGATACCGGGTGCGGACTCAATCTGTGGTGGGTGTGACTCGAAGGACTCGCTGGCGGAAATTTCGAACACAAGCTCCGGCTGGGCATCTCGTTCGGCGATTGCGCGCACGGGGGCGAAGCTCCGGCGATGCAGCGGCGTCAGCCCAAGGTGGTTGATTGCGCGGCGATGATCGGGCGTTGGGTAGCCGCGGTTATGCTCCCAGCCGTAGCCCGGATAATCGCGGGCATAGTCCGCCATCATGCGGTCGCGGGTGACCTTGGCGATGATCGAGGCGGCGGCGATCGAGCGGCATTTGGCGTCGCCATCGACGATCGCTTTCGAGGGCCGCTGCCAGCGCGGCGTTGCGTTGCCGTCGACAAGCACCCAGGCTGGCTCCAGCCCAAGCGCCTCGACCGCCCGCGTCATCGCCAGCATGCGCGCCCAGTATATGTTGATCTCATCGATCTCCTCGACCGTCGCGAGGCCGACGCCCCACGCCGAGCATTTCACTAGCTTGGCGTACAGCGCCTCGCGCTTCTCCAGAGGCAGATTCTTGCTGTCGTCGATCCCGCGCGGGAATTTGTCGCGATTGAGGATGCAGGCGGCGGCAACCACTGGCCCGGCGAGCGGCGCGCAGCCCGCTTCATCGACGCCGGCTAGCGGCTGCGGGAAGTCGAGCTCTAGCTTGAAGGAGCAGCGGCGGCGCATCGAGTCGCCACGCTAGGCGGAACCGCTTTCGTCATTCCAGCGAAAGCTGGAATCCGCCTTCTTTTCTTGTGGATAGTGACCAGCGACAACAGGCGGATCCCGGCTCAAGGCCGGGACGACGGCTCGGAAACCCGCCACGGCGGGAAGCGGCGGTTCTCGCCCGCCTTGTAGAAGAAGATGATATTGCCGTCGGGATCGCGCAGCCGCGCTTCGCGCCACATCCACGGCTGATTGCGTGGGCCGTGCTCGAAGGCGAGGCCGCTCCGCGCCAGCTGCTCGACGCGCGTGTCGAGGTCGTCGCATTCGAGATAGATGGCGGTGGTCGCGAGGATCTTTTCTTCGGCGTCGATCTGCACCGACAGGGTGACTCCACCAGCGGTCTCGAAGCGGGCGTAGCCGGTCTCGGGGCTGTCGACGATCTGCACGAGGCCAATGCGGCGATAGAAATCGACCGAGCGCTCGTAATTGGTGCCGGTCAGCGTGATCTGGTTGAGCCGCGGCCCCGCGCCGACATCGAGCCGCACGCGCGAATGGCCCATCGGGCCCGCGCCCTTCCCCAGGTTTGGCGCATCGCGCAGCGCCACCCGAACGAATTCGCGCGCTCTCGACACGGCGTCGGCGAGGCTCGCCCCTTCAGCGAGGAAGAATGCAATTGCGCTGGCCAAGGTGCAACCGGTGCCGTGGGTGCTGCTGGTGTCGATCCGCTGACCCTGCCAGCTGGTCATATTGTCGGTCTCGATAAGCGCATCGGCGAGCGCGTCGCCTTCCTCATGGCCGCCCTTGATCAGCACCGCACAACCGTGCGCACCGACGAGTGCCAGCGCCGCTGAAACAGGGTCCTCCTCGGACGTGAGGCGCTTGAGTTCGGGAAGGTTGGGCGTGGTGATCGTCGCCACATCCATCAGGCGGCCGAAGGCGGCGATGGTCGGTTCATCCGCGAGCGCAGCGCCGCTTGTCGCCATCATCACCGGATCGAAGACGATCGGAAGGCCCGGCTGTTCGGCGCGGAGGCGCTCGAGCCGGCTTGCGATTTGCTCGGCGGCAAAAGCGCCACCAATCATTCCAATCTTTACCGCGTCGACTCCGATATCGCCGATAATCGCTTCGATTTGCGCGAGAATCATCTCGGCTGGAACGGGATGAACCGCACTCACTTCGATGGTGTTCTGCGCGGTTACTGCGGTGACGGCGGTCATCGCGTGGCCGCCGAGCATCGTCACGGTTTTGATGTCCGCCTGAATCCCGGCGCCACCGCCCGAATCCGAGCCGGCGATAATCAAGATCCGAGCCGTCGGCGTCACGCTACCCGCCTTCGACCCCTTCTGCGGGGCGAAGTTGTCCATGTGCACAGCATCATCGTTTGGGCAACAAATACGAAGAAAGCGTTCACGCCGCGGCCTGAACAGCCTCGCAAATGTCATCCACCAGGCGCTCGACGAGCGCGGAATCCTCGCCCTCGGCCATCACTCGGATAAGGGGCTCGGTTCCCGACTTGCGTATGACCAGCCTGCCCTGCCCCTCCAGCTGGGCTTCGGCGGCGGCGATGCGCTTCCTGACGCTATCGCTTTCGAGCGGCTCCGCGCCGCGGGTGAAGCGGACGTTCTTGAGCAGCTGCGGCAGCGGCTCGAACTGGCGCAGTAACTCGCTTGCCGGGACCTTCGCCTCGACCAATGCGGCAAGCACTTGCAAGCCCGCGACGAGGCCGTCGCCGGTGGTCGCATGATCGGCGAGGATGATGTGGCCCGACTGCTCGCCGCCGACGTTGCAGCCGCTCTTGCGCATCTCTTCGAGCACGTAGCGGTCGCCGACTTTGGTTCGGAGGAGCTTGAGGCCGGCTTCGCCCAGCTTCCGCTCGAGCCCGAGGTTCGACATCACGGTGGCAACGACGGCGTCGCCCCTGAGCTCGCCGCGTGCCTGGAGGCCCAGCGCGATCAGCGCCATCAACTGATCGCCGTCGGTGATGGCGCCTTTCTCGTCGACGACCATGAGCCGGTCGGCGTCGCCATCCAGCGCGATTCCAATGTCCGCACCACCGACGACGACAGTCTCCTGCAGGAGTTGCGGGCTGGTCGAGCCGCACTCGTCGTTGATGTTGAGGCCGTTGGGCGTGACGCCGATGGGGATCACCTCGGCGCCGAGCTCCCACAAGGCTTCGGGCGCGACATGGTAGGCGGCGCCATTGGCGCAATCGAGGACGACCCGCAGGCCGTCGAGGCGCAGATCCTCGGGAAACGTCGACTTGGCGAAGTGAATGTAACGGCCCCGTGCATCATCGATGCGGCGGGCGCGTCCGATCAGCTCGGGCTTGGCGAGCTTCGGCTCCTGCTCGAGCCGACGCTCGATCGCTTGCTCGTCGTCGTCGCTGAGCTTGTAACCGTCCGGCCCGAACAACTTGATGCCATTGTCGGCAAAGGCGTTGTGCGAGGCCGAAATCATCACGCCCAAGTCGGCGCGCATCGATCGGGTCAGCATCGCCACCGCCGGAGTTGGCATCGGGCCGAGCAGCACCACGTCCATTCCGACGCTGGTGAAACCAGCGACCATCGCCGATTCCATCATGTAGCCGGAAAGGCGTGTGTCCTTGCCGATCACCACCCGGTGGCGGTGGTCGCCGCGAAGGAAGTGCGCGCCAGCCGCCTGCCCGACGCGGAGGGCGGTCTCGGCCGTCATCGGCTCGATATTGGTCGTGCCGCGGATCCCGTCAGTACCGAAGAATTTGCGCGTCATGACGCACGCTTTAGCGCGCTTAACCGATCCAGCGCCAGATTCCTGCCGGAACAGGGTGAACCCAGGTGGCGATCAGGAACAATATTGTACCCCCAACGAGCGCGATTGTGCCGGGATAAGCGAGGCCGCGCGTGAAGGGCACGAACGCCGTTTGCGCGGTCCACTCGTGCCACGGTTCGCCCATCAGCCGCGCCTTCTTCCGGTCCTGAGCGAACGCGCCGGCAAGCGCGACGATGATGATGGTTCCATCGAAAATCATGGATTTCGGCTGGGCGAGGATCATCAGGTGGACACCGGCCCAGATCGCGAAGCTCCACATCATCGGGTGCCGGGTAATCCGCAACACGCCTGTGGGTCCCCCGCGCGGTCCCCCTGCGCCAACCAATGCCGGGTTGCCGAGGAAAGAGCCGACGAGCAGGATCGCGGCCAGCCACATCAGGATCGTACCCGCGATCCAACCGGCGTCGCCCGCGTTCCACAGCGGCGGCTCGCGGCCGATCGCATGGTAGAAGTAGATCATCGCGCCGAAGGTGATCAGCGCAATGAGTGAATAGAGCCCCTGAAACGGCTTCTCGCCCATCGCCCGGACCAACGGCCCGCGCAGCGGGTGCGACAACAGGAAGTGCGTGCCGAGGAAGGCGATGCACGACAGCAGCAGGGCCGCCTGGACGGTCAATGCCGGTACGCTCTGGGCCAATCGCGCCTTGGGAGGTCGCGATGGCCCTCCAGCAGCAGGGCGGCGGCCAATGTTTTAGTCGACACCATGCATCAGCTTCCGGAGCCAGGGCGAAATCGCAAGCAGGATCACGCCCGCAGCCATCGTCATTTCGCCGCCGACGAGGAACGTGTGGCTATAGGTCTGCAACGCTACCTGCGGGTTGGTCACCTGCCCGCCCACGGTCTGCACAGACGCCGCCTGCGCGGCCGCCCCGGCAAGATACTCACCGATCGAAATCGACAGGAACCACACACCCATCATCATACCGACAACGCGGGCGATCGACAGCTTGGTGATCATGCTCAAGCCAACCGGTGAGATGCACAGTTCCGCGATCGAGTGCAGGAAATAGGTCAGCACCAGCCACCACAGCGACACGCGGAACGCCGCGTTGGCGGTCCCCTGGCTCCACGCCAGCACGACAAAGCCAAGGCCGACCAGCAGCAAGGCGATGCCGAACTTGACCTGAATCGACGGCTCCCAGCCCCTCTTCGCAAGCGCAAGCCACAGCCAGCTTAGCACCGGTGCGAACAGAACGATCGTGATTGGGTTGAAATTCTGCGTCTGCGGGGCCGAGACGAAGAAACCGAACAGATGCAGCGTGGTGTTGCTGTCGGCGAACAGGGTCAGCGATGACGCCGCCTGCTCGAACAGCGTCCAGAACGTGACGTTGAAGATCACCAGGATGATCGCTGCCAGCATCATCTGGGCTTCGGCCCTGGTGCCGACTCGCCATGACCAGATCGGGATGCCGATCACCGCGGCCAGAAAAGTGACGAACAGCACTTTCCCGAGGAACGGCGTGGCTAGAATATAGCCCCACACGCCGGTTCCCTCGGCAGCCGCGGGCGTTGTCATCACGTTGCGGAAGATCAGCCAGAACAGCGGCACCGAAAGCAGCGACAGAACATAGATCAGGGGCGCGCGATCGGGCCCGCTTCGCTCCGGCGGCTCGCCATAACCGGCCAGCCGGCCGCCATCGAACTGAATCAGCGCCCAGCCGATCAGCATGCCGACGACGACGATTGCGAAGCCGGCCCACCAGCCGAACAGGTTGACGAAAATCGGACACAGGATCTGCGAGCCGATCGAGCCGATATTGATCCCCATGTAGAAGATCGTGAACCCGGCATCCCGCCGGCGATCGCCCTGCTTGTAAAGCGAGCCGACGATGGTCGAGATATTGGGCTTGAAGAAGCCGTTGCCGATGACGATCAGCCCCAGCGCCATCAGCATCAGCGTCAGGTAGAAGGGCGATCGCTCGGCGCCGGGTTTGAACGCATCCTTGGCCACCGTCTTGGTGACCTGGCCGTTGCCGCCGACCAGCTGGATCGATCCGTCAGGCATGCCGTGGATCGAGAGCTGCTGCCCATTGAACACGATCGATTGCTTGACGTCGGTCGAATCCAGCAGCGATCCGCCGCGCGCGACCTGGACGTCGTAGCGCTGGCCGTCGATCGTCGCATAGGGCTTGGCCTGTTCGCCGCCGAAGCACAGCACCAGGTAACCGAGCGCCATGACCAGGGCGCCGAATTTGACCGACCGTTTCGAACCGAGGAACTGGTCTGCCAGCAGGCCGCCGATCAGCGGCGTCAGATAGACCAGGCTGAGATAGCCGCCGACGATACCGCTGGCCTGATATTGCTCGAGCAGGAAGTGCTTGACCAGATAAAGGACGAGCAGCGCCCGCATTCCGTAGAAGCCGAACCGCTCCCACATCTCGATCGAGAACAGCCGGGCCAGCTGCCGCGGGTGGCCCATCCATGTCTTTTGGGCAGTAGGATCGACATGCGTAATGTCGGGTGAGGACGGCACTTCCGCGCCGGGCGTATCGACCATCATTTCTCCCCTGGCGCCAGCCCGGCGCACCACGCGACCGTAACGAGCAAAATCTGCTTGTGAAGCTGCATTGTTGCGGACCGGTGCCCGCCCTAGATGGACGGCACGATGCTCAACGACCGTTCCTCATTGCTTTCGCTCCTCGAAACCCGTCGCTCGGGAAAGCCGCGCGAGCTTGTCGGGCCCGGCCCAACCGCGGAGGAGATGGAGCGCATCCTCGGCCTCGCCGCGCGAACGCCGGACCACGGCAAGCTTGCGCCGTGGCGCTTCATCACCGTCGCCGACGACCAGCGAGATGCTTTCGAGGCTGTTCTGCAGGAGGCGCTCGAACAAGAGAATCCGGACGTGACCGCCGCTCACCGTCAGAAAGAGCATGAGTTCGCCCATTATGCGGGGCAGCTGGTGGTGCTCGTCGCCGCGCCGGTGCCGGACCACAAGATTCCGCTGTGGGAGCAGGAGCTGTCGTGCGGCGCGGCCGGCATGAACCTGCTGCTCGCCGCTCATGCGCTCGGCTATGTTGCAGGCTGGGTGACCGGATGGCGCGCTTACTCGCAGCGCGTGCAGGAAGTCTTTTGCGAGCCCGGCGAGCGGATTGCGGGCTTCATCTTCATCGGCCACGCCCCGCGCGAGCTCGAGGATCGCGATCGCCCAATGCTGGAGGCGGTGCACAAATCATGGCGCCCACCCGACTTGTGATATTTCGACGATAACGGATTGAATCTCTTTGCGATCCGCTGTATTAGAACAGCATGACGGTAGGGAAACAGCACGAGAAGCCGGTCTATGTCCGCCTCCGCGAAACGATTGCCGACGCAATCCTCGCCGGACGCTATTCGGACGGGGACCCGCTGCCCTCGGTCCGGGCGCTCGCCGCCGAAGAACAGGCCAATCCGCTGACCGTCGCCAAAGCCTACCAGGGATTCCAGGACGAGGGCCTGATCATCGTCAAGCGCGGCGTCGGCATGTTCGTCGCGCCCGGAGCGCGCGCCCGGCTGAGCGAATCCGAGCGCAGCCGCTTCCTCACCGAGGAATGGCCCGAGATCCGCGGCCGCATGCGGCGCCTCGGCATCGATCCGGCGACCCTGCTCGACCGCGAAAAAGCATAGTATCCCTGCTGCGGGCATTATGCTCTAGCCGCGCCCGATGGAGACGCGGCTCCTACCATATAGCGACGAAGCCATCGCCGAGGCCGCGCGGCTGATCCTTGCCGGCGAGGCGGTCGCGATCGCCACGGAGACGGTCTACGGCCTCGCCGCCGATGCGACCAACGCCGACGCCGTTGCGCGCATTTACGAAGCCAAGGGAAGACCAAGCTTCAACCCATTGATTGTCCATGTGATCGACGCGGCCGAAGCGGAACGGATCGGCGAGTTCGATGCGGTCGCGCGACGTCTTGCGGAGCAACATTGGCCGGGACCGCTGACGCTCGTGCTGCCGCTTCGGCCGAACAGTGGGATCGCGTCGATCGTCACCGCGGGCCTGTCCACGATCGGCCTTCGCGTACCGGCACACCCGGCGATGCAAGCCTTGTTGCGCGCGACGGGCCGGCCGCTCGCCGCGCCATCGGCCAACGCCAGCGGATCGATCAGCGCGACGCGCGCGGAGCATGTGATGAAGAGCCTCGGCGGGCGAATTCCGCTGATTGTCGACGCGGGAGCGACCGAACGCGGGCTCGAATCGACCATCGTCGCCGCGACCGGAGGACCGCTCAGGCTGTTGCGGCCCGGCCCAATACAGGTCGAGGCCGAAACGGCTGCGGGCGAACGGATCGAGGCGCCGGGGCAACTCGCCAGCCACTACGCGCCGTCAAAGCCAGTGCGTCTCAACGCGTCGAGCGCCGAGGACGGCGAATATCTGATCGGTTTTGGTCCAGCTGCCGGCGATTCCAGCCTCAGCCCATCAGGCGACCTTGTCGAGGCTGCCGCGCGGCTGTTCGACCTGCTCCACCGGGCCGACGCGTCGGACAGACCGCGCATCGCCGTTGCCCCGGTGCCGGACAACGGCCTTGGCATGGCCATCAACGATCGACTGCGCCGCGCCGCGGCCTAAACCCCGGCGTTCATCCCCTTCACGCGCGTCTGGAAGCTCTTGCGCAGCTTCTGAAGCTTGGGCGGGATGACGGCGAGGCAATAGGGGCTCCGCTGCCCCTCGCCCGACCAGTAATCTTGGTGATAATCCTCGGCGGGATACCATTCGCTTTTGGGCTCGATGGTAGTGACGATATTGTTGACGTGAGCCGCATTGTTGCGGGCGATCGCCTCGCGCGCCTTGCGCTCCTGCTCCTCATTTTGCGGGAAGATCGCCGAGCGATACTGGGTACCGACGTCATTGCCCTGGCGGTTGAGCTGAGTGGGGTCGTGGGTCGCGAAGAATATGTCGAGCAAATCGTCGTAGCTGAGCTCGTCCGGGTCGAACGTGACGCGGATCGCTTCGGCATGGCCGGTGTCACCGCCGCAGACCTGCCTGTAGGTCGGGTTAGCGACCGTTCCGCCGGTATAGCCGCTCTCGACCTTCGTCACCCCGACAACATCGAGGAACACGGCCTCGGTGCACCAGAAGCATCCGCCAGCGAGGACTGCGACTTGTTCGGCCATTATCCGCTCCTTTGCTCGAAGCGGAAGATAGTTACTGGACAGCGGTCCGGCAAATGCGCGTTCGCCGTACCCTGCGAAGGCAGGGGCCCAGACAGGCTCCGGAGGAGCCTTAAAGCAGCGTTGAATAAACCATCATAGGCCGCGCATCAGACGAGCAGCCGCCCTTCATTCAGCTGGAGAATGACCGAACTTCCGCTGAAGCTCCAGTCCGGGTCTGGGCCCCTGCCTTCGCAGGGGTACACTCAGGCTTTGTAAGACGCCTTGAGGCTGGCGAGCTCGAGCCTTTTGCCGACCCACTCGGCCAGCTCCTCAAACTCCAGCGGGCGTTCGAACACGATGCCGGCGCGGCGGTCCGAATACCAGCGGACCTCACCCTTGGTCGGACGAAGGCTCTCGACGACAACGACGACCTTCTTGCCGACGCAATATTCCTCGATCGGCTCGACCTTGATCCCGCCGAGCGAAATGTCGTGGACGTCGACGGTGTAATAGGTCTTGCCGACGCGCACCGATGCCTTGCACGGAATGTCGAGCCGGGGCGGACGCGCGCGGAAACCATGGCGCGGCTTGCGCCCCGCAAGCAGTTCGCCAAGATCGACATTCTGGTCGAACTTGAGGCCGATCATGTCCTCGCGGGTCCACGCCACCGAGCTCGGAATGCGCTGCGACGACAGCTCGATCGAGACCTGCTCGCCGACTTGCGGCGCACGGGTGACGATGGCCATCACCCCGCCCGCCGAGAGATTCTTGACCTTGATCAGCTGTTCACTGCCGCTTGCGTCGGTCAGCTTGCCGACACGCAGCATCGCGGAGAGGCGCTCATCGGTACGGCGCTCGGCGGGCCGAGGCACCGAGGTGGACAAGGAGACGGTGGTCGATTCGAACGCGGCATCGCTGGTGCCAGGACGACCGCTTCCGAATTTCCTCCGAATTAGCTCTGCGAACATGCGGGAACGGGCCTCTCCGATGGCGCAACTGGCGCCAAATTGGGACTTTATGAGTGACACGGTTAAAAAGGCGTTGAGAAACCTTGTTTCGCGCGTTGTTGCTGCTTACGCCGCCTACGGGGAGATACGAGATAATGCCGCAGCCGCGTCTGCTGCTGATCGATGACGAGCCCGCGCTCGCCGACTATCTCGCGAACGCCGCACGCACCTGCGGCTTCGATCCCATCGTCACCGCCCGCGACGAGGAGTTTCGGGAGGCGCTCGTCGCGCATCGTCCGGAAATGGTTGCGATCGACCTTGGCATGCCGGGCGCGGACGGGGTCGAGCTGACCCGCTTTCTTGCCGACCAGAATTATCGCGGGCCGGTGTTGATCGTCAGCGGCTTCGACCGCCGAGTCCTCGAGTCGGCTTTTCGCCTCGGCGAAGCGCTCGGGCTCAACATGGTCGGCCCGGTCGAAAAGCCGGTACGCTTCGATGTGCTCGAAGAGATTCTCTCCAAGCTGAAGTTGACGTTGGTGCAATGAGCGCGAAGGCCGAACTGCGGCTGGTCGACGGCCTGAAATTGGCGCTCGAACGTCAGGCCCTTCACATGGCCTACCAGCCCAAGGTCTCGATGCGCGACGGCAGCCTCGCACAGGTCGAGGCGCTAGTCCGCTGGGATGATCCCGAACTCGGCACCGTCGGTCCCGCGCGGTTCGTGCCTCTCGCCGAGCAGCACGGACTGATCGACGATTTGACCCAATGGGGACTGCGCCGGATCCTTCGCCAGTGGCTCGAGTGGCGGCAGGAGGGAATCGACGCCTGCATTGCCTTCAACATTTCCGCGCTCAGTCTCCAGCACCTCGATTTCCCCGACCTCGTCGAACGCATGTGCCGGGCGCTGAACGTCCCCCCCGACCGGATCGTGCTCGAGCTTACCGAGGGCGCGACCCAGCCTCTGGTCAAAATGATGGATGCGCTGACCCGCTTCCGGATCAAGGGCATCGGGCTTGCCATCGACGACTTCGGGACCGGCTATTCCTCGTTGATGCAGCTTCGCCAGCTGCCCTTCACCGAGGTCAAGATCGACCAGGCGTTCGTCGCCGACGCGCCCCACTCGCGCGACTGCCGGCTGATCATCCAGAGCATCACCGACCTTGCCAAGGGGCTGGGTCTGTTGACGACCGCTGAGGGCGTCGAGACGATCGAGCAGCTGCGCATCATTCGAGAGCTCGGCTGCGATTATGTGCAGGGCTATCTGGTTTCGCCGCCGCTCGAGCCGTCGGCGCTCAAAGCCTGGACCAGCAAGTTCCGCCGCGCCTGGCCGGCGATGATCGCGGAGGAGAAGCTCGCTTTATGGGGCGATGTCGAAGCGGATTCCCTGGGCTAAGGGCAGGTCCGACCCGTAATTGATGGTGTTGGTCTGCCGTCGCATATAGGCGCGCCAGCTGTCGGACCCGCTTTCACGACCGCCGCCAGTCTCCTTTTCGCCGCCGAAGGCGCCGCCGATTTCCGCTCCCGACGGTCCGATATTGACGTTGGCGATGCCGCAGTCGGAGCCGGCGCCGGACATGAAGCGCTCGGCTTCTCTCAGATCATTGGTGAAGATCGATGAGCTAAGCCCTTGAGGCACCGCATTGTTGATCGAGATGGCCTCTTCGAGTTCGCGGTAGCGCAGAACGTACAGGATCGGCGCGAAGGTTTCCTTCAAGACGATGCCTGCGTGATCCTCCAGCTCAACGATCGCGGGACGCACATAGAAGCCGCCTGGGACCGCCTCGACGCGCTCGATCCTATCGCCCAGCACCTCCTTCATCGCGTTGAAGGCCGCTTCGTCGATCAGTGGGCCGATCAAAGTGCCAGCCTCGCGGGGATCACCGACCTTCGCGTGAGTGAAGAGCGTGCGCAGCCGGTCGAGCAGCGCGCCGGCTACACTCTCATGGACGATCAGGCGCCGCAGCGTCGTGCACCGCTGCCCGGCGGTTCCCGCTGCCGAGAACAGGATCGCGCGGCTCGCCAGCTCAAGGTCGGCGCTCGGCGCGACGATCGTCGCATTATTACCGCCAAGCTCGAGGAGCGCGCGGCCGAATCGTTGCGCGACTTTGGGCCCGACGACCCGCCCCATTGCTGTCGATCCGGTCGCCGAGACCAAAGCCATATGCGGATCGCCGACCAGCGCCTCACCGACATCGCGGCCGCCCTGGACCAGCCGCACGAGCGCCTCCGGAGTATCGCCAAACCGCTCCAGAGCTCGGCGCATGAGCGACGTCACCGCTTCAGCGCAGAGCGGAGTTTTTTCGCTCGGCTTCCAGATCACGGGATCGCCGCAAACCAGAGCAAGCGCCGCATTCCACGCCCACACGGCGATTGGGAAATTGAAGGCGCTGATCACCAGCACCGGCCCGAGCGGATGCCATTGTTCCATCATCCGGTGGCTCGGCCGTTCGCTGGCGATGGTAAGGCCGTAGAGTTGGCGTGACAGGCCGACAGCAAAGTCGCAGATGTCGATCATCTCCTGGACCTCGCCCATGCCCTCCTGGAGGATTTTCCCGCATTCGAGGGTCACTAGGCGAGCGAGCGGTTCCTTCGCCGCGCGAAGCTCCTCACCGAGCAGCCGCACCAGCTCGCCTCGGCGAGGCGCCGGAACCGTGCGCCATTTGACGAAAGCCTGTGCCGCGCGAGCCGCTGCCTCGGCCGGTTCCCCGACCGCAACGCGCCCGATTTCCGCACTATCGATCGGCGAGAAACTGACGAGATTGCCCGCGCTCGCTACGCCGAAATGACGCAACAGCCCGGCGGCTTCCTCGGCAGGGCTCACGCCAGCAGTTCCTTGGCCTTTGCCATTGCGGCAATGCCGGCGTCGATCGTCTCGTCCTTCTTGCCGAAACACAGGCGCACGAAGTGGCGCGGCGGATCGCGCTCGGCGAAGGCCGACAGCGGCACCACGGCGACTCCAGCCTGTTCAACAGCGAGCGTCGCGAATGCTTCGTCGTCGACCGCGATACCCGAGGCAGCAAGATCGACGCAGAGGAAATAGGTCGAGGTTGCGTCCAGCACATTGAGTCCGGAGCTGCGCAATCCTTGGGTCATCCGGTTCCGGGCACGCTGAAAACGGTCGCGCATCGGCTGGATCCAGGCGTCGCCCTCGTTGAGGCCGAAGGCAACCGCCGCCTGAAGATTGGGCGCGGTCGAAAAGGTCAGGAATTGATGAGCGCGGGCGACGACGGCAGCGAGCTCGGGCGCAGCGACGATCCAGCCGACCTTCCACCCCGTCAGCGAGAAAATCTTGCCCGCCGAACCGACCTTGATCGTCCGTTCCGGCATACCGGGCAGGCTCGCCAGCGGCGTGAAGGAGCGACCGTCGAGCAGCACATGCTCCCACACCTCGTCGCTGATGACGATCAGGTCATGCTCGCGCGCGGTGGCGGCGAGGATCTCCAGCTCATCACTATCGAACAACCGCCCCGCCGGATTGTGTGGATTGTTGAACAGGATCGCGCTCGTCCGCTCGCTGACCGCGGCCTCAAGCGCCTGACCGTCGAGCCGCCAGAGCGGCGGCCGGAGCGCGACCTCGACCGGCGTCGCGCCGGCGCGGCGAATCATCGGCGCGTAGCTGTCATAGGCGGGCGTGAAGATGATTACCTCGTCGCCCGGGCGAACGGTCGCGAGGATCGCCGCGCCGAGTGCCTCGGTCGCGCCGCTGGTGACGCAGACATGGGCGGCGCCGATGTCCTGCCCGAAATGGCGTTCGTAATGGGCGGCCACGGCTTCGCGCAGCGCCGGCAGCCCACGCGACGGCGCATATTGGTTAGAGCCTTCGGTCAACGCGCGCGCGGCGAAGTCGAGGATTTCGTCCGGCCAACCGAAATCAGGAAAGCCCTGGCCTAGGTTTACGGCGTCGTGCCGGGTCGCCGCCAGCGACATTCGCTCGAAGACGCTGGTCTTCATCGCTTCGTAGATCGGGTTCATCGCCGCTCGCATAGCGCGCCAAACGGCTGACCGCGAGCGAGGCAATCTTCCCGACCCCCTGCCGCGCCGCCGGTTGACCCTACGGGCGGGCGCGCCGTACGACGCGAAATATGTCGCTGATCGTGATTACGCCACGCCGCATCGGCGACGAGCGCGGCTGGTTCAGCGAGACCTATAATGCGCGGCGGCTGGCCGAGCATGGGATCGCCAATGTGTTCTGCCAGGATAATCAGTCGCTGACGCGTGCTGCGGGCACGATACGTGGCCTGCATTTCCAGCGGCCCCCGCATGGCCAGGCAAAACTGGTCCGCTGTCTCGCGGGCCGCATCTTCGACGTCGCGGTCGATATCCGCCGCGCCTCCCCGACATTTGGCCGCTGGATCGGCACTGAGCTCAGCGCCGACAATGGCCGGCAATTGTTCGTTCCGCTCGGCTACGCGCATGCCTTCCTGACGCTCGAACCCGAGTGCATGGTCGCTTACAAGGTCGACGACTTCTACTCTACCGAGTGCGACACCGGCATCGTCTGGAACGACCCGGATATCGGCATCGACTGGCCGATCGACGGGGCGCCGCAGCTATCGCCCAAGGACTCGACCCTGCCCCGTCTCGCGGCGCTGGACGTCGAGTTCGATTATGACGGCGAGCCATTGGGGGAGCTGCGCCAAATCGAGACGTGAGCAGCGCCTGTGCGGCCGCGCACTTCCCATTGCCGCTGAACTGATTATTGCCTCCTACCCATGCGGGTATTCGTCACCGGAGGGGCTGGGTTCATCGGGTCGGCGCTGGTTCGGCATTTGATCCGGAACAGCCCGCACGAAGTGCTCAACCTCGACAAGCTGACCTACGCCGGAGTGCTTCAATCACTCGACGAGGTGGCGGACGACCCGCGCTATCGTTTCGTGCAGGGCGACATCTGCGATCGCGCGCTGGTGCGGCGGCTGCTCGGCGAGTTCCAGCCTGACGTGATTGCGCACCTCGCCGCCGAGAGCCACGTCGATCGCTCGATTGATGGCCCCGCCGACTTCATCGAAACCAACATCGTCGGCACTTTCTCCATGCTCGAGCAGGCGCTCGACCATTGGCGCGGGCTCGATGCCGAACAGCAGGCGAGCTTCCGTTTCCATCACATCTCGACCGACGAAGTATTCGGTTCGCTCGGCGAAGACGGTTATTTCACGGAAGACACACCTTACGATCCCCGCTCGCCCTATTCGGCGTCGAAGGCAGCTTCAGACCATCTGGTCCGCTCCTGGGGCCATACCTTTGGCCTGCCGATCCTAGTGACCAACTGCTCCAACAATTACGGGCCCTATCACTTCCCGGAGAAACTGATCCCGCTGGTGATCATCCGCGCGCTCGGCGGCTCCGAGCTTCCCGTCTACGGCGACGGCAGCAACATCCGCGACTGGCTGTTCGTCGAGGATCATGCGCGGGCGCTCGCCACCGTGTTCGAGCAGGGGCAGCCGGGCGAAACCTACAATGTCGGCGGCAATTCGGAGCGCACCAATATCGAGGTCGTGCGGGCGATCTGCGGCGCGCTCGATCAGCGCCAGCCGCGTAGCGACGGCCGCAGTTACGCCGAGCAGATCCGTTTCGTCTCCGACCGGCCCGGGCATGATCAGCGTTACGCCATCGATGCCGGCAAGATCCGGCGCGAGCTCGGGTGGGAACCGCAAGTCACCTTCGACGAAGGCATCGGCCGCACCGTCGACTGGTACCTTGAGCGGCGCGACTGGTGGGAGCCGATCCTCGCCCGCCGATACGACACCGGCCGGCTCGGCCTGAAAACGGGGACTGAGCGAAAAGCATGAAGGGCATCATCCTCGCCGGCGGCGCAGGCACGCGGCTGCATCCAATGACGGCGGTCGCGTCCAAGCAGCTGCTGCCGATCTACGACAAGCCTATGATCTATTATCCGCTGTCGACACTGATGCTCGCCGGCATCCGGGACGTGCTGCTGATCTCGACCCCTCGCGACGTGCCGAGCTTCCAAGACCTGCTCAAGGACGGCAGCCAATGGGGCATGAACATCAGCTATGCGGTCCAGCCCAAGCCCGAGGGTCTCGCCCAGGCCTATGTGATTGGCGCGGATTTCGTCGCCGGCGGGTCCTCTGCGCTCGTGCTCGGCGACAATATTTTCTACGGCCACGGCATCACCGCTTTGCTGGAAAATGCCCTCACGAAGACGCACGGTGCGACGGTCTTCGCGTACCATGTCAGCGATCCGGAGCGGTACGGCGTGGTCGAGTTCGATTCGGACCTGCGCGCGATCTCGATCGAGGAGAAGCCCAAGGCGCCGCGGTCGAGCTGGGCCGTCACGGGCCTCTATTTCTATGACGGGCAGGTGGTAGACATTGCCGCCAACCTCACGCCGTCGGCTCGCGGCGAGCTCGAGATCACCGACGTCAATCGCGCCTATCTCGAACGCGAGCAGCTGACCGTCGAGATGATGGGGCGCGGCTATGCGTGGCTCGACACCGGCACGCCCGACAGCCTGATCGAGGCCGCGGACTTCGTCCGCACGCTCGAGAAACGGCAGGGGTTCAAGATCGCCTGCCCGGAGGAGATCGCGTTCGACCGTGGCTTCATCGATGCGGGCCAGCTCGAGGCGTTGGCGGCCGGATTCGGCAGCTCGAACTACGGCCGATATCTACGCGAGCGCGTCGACAGCCTGTCGACCTAAATCGGCCCCAGCTGGGATTTGCGACTTCAACTGTAGACGTTTGCCGAGAAACACATTCAAATGCGTACGGGGGCGCTTGGGCCCATCCGAAAGAGGTTCGTGTGCAAGCAGTGATTCTCGCCGGCGGATTGGGGACGCGCCTCGGCGAGGAAACCTCGCTCCGGCCTAAGCCGATGGTCGAGATCGGCGGAATGCCGATCCTGTGGCACATCATGAAGATCTATTCCGCGCACGGCGTGAACGACTTCGTGATCTGCCTTGGCTACAAAGGTTATGTGATCAAGGAGTTCTTCGCGAACTACTTCCTTCACACCGCTGACGTGACCCTCGACCTCGCGAAGAACTCCATGGAAGTCCATCGCGGCCGCAGTGAGCCGTGGCGCGTGACCCTGGTCGATACGGGGCCCAACAGTCAGACCGGTGGCCGGCTCAAGGCCGTTCGCGAATATATCCATTCCGATGAGCCATTCTGTTTCACCTATGGCGATGGCCTCGCCAACGTCGATATCACCGCGGAAATCGCCTTCCATCGAAAGCACGGCCACAAGGCGACGATCATGGCCGTCGCTCCGCCGGGGCGCTTCGGAGCGCTCGAGTTCGAGGGCGATGCGGTGCGGGCGTTCCGCGAGAAACCGGCCGGCGACGGCGGGCTGATCAACGGCGGCTATTTCGTGCTCGAGCCCTCGGTGCTCGACCTCATTCCGGGCCTCAAGACTCACTGGGAGGAAGAGCCGCTCGAGACGCTGGCCAGCACCGGCGAGCTGGTGGCGTACCGCCACGACGGCTTCTGGCAACCGATGGATACGCTGCGCGACAAGCTTTACCTCGAAGAGCTGTGGCAGCGAAAACCGCCGTGGAAGAGCTGGTGAACCCCGGCGCCTGGTCGGGCAGGCGCGTCCTCGTTACCGGCCACACGGGCTTCAAGGGCGGATGGCTGAGCCTCTGGCTCCATCGCATGGGCGCCGAGGTCACCGGCCTCGCGCTCGACCCGCCGACCGACCCAAGCTTCTTCGAGCAGACCGGCCTCGCCAAGCTCATCCGCCACGAGATCGCCGACGTTCGCGACGAGCATCGCACGGCGCAGCTCATCGCGGAGGTCCGCCCGGAGATCGTCTTCCACCTCGCGGCACAGCCGTTGGTCCGCTACTCGTACGATCATCCGGTCGAGACATATGCGACCAACATCATGGGCACGGTCCATGTGCTCGAAGCCTGCCGCAACACCGACAGCGTCAAGGCAGCGGTCTGCATCACCAGCGACAAATGCTACGAGAACCGCGAGACGATGCGGCCTTACCGCGAAACCGACCCGATGGGCGGATACGATCCCTATTCGAGCAGCAAGGGCGCGGCCGAGCTTGTGATCTCCGCCTATCGTCGCTCCTATCCTGACGGGCCATTGATCGCCTCGGTGCGCGCCGGCAACGTAATTGGCGGCGGCGACTGGGCGCTCGACCGGCTCGTGCCGGACATCGTGCGCGCGATACTTCGCGGCGAGCCGGTTCAGGTCCGCAATCCGGACTCAATCCGCCCATGGCAGCATGTGCTGGAGGCCCTCGGCGGCTATCTGCTCATCGCCGGGCGCCTGCTCGATGGCGACAAGCAGGTGGCGACCGCGTTCAATTTCGGCCCGGCTGACGACGACACCCAGCCGGTCAGCTGGCTGGTGGAGCGCATGCTCGAAAGCTGGGGCGCAGGCGAATGGGCCAAGCCGAGCGTCACCCAGCCGCACGAAGCGACTTTGCTCCGTCTCGACTGCGAAAAGGCCCGCGCCGAGCTCGGCTGGAAGCCGCGATTGCGGCTCGACGAGGCGCTCGACAAGGTTGTCGAATGGCACAAGGACGTCGCCAGCGGCGGCGATGCGCGGGCGATTAGCCTGGCGCAGATCGACGATTACATGGCGCGCAGCTAGCCCGCGACGAGCGCCCTCGCCGCCTCGAACGCCTGCCAGATCGCGTCATCGGAGGTCGCGTCGCGCGGCAGCCTGGCGCGCTCGAGGTGCGCGTCCCGGTCGAGCAGGATGGGCTTGTACTCGCCCGGATTGTGCTTCTTGTCGCTCTGCCAATAGCGGAAGAAGTCTTCACGCTCGACTTCGCCAAGGCGGTCGCCGAGCTTAGGTAATTCCCCGAGTGTCCCGAGCAGGTCGCTCGACCGCGCTTCGACCCGCGGGTGGTCCTCAAGCCCGGGGTGAAGTTTCGCACTGAAATCGACTGCAGCAAGGCAGCCGACGCCGACCGCAACTCCGTGTGTCACGCCATAGCTGGTGCAGCTTTCGAGCGCGTGGCCGAAGCTGTGGCCGAAGTTGAGCAGCAGCCGCTCGTTCTGATCGAACTCGTCGACCTCGATGAACCACTTCTTCGCGCCGAGGCTGAGCTCGATCAGCCGTTCGACATTGCCTTCACCCAGCGCGACATATTCGTCGAAACAATCGTCGCCGCGCGCGAAGCATATCTTCGCCGCTTCGCAGCGCCCGGCGGTCAGATGTTCCGGCGGCAGGGTCTCGACCGCGGCCATGGGTACGATGATCTCGTCAGGCGGATAGAAGGACCCGACCAAATTCTTGAATGCGCCGACATTAATCGAGCTCTTGCCGCCGATGCAGCTGTCGACCATCGCCAGCAAAGTCGTCGGCAGCAGGGTCCATTTGACCCCGCGCATGTAGACCGTGGTCACAAAGCCGGCGATGTCCTGAACGACACCTCCACCGAGGGCAACGATGCGTCCGCTACCTGCGAGGCCCTGCTTGCGGCATTGTTCGATCAGCGGTCCGACCGCCTGGAATTCCTTGGCCTCTTCGGTCGCCTCGATGAAGATGATCGGCCGGTCCAGCCCCTCGAGTTCGTCGCGAAAAAATGAATCGGCGAGGATCAGCGAGCCCTCGCATGCGGCTAGGGCATCACGCACCGAAGCATCGGTGATCCGCACCGGATGTCGTCCGCTCGACGACTGGATTTCAAACAAGTCGCGCATTTTGGAACCCGAGGTCGACGGCGACAAACTGCCCGGTGATGCTGGTGTTGGCGGCCGAGCACAGGAAGCCGACCAGTGCAGCGACGTCGCCGAGCGCCGGAAGACGATCGAAGTTGGTCATGCCGACAATCCGCCCGATTTGCTCGGACGTCAGGTTCTGGCGGGTCATCGGCGTGTCGAGCGCACCCGGCAGGACCGCGTTCACTAGGATGCCACGGTCGGCGAGATCGGTGGCAGCCGACTGCACCAGCCCCTGCAGCGCCGCCTTGGACACCATGTAGGAGAGCTTGTTCGGCCTCGCGACATTTTGCCAAACCGAGCTGATCACGCAAAGCCGCGCGCCTTGCGCCAGCCGATCCGAAGCCAGCAAGGCGTGCAGGCTCTCGAGCACGAACAGCACGTTCGCATCGTAAATCGCGCGGTGCCGAGCGGCGTCGAAATCGAGAATGCTGTCGTTGAGGTTCGCGCCTTGGGCCCAAACGACGGCATCGAACGCCTCTTCGCCCGGCAGCGCGAACTTGTCGGTCAGCGGATCGTAAGCGGCGATTCCATCGGCTGCGGTTCGACCGGTTGCGGTCACATCGAAGCCGCCATTTCGCAGCGCCTCCGCGCACGCCGCGCCGATCTGCCCGCCGCCGCCAAAAACCAGAGCGTTGGCCATCAGGCGTCCGCAATCGTCATTATGTTACCGAGCCTGAGACCCAGGACGGTCTTCGGCAGCGGCAAGCGCTCCAACTTGATGCCGGCCGTGAAAGCCGCTTGCCGTACCATGAAGCTCAGCGGGAAGTAATTCTTGCTCCCGTGCACTTCGACATTGCCGTAGCCAGCGCCGTTGAGCAGCCTGGTGATCGAGTGCGGATTGTAGAGTTCCGGGTGCTGGAGGCAGAAGGGCGGCCAGCGCTTGCCCATGACCGAACGAAGCAGCGACCGTTCGTTGTGCGTGACGATCGCAACCCGCCCACCCGGCTTCAGCTTGCTGCGGATCTGCTCGAGCATCGCTTTCGGATCGAGCAAATGGTCGAGGACGTGGACCATGAGCGCAAGCGCCACGGAACCGTCCGGCACGGCCGACAAGTCGTCCATGTCCTCCGAAATCGTGAACGGCCTTCCGCTTGCGGCCGCCCCGAGCTCGGCGTGGACCGCCTTGTTGGGCTCGAACAAGTAGAAGTGCTCGAACCGCTGATCCTTCGCCGCATGGCCGACAATGTAGCCAAGGTCGGGCCCAATCTCGAGGAAGTTGCCGGAGACTTTGAGGCCTTCAGTCGACTCCTCGAAGTAAACCCGCTGCGTCGCCTCAATGGCGTCAGTTCCCACGGCATCCATGTTCGGCGCCATAGCCGAGTAAAGCTCCCCGAGCTGCGCCTGGTCGAAGAAAACGGGCGCATAGAGCAGGCCGCACGCGCCGCAGCGGTCGTAGGTGAAGAAGACTTTCTCCTGGAACAGACCGCTCCAATAGGGCGTCAGCTCTTTCAGGCTCAGCGCCTCCGCCGCTTTGTCGCTGAAGGCTTCGGGCTTGCCGCCCTCTGCGCCGCAAGCGGGGCAATTGCGCGTGATGAAGTTCGTCACCGCGTTCACTTTGCGCCCCCGAACGTGACCTTGCTGTGCCAGAAATAGCTGCTCGCCATGATAACCGCGCTAAACATCAGCTGGGCGATGATCGGCGGGATGTGCGCAAACTCGACCAGCGCCGGAAGCGCGATCCAGTTCGCTGCATAATTCACCCCGTAGAATGAGAGGAACGCAGTGATCTCGCGCGCATAGCGGCCGCGCGTCCGAAAAACCCCGAGCTTGTAGCTCGAATAAGCGAAGGCGAGGCTCAGGCCTTGCGCGATCAACAGGCCGACCATGTAATGCACGCGCAGCCACGGGAAGAGCCACAGCAGCAGCGGGTAAATGGCCAGGCCGAACGCAGTGTTGAATCCGGCCGCGACGAGATAGCGGAATGGACGCCGGGCGCTGGCGTCGCGCACTCTGCCGGACAGGGATACATCCATCGACCGGCTCACTCGTCTGCCAGGTCGATGCGCATGTTCGCCCGCAGCACTTCGCGCGGCAGGAACGGCGACAGATCCTCGAGCGGTGGCGACGTAATGCGCCCGTCGGGATGCTGCTTCGCACCGAGCTTGGGCGCGAAGGGCACCGCCTCGTCGATGAATATCTCGCACATCGCGGGTCCGTCGGCGGCGAGGGCAGAGCGGATCGCGTCGCCAAGCTCCTCGTGCCGCTCAGCGCGGCTGTAGGTGAATCCGAACGCCGCTGCGACCTTGCGGAATTCGGGGAACGTCACGTTGCTTTTGGGGCCGCCGCCGACCTCGACGCCGTTGAAGAAATTGCGGTGCGTCTGAAAGATCGAGACATAGCCGTTGTTGTTGAGCAGGAAGACCTTCACGGGAAATCCGTAGCCGGCGATGGTCTGCATCTCCTGGATATTCATCATGATGCTGCCGTCGCCGGCGATGCAGATGACGCGCTTGTCACCCCCGAGCGCTGCTGAAACGCCGATCGAGGCCGGCAGGTCATAGCCCATGGTCGCGCAGCCCGAGTTGGTCCACAGCCGCTGACCGCGCTTGATGTCGGCAGTCTGGAAACTGACGACGCAGGCGCTGCCGTTTCCGGTGACGATGACATCGTCGCCGCCGAGTTCGGCGAATAATGTTTCCATTGCGACGTACGGGTGGCAGGTTTCGTGGTCGCGATATTCGGGCAGCACGACCGGAAACTTGGGTCCCCGCTCGCGCGACCAGGCGAGCCACTCGCTCTGCTTTTCCGTTGGTGCGTCGGGAGCTGCGGCGATCAGCGCGGGGATGATGTCCTTGAGGTCGGCGCAAACCGGCAACTCGGCTTTGACCGTCGGCTTCTTGAGCTCGATCGGATCGACATCGACCCAGGCCTTGAACGCTTCGCGCGCGAAGCTCGTCCAATTATAGCTGATCTGGCGGATGTTCAGGCGGCTGCCGAGGATCAGCAGGAAGTCGGCGCTCTGCGTGACCATGTTGCCGCCGCGGTCGCCGATCGTCCCAGGCCGGCCGCAATAGAGCGGGTGATCGTTCCAGATCACGTCGTGTGCGTTCCAGGCGGTGACGACGGGAATACCGAGCTTGTCGACCAACTTCAGGAAGTCGTCATGGGCCCCGCTGATGCGAACACCGCCGCCGGCAAACACGACGGGACGCTCTGCCGCGCGCAGCCGCTCGATGATCTCCGCCGCTGCCGCGGCAACGTCGGTCTTCTTCCACGGCTCATCGAGCTCCGCCGGATCGAAACCTGGATCGAGCTTGTCGGGGTCGATCTTTGCCGCCTGCACGTCGAGCGGGATGTCGAGCCAAACCGGCCCCGGCCGCCCCGTCCGCGCGATGTAGAGCGCCTTTTCTAGGTGGTAGCGGATGGTCTGCGGGTCGGTGACCATCGCCACATATTTGGTAATCGGTCTGACTATCGGCTCGATATCGAGCTCCTGGTCTCCCATCTGGCGCAGCGGCAGCCCGGTGAAGCGGACCGTTGTCCCGTTCTTCACCTGGCCTGAGATGACCAGCATCGGGATCGAATCGACGAACGCGCCGTAGACGCCAGTGATGGTGTTGGTCCCACCGGGACCGGAGGTGACGTTGACCAGCGCCATGCACTGAGTCAGCCGGGCATAGGCCTCGGCTGCCATCGCCAGCGCCTGCTCGTGATGGCAGAAGGTGGTCTTGATCTGAGGATGGGTGCCGATCGAGTGGTTGAGGTGCATTGCGCCGCCGCCGGTCAGCATGAACGCGTCGCGGATACCGTGCGCGACGAGCTGGTCGGCCACCCAGTGAGACAGCTTCACTTCGGTCATCCGTTCCATCCGTTCCACCGTGCCGTACGCACGATTGCCTCGTCGAGGCCGACCGTCGGTGCGAGACCCAATTCGTTTCCGATCTTCTCCGTCGCCGGGACGTAGCGTCCGGGATTCCAGCCCGAATCCTCACGCCCCAGGATGTCGAACCCCGGAGCGTTCAGCAGCCGCGCAATGCGCTTCGCCAATTCCGCGATTGAGACGGACTCCTCCGAACCAACATTGTAGATCGCGCCTGCAGGCGCGTGCAGCAGCATCGCCCATAGCCAAACCGTCAGGTCGGCCGCGTACAGGTACGAGCGCACCGCTTTGCCGGCCCCTTCGACGACGATCGTCTTGCCGGCCATCGCGTCGCGGATAAAGTTCCCCGCCGCGAAGTGGATGTCGAGCGACAGCAGCGGACCGAGCAGCGCGAAAATCCTTGCCGTGATGATGTCCAGACCGTGCTGTCTGGAGGTGATGGTGCACAGCATCTCGGCCGCGCGCTTGCCCTCGCCATAGGCAGAGCGGTGGTTTGTCAGGTCGGGCGACCCGACATAGGTTTCGGGAACGTGGGTCAGATCCCGCGGCTGCGCACCATAGACCGCGCCCGATGAGAAAAAGAAGAAGCGCTCCGCCTTGCATGCAACCGCGAAGTCGAGCGCGCGGCGCGTTCCCTCGACGATCGTGTCGAACATTTTTAGCGGGTCGTTGTCATTGAGGTCGGCGCTGGCGTCAGTCGCGGCGTGCAGCACGAAATCATAGTGCGCCTCGGGAGCGCCGAGGCCGAGCACGTCGCCGCCGACGAACCGGAATCCGCCGACCGAAGCGAGCGCCGGGTCGCGCCTGGCGAAGGCGTCGGGATCGCGGGTGAGGACGTCGATCTCCACGCCCAGACGCAAGCGTTGGTTCGCGTCGGCCAGAGCGCTCAGCATCCACCGGCCGATGAAGCCGGTCCCGCCCGTCATGAAAATTCGCTTGCCCGCAAGTTTCGGCCAATCGGCCGCGAGCGCTGCGGAGATCGCCGCGAGATCGTCCTCCAGCGACCAACAGCGATCGTGGGCGATGTTGAGTGCGGGTTTCACGCGCGTCTGGCTACGCTGACGTCGGGCAGCGCTTGGGCGGCATCGAAGCCTAGCCGCTCCTCCTCGATCACCAGCGGAACGTTGCGGGTCCGCTCCGCGAGCAGCCGAACCTGGTCGCCGATGAGCCCCAGCGACAGCAGCATCACAGCGAACAGTCCAACGACGAATGTCAGGATCAGCAAAGCCGGCGAATAGCCGTGGAAGATGAACCGAAGCGTCGTCGCAACCCCGAGGACGCCGGCAAAACCGCAAAGATAGATTGAAAATATTAGCTGCAGCCGAAGCAGCCTCTTGGCCGATCCGCCCACTCCGGAGAGCGCGAAATTGAGCAACGCCCCGTAATTGTTGCTGCTCGCTCCGGCCGCGCGCTGCGGACGATCGTAGGGGATCACGGCCATGCGATAGCCACTCTCGACGAGCATCCCGCGAAAGAACGGCTCCGGCTCATTCCATTTCGCGAGCTGGTCGACGACTTCGCGCGAATAGAGGCCAAAGCCGGTCGCTCCGGGGATCAAGGGATAGTCGCCGAAGCGACGGAAGAATGCGTAGCCCGTCCGTCGAACGAGGCCCAGCACGAGGCTCGCCTTCTCGCTGCGCCGCTGGCCGAGGACGATCTGCGCGCCGGCCCGCCACTGCGCCACCATCTGCGGGATCAACGCGGGCGGATCCTGAAAATCGCAGCACAGCGCCAGCACCGCCCGGCCCTTGGCCTGGTAGACGGCATAGGTCGGCGAGCGCATCTGGCCGTAATTGCGATTGTTGAAGATCGCCCGCACGCGGGAATCTTCGGCACAGATCTCGCGCAAAATGTCGCGAGTGCGGTCGGACGACTTGTTATCGATGAAGATGATTTCGTAGGAGCTGACCGCTGCCGCGACCTCAGCCGTCAAAGCCTCGTACATCGCCCTGACGTTATCCTGCTCGTTATAGCAAGGGACGACGATCGAGAGCTCGGGGCGCTCGTGGTCGGCAGTCATGGTCACTTGTGCCAGCACGTGCTGCCCCCCGGTCGCCATATCGCGAATTCAAAGCCGCTAGGCGACCCGCGCGTAAACCGCCGGCTCGGGCTTCGCGAGACGCGCTTCCATCATCCCGATCCGTTTCTCGTCCTCCGCCGCGATCGTGCCGTAATATTCGCGCTTGTTCTTCAGCCAGGCGAGCTCGAACTCGACCGCGTTGCGGATGCCGGCGTGAATTGATGGGCTCTGGATCGCCTCGCCGGTGAAGATCACCTTGCGTGTTTCAAAGCGGTCGAGACGAATGAGCTGGACCTCGCGCAACGCGCTGATCGCCTCGGTCGACACCGATCCGCCGACGACCAGCTCGAGGTCGGCCTCGGCACAAGCGATCGCGACCCGCATCACCGCATCGGTGATCGAGCGCTCGTTGATCGCATCGCGCGCCATGCCCCGCGATAGTGTGAAGTCGACGCGGCCAAACACCACGCCGTCAACCGACCCACGCGCGGCCTCGATCATTGAATCGAGATTGCGCAGCGTCGTCTCGGTCTCAAGATTGAACAGGAATTTCGTCCCCTCGTCCTTGCGGCGGTAAATCTTGTCCTTGGCCTCGATGAACTTCGACAGCGCGTAAGGCGTCTCGACCATCGGCGCGACGATGTGGTCGACCCCGTACAGCCGGCTCGCCATAAGATCGGAGACGGCCTCGCAGCCGCCGATCTTCAGCGCGACCTTGAGATCGGCGCGCCGGGTCAGCTCGAGCAGACGCAGGAATTCGTCGGGACGGGTGCCCTCGGCCTCGAACTCCGCCTTGACGGCGACAACGCCATGCTCGTCGCGTCCACGCTTCAGGAGATCGAGCATCTTTGCTTCGACAGAGTTCACGTGCGTCCCCTTGCAACCACAATCTGCGCGCCGGGTTGAATACTCAGAACGGCGGCGGGCGTCGGTCAGCAAGGCAAGGATTTGTTATCCCTGTTCGGTGACGTTCGCTTAGGCGGACAATGCGCGGCGATGGTTAATTTTCTGCCAACAAATTGAGGCTCCGCAGGTCGTAACCTTAAAGCGGCGTCCGACGTTTCAGGCTCGCGGGGCTGAGTGCTCCTGGGCCAGGCGCTCGACGATGGTGCGGGCCGAAATGCGCCAGTCGGGCATGGCGAAGCCGAACGCCTCCTCGAACTTGGCCGAATCCAGAACCGAATTGCGCGGCCTTGCCGCCCGCGTCGGCCAGTCCTCGGTCCGGATCGGCTCCACCTGCACGTGCGGCAGGCCGAGCGCCGCGCAATGGGCCATGATCTCGCGCGCGAACTCGCACCAGGTCGCGGTGCCCTGGCCGGCGAGATGGTAGGTCTCGCCCCATCCGCCACCCGCCTTAATCATCGCCAGCAAGCCATCGGCGAGGTCCAGCGCGCCGGTCGGGCTTCCCCGCTGGTCATCGACGACCGTCAACCGGTCGCGAGTAGCCGCCGCGGCCATCATTGACTTAACGAAGTTCCCACCGAACGGGCTGTAGATCCAGGCGGTGCGGACGATCGCGTGGCGCGGATTGGCGGCGCGGACCTGCTCCTCGCCGGCAAGCTTGCTGCGGCCATACACGCCGAGCGGATTGACCGGAGCGTCCTCGCGATAAGGCCCCTCGCCCCGTCCATCGAACACATAATCGGTCGACAGCTGGATCACCGCCGCACCCGCGCGCGCCGCTGCCTCGGCGACTTCACCCGCAGCATCGCCGTTGATCCGGAACGCGCGCTCGGGCTCATCCTCGGCCTGGTCGACGGCGGTGTAGGCCGCCGCATTAATGACGACGTCCGGCGCTGCGTCGGCAATCGCCGCAGCCGCGCTCCCGCGGCTTTCCATGTCGAGCTTAGGTCGGCCGATTGCCATCAGGTGGATCCCCGGATGCCGCCCCGCGCGTTCGACCAGGCTGCGGGCCAACTGCCCCTCGGTTCCGGTCACGAGAACTTTCATCGCGAAACCTTAGCCCGCCGGTAGCCGAAGTGCCACGCGCGGCGGGTTGGCTGGGGCGGCAGGATTCGAACCTGCGAATGCCGGTACCAAAAACCGGTGCCTTACCACTTGGCGACGCCCCA
>JAZKBB010000009.1:0-29987 GCA_040388865.1 Pseudomonadota bacterium | reverse complement strand
CCGATCGAGTGGAAGGTCGAGGAGCAGTACCGCAAGAAGAAGCTCAACAAGGACGAGGTGCCGGTCCGCGAGTTCCGCGCCGAGTGCCGGGCATATGCCCAGCACTGGGTCGACGTTCAGCGCGAGCAGCTGAAGCGGCTCGGGATCAGCGCCGACTGGGACAAGCCGTACCTGACCATGGCCAAGAACGCGGAGGCGACCATCGTCTCCGAATTGTTCAAGTTCGCCGAGACCGGCCAGCTCTACCGCGGCGCCAAGCCGGTGATGTGGTCGCCGGTCGAGAAGACGGCGCTGGCCGAGGCCGAGATCGAATATGAGGACGTGGTCTCGACCCAGATCGATGTGGCGTTCGAGATCGTCGAGAGCCCGATCCCGGAGCTGGTCGGCGCTCATGCGGTGGTGTGGACGACGACGCCGTGGACGATCCCAGTCAACCAGGGAATCGCCTACAACCCCGATGTTGAATACTCGGTCGTAGACTGTTGGTTTGCCGCTGTTCCCGACGAGCAGTCCGGTGAAGCGATGGCACGTGCCTGCAAGGCAATGCCGTGGTTTTATGATCGCCAGCGCCTTGTGGTTGCGACTGAACTGGTCCCCGCTCTCGCTGAGCGACTTAACCAGATGCTGCGGGACGTTGATCTCGCCGACCTTCGCCTCGAGCGCGTCTATTTCTCACTCGATTCGGCAACCGATGATGAGGGCCCTCCGCTCGCCCATCAGAAGCTCAAGGGCTCCGAACTCGCCGGCACTATCGCGCGCCACCCGATGCACAAGCTGGGCGGATTCTTCGCCAAGCCGCGGCCGTTCCTGCCGGGCGAGTTCGTCACGACCGACCAGGGCACCGGCCTCGTCCACATGGCGCCGGACCATGGCGAGGACGATTTCGAGCTGTGCAAGTCGGTCGGCATCGACCCGGTGTTCGCGGTCGATGCGAGCGGCTTCTACCGCGCCGACTGGCTGTGGCTCGGGGGGCAAGGGTCGGTCATCAACAACAAGTTCAACGCGCCCGATGGGCCGATCTGCTCGGACCTCCGCGAGGCCGGCGCTTTGCTCGCCGCATCCGCCGACTTCCAGCACAGCTACCCGCATTCGTGGCGGTCGAAGGCCAAGGTCATCTACCGCTGCACCCCGCAATGGTTCGTCGCGATGGACAAGCCGCTGGCGCATTTCTCGCCGATCACGCGCCCCGAGCAACGCTGGGAAAACGAGGGCGGCGGGGTCAATCCGGTCGAGGACGAACCAACAGCGAGCCCGACGCTTCGCAGCCTGGCGATGCGCGCGATCGGCCAGACGCGCTTCGTGCCGGAGAAGGGCCGCAACCGGCTGGGATCGATGGTCGAAGGGCGCCCCGACTGGGTGCTCAGCCGCCAGCGCGCGTGGGGCGTCCCGATCGCGGTGTTCGTCGACCGGAAAACCGGCGAGTTGCTGGTCGACCGCGAGGTCAACGCGCGCATCATCCAGGCCGTCCGCCGGGAGGGTGTCGATGCGTGGGACGCCAACAATGCCGCTTTCTTCCTCGGCGACCGCAACCCCGACGACTATGAGATGATCCGCGACATTCTCGACGTCTGGTTCGACAGCGGCTGCACGCATGTCTTCACGCTGGAGAGCGGACACTGGCCCGAGGAGCGCTGGCCGGCCGACGTCTATGTCGAGGGCAGTGACCAGCATCGCGGCTGGTTCCAGTCGAGCCTGCTCGAAAGCTGCGGGACGCGTGGGCGCGCGCCGTTCAACGCGCTGCTGACCCACGGTTTCACGATGGACTCGAAGGGCATGAAAATGTCCAAGAGCCTCGGGAATACCGTCAACCCGCTCGACCTGATGAAGGAATATGGCGCGGACATTTTGCGCCTGTGGGCGCTGAGCGTCGACTTCACCGAGGACCACCGCATCGGCAAGGAAATCCTCGCCGGGGTCGCCGACCAATATCGCAAGCTCCGCAACACCTTCCGCTATCTGCTCGGCGCGCTCGAGGGGTTCAACGACGAGGAGCGGCTCGACGATGTGTCGGCCTATCCCGAGCTCGAACGCTACATGCTGCATTTGACCGCGGCGCTCGACCAGAAGCTGCGCAATGCAGTCGATGATTTCGACTTCAACACCTACGTTCGCGCGCTGACCGACTTCTGCAACGAGGACCTGTCCGCCTTCTATTTCGATATCCGCAAGGACAGCCTCTATTGCGACGCGCCTTCGTCGCTGAAGCGCCGGGCGTACCGGACCGTGCTCGACACTCTGTTCCATGCGTTGGTGCGATGGCTCGCGCCGGTGCTGGTGTTCACGAGTGAAGAAGTGTGGGGCACGCGTTTTCCGGATGCGGGTTCGGTGCATCTGCTTGAGTGGCCGGAGCTTTCTTCCCTTCGTCATTCCCGCGAAAGCGGGAACCTAGCTGAAGAAAATAATCTGGGTCCCCGCTTTCGCGGGGATGACGAAATGATTGAGAGATGGGCCACGCTCAGGGCACTCCGCACCGAAGTTACCGAGCGCATCGAGCCGCTGCGGCGCGACAAGATCGTTGGGTCGAGCCTCGAAGCAGAGATCTGGGTGCCGAGCGACGAAGACCCGGCGCTGCTCGAGGAATTGTTCATCACGTCGACAGTCCATCGCGGCGATTGGAAAGTCGTGAAGACCGATAACCACAAATGCGCGCGCTGCTGGCGCCACCGCCCGGACGTGAATCCCGAAAGCGAACTTGATGCGCGGTGCGAAGAGGTCGTGAATGGATAGCGTGATGAAAATCCTCCCCGGAACGGGGAGGTGGCAGCCGCAGGCTGACGGAGGGGTCGCCCCCTCCACCACTTCGCTGCGCTCAGCGGTCCCCCTTCGCGTTCCGGGGAAGATTTGATGCGCACCCGATCCCTCGGCTTCATGATCGCGCTGCTGGTCTTCGGGCTCGACCAGCTGGTGAAGTGGATCGTCACCGGTCCGCTCCACGTGCAGGATTTGGAGCATTATTACCTGCTCCCCTTCTTCCAGTTCACCTACACCCAGAACATCGGCATCTCGCTCGGCCTGCTGAATGCCACGACCGAGACGGGTCGCTGGATGCTGGTCGCGCTTACGAGCGCGATCGCGGTCGGCGTCGCCTTCTGGCTCGGCCGCGAAAAGAACCGCGTCGATCAGGTCGCGCTGGGGATGGTGCTCGGCGGCGCGCTCGGCAATATCCTCGACCGCACGCTCCACGGCTATGTCGTCGACTTTGCCGACTTGCATATTGGTGCGTGGCGGCCTTTCCTGATATTTAACGTCGGCGATGCGGCGATCAGCATCGGTGTCGTGATCCTGTTGCTGCGGGCGTTCGTGAGCCGTAAGGATCAGGCAAAGGGCAGTGGCCCCGAGGAGAGAACCGAACATGCGTAAAGCCTTTTCCGCTCTGGCGCTGGCCGCCGTACTGGCGACGAGCGGCTGTGCACTTGGCAAGACCAAGACGCCCGACGAATTCGCGGTGGCGCGCAACGCGCCCCTGATCATTCCGCCCGATTTTAACCTGGCGCCGCCCGTCGCCGGCACCGGCGGCCTCAGCCCGACCGACGCGCAGCAGCAGGCGATCGACGCCCTGTTCGGCGGTCCGGCGCCGCGCACTCCGGGCGAGACCAGCCTGCTCGATCAGGCCGGCCGCAATACCGCTCAGATGGGCATCCGCAGCCAGGTCGCCGATCCCGACACGCGGCTCGTCGACAAGGGGCCGACCACGGTCCAGATTCTGAACGCGGCTAATACGCAAACCAACGTCGCCTCGGCCCAGACGGGCCAATAAGGAGCAAGAGCCCGATAATGGCCGAAGCCAACGTCCCTGCCCGTCTCGTCGAGATCGAATCGATGCTCGACCGCTCGCGCCGCCGTTTCGAGGAAGGCACGAAACTGGTCGAGGAGGCGCACAAGCTGCTTGCCGATGTTCAGCAGGCGATCCTCGGTTCACCGCGCAGCATGTCGCCCGAGGACAGCGAGGAAGCCGCATCGAAGCTGCTCGCGAGCCTCAAGTCGACCGGGAGCGAAATGCCCGAGACCTTGTGCGGCGGCCGCCTGTCGGTTGACCAGGTGCAGAGGCTGATCCGCATCGACGGTCATCCGATCGGCATCACCGAGATGGAGTATCGGGTGCTCGAACTGCTCGCTTTCGCGCGCAACAATGTCGTCACCCGGGCGATGCTGCTGAAGCACTTGTATCGCCGCGCCGACGACCAGCCGCAGCCCAAGATCATCGACGTTTTCATCTCCAAGCTGCGCAAGAAGCTTCGCAATGCGAGCGGCGGCGCGGAGTTCATCGAGACGATCCCGCAGCGCGGCTGGATCCTGCGCGACGTCGACGAAAAGAGCGGCGCTTAAACCTGCCGTCACCCCAGCGCAGGCTGGGTCCACGTCGACGCGACCGACTAAACGCTGAAACATGGATGCCAGCCTTCGCTGGCATGACGACTGGGATGTTCATCCTTTCTTAGCCTTTACCCGGCTTAGCTCGGTCCTATGCTTCATTTGCTTCCGCAGCATGAGCCCGAGGCGCGGCGCGATTATGCCGAGTCCGTTTCGCGGCTGGCCAGCGTCCGTCATGCGCTGCGTCTGGTCGACGGCTTCGCAGGCGGCCCCGCCGACGATCTCGACAGTGACGAGCAGGTCGCCGCCGCCTGGCCTCGGGCCGGCGTCGCGCGCCAGCGCTGCTTCGACCGCCGCTCGGCGCGGCTTGTCGGCATGGCCGCGACGGGCATCGAAGCTTTGCTCAGCCAGCGTCAGAAGAACCGAGAGCCGCATCGCGCCGCGAGCGAGACATTGGTCGCCGAAATCCGTCGCGAGCTCCGCGACGTTGCCGGGATCGTCCTCGCTTAGGCTGGGCCAAGCACCTTGGGAGTCGCCGGGTCGGCGCCCCACTCGCTCCAGCTTCCGTCGTACAGCTTCGCATCGTCGTTGCCGATCAAATGCGCGGCGAAGATGAGGCTGTTCGCGGTGACGCCCGAGCCACAGCTGGCGACGAACGGCCGCGCGGGGTCGATTCCGGCCTCGTCGAACAGCCGGCGCAATTCATCGACGGGTTTGAAGGTTCCGTCCTCCCGATAGAGCGATCCGAACGGGAGATTGCGAGCGCCCGGAGCGTGGCCGGCAGCGACGCCGGAGCGTGGGTCGGCCTCGGCCCCTTCGAAGCGGGGCTTACCGCGAGCGTCGACCCACGGCAGCCCGACGCCGGCGAGCAACTGCTGCTTGGTCACGACCTCGTCACGTTCGATCGCCTCGAACCTCGCTTGCCGCGGCGCAGGTTCGCCGCTTTGCGTCGGCCGCCCGTCGGCGAGCCATTTCTGGAGCCCTCCGTCGAGGATCGCGACGTCTTGGGCGCCGAAGTGGCGCAGCATGAACCAGCCTCGTGCCGCGGTTCGCGTCGGCGAATTGTCATAGACGACGATGCGGTCGCCGCTGCCGATTCCCAGCCGTTCCATCGCTTCACCGAACGAGGCGGCGCTCGGCAGCATGTGCGGCGCGGGGTTCGAGCGGTCGCTGACGTCGTCGATGTCGAGAAAGCGGGCGCCGGGAATGTGCGCTTGCAGATATTCGTCGCGCGCGCTGCGGCCCGACGACGGCATGAACCAGCTCGAATCCACGATGACGAGGTCCGGCTCGCCAAGATGCTCCGCCAGCCATTGCGTCGATACCAGCGAGTCCATGCCCCAAGGATAGGCGCGCGCAATCACTGCTGCTAGGTGGCGCCGCATGGAGACGCGCCACCTTGGCCAACCGAGCGCCCTGCCCGCTTCGCCCGATGAGGCAGTGCTCGATTATGTGCCGAACCCGCGGCCGGGAGCGCTCTACCTGGTGCGCTTCACCGCGCCCGAATTCACCTCGCTGTGCCCGGTGACGGGGCAGCCTGACTTCGCTCACCTGGTGATCGACTACGCACCCGGCGAGACGATCGTCGAGAGCAAGAGCCTCAAGCTGTTCCTTGGGTCATTCCGCAACCATTGCGGCTTCCACGAGGATGTGACCGTCGGCATCGGCCAGCGGCTGGTGGCCGAGATGAAGCCGCAGTGGCTGCGCATCGGCGGCTATTGGTATCCGCGCGGCGGCATGCCGATCGACGTCTTCTGGCAAAGCGGCACGCCGCCCGAAGGCCTGTGGCTTCCCGACCAGGGCGTGCAGCCATATCGCGGAAGGGGTTGAGAATGGCAGGGGGGCCGAAGATTGCGGTGTTGGGGGCCGGCTCGGTCGGCTGTTTTATCGGCGGCGCCTGGGCCGCGGCGGGCTTGCCCGTCACGCTCATCGGGCGCCCGAAAATCTCGCAGGACGTCGACGCGCATGGTCTGACGCTGAGCGACTATTCCGGGTGGGAAGCGCGGCTCGCCCCTGGCGACGTCGACTACCGATGCGGGCCTGAAGCGCTCGACGAGGCCGAGATCATCGTGCTTACGGTCAAAAGCGGTGACACGGCCGAAGCCGCAGTGCAGATCGCGGAGCACGCCAACGCCGGAGCGCTGGTGATCAGCTTCCAGAACGGCGTCAGCAATGTCGATGTGCTGGAACGTGGCCTTCGCGGGCGCTTCGAGGTCGCGCGCGGCATGGTGCAGTACAACGTCGCCTATCTCGGCAACGGCCGCTTCCATAAAGGCGTCGCGGGCGATCTCTACGTCGAGCGGCGGGCCGGGACGCGGGACCTCGCGGAAAGCATCGGCAGCGGGCCGGCGGCGCTCAAGCTCTCCGACCAAATGCTGGCGCTCGCCTGGGGCAAGCTGCTCATCAACCTCAACAATGCGGTCAATGCCTTGTCCGGACGAACGCTGATCGAGGAACTCAAGAGGTGCGACTATCGCCGGGTGTTCGCCGCCGCGATGCGCGAGGGGCTGGATCTGCTGAAGGAGGCGGAGATCGAGCCGGTAGCGGCGGGATCCGTCCCACCGAGCCGACTGCCGCGGATGATTGATGCGCCCGACTGGCTGTTCAACCGCTTCTTCCTCAAGCGCTGGAAGATCGATGCGAAGGCACGTTCGTCGATGGCCGACGATCTGGCGGCGGGCCGCAAGACCGAGGTCGAGTATATCAACGGCGAACTGGTGCGGCTGGCCGAGCGGTTGCAGCGCGCCGCGCCGGTCAATCGAGCGATCGTCGAACTCATCCGCAAGGCCGAAGCCGGCGCGAAGCCGCTTGGGCCTACAGCGCTGCGGAAAGCCACGCTCGGCCGCTAACGGTAGGTCGCTTCGTCCGGTGTCGGCGCGTCGTCGAACGCCGGTGCCACCGAGGCCTGTCCCCTCGTCCAGAAGTATAGCGCTGCAAGGGCCGCGGTGAACACGACCAGGCTGACAACCATTACCGACGAGTAGGGCTTGACCAAAGCGAGAACGTTGGCGCTGTCTGGTGAGCCGGCTTTCTCTGCTCCGGCAACCGCAAAGGCGTACACTACCCCCATCAGGCTCTCCCCAACGATCAATCCCGTCGCCATCAGGACGCCCATGCGCTCGGCAAAGGCCGGGCTTCGGGCCGTCACTGCCCAGCGGTTATAGAACCAGCCGAGAACCGCCCCGAAGGGAATCAGCAGGTCTGCTTCAAGCGGCAGGTAGATGCCCATGCCGATCGCCAACGGCGGCAGGTGAAGGCGTCTGCCCGAAAAGCGTTTCAGAGCCTCGTCGACGATTACCGCCACCGCACCAATGATGGCGCCCTCGCGGATAAGACCCCAATCGAGACTGCCGCCGAGCACGCCTTGGGCAATGGTGGAGATGATCGCCGCCTGCGGCGCCGGAAGCGCGTTCGCCCGTGCGCCGGGCGCACCCTGGAAGGTGAAGGCGGTGTTCATGAGGTCGAGAATCGGTGGGATGACCAGCGCTCCGAAGACGACGCCGAGAATCAGTGCCACCTGCTGCCGCCAGGGGGTCGCATCGACCAATTGCCCGGTCTTCAGGTCCTGGAGGTTGTTGTTGGAGATGGTCGCGACGCCGAAGATGATCGCCGTGACGAACAAAGCGAAGGCGACAAGCGATTTGGTCGCATCGCCGCTCGCATGCGGGAAGAGCGCCGCGAGGATCAGCGCAATGCCGAGCACCGAGAGGATGCCGACGCCTGAGATCGGACTGTTCGACGCGCCAATCAGGCCGGCCATGTAGCCGCACACGGCGGCGATCACGATACCGGCGATGAGCGTGTAGATGATGCTCAGCACGATGGTGACGCCAGGCTCGGCCGCGATCGGTGCCGTGTTGCCGAATGCATAGAGCAGCAGGCCGATCGGAATCATCGACAGGAGGATAGTGCCCGCAACGATGCCAATCGGAATGTCGCGCTCGGTGATCGGCAGGTCGGCGGCGCGACCGGCCTTTCGTTCGCGGTTGGCGATGAGCGCCGACCGAATGCCGGCAACGATCGGCGCGATCAATTTCAGCAGCGTCCAGATCGCCGCAACGCCAATCGTGCCGGCGCCGACCATGCGCGCCTTCTGCCTGAATGCGGCGCCGACCAAAGTCTCGAGATCGCCCCCGATCTGCGCTGCGAATGCCGCGTCCTGTGTCCAGTGCGGCACGATCACGGCCCAGGTAATGAGCATGCCGATGACCATGGCGAGTCCGACCGCGACGCCAACCAGGTGGCCGACGCCGATCAAAGCCATCGACAGGCTTGCGGAAATCGCGGAACCGCCGGTTCCGACCCGGAAGACCTTGCTCGCCGTATCCGTCAGCAACCTTGTCTTGGCGACGAGAAAGTAGACCGCCGACACGAGAGTTGATCCGCCGATCAGCACCAGCCCACGGCGGTTCTCTTCCGCGCCGCCGACCCCGGCGCCGACCTTGAGCACTTCGGCCGCGGCGACGCCTTCGGGATAAGGAAGGTCCGTTCCGGTCACGAGCGCGCGCCTCAGCGGCACCGAATACATGACGCCGAGAATGCCACCGATGCCGATGACAGCGACCGACAGCCAATACGGGAAGCCAGTCCACCAGCCGACCATGATCAGGCCAGGCAGGACGAAGATGATCGCAGACAGCGTCCCCGCCGCCGAAGCGATGGTCTGGACGATATTGTTTTCCTGGATGGTCGAATCGCGGAACGCGCGGAGGATCGCCATCGAGATCACCGCGGCCGGGATCGAGGTCGCGAAGGTGATGCCGATCTTCAGGCCGAGATAGACGTTCGCGGCGGTGAAAATCACCGTGATCAGCGCGCCGAGGATGATCCCGCGAAGGGTCAGTTCCTTGATCACGCCGCGCGCAACAGTCTCCACCCGACTTGCCATTCTATTCTCCCTTGAAGTCCAGGCAGCTACCCGGCGGCGCCGGGGTCGAGTGGCGGCGTATTGCCTGCCAGCGGCCGTCGTCCTTGACCCACACGTCGGTGAGCATGACGCAGTCCTCGATCAGCCGCCCAAGATATTTGAGGCGCCAGCGGGCATAGACGGTTCCGATCATCACGTCCGGCAACACGGTCGCATCCCGGAGCTCGACGTCGATGTCGAACACGTCCCGGCGCTGGATGGCGTCGAGCCATTCGCCGCGGGTCATCATGAACGGCCCGGTCGAGCGGGTCCCGATCAGCACGAAATCCTTGTGCACAAGCGCCTGCAGTCGCTCCATATCCTTGCTGCAGAGGGCATCGCGCCACTCGCGCTCAAGCCCTTCAATCACCGAACTTTTCGCATCCGCCACAGACTTGGTCTCTCTCTCCCCGCGTCTTCTTAATGCGGCGCGCAAAGAAAGCGAATCCAATGCGCGGCCTCGGCGGGGAGGCACCAATCCACCGGGAATGTCGCGGTTGCGGGCTAGCGCCCCGAGATATCGACGCCGACGAACACCGCGGGCGTCGCGCCGCGCTGGATCAGCAGGAGCACGCTGGTGCGCCCGGCTTTGCGCGCGGCCTGGACCGCGGCGATCACCTGCGCCGGCGAAGCCACCGGCTGATTATTTACCGAGACTATCAGGTCCCCGCGCTGGATGCCCTGCTCAGCCGCATTCGCATTCGGGTCGACCGCCGTAATCAATACTCCGTGGGCAGTCGCCGGCAGGTTGGCGCCACGCGCGAGATCGGGCGTGAGCGGTGTCAACGATAGGCCGAGCGCCCGCTGCGGAGCGCCGGGCACGGCGGGCGTGCCGGTGTCGGGCGTCGCGCCGCCGCCGAGCTTCGCCAGCGTCTCTTCGGTCGGCCGCTGCGCAACCGTGACCACGACCGTCGCGTGGCGCCCGCCGCGGATGATTTCGAGCGGGATTCGCGTGCCGACGGCGCTGTTGGCGATCAGGTAGGACACGGTCTGGTCGGGCGTGACCTGCTGGCCGTTGACCTTGACGATCACGTCGCCCTGCTGAAGCCCTGCAGTCGCGCCCGGAGCGCCGGGGACGAGCGAGCGCACGATCTCGCCGCTGTCCTTGGGAATGCCAAGCGACGGCGCAAGGTCTTCGTCGACCGGCTGCAAGCTGGCGCCGAGATAGCCGCGCGACGGCCGCTGCCCACGCATCAGCGAGTCGATGACCGGCTTGGCGGCCTCGGCGGGGATGGCAAGGCCGATGCCGACCGACGCGCCGGTCGGAGAGATCAGGGCCGAGTTGATGCCGATGACGTTGCCGTTCAAATCGAACATCGGGCCGCCGCTGTTGCCCATGTTGATGGCGGCGTCCGTCTGGATATAGCGGTCGTAGGCGCCGACGCCGGTGATCCCGCGGTGCAGCGCGGAAATGATCCCGGCGGTAACCGTGCCGCCGAGCCCATAGGGGTTGCCGATCGCGATGACCCAGTCGCCGACCCGCGCCTTGGTGCTGTCGCCCCAGCGGACGAACGGCAGGTTGTGGCCGTCGATCTTGAGAAGCGCGAGGTCGGAGGTCTCGTCGCGTCCGACGATCCGCGCGGGATATTCGTGGCGGTCGGTAGTCGTGACGGTGACGGTGTCGACGGTGCCGGTGCCGGTCAGGCCCTGGATCAAGTGGTTGTTGGTGACGACATAGCCGTCGGGCGAGATAATGAAGCCCGAGCCGAGGGACCCGGCTTCGCGCGTCCGCGGCTGGGCGCTGTCGGCCCCGCTATTGTCATTGGCGCTGCCGCCTTGCGACTGGTTCGGGTCCATCCGGCGGAAGAATTCCTCGAACGGATCGGTCTGCGCTTTCACCGGCACGCGCTGCTTGGTCGAGATATAGACCACCGCGGGCGCAAGCTTCGCGGTAAGATCGGCGAACGACATCGGCGCGCCAGCCCGGGGGGCAAGCCCCGACGTACCGGGATCGTTCTGCGCGACCTGCGCGCCGGCTTGGCCCGTGGCGAGCGAGAAGGTTGTGCCCCCGAGCAGCAGGGCCATTGCGACCCCGTAGGCATAGCGCACTTTTCCGGACTCCTTCGACCTCATCGATACTCCATCAATTTGGGTAAGACGCAAGGCGCTAATGTCCTCACCGCATGAACACTGTTTGAATGTGTTCGGGTCCAGCGCTTCCTAGCGCGAGCGTCCACTGAATTCCTTCAAATAGTCATTTTCTGGCGACAAAATAAGGGTTGTGCCCGCCGGCGGCGTCCTTCCGTCGCCGATGAACGTCTGCCGATAACTCTGCATCGCCCGGTAAAAGTCGTAAAATTGAGGGTCCTTGCCAAAGCTCGCGGCATAGGTCTGCGCGGCGTCCGCGTCGGCCTGCGCCTGGATGATCTGGGCATCCTTCGCGCCCCGCGCGAGGATCGATTGCGCTTCCTGCTCGCGCGCCGAACGCATGCGGTCGAATGCCGCCGAGAGTGGCGCGCCATCGGGCAAGTCAGTGCGCTTGATGCGAACGTCGAGGACCTCGACGCCATATTGCAGGGCGATCCGGTTGAGCGAGGTGCGGACGCTGTCCATGATCCCCTGCCGTTCGGGCGTCAGGAGTGAGGCAAATTCGATGCGGCCGAGTTCGTTGCGGACCTCGGATCCCAGGATCGGCCGAATCTGCTCGCGCAGCTGCTCCTCGGTTCCGGCGCGCACATACATCAGCAGCGGATTGACGATGCGGTAACGGGCGAAGGCATCGACCTCGAGCCGGCGCTGGTCGGTCGAGATGACCTGCTGCCGCTGCATGTCGACGTCCTGCACGCGCTTGTCGATCCATACCAGCTGGTCGACAAACGGGACCCGGAAGTTGATGCCCGCACCCGCGGTGCCGATCGGCCGGCCGCGCTTGAACTGGTTGAACACCGTCACCGGCTTGCCGAAGCGAACCACGACCACCTGCTTGGTCTCGGGCACGATAGGGAAGCTCTCGACCACCAGGAACAGCAGCACGAGGGCGGCGACCCCTGACAGGATCGGGTGAGTGCGTAACAGGCCGGTCACTGTTGCCGCTCCTGGCTGGGCTGCGTCTTCTGCACTTGCGGCAGCGGCAGATAGGGCGTGACGCCGGGTGTCTCGACAATGGTCTTGTCGACCTTCGAAAGAACCTGCTCCATCGTCTCATAATACATGCGCCGTCGGGTCACTTCGGGCGCGAGCTTGTACTGGGCGTAGACCTTGTCAAAGGCGGTCGCCTCGCCCTGCGCCTTCTGGTGTAGCTGCAACGCGTAGGAATTGGCGTTGTTGACGAACTGCTGCGCCTGCTGCTGCGCGGCCGTGACCCTCTTGAAGGCGTCGTTGACGGCCTCGGGCGGGTCGGCCTGCTTGATCGCGATGCCCTGAACCTGGACTCCTGAATGATAGGAATCGAGGATCCGCTGCATGTTCTCGGCGACGCTGGCCTCGATCTCGGCGCGCCGGTCGCCCATCGCGTCGTTCAGCGTCACCTGGCTGACAACCGCCCGCATCGCGCTTTCGGCGACTTCACGGATCGTTTCGTTCGGGTCGGCCATCTGGAACAGATAGAGTTCAGGACTGCGGATGTTCCAACGCACCTGATAGGCGAGGTCGAGGAGATTTTGGTCGCCGGTAAGCATCAGGTCGTCAGGGTTCGAAGAGCCGAGATCGATCGACTGGATTTTCTGGACGTCGATCTTCGTCACCCGTTCGATCGGCGAGGGCAAAGTGAAACTGACTCCCGGCCCCAAGGTGCGGCTGTAGCGGCCGAAGGTGGTGACGACGCCGCTTTGGCCCGGAGCGATCGAGTGGGTCGTGGTGAAAACCAGCCACATCAGGACAAGCGCCAGGATTCCCCACAGCACGAGCGAGCCAGTGGGTCGGCGCGGGAGGCCGCTACCGCCGCCACCGCCGCCTCCGCCGAAGCGCGCGCGGCTCCGGCGCAGCAGATCTTCGATCGCCGAGACGTTGCCTACCCCTAGGCCCGGCTTGCGCCCAGGACGTGCCGGTTCGCCCCAGGGGCCGCCGCCCTGCACGTCGTCCGACGGAGGATCGCCGCCGCCGCTTCCGCTTTGGCCCCAAGGCCCTTTGCTTTCGGCAAGCAAACCGCGAACGCGGCCGCCCCACCCGGAAATGATTGTCATCGGTGGCGAATATAGAGCGGTGCCGCACGAAAAACAGTGGCAAGCTGACCGTCGCTACCTATGTGGCTGGCATGGAGCATCCAGTCGATCCTCTGACGGGGCTGCCGCACGATCAACGCGTTCGCTCGCGCAAGGTCGTGGGCGGGGTGGCGACGATCATCGTCGATGCGACAGGGCTCAGTCCCGCCGAGGTCAAAACCATCGAAGAAGAGCTCCGCGCGGCGGCTCTAAACGTGCCTGGAGTCAGCGAAGCCCGGATCGCGATGACCGCATCGCAGCCGCACCGGACCATCATCGCGATCGGCAGCGGCAAGGGCGGCGTCGGCAAGTCAACGGTCTCAGCCAACCTTGCGATCGCCTTGGCGAGGGCCGGGAAAAAGGTCGGGCTGGTCGACGCCGACGTTTACGGCCCGTCGCAGCCCACTTTGCTCGGTACGCATCGAAAGCCCGAGGCGGAGAATGATAAGCTGGTGCCGGTCGAGGCGCACGGAATCCGATTTCTGTCGCTGGGTCAGCTGGTGTCGCCGGGCCATGCGCTCGCGTGGCGGGGGCCGATGGCGACCGGCGCGCTCGCCAATCTCATCGATGCCGAATGGGGCGACGTGGACCTGCTGCTGGTCGACCTGCCGCCGGGGACCGGCGACGTGCAGCTGTCGCTGATCCAGCGCTCGCGCCCGGCCGGAGCGGTGATCGTGTCGACGCCGCAGGATTTGTCGCTGATCGATGCGCGCCGCGCCGTCGACTTGTTCAACAAGACCAGCGTTCCGGTGATTGGCCTGATCGAGAATATGGCGACCTATACCTGCCCCCATTGCGGCGAGGAATCGCACCCGTTCGGCAGCGGCGGGGCCGAAGAGGCCGCGGCGGAAATGGGTGTGCCGTTCCTCGGCCGGCTGCCGCTATCGTTGGCAATCCGCAAAGCCTCGGATGCGGGGACACCGCCCGCAGCATCGGCCGGAGCCGAGTCCGATGCTTTCGCGACGCTCGCGAGCAAGCTGCTCGAGGCGCTGGAAACACCGGTCCACTAGGAGGTTGTCAGACCATGCCGCTTACCCGCGACGAGGATATTGCCCGCCTCCTGACGAACGCGCGCACGATCGCCGTGGTCGGCGCTTCAGACCGGCCAGACCGGCCATCCTACGGCGTGATGAGGTTCCTCCAGAGCTGGGGCTACCGCGTGTTCCCGGTCAACCCGCAGATCACTGGGGAGCATGTGCTCGGCGAGTTCGTGTGGCGCGAGCTTGCCCAGATCGGCGTGCCGATCGACATCGTCGACATCTTCCGCCGCCCGGAAGCCGCCGCCGAAGCGGTCGAGCAGGCGATTTTCGTCGGCGCAAAGGCGGTGTGGATGCAGCTCGGCGTGATCAATCATAAGGCCGCTGCGCGAGCCGAGGCGGCGGGGCTCGAAGTGGTTATGGACCGCTGCCCGCATATCGAGATTCCGCGGCTGCGCGTGCCGCGGATCGGCGCCCCCGCTTAGGCCGCGCCGACGGTCATTTCCGGCACGAGCAGCGTCGGCGCGTCGATGCCCCGGCGGAACTCGAGGTCGCTCGCCGGCTCAAGCGTCGCGAACATGTCGATGAGGTTCGAGGCGATGGTGATCTCGGCCACCGGCTCGGCGATCTGCCCGCCGCGCACCATGAACCCGACCGCGCCGCGGCTGTAGTCGCCGGTCACCCCGTTCACTCCCTGCCCGATCAGCTCGATGATCAGCAGCGCTTCGGGAAAGGCGGCGAGCAGCTCTTCTGGGGTGCGCGGCCCGGCCTCCAGATAGAGGTTGCTTGGACTTGCGCTTGGGGCGCCGCCGACGCCCCGCGCCGCATGGCCCGTCGGTTCGATCCCGAGCTGCCGCGCCGAGGCGCTTTCGGCGATCCACTGGTTGAGGATGCCGTCGCTGACCAGCTCGCGCCGCGAGACGCGGACGCCCTCGCCGTCGAACGGCCTTGAGCGAAGCCCTCGGAGTCGCAGCGGGTCGTCGACGATCGTGACCCCGGGCGCGAAGACCCGCTCGCCGAGCCGGTCCTTGAGGAAGCTCGTCTTGCGCGCGATCGACGATCCACTGATCGCGCCGATGAAATGGCCGAGCAGAGTCGACGACACGCGCTGGTCGAACAGGATTGGATATCTGCCGGGCTTCGGCCTTGTCGGGTTCAACCTTTTGACCGCGCGCTCGCCGGCGAGGCGCCCGATTTCGGCGGGAGCGTCGAGATCTTCGAAATGACGCGCGCTTTGCCCCGCATAGTCGCGCTGCATGGTCGGACCCTCACCGGCGACGACCGTGGTGGATAAGCCATGCCCGCTCGTCTGGTAGACGCCTGAAAAACCGCCCGAGGTCGCAAGCGCGATCGTCGAAGCCGATGCGCTCGCTCCCGCGCCGCTCGAGTTGGTGATTCCCTCGACCGCCAGCGCGGCCTTTTCGGTTTCCAATGCTCGTGCGCGAAGCTCGGCGGGATCGGGCTCCGCCGCATCGACTGAATCCAACATTGGCAGCTCGCCGCGCTGCAGGAGTTCGCTAGGCGCAAGCCCGGCGTACGGGTCTGCCGGCGCCTCTTCCGCCATCGCCAGGCAGCGCTCGATGAGCGTCGCGAGCGCCTCGTCGGACAAGTCGGACGACGCAGCCGTCGCCGAGCGCTGGCCGACGAACAGGCGCAGCCCAACCTCCTCGCCTTCCGAGCGGCTGACATCCTCCAGCTCGCCCAGCCTGACCTGAACGCTGGACGACCGGCTGCCCGCGTACAGCGCGTCGGCGGCAGTTGCGCCCGCAGCGATTCCTCGCTCGACCAGGGACTCGACGATGCGCTTGGCTTGATCGGATGGAAGCATGGGTCGCGCGCCCTAGCGCGCCGAAAGGCCGACGACCAGCATCGCCAGGAACACCAGCAGTCCGCACGTCCGGTTCGATCGGAACAGCTGCAACGCCAGCTCGCCATCGGCGGGGTCGGCGCGCACTGCCTGGCTGCCCAGATGCAGCGCGGCCGGAACGAGAGCGGCCAATGCGATCCAGTCGGGCCGCACCTGCCAGATTGCCGCGCCCCACAGCAGTAGGGCGATGGCGTAGAAGATGCCGATCCCAAGCGGCGCATTGTCGCCCAGGCGGCGCGCGGAGGACTTCACTCCGACCAGCGCGTCATCCTCCTTGTCCTGGATCGCATAGAGCGTGTCATAGCCGATGACCCAGGCAATGCTTCCGAACCACAGCAGCAGGGGCGCCAGCGCGAGGTCTCCGGTCACCGCCGGCCAGCCGACGAGCGCGCCCCAGGAGAAGACCAGCCCGAGCCATGCCTGCGGCCACCAGGTGATCCGCTTCATGAACGGGTATGCAGCGACTGGCGCAAGGCTGGCGAGCGCGACCGAGGCCGCGACCCATTTCAGCTGGATCAGCACGATCAGCCCGACCGCGCAGAGGACAATGATCAGCAGCCAGGCCGAACGAACGGATACGCGCCCGCTCGCCAGCGGTCGCAGCCTCGTACGCTCCACCTGCCGGTCGAGTTCGCGGTCGACAATATCGTTATAGACGCAGCCAGCGCTGCGCATCGCGAACGCGCCAAGGCCAAGCCACAGGAACAGCTCCCACCGGCCGCCGACCCCGCCAAGCGCGACGCTCCACGCGCAAGGCCAATATAGCAACCACGTTCCGATCGGCCGGTCGAGCCGCATCAGCGAGGCGTAAGGCCGCACTCGCTTCGGCAGCGCGCCGATGAAGCCGCGGCGCTCGCTGTCGGGAACGATATCGGTGGCTGGTGCAGTCAAATCCCGCTCATCCTGAGTAGCGACTGACCCCGGACTTGATCTGGGGGAAGGCGCGCATCGAAGGACGGTCCTTCGATACGGCACTTCGATGCCCCCGGCTCAAGGCCGGGGTTACTCAGTGCCTACTCAGGATAGGCGGACTTGGGAATTGCTCAGAATTCGCTAGGTGAACTGCCATGCCCGCAACCCCAGCCTGGCCGCCGAAGAGTTTGCCGCGACTGTTCATGCGAGCTGCGCTTGAGGCGGGGGCACGCATCGAGCTCGACGCTGGCCAGGTTAATTATCTTGGCAACGTGCTGCGCCTTGGCGTGGGTGCAGAGGTCCTGCTGTTCGACGGAAGCTCGGGCGAGTGGCTCGCGCGGATTGCCGAAGCCGGCAAGAAGCGCATGACCCTGGCCGTCGAGCGCCGAACGCGCGAGCCCGAGACGATCCCCGATGTCTGGCTCGCCTTCGCACCGGTGAAGCGTGCGCAGACCGACTGGCTCGTCGAAAAGGCAACCGAACTGGGGGCCGCGAAATTGATCCCGATGATAACGCAGCGCACGGTCGCCGAACGGGTGAAGCTCGAGCGGCTGCAGGCAATCGCGATCGAGGCCGCGGAGCAATGCGGACGGACGCGGCTGCCGGAGATCGCCCACCCCGTGACGCTGAAGCAATTGCTGGCGGAACGAGACGCCTCGCGCCGGCTCTATTTCGCCGATGAGGGCGGCGGCGAGCCGGCGGCAAGCGCTTTCAAGAGTGGCGCCGCGTTGATTCTGATCGGCCCCGAAGGCGGTTTCATGGACGGGGAGCGCAGCCTTGTCCGCGCGGCTAATAACAGCGTCGCTATTTCGCTCGGCCCCCGAATCCTTCGCGCGGAAACAGCCGCGCTCGCCGCGCTCGCCGCTTACATGGCCGTTGCCGGAGACTGGCGGCTTATTGAGCCATAAGCCGGAATGGCTGGCGTCGTTACGGGAGCGCGGCTAAGCGCCGCCAGCCATGACGACCAGGACGGACGACAGCGCGAGCCCGCTCATCGAGAGCCGCGACGATTTGCTGTCGGTCTTCGCCGGCGGCGAAAAACCGATCGGCGAATGGCGCATCGGCACCGAACACGAGAAGTTCGTCTATCGTCTCGACGACCATCGCGCGCCTTCATGGGAGGAGCCCGGCGGTATTCGCGACCTGTTGCTCGGCCTGACCGAATTCGGCTGGGAGCCGGTGCTCGAGAATGGCAAAGTCATCGCGCTCAAGGGCGCCGACGGGAACGTCAGCCTCGAGCCCGCGGGGCAGTTCGAGCTTTCGGGCGCGCCGCTCGAAAACCTCCACCAGAGCTGCGCCGAGTCCGGTCGTCACCTCGAGCAATGCAAGGCTGTCGGCGACCGCCTTGGCATCGGCTTCCTCGGGCTCGGCATGTGGCCCGACAAGACCCGCGCCGAACTGCCGGTGATGCCCAAGGGCCGCTATAAGATCATGCTCAACTACATGCCCAAGGTCGGAAGCCTCGGGCTCGATATGATGCTGCGTACCTGTACCATTCAGGTGAATCTCGACTATTCGTCAGAAGCGGACATGGTGAAGAAGTTCCGCGTCGGCTTAGCTCTCCAGCCGGTTGCGACCGCGCTCTTCGCCAACTCGCCGTTCACCGAGGGCAAGCCCAACGGCTACAAAAGTTTCCGCAGCCACATCTGGGAAGATACCGACCCGGACCGCACCGGGATGCTGCCCTTCGTGTTCGAGGATGGTTTCGGGTACGAGCGCTACTGCGACTATGCGCTGAACGTGCCGATGTACTTCGTCTACCGCGACGGCAACTACATCGACGTTGCCGGCGAGCGTTTCGGAGACTTCCTCGAGGGCAAGCTGCCGGAGCTGCCGGGCGAAAAGCCGACGATCACCGACTGGACCGACCATCTGTCGACCGCCTTCCCCGAGGTGCGCCTCAAGAGCTTCCTTGAGATGCGCGGGGCCGACGGGGGCCGTTGGAGCCGGATATGCGCGCTTCCGGCGCTTTGGGTCGGGTTGCTCTACGACGCGCACGCGCTCGACGAGGCATGGGAGCTGGTCAGGCATTGGCACATCGATGATCGCGAGAAGCTTCGCCATGACGTGCCGAAACTGGCGCTGCAGGCGGTGACGCCCGACGGTCAGTCGATGCGCGATTTCGCCGGCCACGTGCTCGAAATCGCCGCGGGCGGTCTCACCCGCCGCGCGCGGCTCAACAGCGCCGGCGACAATGAGGGCGGGTTCCTCGATCCATTGCGCGACGTCGTCGCGACCGGCATGACGCCCGCCGACCGGCTGCTGCGCAAATATGAACATGAGTGGGGCGGCGACGTTTCCCGAATCTACGAGGAGTTCAGTTTCTGATGGACGCGATGAGCCCCAAGCGCCGGAGCCTCTACCCGGCAATCGAGCCTTACGAGACCGGAATGCTCGACGTCGGCGACGGCCATCGCCTCTATTGGGAGCTATGCGGCAATCCCGACGGCAAGCCGGCGGTGTTCCTCCACGGTGGACCAGGCGGCGGATCGAGCCCCGACCATCGGCGGCAGTTCAACCCCGACAAATACAAGATCCTGGTGTTTGACCAGCGCGGCTGCGGCAAGTCGACGCCCTATGCCAGCCTCGATCACAACACGACCTGGGACCTGGTCGAGGATATCGAGAAGCTCCGCACGCAGGTTGCGAAGGTCGACAAGTGGCAAGTGTTCGGCGGCAGCTGGGGCTCGACCCTCGCGCTCGCCTATGCCGAGACCTACTCCGAGCGGACGACCGAGCTGGTGCTGCGCGGCATCTTCCTGTTCGACCAGTACGAGATCGACTGGATGTACAAGGACGGCGGTGCGTCGCAGATTTATCCGGACAAGTTCGAGGAGTTCCTCGCGGCGATCCCCGAGGCCGAGCACGGCGATTTGGTCGAGGCCTACCGCAAACGGCTGACGAGCGGCGACATGGACGTGCAACTCGCCGCGGCCAAAGCGTGGAGCAAGTGGGAGGGCGAGATCGTCACGCTCCTTCCCAGCCCGGACACGATCGAGCATTTCACCTCGCCTGAGGTCGCGGTCGCCGTCGCGCGCATCGAGAACCATTTTATGGCCACGCACGGCTGGCTCGACGAAGGTCAGCTGCTGCGCGATGCGACCAAGTTGCGCGACATCCCCGGAGTCATCGTCCAGGGGCGGCACGACACCTGCACGCCGCCGATCGCAGCATGGAAATTGAAGCAGGCCTGGCCCGAGGTCGAGCTGAACATCATCCCCGACGCCGCCCATCTGTTCAGCGAGCCGGGCAACCTCGACGCCTTGATCCGCGCGACGGACAGGTTCGCGGAATAGTCCTTCGAGACGGGCCTTCGACACGCTTCGCGTGCTCAGTCCCTCCTCAGGATGAGCGGTCGACACGCGAGCGTCATCAATCACCGCTCATCCTGAGGAGATGCTGAGCGAAGTCGAAGCATCGTCTCGAAGGACGGCCCTATTTCCCGGGGTGGTAAACCCGCTCGGTGTGGCCCTTAAGCTCGTCGGGGTGGAAATAGACGGTGCGCAGATCGCCTGACGCGTAGCGCTGCGCTTCATCATTGAAGTGCGGCGAGTCGGGATGGCCGCTTTCGCCACCGGCGGTAATCGCGCGGGCCCGGACGCGCTTGCCGAACTCGACCACCGCGACGAAGCTGTTGCCGTTCGTCCCGTACCATTTCTTCGTGCCCGGCATTCGGGTCGCTCCGAACGAGGCCAGCGAACCCCATTTGTTCGAGGTGAAGCCGATCGGGATGCTGGGCGCATTGTCGTCGAACGGCGGGTCGATCAGCGGCGAAATGCGCTGGAATCGGTTCACCTCGCCCCAAGGCACGCGCCAACCGCCGAAGTCCTTCTCGAGCCGGTCGAGGCCGCGCTCGAACGCGTCGAGCTTTTCGGCCGCGCCCAGCCGCTCCAAGTGGCGGAAGAAATTGTCGTGGTCGTTCCACGCCTTCGAAGTCGCAGCCATCGCCAGCTGCTCTCCCCAGAATTGCCCGAGCGTGGTGGGGACCGACGCCACCGACCAGCGCTTGTCCCAGTTCGCCAGCGCCGCGATCGGTTCGGCCAGCTGCGACCGCCGCGCGTCGGTCGCGGGCAGCGCCTGCCACGCCGCGACCAGCATCGGCACCAGCACTTCGAACGATGGCTGCGCGGCGTCGAAGGCGGCGGCCTGGAGGCGATCGAGGCTCCACGGACCGGGTTGGGTCAGCAGCCGCGTCGCGTGGACAGTGCGATAGCTGACGCCGGCCATGTCCAGGTAACGCGGGAAGTTCGCGGGCTTGGGCGAATAGGGCCCCGCCGCCGAATAGAGCCAGTCGTTGCTGTTGAACGCCCAGCTGGTCGGCGGGTTGATCGTGTTGGGCAGTTCCGAAACGGCGTGCAGTCCGCGCCAGTCGGTCCGCGGGTCGCTACCGTCGACCGGCCTGGTATAGTCGAAGCGGTTGTCGCGGCGCGGCATGAACTGCGGCGCGAGCACCGCGATATCGCCCTTGTCGTCGGCGAACACCGCGTTGTTGGAGCTGTTCGCCTTGAACTCCGACGCCTTCATGAATCCGGCGAGGTCGGGCGCCTTGGTCCGCAGATAACTCTGCTGCAGCGCTTCGACCGGCCGGTTCATCATTGCAAACGCGATCCAGCGGCCGTTCGCCGCGCGGACAATCGGGCCACGGTGGGTACGGTAGGTAAGGAACCTGCGCTCGGCCATTTGGCCAGCTGCCGTGCGGTAGCGGATGGTCACGGGCCGCACGCCCATCGGGCGGCAGGTCTTACCGTACCAGTAGCAAAAACCGTCGCCGCGCCGCTCCACCTTCTCGGCGAACTCGTCGACATTATCGACGCCGCTCGACGTGTGCATCCAGCCGGCGTGCGGGTTGAAACCCTGGTAGATGAAGAACTGGCCCCAGGTCGCGGCACCATACGCGTCGAGCCCCTCGTCGCTCTGCATCTGCAGTTCGGAGCGGAAGAAGAAGCTGGTGTGCGGATTGATCAGCAGCAGTGCATCGCCGTTCACGGTGATCTTCGGCGCGATCGCGATGCCATTGGATCCGCGCGGTTCATAATCCGGCTCGGCCAGGGCCACGGTTTGCGTGCCAGAGTAGAATTTCTCGAGCTTTCGGAGATCGATCCGCTCGATGTCGCCGCCGATGCTCCCCTCGGTGAAGCTCATTACCATCCACGGCTCGAAGCGGGTGAGCGCGCGCGGATGGATGTTTGGGTGAGTGGCGAGGAAGTAATTGAGACCGTCCGCCCAGGCATCCATCAGGCGCCGCATCGGCAACGGACTGCGCGCGTAATCGGCCTTGAGCTCAGGCTCGCTGACGTAGAGCCGCGCGCGCAGGTCCTGCCAGACCGCCTTCTCGCCGTCAGCCTCGGCGGTCCGCCCGAGGTTGGTGAGATAATTGGCTTCGATGCGCGGGAAATCGTCCTCGGCCTGTGCGTAGATCATGCCGAACACCGCGTCGGCATCACTGTGCCCGTGCACGTGCGCGATTCCCCAATCGTCGCGAGTGATGGTCACGTGACTTGCCTCGGCGCCCCATCGGGCAAGCTCGGGCGGTGAAGCGGCGGTGAGAACGAACAGGAGCGGGAGAAGAGCGGCGGCGGAGGTCTTACGCATTGGGCAATGCTTGCTTCGCCTCGCCCCACCCTGCAAGCATCTTCGAACTCGCGCGCTCGATTAGCTCGTCGGCGTCGCGGACGCTGAAATGATTCCCGCCCTGGTAGCGGTCGAGCTCTTCCCAGGCGATCGGCGCGGCAACCGGGGCGCCTTCGCGGGCGCGCGCAGAGTAAGGCATGACCGCCGTTGCGCCGCGCTGGTTGCGTAGCCAGTCAAGAAATATGCGCCCCTTGCGCTGCACCTTGCGAATGTTGGCGGTGAACATCTCCGGCTCCGCCTCCGCGATTGCGCGGCTGAAGCGGTCAGCGAAACTCTTCACCGCCGGCCAATCCCTCGACCCATCGAGCGGAGCGACGACGTGCAGGCCCTTCCCGCCGGACAACAGCGGAAAGGTCTTGAGGCCGAGGTCCGCCATCAGCCCCTTCAAGCGTAGTGCCGCCTGTTTCACCTTTTCAAAATCGAGGCCGATGTCTGGATCGAGATCGAACACCAGCCGGTCGGGATATTCGACCTTTTCGGTGCGGCTGCCCCAGCCATGGAATTCGACCGTGCCCATTTGCACGCAGGCGAGCAGGCCCTTGATGTCGTCGAAATAGAGATAGTCCTCGACCGAGCCTTTGCTCTCCTTGATCGGGATATGCTTCACGTCCGGCCCGAAGGTGCCGCTGTCGTGCTTCTGGAAAAAGCATTTGCTCGAGCGCCCTTGCGGACAGCGGATCAGGGTCATCGGCCGGTGCGCCGCGTCGACCATGATCAAGGGCTCGACCGCCGCGTAATAGTCCGCGAGCTGGCCCTTGGTCAGCCCGTCTTCGGGATAGATCACCCGGTCGGGATTGCTGATCGCGATGCCGAAGCTCGCCGCTGTCGGCCGCTCCGGCTTCTTTTCCGCCGCCTTGAGGTGCTTCGGAGTTTCAACGACCACGTCTTTGGCGGGCTTGTCCTCGCGCAGGCCAATGAAGCTCGGGTGGCGGAGGATGCCGTCGCCCGTGAATTCGGTGAAGGCGATCTCGGCGACCAGCTGCGGCTTGATGAAATGTGCCCCGCGCCGGTCGGCGCGCGGCACCTCGACCGGCGCCTTGTCCGTCTCGAGCGGCCTCATTCGCTCCATCATCTCGTCGATGAGCTTGGCGCTGAAGCCAGTGCCGACCTTGCCGACGTAGGTCAGCCTGCCATGCTCCTTCGCCGCCAGCAGCAATGACCGGAAGCCGAGGCGCTTGTCGCTTTTCGACCAGCCGACGATCACGAATTCCTGGCGCTGGATGCATTTGATCTTGAGCCAGTTGCGGGTGCGCGTGCCGCGGTACGGCGCGTCCGCCTTCTTCGAGACGATCCCCTCGCCGCCCTGCTCGCACATGGCGTCGAACATCGCTTCGCCGCGGCCGACGATATGGTCGCCGTAGAGGATCGGTGGAGACACCCCTTTCAGCAGCGCCGCAAGCCGCTCCTTGCGCTCGATGTTGGGCAGTTTCCTGATGTCATCGCCGCGGTCGATCAGCAGGTCGAAGGCGTAGAAGACGAGGTTGGCGCCTTGTCTGTCCTTAAGCGTCGACTGGAGCAGCTGAAAGCTCGGCTTGCCGTCGTCGCCGATCGCGACCGCTTCGCCGTCGATGAGGCAACCCGCCGGTAGCTTTGCGGCGGCCTTGACCAGTGCCTTGAACTTGTCGCCCCAGTCCTTGCCGTTGCGGGTCCAGGCGGTGGCGACGCCGTCGCCGACGGCAAGCAGCAGCCGGTAGCCGTCGTACTTATATTCATGGAGCCAGCCGTTGCCGCTCGGTACCTCGTCCACGAGCGTGGCGAGCTGCGGCTCCTCGAAAGGCGGCGGTGCTTTCGAAGCCTTGCGCTTGGCCCGCCCGCCCTTCTGTCCCCCGCGATTGGACCGCCAGACGTCCTCGCCCGCGGCGATCTCGGCCATCGTCCGCCCGGTGGTGACGCTGGTCACGCAATTGTCGACCAGCGCATCGCCATCCTCCGGCTCGGCAAACTCGTCGGTGACTTTCTTCAGCATCCACGGCTCGGCTTTTTCGCCGGGGCGGGGTTTCAAGCGAAACATCACCCATTCGCCCTTCATCCGCTCGCCTTCGAGGGTGAAGTGGAGGTGCCCGTCCTCGATGGTCTTGCTTGGGTCTTTGCTCGGCTCGGGAACCCACCGGCCCTGGTCCCACAGCATGACCGTGCCGCCGCCATATTCGCCCTTGGGGATGGTGCCTTCGAAGCCGCCATAATCGAGCGGATGGTCCTCGGTGCGCATCGCGAGGCGCTTCTCGTCGGGATCGAGGCTCGGCCCCTTGGGCACCGCCCAGCTCTTGAGGACTCCATCGAGCTCCAGCCGGAAATCCCAGTGTAGTCGCGACGCCTCGTGCTTCTGGACGACGAAGCTGTCGCCCTTGCCCTTGAGCTTGCGCCCGCGCGGCTCCTTGGTTTTCGCAAAGTCGCGCTTGCGGTTGTAGGTCTCGATGTCGAGCGGCACGCGCCGGGGCATGGCTACGCCCTTTTACGTGCGGGCGCCTTCGCCGGTTCCTTCTTGCTGGTGCTCTTCTTCGCGGAGGGCTTCTTGGGCTTGTCCTCCTTACCGCGCTTCTCGTCGCCGAGGCTTTTTTTAAGCGCGGCCATCAGATCGATGACGTTGGAGCCCTTGGGTGGGCCGGCATCAGCGTCCGGATCCTCGATAATCTTCTCGCCCTGGTGCTTCTGCTTCTCTTCGATCAGGCGATGAAGAGCGTCGACGTAGCGGTTGTGAAACTCGTTCGGATCGAACTCACCGGCTTTGCGCTCGATCAGCATCGACGCCATGTCGAGCAGGTCGGGGTCCGGCTTGGTATCGCCGATGTCGCGGAAAAAGCCGGACGATTTGTGGATCTCGTCCGCGTAGCGGAGCGTCTCCAGCAGGAGGCCGCGGCCGCACGGCTTGAGGGCGACGACATATTCCTGCCCGCGCATCGCAAGCTGGCCGACACCGACTTTCTTCGCGGCTTTCAGCGCATCACGAAGGACGACATAAGCCTCTTCGGCGAGGTCATCCGCCGGGACGACATAATATGGCTTGTCGAAATAGGTCGCGTCGATCTCTTCCTCGTCGACGAACTGGACGAGGTCGAGTGTCCTGCGGCTCTCGAGTTTGACACTTTCGATCTCCTCGGGGTCGAGCAGGACGTAGTGGCCCTTGGAGACTTCGTAGCCCTTGACGATCTCGTCCTTGTCGACGGCACCGACGCCGGGCACGACCTTCTCATATTTGATGCGTTTGCCCGTAGGCTCATGCACCTGGTGGAACTGGATCTGCGCCCCGCTTCGGGTCGCCGGGAACAGCTCAACCGGGATCGACACCAGCGCCAGCCGGATCTGTCCCCGCCAAATCGCACGAGCAGCCATTCGGACTCTCCTTCGTCGACGTGATTCAATTCATTCCGCCACCGAGTCGTTCCGTGTAACTGCTTTCAATGACTGGACAAAGCTTTCGACGGGCTCGCGTCTCGAAACGAGATCGACGATCGCCGAGCCGCAGATCACCCCTTTTGCCCCCGCCGCGAGCGCCGCGCGGACGTGCTCGGGCTTCGAGATTCCGAACCCGAACACCGGTGGCGGCGCGCCGGCTGCCTTGACGCGATCGATGAGTCCGGCGTCGAACCGGCCGCCGGCGTGAGTGCCCGTGATCCCTGCCCGGCTGACGCAATAAGTGTAGGCTTTTGAAAGACTTGCGACACGCTGCAAAGTGGCATCGGGCGTGTTGCCGGCGGCGATCAGCACCGGCTCGATTCCCGCCTGCTCCATTTCGCCGGTGAAGCGCTCGGCCTCTAGCGCGGGCACGTCGGCGATCAGCAGGCTGTCGGCTCCGGCGTCCGCCGCTTCGCGCATGAAACCGCCGCGCGCGACCACGATATTGGCGTAGGTCAGGATACCGACGGGCACGTCAGGGTGGCGCGACCGGAAGCCGGCGAGGAGGTCCAGGCAATCGCCGACTCGGACGCCGGCGGACAGCGCGCGCTGTGCTGCCGCCTGGATCACCGGTCCGTCGGCGACCGGGTCGGAGAAGGGAATTCCGACCTCGATCATGTCGGCGCCGCCCTCGACGAGATCGTCCAGCAGCCGCGCGCAGGTCTGCAAATCGGGATCGCCGAGCATCAGGAAAGCGCCGAACGCGCCCTCGCCGTTCAGCCGGTCGAACATGGTCGCGTAGCGGCTCACGCGAGCAGCGCCTGCGCTTGTGAAACGTCCTTGTCGCCGCGACCGGACAGGCCAACAAGAATTGCGCTGTCCGGCTCCTGCTCGGCGAGCTTCAGCGCATAAGCGAGCGCGTGCGCGGATTCGAAGGCGCAGAGGATGCCTTCGCTTTCCGCGAGGGCCTTGAACGCCGCGAGCGCTTCGGCGTCGGTCGCGCCGACATATTCCGCGCGGCCACTGTCTTTGAGGTGCGCATGCTCCGGGCCGACCGCGGGATAATCGAGGCCTGCCGACACCGACCAGGTATCGGTTACCTGGCCGTCCGAATCCTGGAGCAAGTAGGTCTCGGCGCCATGCAGAATGCCGGGCGTGCCGCGTAGCAAAGTCGCGCCATGTTCCTCGCCGTGCAGGCCCTTGCCCGCGGCCTCAACCCCTATCAGCCGCACGTCGTCACCCATAAAGTCGGCGAATAGGCCGATCGCGTTCGATCCGCCGCCGACGCAGGCAACGACCGCATCAGGTAGCCGCCCGAGCTGCTCGATCATCTGCGCGCGCGCCTCCCGGCTGATGACGCGCTGGAACTCGCGGACCATCGTCGGGAACGGATGCGGTCCTGCTGCGGTGCCGAGCAGATAATGGGTGGTCTCGAAGCTCGCCGACCAGTCGCGCAGCGCCTCGTTGATTGCGTCCTTGAGCGTCCGCGCGCCACTGTTCACGGGCACGACCGTGGCGCCCATCAGCTGCATCCGGAAGACATTGAGCTGCTGACGCTCGATATCCTCCGCGCCCATGTAAATGACCGTCTCAAAGCCGAGCAAGGCGCCGACGATGGCCGTCGCGACGCCATGTTGCCCCGCGCCGGTCTCGGCGATCAGCCGGGTCTTGCCCATGCGTTTGGCGAGCAGCCCCTGCCCCAGCACCTGGTTGGTCTTATGAGCGCCGCCGTGAAGCAGGTCCTCGCGCTTGAGGTAGATGTTGGCAGGCAGGTTGCGGCAGCGGGTCAGCGGCGTCGGCCGTCCGGCGTAATTCGCGAGCAGGCCGTTGAGCTCGGCGACAAAAGCGGGATCATCCTGAGCGTCGAGGAACGCGGCTTCGAGCTGCTCGAGCGCCGGCACCAGAATCTCCGGCACGTAAGCGCCGCCGAACTTGCCGAACCTTCCGCTCAGGCGCATGCGCGCAACCGTTCGCGGGCCGGTGGGCGCAGCGCCTCGAATAGCTCGGCGATCTTATAGGGCGATTTCCGGCCGGGGCTCGCGTCGACGGCCGAGCCGATATCGATGGCGTAGGCGCCGATTTCCCGTGCCGCGCGCGCGTTGTGCGGTCCGATCCCGCCGGCGACGACCGATCGCGCGAGCTCCGGGTGATCCTTGATCAGCGACCAGTCGAAATTGCGGCCGCTACCCCCTTCGCTATTGTCGAACAGCAACCGGTCGCCGCCGCGACCTACCAGAGGATCCCTGCCAACGCTGAGCGCCGTCCATATCTCGCATTCCGCCGGAAGTTTGCGCCTTAGCGAGCGCATATATTCCTCATCCTCGCGCCCATGCAGCTGCACCGCATGAAGACGAAGGGATGCGGCGGCGGCGGCAACTTCGTCTGTGGCCGCCTCGCGGAATATTCCGACCGGCAGCGTTCCCTGGCTTAGGGCGAGTCCGGCCAGCGGCACAGCTTCGGCGATCGTGACATGGCGGGGGCTGACAGTCACAAACACGAAGCCGGCGAACGCCGCTGGCCGGGCGGCGCTCAAGTCCGCGCCGCAATTCAATCCGCACAATTTGGTTCTTCCGAAGATAAGGTCCCGCGCGGCCTGCGCCGGTTCAGAAGCGAGCATCAGCGACGAGCCGACGAGGAAACCGTCCACAAGCGGGGACAAGCGCTCGACCTGGCCGCGAGAGGCGATACCCGACTCCGAAACGACGATACGGTCAGCAGCGAAGCGGGCGAGCTGCTCGGTCGTCGCAAGATCGATACTGAGGTCCGACAAGTCGCGGTTGTTGATGCCGATCAACGGCGCGCCGAGCGCAAGCGCGCGCTGCATCTCGGCCTCGTTATGGACTTCGACCAGCGCGTCCATCTCGAAGCGGCGCGCCTCGGCAATGATTTCGCGCGCCGCCTCGTCATCGAGGAGCGACAGCATCACCAGGACGGCGTCCGCGCCGGCGATCCGTGCTTCGGCGACCTGCCGCGGATCGATGAAAAAATCCTTGGCGAGGATCGGGCCGTCGAACTCGGCGCGCGCGGCTGTCAGATCATCCAGCGATCCGCCGAAAAAGGCGCGGTCGCACAGGACGCTCAAAGCATCGGCGACCCCGCGATAGCCGCGCGCGAGACGGGCCGGATCCGCGTCCGCGCGGATCGCGCCCGCCGACGGCGAGGCCTTCTTGATCTCCAGGATGAAGCGCGCTCCGGGCTGCGCGAGCACCCCGGCGAGGCTTCGCGTCGTCGGCCGTGCCTCGGCCCGCAAGGCGTCGAGCGACACGCCGTCGAAGCGGCGCGCAAGCTCCTCGCGCTTGGCCGACGCGATCCGGCCGAGAACACCCGCTGCTTCAGGCACGGCTCGCCTCGACATATTGCGCGAGCACCTTTGCCGCTCCGCCAGAGGCCAGCGCGTCGCGCGCCAGGTCTGCGCCCTCCTTCAGGCCGCCCGCGAGACCCGCAGTGTGCAGCAAGGCGGCCGTGTTGAGGATGACGATATCCTCCTCGGCGCCCGCGCCGCGGCCTTCGAACAGCGCCTTCAGCCGCGCGGCATTCTCGTCGACGTCGCCGCCGGTGACGACCTTCAGCGGCGCCCGCTCGAGGCCCGCCTGCTCAGGCGTGATCTCGATCTCCTCGATCTCGTCCCCGGCCAGCCGGATCGCCCGCGTCGGCCCGTGCAGCGCGACCTCGTCGAGGCCGGAGCCGTGGACGACCAGCGCCTCGCGAACGCCCATCGCCGCCAGCGTCTGCGCCACGCGGCGCAGCATCTTCGGATCGGCGACGCCGAGCAGCTGGACCGGCGGGTGCGCCGGATTGATGCATGGCCCCAGCAGATTCATGACTGTTCGGACCTCGAGCTGCCGGCGGACCAAAGCGGCATGCCTCATCCCCGGGTGGTAGGCGGGAGCGAAGAGGAAGCAGAAGCCGGT